>CAWGHM010000001.1:0-86096 GCA_963822365.1 uncultured Alphaproteobacteria bacterium
GCCTTCCCAATTGAGAGATTTTACCACGGCCGACGGAAAAGGGCGGAACTTGCGTCCCGCCCCGGATTAACCGACGAAGCCGGCAAACAGCCTTGGAAGAGTGCGGTAAAGCCGCAGACGGCGTTCTCGCATCCAGGTCCGGATGGCCATGAGGCGTCATCGCCTCATCTGGCACCCATGGCTATGCCCGGGTGCCAGCGGGAGCGATCAGAACTCCTCCCAGCTTTCCTTGACGGCTGCATTGCCTGAGAAAGCGCTTGCGACCTTGTTCGCCAACCGCTTTGCAGGAGAGGCAACCGGACGGTGGTGGGTATCGGCCACCTTCATGGCAGACGCCGTTTGACGAAGTGCGCCACCGAGTTGGAACTGCGAGATCAATTCGCGCAGGCGACCGCTTTCATTGGCGAGCGTTGCGCCAGCCGCACTCGTCTCTTCGACCATGGCAGCATTCTGCTGGGTCACCTGGTCCATCTGGTTGACGGCCGTGTTGACCTCGCCCAGTCCGACTGATTGCTCTTTTGCAGATGTCGCAATCGAGTCCATGTGCTGGTTGACGGTGACGATATAGCCTTCGATGGTCTTCAGCGCATTGCCGGTATCGCTGACCAGCTTGACGCCACTTTGAACCTGGACAGAGGAATTGCGAATCAGGTCCTTGATCTCCTTGGCGGCCTTCGCGGACCGCTGTGCCAGCTCACGGACTTCCTGGGCGACGACTGCAAAGCCCTTGCCTGCATCGCCTGCACGAGCGGCCTCGACACCGGCATTCAGGGCCAGAAGGTTTGTCTGGAAGGCGATCTCGTCGATCACCCCGATAATGTTGGAGATCTCATTCGAGGACTGCTCGATTTTCTGCATGGCATCGACCGCGTTGGCGACGACCATGCCCGACTGGGCGGCACTCTCATTGGCGAGAACTGCAGCCTTGCGCGCTTCGTCAGCGCGCTTTGACGAATTGGCGACATTGACAGTGATCTGGTCGAGTGCCGCTGCGGTCTCCTCAAGCGAAGCCGCTTGCTGCTCGGTTCGCTTGGACAGGTCGTCGGCACTGCTGCTGATTTCACGGCTGCCATTGTCGATAGCCCCGGTCGCGTCTGCGACGGCGCTCAGGGTTTCGGAGAGTTGACCGACGGCGGAATTGAAGTCGGCGCGCAGCGTTTCAAAATCCGTGGCGAAAGGTTCGATGAGCTGGAACGTCAGATCGCCCTTCGAGAGGTGCTTCAGGCCTTCGCCGAGGCCGGATGTAGCCTGCGCCATTTCTTTGGCCCGAATGCGGTCGGCTTCTTCCGTGCGCATCCGATCTTTTTCCGTCTGCGAGCGATTGGCCTCGATCAGGCGGTCGGATTCGATCTTGGCGAGCGCCGTCTGGCGAAACACTTCGACTGCACCTGCCATGGCGCCGACTTCATCGGCGCGGCCGTTGAACGGGATTTGCGATTCGACATCCCCCTTGGCAAGTCGGGTCATCGAAGCCGTGATCGCATTGATCGGTCGGGCGATACCCGACATTGCGTATAAGGCACTGCCGATGGCGATGAGCACGGCACCGATCGCCGATGAGATCATGATCCAGAAAGCCGAGGCATAGCTGGCCTTGCTTTCGGCGACATAGTGAGACGATTCAGTCACGATAAAATCGACGAGATCGCCAACGGCCTTGTTTGCCGCTTCGGACTGCGCCTTCATCGCTCCCCGGAAAAATTGCTTTGCTTCAGGGAGCTTTCCGGCTTCCAAGAGGGCCGTCATCTCGCCGCCATTGGCAATATAGGCCTCTGTCTGCTTCTTGATCTCGGCAAACAACCGACGGCCACTGTCCGTCTCGATCCCGGCTTCGTATTTGGCTTTCGCTTCCTTCAGGCTTGCTTCTATGCCGTTGCGAAACGCGGCTTCCGCTTCGACCTCAGCCGGCTCTGCCAAAAGTTGACGGGCGTAAGCAAGGCGCATCAGATTGATATTGCCCTTGATTTCGCGAGCTGTGACGACCCGCTCCATCCAATAGTCGCCAATCCTGGTTGTATTGTGCGCCAGCGCACTCATGGTGTTTACGGAATAGGCCGACAAGGCAACCAGGAGGAGCGCCAGAATTGCAAACATGGCGACAAGCGAAGTTCGGATGGTGGGTCTGCGCATTTCAATTCCTCGATACACTTGGATGATGAAGGAGATTTTTGATTTGCACACACCATCATGGTGTTTCGGGAGCGATGCATTCGCGACTGCAACTCTTGGATGTCCCACACTGGGACAAAGTGCCTAATTAAGTATGAACCTTAATATCCAAGAAGCATTGTTGGAAAAATTGACTTTTTGTTTCCGGCACGCGCGGTTTGCAGGCTGCTGTGGTCCCACGGCAACGGCGCGTTCAAAACACTCACGTTTTTACTCTTTGCGCACGGATCTACCGGGCGCCCTCGAACCGGATCATTCCGGCATGCCGAAATGATCGAGAATGATTTTCACGTTGCGGCGGTGCGATTTGAAGTAAACGTCGAAAACGTCTCCGACCAAGGGAACGCTGCCGACCAGACCGTCAAGCGCAACATTGGAGACCATTCTCGCCAGCTTGTGAGAGGGAACACCGAGCCTGCGTGCCTCGTTGACGATGTAAAGACCCACAAGAGCGCCGCCGGCATCGCCGACGATCGGCAACAGGCCCATAATCGAGTCAGCCCCCAGGCGGATGCCAGTGCCCGGCACACGGATGGCGGTATCCATGATCCGGGCAAGCTGCCGCAAACGGTGCAACCTGTTCATATCGATATCGGTGAGGGGACTGAAAATTTCTGCGCGTTTCATCGGAACTCCAGGAGGTCAGACCCAGCAATGGCCAGGGCGCGAGAAAGTTCCGCGGGCTGTTCATGCACGTCGTCCCTGCGTGCGGCCGGCCGGCTCGATCTTGATGGCTGTGTCTCCGACGAAAACGATGACAAAGCCGCCACTTGCATCGATGTCTGCTGCCCATCTCTGCAGGTCTTCGCGATAGGGGGACTGCATGTAGGCATCCGGATGGGCGGGATCAACAAGCACGGTGATCTGCGGGCCTTGTGCATAGACCATCATATGCGCGAGAGCGGGCTCCCATGCGGAGTCCAGTCCCGGGTCCGTCATCCAGCGGCAGTGAAAATCCGCGCACAATTGCGGGCGATCCTCATAAATGCGGCATCCCAGACCCGGTGTGCAATGATGACAGACGGCATTGGCGGGTTTCTCCAGCGCGTCGATATCGGGCAGGATACAGCAGAGGGAGCACGTATCGCAGGACCGCCCGGGCACGGTGTGGCTCATTCGCTTCTCTCGTTGCAGCGAACGGGAGCCACGGAACGTCGCTGCAACAACCTTCGCAATCCCGCTGACTTATCGCGCATGCTCTGCCGAACGCAAACGCAAGGACGTGTTTGCGCCCCAAGCGTCAGTTCGGCTTCACGCGGACCTCGACGCGGTTTTCGACCAGATGGACCCCGATGACAGACGCTGCCGCGTCCTCGATGCAGCCACGCTCCGCTTCGCAGGAGACATAGCCTGTCAGCACCACCATGCGGTCGAGCGCGAAGACTGAAAGCTCTGAGGTATCGACGAGTGCGACATAGCGGATATAGCGCAGAACCTTCTGCGCCAGATCGTCGCCCGAGAGATGCGGATCATCGTCCGGATGGGAAAAACCCTGAATATTCGGAACCATGACGCCATTCCCCCTGCCTGTGTGGCAATGAACGTGTCGCAGCTCTCAATGTTCCGCTGAAATAGCCTGATAGACGCGAAGCTGTCTGGCGACTGTCCCCCTAGTGCGACGGCCTGACATGGATCAGCGCCTCGACGGCCGCTGCAATGAAGTCCTGGCGGGCGTAATCTGCCGGCTGCATGCCGTTGAGGACATAGCCGCACATGCGAATGGCAGCCTTGTAGGCCTTGCCGTCGTGGACTGGCCATTGATCGAGCAGGCATTCCGCGGCCTCGCGCGTATTATGGATGAACCTGTATTTTCCGATTTCGTCGAGTTCCAGCACGACGGGCTCCTGCCACCATTTTTCATTCATCACAAGCGCCCCTCGCCCAGCGCTACGCGTCTGTCAATGACGCGCCAAATTTTCCGAATCGCTTCGTGCACAGTGTTTCTGCAAAGACGTTTCTTCAGACAGGCAGGTATTATTGCATGCTTTTCTTGTGCGAAAATGGCGACAACAGCATCTTCTTGAACAGCATCTTGCGATGCATTCCGGGTTGTCCGGGTGATACCGACAGTCTTCTACCTGGCCAGCTTGTCACCTTTCAGCCGCAGAGTGACGACGACCCCCTTTGCCGACCAGTCATAGGCGATGCTGCCGCCGAGCTGACCGGATACGCTGCGGTTGAGCAGCTTGCTTCCGTAGCCCCCTGCGTCGTTCGGAGGCTCCACCGCCGGCCCGCCCCGCTCCGTCCAGGTCAGCGTCACCTCATCATCGTCGGTCAGGCCTGAAAGGTCGAGACTGCCCGTATCCATGGAGAGCGCGCCATACTTCAGCGAGTTCGTCGCCAGTTCATGGAAAACCAGCGACAAGGCGGTCGCCGCAGCCTCGCCGACGCCCATGCGAGGGACGGAGACGCGGATGCGCCCCTTGAATGCACCCAGATCTTCGTAAGGGGAGAGCAGGACCGACAGGAGGTCGCCCAGAAGGGCGGCATGCCCCTGGCTTCCGGGAATTGGCCGCACAAGATCATGCGCTCGACCAAGGGCCGTTAGTCTACCCGTGAGCTCCTGCGCCATTTCCTTGGCGGTGGTCGTCGATTGCGAGGTGATATTGGTCAGTCCAACGGCGATCGCCAGCAGATTCTTGACCCGATGGCTCATTTCGCCGGCGAGCAGTTCATTGCCTTCCTCGGCCTGTTTGCGGCCGGTGACATCCAGGAAAACGCCGAACATCTGCCCCTCATGGAGAGCAGCATCGTCGCCCAGACCCCGCGCGGAAATCCAGCGGATTTCCTCTTCCACCAGAATGCGGAAGTCAATCTCGTAGGGTCCGATGATGCCGCGCGTCGCCTTGAACGCAGCGCGCACCCGATCGCGATCGGCAGGGTGAATATGTTCAGAGAGATCTTCGAATTTCACCTCGCCCTTTTTGACAAGCCCCCAGAGCCTGAAGGCCTGCTCGTCCATTGAAAAATGGTCATCGGCAACGCTCCAGGACCAGAGTGCCACGCCCGCGGCATGGATGGCGCGACGCAAGTTTTCCGGCCTCCACAGAGGATGGTGAGGGTCGCTAAAGGGCATAGTGCATCCTTCCATGAAAGGGGCTTTCCACTTGAGCGCTGATACCTATCGCAAAATGCAATCGCGCGTGGAAAAACTTACCCCATAGCAAACCGCGCCCTGGGCCGCGCCGAAAACGATTCCGATTCGAGCCGTTATGTCGTAAGGCGGTTGTCTGCCTCCACGGGATACGTGCCTGATGTCCGATGTCTTTCTCAATGTCGTTCCGATCTTCATCCTGATCCTTGCCGGATGGCTGATCGTCCGATTTCAATACCTTAAAGCCTCCGTCGGCGATGCACTGGGGGATTTCGTTTTCCGGGTTGCCGTGCCCGTTCTGCTGTTTCGAACGATCGCCGAGGCCGATTTTCGCGATGGGTCGCCCTGGCCGCTCTGGGTTGCCTATTTTTCCGGTGTCGCGATCACCTGGACGCTTGGACACCTGGCGGCCACCTTGCTGTTTGCGAAGGATGCGCGAATCGGCGTTTTGGCCGGCGTGTCCTCCGCCTTTGCCAACACGGTCTTCATCGGCCTGCCGCTCGTCTCGCGCAGCGTCGGCGAAGAGGGCATCGTCGCGATCTCGATCCTTTTGTCAGTCCATCTGCCGGTCATGATGATTGCCGGCACGATCCTGATGGAGCGCGCAGAGCGCAAGGTCAGCGGCAAGCCGGGGCAGAGCCCGCTCAAACTGCTCAAGGGGATCGGCCGCAACCTGATCCGCAATCCGCTGGTCATCGGTCTGGCCTGTGGCGCGCTGGCCCATGTGATCGGGATTCCAATCGGCGGGCCCGTCAAGATCGTCGTCGATCAGCTCGCCGGGGTCGCCGCACCGGCAGCCTTGATCTCGATCGGCATGGCGCTCGACAAATACGGTCTCTCGGGGAACATCGGCATGGCCTCGGTCACCAGCATGCTGAAACTCGTCGTTTTGCCGGCTTGCGTCTATGGCGCCTGTCAGTTGCTGGGTCTCAACCAGAGCTGGACCGCAGCCCTGGTGCTGACCTCTTCCGTGCCGACGGGCGTCAATGCCTGGCTGATTGCCAACCATTTCAATGTCGGGCACGGCCTTGCCTCCTCGACGATCACGCTGACCACGGCCCTTGGCGTGGTCTCCGTCTCCGCCTGGGCCTACATTCTGCTATAGAGACGCTACCGCAAGACAGCAAAAAGCCCGGCGCGAGCCGGGCTTTGTTTCTTGCAGCTCAATCGAGAGCCGAAGATCAATCAGTTGGCCGGAGCCGTTTCCGTTGCCGGTGTTTCTGCAGCGGGCGTTTCCGTGGCCGGTGTTTCGACGGCAGGTGTCTCGCCTTCTGCTGCCGGCGTTGCAGCGGCCGACGCGTCCGGCAGTGGGGACGGCGTGTCGGACTGCTCGCGCAGATAGGCGATCAGGTTGGCGCGCTCGTCCGGCTTCTTCAGGCCCGCAAAGCCCATGGCCGTACCCGGAACGTGCTTCTTCGGTGCCTCGATGAAGTAGCTCAGGTGATCGTAGGTCCAGGTCTTGTTGGCTTCAGCAAAGGTCTTCATGCCGGCCGAATAGGAAAAGCCTTCATGTGCGGCGATCGCGTGGTCGACAATTCCCCAGAGACCAGGGCCGACCTTGTTCGGCCCGCCCTTCTCGATGTTATGACAGCTTGCGCATTTCTTGAACACGGTCGCGCCGGCCGCTGCATCGGCACCGGCGAGAAGCGGCTTGATGTCGACTTCAGCCACTTCCGCGGCACCACCGGCCTCGGATGTGCCTTCTTCGGCGATAATTGCGAAACCTTCCTTTTCGGGAGTTTCCGAGTGGAAGATGCCTTCCGATGCGATCGACACGGACATCAGTACGAAGACCGTACCCAGAAAGGCACCCACACCCATGTTCACATACGAGTTCATCTGCAAACGCTCCCCTTGCGGCGGGCACAAACATATGCCTGCCCATCTTGAAATCGCGCGGAACCTATGTCTTTTGGCTCTGCGTTGCAACAGAGATTATCCACGCCGGACTGAGACCTTTTGACACTTTTCCGATGCGTTTTGAAGGCCAAAGCATGAATTTCGATATTTTGGACAGAACTCTGATCCTTATTCCGGCACGCATGGCCTCGACGCGCCTGCCTGGCAAACCCCTGGCCGATATTTGCGGTTTGCCGATGATCGTGCAGGTGGCCTTGCGCGCACGCGATGCGAATGCCGGGAGGATCGTCGTTGCCGTCGATCATCAGGACACGTTCGATGCGGTGACGGCAGCGGGTTTCGAAGCCGTCATGACGCGGATGGACCACCAGTCGGGCTCCGACAGGATCCATGAGGCGCTGATCAAGAGCGATCCCGACGGCAAGGCGGACATCATCATCAATGTCCAGGGTGATCTGCCGACCATTGAGCCGGAAACGATACGTGCAGCCCTGCGACCGCTGGAAAATCCGCAGACCGACATTGCGACACTGACCGTCGAGATTGAGGACGAAGACGAAAAGACACAATCCCAACGTCGTGAAGGTTGTCGGCTCGCCGATTTCCGATACACGCCTGAGGGCACTCTATTTCACCCGGACGACGGCACCGCATGGCAATGGGCCGCTTTATCATCACATCGGTCTCTACGCCTATCGCCGCAAGGCCCTTGAACGATTTGTGTCGCTACCGCCTTCGACGCTCGAAGCGCCGCGAATCGCTCGAACAGTTGCGGGCGCTGGAGGCCGGCATGCGAATCGATGTCGAGATCGTAAAATCAGTTCCGCTCGGCGTCGATACGCCGGCCGATCTTGAAAAAGCCCGGCGAATCCTCTCCGCAAAAGCCTGATCGGACAAGCAATGACCACCAAGACAAACCGGATCTCCTTCCAGGGCGACTACGGCGCCAATTCCGACATGGCCTGCCGCGACATGTTTCCGGATATGGAGCCGCTGCCCTGCCAGACCTTCGAGGATGCCTTCCTTGCGGTGGAAAACGGTGAGGCCGATCTGGCGATGATCCCGATCGAGAACACGATCGCCGGTCGCGTCGCCGATATCCATCATCTCCTGCCGGAATCGCGCCTGCACATCGTCGGCGAGTATTTCATGCCGATCCGTTTCCAGCTGATGGTGCTGCCCGGCGTGACGCGGGACGAGATCCGCACCGTGCACAGCCATATCCATGCGCTTGGCCAATGCCGCAAGATCGTGCGGGCCAATGGCTGGAAGCCGGTGGTGGCCGGCGACACGGCCGGTGCTGCCAAGCTCGTCTCGGAATTGCGCGATCGCTCGATGGCAGCCCTTGCGCCGCGCCTTGCCGCCGACCTCTACGGTCTCGACATCATCGCCGAAAATGTCGAGGACACGGAAAGCAATGTCACGCGTTTCGTTGTTCTGTCGCTGGAGGATCAGCCGATCACGCGGTCGGCGCCTGAAGACGTTATCGTCACCACCTTCGTCTTCAACGTCCGCAACATTCCGGCCGCGCTCTACAAGGCGCTCGGCGGCTTCGCGACCAACGGCATCAACATGACCAAGCTGGAAAGCTACCAGCTGGGCGGCAAGTTCATCGCCACGCAGTTCTATGCCGACATCGAAGGCCATCCCTCCGATGCGAATGTGGCGCAGGCCCTCGAAGAGTTGAAGTTCTTCTCCGAGAAGGTCCGCATCCTCGGCACTTATGGCGCGCATCCCATGCGGCGCATGCTCTGACGACATTGCCACATTAAGCGGCATTCAAGACATTGTTAATCCTTGTGGCGATTTTGTGCCTGAATGCCGCTTCAATCCCTTGGAATTCGGGGATTCCGGCAGGAACGTGTCCGGTGCCACGCGCCGGACGCATGCCTAATCTGCGATCATTGCGCTACTTATTATTTGTGCAATTGCGTATCTTCTTATCAACCGAACAAGGAGAGACCCGATGAACTTCCGTCAGAAACTCGTACAGTATGCCATCAATCGCCGCGCCGTTCGCGAACTGAGCCGCCTCAGCGACCACACCCTCAGCGACCTCGGCATTTCGCGCTCGGAAATCAACAGCGCCGTCTACGGCCGCTGATTCCACGGCGTCCCCTGCAGTCCGCGATCATCTCCGCCGTTTTGCCGGCGGAGATCGCCCGAAAGGCCCGAACATCCCTGTCGGGCCTGATTTATTTTCAGCCTAAGCGTCGTTCAGGCACACGCGAAGGCGATGACCGTCGGGATCTGATCCGACGAAGGTCGGACCGAAGTCCTTGACCGCAAGAGCCTCGGCAATCGTCACGCCCTTGGCCTGCCAATCCTCGTAGAGCGCCCGGACTGCCGTTTCGTTTTCCACCATGAAACCGATCTCCATGCGATTGCCCTCGCCCGGCGGCAGAGCCGACGTGGATTTCGTCGACAAAAGCCCAAGCGTCCAGCCGCCGGAGATCTCGAAGGACGAGAATGTCGGCACTTCGAAGCGCGGTTCCTGACCGAGAATTGAGCGGTAGAAGGCCACACTTGCCAGCGGGTCTTCGACCGACAGTATGATGAGGTTGGGTCTTGCCATATCCATATCTCCTTTTGATGGGAGCTCAGGATAGGCGGGCATGCTGTCAGTTTCTGTCAGCAGTCTTTCGGGAATCGATTTCCTGTACCCGCCATTGTTTCAGCAGGGCCTGACGCCGCCGCAGGTAGCGAGCTTCAAGAACAGTCACCGCCGCCACACGGTCCGTGCGGAAATGCCGGAAATCGCCCCGCATTTCACACCATGCGATGACGACACGAACCTGCTCGAAAAACCCCAATGCAAAGGGCCAGACGATGCGCTCGGTCTGGCGGCCATCATTGTCGGTGTAGAGCAGTTGCAACTTGCGTTCGCGACGAATGGCATCGCGCAGGATCGAGAGATCGATGACCTCGAGAGGTCCCGGTTTTGCGCCGACCAGCAGCGTTGAGGCATCGAGATCGTCGCGCAACTCCTGCGGCAGCACGGCAGCGATCTTCGCGAGCGCATCGGCCGCCGCCTCTGCCAAGAATTTGTCGCCGCTGCGCGCAACCCAGCGGGATCCCAGAACCAGGGCCTCGATCTCCTCGCGACCAAACATCATCGGTGGCAGCATGAAGCCCGGCTTCAGCACATAGCCGATGCCCGGCTCCCCTTCGATGACGGCGCCTTGGGACTGCAGGCTGGCAATGTCTCGGTAGAGCGTGCGCAGGCTGACGCCCGTCTCCTGCGCCAGAACGCGGCCGCTGACTGGCTGGCGATAGCGGCGCAGCACCTGCATGAGTTCGAGCAGCCGCTCCGAGCGTGCCATGAGCGGACTGCTCTCAGGACGGCACGTTCCAGTCCAGCCAATCGCGCATCAACTGGTGGGCAATTGCGCCCTTGGGTGGCGGCACCTGTTCGCCGGGACCCTGCGAGACGCCGGTATTGCGGGCCAGCATCGCTGCCGTTTCCTCCCGGGTGAACCAGCGGCAGTCTTCCAGTTCCTTATCGTCCAGATGGATATCGTGTGACTTCGCCTCGGCATAACAGCCGATCATCAGCGTATGCGGCATCGGCCAGGGCTGCGAGGCGTGATACCGCACGCGCCCGATGCGGATGCCGGATTCTTCCTGTGTTTCGCGGCGTACCGCATTTTCGATGGTTTCGCCGGGCTCCAGGAAGCCGGCAAGACAGGAATACATGCCCTCCGGGAAATGCGGGCTGCGACCAAGCAGGCAGAGATCGCGCTCCAGGTCGATCGTCAGCATGATCACCACCGGATCGGTGCGCGGAAAGGCCATGTGCCCGCAGGCAGAACAGACGCGCCGGTAACCACCAGCCCTTGCTTTCCATGGCCGCACCGCATTTGCCGCAGAAGCGGTTGGTGGCGTTCCAGGTCATCAGGCTGGACGCCTGCGCAAACTGACCCAGCACCTCGTCGGGCAGCATCTGTTGCCGATAGAGCGTGCGGCCATCGGCGAGCTTGAAGGGGGCCGGCAGCGTTTCCTCGGTCAGGCCGATCGGCACGGCGAGGCGCGGCTCGCCATTGGGCAGAAATCCAAGCAGGATGGCGTCATCCAGCTGCGGCTCGAGGCCTGCCAGTTCATAGGGTGCAAACAGCGGATCGATGATCTTCTCGTCGTGCTTGACCACGAGCTTGCCGCCGGAAAAGGCAAAGACATGGGCGCCCTCGACCTTGAAGGCCGCCTCGACGCAATCCTCGGCGCGATGCTCGGACTGTCGGTCGAGGTGGTTTTCGGCAAAGGCGACAAGGGTGCTGGGCTCGGGATGCGGGCTGCGCAGGTCGAAGATCGATTTCGTCATGATCAGAGGTTTTCCAGTATCCGGGCTGCAAATCTGTCGCGGTCCGCCTCGATCCAGGGCTCCGCCTTTCCATATCCCCAGACCGGACCCGGCCAGTTGGCATCACCCTCGCTGCGGGCGATGACGTGGACATGGAGCTGGCGGACGATGTTGCCGAGCGCACCGATATTGATCTTGGTCGCACCGGTCACCTTTTTCAATGCCGTGGCGACCAGGTTGGTCTCGAAGGACAGCATCACCTGATCGAGCGGCGTCAGATCGAAGATTTCGCAGATGCCGTCGCGCTGCGGAACCAGCACCAGCCACGGCCAGCGGCAATCATTCATGCAGCCGCAGCTGGCACAGACCAATCGGCGCGACAAGGAGCGCTGTCGCGGGCAAGTCGTTCATCAAGATCGAAGGCAGGCAAGAAAATCTCCCTTGGAGGCATCTGCAATTCTCATTGTTTTGGAAATCGATAGCAGTTTTTTGAAGGCGTGGCTTGCAATTGGTTTCGATATTGCCGATATGACAGTCGGGAGGTTGGTGGTGGACGAGCCACTCGCCAACCGGGTCAGGTCCGGAAGGAAGCAGCCCTAACGAGCCAGGCACGGGTCATCGTGCCAGCCTCCCACCCTTTTCCTTCTGTCCTGATCCGGACACGAGCTTGCAGCCAAGCGGCCCGGGCTCTGTCAGGGAATAGAAGGGCGATGAGCGAAGATATCCTGATCCCACCCGCCGAACAGCCCGCCGCGGCTACCGCGTTCTTGCGCGCAAATACCGCCCGAAGGATTTCTCCGATCTGATGGTCGGCCAGGAACCGATGGTCCGCACGCTGACCAACGCGTTTGAGACCGGGCGCATCGCCCAGGCCTATATGCTGACCGGCGTCCGCGGTGTCGGCAAGACGACGACCGCCCGCATTCTCGCCCGCGCGCTGAACTACAAGACCGCCGGAGATCGACAAGCCGACGATCGATCTGCGCATTCCCGGCGAGCATTGCCAGGCGATCATGGAAGGCCGCCATGTCGATGTCATCGAGATGGATGCCGCCTCCCATACCGGCATCGACGACATCCGCGAGATCATCGAGCAGGTGCGCTACCGCCCGGTTTCGGCCCGCTACAAGGTCTATATCATCGACGAAGTGCACATGCTCTCGACGCAGGCCTTCAACGGCCTGCTGAAGACGCTCGAAGAGCCGCCGGAGCATGTGAAATTCATTTTCGCGACCACCGAAATCCGCAAGGTTCCGATCACGGTCCTGTCGCGTTGCCAGCGCTTCGATCTGCGCCGCATTCGGCGCATCGGATCTCGTCGGCCTGTTCACCACCATTCTCGGCAAGGAAGGCATTTCGGCCGATCCGGATGCGATGGCGATGATTGCGCGCGCCGCCGAAGGCTCGGCCCGCGACGGCCTGTCGCTGCTCGACCAGGCAATTGCCCATGGCGGCGGCGTGGTCGAGGTCGAGGCCGTGCGCTCCATGCTCGGTCTTGCCGATCGCGCCCGGATCGTCGATCTGTTCCAGCACATCGTCAAGGGCGATGTCGCCGCGGCCTTGCAGGAATTCGGCAGCCAGTACGAGGCGGGCGCCAGCCCGTCGGTGGTGCTGACCGATCTTGCCGATTTCACCCATCTCGTCACCCGGCTGAAATATGTGCCCGATGCGACCGGCGACCGTCGCTGAGCGAAATCGAGCGTCGTGCGTGGCGCGGAATTTGCCAATGGTGTGGCTGTGACCACGCTTGTCGCGCATGTGGCAGATGCTGCTCAAGGGCATTCCGGAAACGGAAAGCTCGTCGCGGCCAGCCGGTGCGGCAGAAATGGTCATCATCCGGCTTGCCCATGCCGCCAATCTCCCGTCGCCCGAAGATGCGGCCCGCAGGCTTCTGGAGCTTTCCGGCGCAGAGCCGCAGCGCCAGCCGACGGCGCCCGCCGGCAATGGCGGCGGTCCATCCTCAGGCGTGAGCAATCCGGTGCAGGCCCGTGGCAACGACACGATGCCGGCGCAGCGTGTGACGGGAAATGGCGCGACCATGCTGCGCGCGGTGCCTGATACGGCAGAACAGCCAGCGGCGGCACTTGGACGGACGGACGCGAAGCCCGTAGAGACCCCGGCCGTCAAAATCGAGCCCAAAGTTCCCCTGCGGTCGGTCGGCGATATCGCCGATCTCTGCGCCACCAACCGAGACATACGGCTCAAGACACTGGTGCGCGGCTTCCTGCGGCTGGTCAGCATCGAGCCCGGACGGCTGGAAATCAACCTTCCCGACGACGCGCCGAAGACCCTGGTCGCCGATCTCCAGAAGAAGCTCGAGGAATGGACCGGCAGTCGCTGGATGGTCATCCTCAGCCGTGAACCGGGCCAGCCGACGCTGATCGAGGCGGAAACACAGGCGCAGGAGCGGCGCGTCAGCGATGCGCGCCAGGACCCTGATGTTGCCGCGATCCTCGCGCGGTTTCCCGGTGCGAAAATCACCGACGTGCGCATCAAGGGTCCGGATCCCGAATTGGAACTGGCCCCCGTCGCCCTTGCGGCGGCCGAGTCAGACGAAGGCGATATCCTTCCCGGCGACGATATCGAGCACTAGATAACCCCCTATCGAGACGAAATCAGGAGATCGCGATGCGTGACATCATGGGCATGATGGGCAAGGTCAAGGAAATGCAGGCCAAGATGGAGAAGATGCAGGAGGAAATCTCCGCTCTCGAAGTCGAAGGCACATCCGGCGGCGGGCTCGTATCCCTGCGCATGGATGGCAAGGGCAACCTCAAGGGTCTCAAGATCGACCCATCCCTGTTCAAGGAAGACGATGTCGAAATTCTGGAGGACCTGATCGTCGCGGCCCACAAGGACGGCAGGGACAAGGCTGAGGCCATTACCACTGAAAAGACCCGGGAACTGACCGCCGGCCTGCCGATCCCGCCCGGTCTGAAGCTGCCTTTCTGATCAGAGCGACGTCTCGAACCCGGGCTCTACTCTTCCAGCGGCAGGTAAGCCGGGCCGACGATACGGACTTTGCGCGGGCGGTCGGTGACGAGGCTGCGGCTGCCGCGCAGACCGACATCGCTCAGCAGATTCATATTCATGGCGAGCATCGGCACCGGCACGACAGCTTCGGAAGCCGATACGCCGAGATCGATCTTTCCAGCGGACGGATTGAACGCCAGAGCCGTTTTGTAGTAGCGGGCCATGTCGCAGGTCTTGGCCGGAATGGCGACGCGATAGGCGCCGGCACCTGGCAATTCCGCGTAGCGCTTGCCCGTCGTCAGCGACACCATGTCATCGGCGTTGCGGTCCGCGCCTGAAACCCGGTAGACGTCCATCTCCGCGTTATCGCAGATGAATCTGCATTGCACCGCGATCTTGTCCGTATCGTTGTCGCTGTTGTACCCGGAATTCGGTGACGGGAAAAAGTAGCCGTCCGAAAGACGCACGCACATGGTTTCCATTCCAGCAGCCTTCACCGGCGCGCGGCGGCTTATCGGCCGGGCCCAGCGCCTGACGTCTTCTCGCTGTCGTCCGGCTTCCTGGACGTCCCGCGTCGAAAGGCTGGCGCTCAACGCCTTTTGACGCACGGGGGACCTCGCACAGCGTGATTTCGATGCCGGCACGGCAGATATCTCGGCGAGGCGCCTGCTGGCCTGGGCAATACGGCCGGCAATTTCGCGGCAGGCAAACGACGTGGCGGACGATTCGCAACCTCGCTTGACAGCTGAAGCCCGATTTGCGGCGATCTGGCGACGCAGGCCCGCAGCTTCCGGGCCCTGGCCGATGGAAGACGCTACCTGTGTTATTGAGCAACCGACAGGATTGGCCATGGCGGAGGGGGCAAGGCATATCACCACGATAGCCATCATCGGGAGCTTCAGAGCTCTGCATGCCACCTTCGCAAATGCCTGCATGATCCATCCTGACGCCGTTTTGCAAGGCAACGCGTTACCGTTCGCAACGGCCTTGCCGAAGCGATGCAGATCTGCGGAGCATGCGTGATCATCTGTTTCCTCCCGACACCCTGGCAAAAATCCAGCGTATCGCGACAGGCTTTCTCATAGATCGGGACAGCTCCGAAATAAAGCAGGACTTGCCGGGATGGTTAAAGCTGGAACCCGGCACGGTTATACTTCCCTCGATCAGAAACCCGCGAGTTTTGCCCGCAGCTTGTGGTGGATGGGGGCTGCGAGATAGCGTGCCCGATCACTTGCCGAGAGGTTGCGCCCATAGGTCTCGAGCATTTCCGGCATGGTGACGCGCTCGCCGGAAAACGGGTGAAGCACGACCGCATCGCCCGGCTGAACCGGACCTTCCTTCAGCACCCGGCAATAGAATCCGGGGCGGCCGGCCCTGTTGAATCTCTTGGGAAATTGAGGATCCTGCATGCGCACGGCCAAAGTTGCGCAGGGGATGCGCGTCGATGTCACTTCCAGAATGACGTGCCCGGTTTCGAACCGGTCCCCGACCGAAATGCTGCGGCTGTCGACGTCCGTGATTACCAGGTTCTCGCCGAACATTCCGGGGGAGACCACATAACCGAGTTCGGCGGACCACCAGTCGAGATCGACAGAGCCCATTGCATAGATGGCCTGATCAATGCCGCCGTGATGCTTGCGGTTGCAGATCGCGTCGCCGATCAGACCTTCGCGATCGATCATCATCGTGGCCTCGACAGAATCCTTGAAGATGCCCGTCTTGTAGGACTTGCCCGGCAATCGCTGGGCATTGCCAGTGCAGACGGCAAGGATTTTCATTGATTGCATCGGCTTCAACCTTCTTATCGGTCACGGAAAACCGCCGGGAGCGATTCCGTTCCGGACAGATATGGGATAGAAACGCCGCATGGCAAAGCGAGTCACCGGCCCCGAAATCGAAAAACTGATCCAGCTTCTGGCAAAGGTGCCCGGGCTCGGACCGCGCTCGGCGCGCCGGGCAGCGCTGCATCTCGTCAAGAAGAAGGACCAGCTTCTGGGGCCGCTTGCCGATGCCATGGGCGAGGCCCACCGCAAGGTTCGAATCTGCTCCTGCTGCGGCAATGTCGATACGATCGACCCGTGCAGCGTCTGCGCGGATGAGCGTCGCGACAACAGCGTCATCATCGTCGTCGAGGACGTCTCCGACCTCTGGGCGCTGGAGCGGGCAAGCACGATGAACACGGCCTATCACGTGCTGGGCGGCACGCTTTCGCCACTCGACGGCGTCGGGCCTGACGATCTGAACATTCGCGGCCTTGTCGAGCGCGTGTCGAAGGGCGACGTTCGCGAACTGATCATTGCGGTGAACGCCACGGTCGAGGGGCAGACAACCGCACATTACATTACCGACCAACTCGACGGGCTGGGGGTCAAGATTACCCGTCTTGCCCATGGCGTGCCCGTCGGCGGTGAGCTCGATTATCTGGATGAGGGCACGCTGACGGCTGCCCTGAGGGCGAGGACTGCGATTTGAAACGTATGATCCACCGATGCCGGCTTGCCATGGTGGCAACCGGGCTGGCGACTGTTCTGGCATTGGCGCCCCTCCCCTCGCTTGCCGCGTCGAAGGCCGAGACCGAGACGCAGTTCCGGCAATGGCTGCAGAACGATCTCTGGCCGGAAGCGCAGAAATCCGGGATCGCGGCAGACAGCTTCAAGGCGGCCTTTGCGGGCGTGAAACTCAACTGGGATCTTCCAGACCTTGTCCTGCCCGGCAGCAAGCCGGCAGGGGATCGCAAACAGAGCCAGGCGGAGTTTTCATCGCCGGGTTCCTATTTCTCCGAGAAACGGCTGCAGGGCCTGGCGGCAACCGGCCGCTCGCTGGCCAAGACCCACGCCGCGACGCTGCGCAAGGTCGAGCGGACCTATGGCGTGCCGGGTGGCATCGTCGTTGCCATATGGGGCCGCGAATCCGGTTTCGGCCGGGCAAAGATCCCGCATCCGATCATCGACGTTCTGGCGACCAAGGCCTTTCTTTCGACCCGGCCGCAGCTTTTCCGGCGCGAGCTGATCGCCGCCCTGCACATTCTCGACAGCAAGGATGTCTCGGAGGCGGACATGCGCGGGTCCTGGGCAGGCGCCATGGGACAGCCGCAGTTCCTGCCGTCGAGCTTTCTTCAATATGCCGTCGATTTCGACGGAGACGGCCGGCGCGACATCTGGAATTCCGTGCCGGATACGCTGGGCTCGATCGGCAACTATCTCGCAAAGAAGGGCTGGCAGGCTGGGCGCGACTGGGGCTACGAGGTCTCGATCCCGTCCAATGTGTCCTGTGCGCAGGAGGGGCCGGATCTTGCCAAGCCGATTTCCGAGTGGACAGCGACCGGCATCACCCGGATTTCGGGCAAGGCGTTTCCTGCGAAGGAAGCCCGGGCAAGCGGCATGATGCTGGTTCCGGCCGGGACCAACGGTCCTGAATTCATCGTCACGCCGAATTTCTACGTGATCAAGGAATACAACAACTCCGATCTCTACGCCCTGTTCATCGGCAATCTCGCCGACCGGATTTCGGGTGGCGGCGGGGCGTTCAAGGGCGCCTGGGGCGATGTCGGCAAGATGCTGCGCTCGGACGTTGCCGCCATGCAAAGGGCGCTGGAAGCCAAGGGCTATGATGTCGGCGGCTCCGACGGCCTGCCGGGTTACAAGACCCGCCGGGCGCTCGGCGACTGGCAGGCCAAGAACGGACTGGCACCAAGCTGCTTTCCGGATGCTTCACTGAAAGCCAAAATTAAGTAAGTTTTTACTTACCTTAATTCATTCCGGATGCATTTTCCCAATCCCCCCGAAAGACCGCCCCGGCTCTTGCCGGGGACGGTCAGCACGGAAATGGCCGGATCAGGACTTGGCCAGCTTCAGGATTGTCGATCCCCCGCCGCGCTGTTCGGTGAGCGCATAGATCGTGCCATCAGGGCCGACCTTGACGTCGCGGATGCGGGCATCCAGCGGAACATGCTCCTCGAACTTGACCTTGTCGTTCTCCATGTGCAGCACCACAAGGCCCTGTGTCACCAGACCACCGATGAGGAAGGCGCCCTTCCATTCAGGCACTGCATCTCCCTCATAGAAGACCATGCCGGAGGGGCCGATGACCGGATCCCAGTAGTAGACCGGCTGTTCGGTCCCTTCGAGCTGGGTGATGCCATCGCCGATCTGGCCGCCGCTATATTCGATGCCATAGGTGACTTTCGGCCATCCATAGTTCTTGCCGGCTTCGGGCCGGTTCAACTCGTCGCCCCCCTTGGGGCCATGTTCTACGGTCCAGAGCCGGCCCTGCCCATCCAATGCGGCGGCCTGGAGGTTCCGGTGGCCATAGCTCCAGATTTCCGGCATAGCCCCATCGGTCCCGACCATGGGGTTGTCCGGCAAGGCCTTGCCGCTGGTGTCGATGCGGAAGACCTTGCCCAAGCCACTTGCCACGTCCTGAGCCTGCACCCGTGTCTCACGGTCCGAGCGTTCGCCGACAGTGACGTAAAGTTCGCCCGCCGGCCCGAAGACAAGGCGTGAACCAAAATGCTTGTCGCCATCATAGGTCGGCATCTGGCGGAAGATCACCTTCGCATCCTGAAGCGATGCCGTGTCGCCGGATTCGACGAGTTTCGCGGAGGCGACCGAGGTCCCGTTGCCGCCATCACGCGGTTCGGAGAAGGAAAAGAAGATCAGGCCGGAGGTTTCGAAATCAGGCGCCAGCGCAACATCGAGCAGACCGCCCTGTCCAGCCGCATCGACTTCAGGAACGCCGTCCAGTGCAGCACTCGCCTTACCATCCGTGCCGATAATATGCATCGTGCCTTCCTTGGCGGTGACCAGCATGCGGCCGTCCGGCAGGAATTCCATGGACCACAGGTGCGGCAGATCCTGGGCCACGACCTGGGCTTCGATCTTCGGCATCTGCGCCGGCTGATCGGCCCGCGTCTGGCCTTCGAAGGCCGGTGTCTGGCCTGCGCCATGCGCGGCGCGCGTCTCGACCGGTCCGCTTGCCTGGGCAAGGGCCGAGCCCGCGAGAAGCACGGATAGCAGGGTACCGCCGATGAAAAGTGGTGTCGATCGCATGAAAAGCTCCTGTTTCGTCGTCGCGCGCCGGACGCGCGTTCCCGATACTAAACCTTTGAATGCGGCTTTCGTTTCAGCGGAAACAATCAACTCGCGATCAAGAAGTGGTTATCGGCGGGTGACTGACTGGTTCGCCAATCAAACGATCCGCCCCCGCGCAACGACCGGCCAGGCGGCCGAAATCTCCCCGTTTTCAACGATATGCACCGCATCGACCATGTTTGTGACCACACAGGCGTGGTTGGGAACGATGCGGAGCTTGTCGCCGACCTTCAGATCGATCGGGCCCTGGCTGACGAGCCGGCCATGCTCCTCCGAAAGCTGGTCGATGGCGATGTCGTCGCGACCAAGCACATGGCCATAGCCGGTCAGGCCCAGAAGATCAGACGTCAGGGTTTTCGAACCGGCATCGATGATGGCGCGGTTTGCTGATGGCACCGAGACAACGGTGGCAAGCACAGTCAGGGCACAGTCATCCCATCCGCACACGCCGCGGGAGACCAGCGAGCGGTCGTTATAGACATAGGTGCCCGGGCGATACTCCGTGGTCACGGGCGCGTCCGCCGCATCCATCATAGAGGGTGTACCGCCAGAGGTGATGACCGGAACCGAAAGGCCGGATGCCTCGATGAGATCTTTCGCACGGGTCATGAAGGCTTCGACCGCGCCGGCCCCACCGGCCGGCGGATAGGTCATCAGGCCGCCAAAGGCGAGGCCTGGCGCCTTGGCGATCCGCTCCGCAAGTGCCGCGGCGGCCTCGGGCGTCGGCACGCCGCAGCGATCGGCACCGGTGTTGCATTCGACCAGTACCGTCAGCGGCGCAGGTTCCGATGCAAATCTCCCCGAAAGTCCGTCGATGACGGTCTCGCTGTCGGCAACGACGCTGAGCGTCACCTGGCGGGCAAGGGCCGCGAGGTGATCGAGCTTTTCCGCGCCGAGGATATTGTAGGTGATCAGGACATCGCGAATATCCGGGCTGCCGTCCACCATGGCCTGCGCCTCCGACACCTTCTGGCAGGTGATACCGACCGCCCCTGCCCTCAACTGCATCTCTGCAACAGCCGGCAATTTGTGCGTCTTGATGTGGGGACGAACCTTCAATCCATGCGTCTCGGCATAGGCCTGGAAGCGCTCGATGTTGCGACGGGCAATGTCGAGGTCAACCAGAACGGCCGGTGTGTTCGCCGTTTCGAACGATGCGTGCGCCTTCGCCATGGGGTTCTCCAAATAAACTGCTGCAATTTCAGGCGGAAGGAATAGCTGCACCCCTGTTGCGCAGAATCCTGTTCGCCCGAGCCTTGACAAGTTATGCGTCTTGCCGCTGAATACGTCAATCCGGTAAAACAGACGGATGTCCAATATAACGGACAAAAGGATTTGTTCAAAAAGGGGAACATCATGACGATTTCAATTCGCGCCGGCGCACTTTCGCTGGCGGCCGCCTTTATCCTCTCCGCCATGCCCGCAGCTGCGCAGCAGGCAAGCAGCAAACTCGACGAGATTCTGGCTCGCGGTCATCTCGTTCTCGGCACCGGCAGCACCAATGCGCCGTGGCACTTCAAGAGCGCCGAAGACAAGCTTCAGGGCTTCGACGTCGACATGGGCCGGATCGTCGCCAAGGCGCTGTTCGGCGATCCCGACAAGATCGAATATGTCAACCAGTCGTCCGACGCCCGCATCCCGAACATCACCACGGACAAGGTCGACCTCACCTGCCAGTTCATGACCGTGACCGGCGAGCGCGCCCAGCAGATCGCCTTCACCATTCCCTACTACCGCGAAGGCGTCGGCCTGATGCTGAAGGCCGACGGCAAATATGCCGACCATGCGGCGCTGAAGGCCGGCGGTTCATCCGTCACCGTTGCCGTTCTGCAGAACGTCTATGCCGAAGCCATGGTGCATGCCGCGCTGCCGGAGGCGACCGTCGATCAGTACGAATCGGTCGACCTGATCTATCAGGCGCTCGAATCCGGCCGGGCCGATACGGTGGCGACCGACCAGTCGTCGCTTGCCTGGTACATGACGCAGAACCCCGGCCGCTACAAGGATGCCGGCTACGGCTGGAACCCGCAGACCTATGCCTGCGGCGTCAAGCGCGGCGATCAGGATTGGCTGAACTTCGTCAACACCGCCCTGCATGAAGCAATGACCGGCGTCGAGTTCGACTTCTATGCGACGTCCTACAAGACCTGGTTCGGCAAGGAACTGGCACCGCCGACAATCGGCTTCCCGGTCGAATTCCAGTAAGCCGGATAGACCAGCAATCATCGTGAACGAGGGGTTTTCCCCTCGTTCCCTTTCCCACCCTCTACGGCAGGATGCCGCCATGGGTTATACGCTCAATTTCGCCGCCGTCTGGCGCAGCTTCGACCAGCTTCTCGAAGGCCTGCTGCTCAGTCTCGGCCTGGCTTTCGTCTCGATCCTGATCGGTGCCGCGATCGGTCTTCTGGTTGCCTTCGCGCTGATTTCAAAAAGCGGCTGGATCAAGCGACCTGCAGCGACCTATGTCACTGTCATCCGCAACCTGCCGATCCTTGTGCTCGTGCTTTTCGCCTATTTCGCGCTGCCGCAGATGGGGGTTCGCCTTGGCAAGCTGGAAAGCTTCGTCGCCGTCCTGTCGATCTATTCCGGCGCCTATCTGGCAGAGGTGTTTCGCGCAGGGCTGTTGTCGATCCCGAAGGGGCTGACCGAGGCGGGTCTCGCGATCGGCCTCACGCCCCTGCAGATCAGGGTCTCGATCATCGCGCCGCTGATGTTCCGCAACGTGCTTCCCTCGCTGTCGTCGACGGTGATCTCGCTGTTCAAGGACACCTCGCTCGCTGCAGCCATCGCCGTGCCGGAACTGACCTTCGAGGCGCGCAAGATCAATGTCGAGAGCTTCCGCGTCATCGAGACATGGATCGTTGCATCCGGTCTCTACGTTGCCACCTGTTCTATCCTGGCCGCACTGATGCGTGTTGCCGAGCGCCGCCTGTCGGTTCCGAGGTGAAGCCATGATGGATTTTTCCGCCTTTTTCGATCAGATCTGGATTGCCCGTCTCGCCATTCTCAAAGGCCTCGGCGTCACCATATCGATTTCGCTGCTTTCGATTTTTGTCGGCTCGCTGCTGGGCGTTCTTGTCGGGCTGTCACTCGTCTACGGCAATCGCGCATTGCGGTTCGTCGTGCGGGTCTACACCGATTTTATCCGCGGCACGCCCGTTCTGGTGCTGGTTCTTGCCAGCTACTATGTGCTTTCCACCATCGGCATCGATCTCGGGCCATTTCAGGCCGGGGTCCTGGCGCTGGCGGTGTTCTGCTCGTCGCATGTCGGCGAGATTGTTCGCGGCGGTTTGCAGGCGATCCCCCAGGGCCAGACCGAGGCCGCCAAGGCCATCGGCCTGACCTTCGGCCAGACCTTTGCCTATGTGCTCTGGCCGCAGGCGCTGCGCCAGTTCCTGCCGGCCTGGGTGAACACCGCGGCCGAGATGGTCAAGGCATCGACGCTCCTGTCGGTCATCGGCGTCGCCGAACTGCTGCTGCGCACGCAGGAAATCATCTCGCGCAACTTCATGAGCCTGCAGTTCTATTTCCTCGCCGGCTTTCTCTACTTCGTCATCAATTACAGCATCGAGCGGTTCGGCAAATATGTCGAACGCAAGACCGCCGTTCCGGCTTGAGGTTCACCGACATGAGCAAGCTACTTCTCGAAATTCAGGGCCTGCGCAAGCAGTACGGCATCGTCGAGGTGCTGAAAGGCGTCGATTGCACGATGCAGGAGGGCGAAGTGATCTCGATCATCGGCTCTTCGGGTTCCGGCAAGACGACGATGCTGCGCTGTATCAACATGCTGGAGGAATTCCAGGGCGGACACATCCGGCTCGAGGGCGAGGAAATCGGCTATGAGCACAGCGGCTCCTCGCGCAAAAGGAAGAGCGAAAAGGACATTGCCCGCCAGCGGGCGCTGACCGGCATGGCCTTCCAGCAGTTCAACCTGTTCCCGCACATGACGGCAGCGCAAAATGTCATGCTCGGCCTCGTCAAGGTCAAGAAGATGCCGCGCGATGAAGCCCGTTCGCTGGCCGAAGAATGGCTCGATCGCGTCGGCCTTGCCTCCCGTGCCGATCATTTTCCCGGCCAGCTTTCCGGCGGCCAGCAACAGCGCGTGGCGATCGCGCGTGCCATCGCCATGTCGCCGCGGCTGATGCTGTTCGATGAGGTGACCTCGGCGCTCGATCCGGAACTGGTCGGCGAGGTGCTGCAGGTGATCAAGGGACTGGCGGCTGACGGCATGAGCATGCTGCTTGTCACTCACGAGATGCGCTTTGCCTACGAGGTTTCCTCCCGGGTGATCTTCATGAACCAGGGCGTGATCTGCGAGGAAGGCGACCCGAAGGAGATGTTTGTTGCACCCAAGACCGAGCGTCTCGCCGAATTCCTCAAGACATCGAGTTTCAACTAAAAACAAAAGAGAGAAAATCAGATGACTATCAAGCGTTATGGTACCGGCGAAACGGGTGCAGGTGGACAGCCTCTGCCCTTTGCCCGCGCGGTGGAGGCCAATGGCTGGCTGTATGTGTCCGGTCAGGTGCCGATGGAAAAGGGTGAGATCGTATCCGGCGGCATCATCGCCGAAAGCCGCAAGGCGATCGACAACATGATCGCCATCCTGCACGAGGCGGGCTACGGCATCGAGGATGTGGTGCGTGTCGGCGTCTGGCTCGATGATCCCCGCGATTTCTGGAGCTTCAACGGCGTCTATGCCGAATATTTCGGCGCCAACCCGCCGGCCCGCGCCTGCGTGCAGTCGCGCATGATGGTGGATTGCAGGGTCGAGGTCGATTGCGTCGCCTATCGGGCAGACAGGGCTTGAAATGCCGGGCGCGGCTTGCAAAGGTCGCGCTCATCACTCTACGAGGACAGACGGCATGGCTGACGGCGCAGAAGACATCGTATCGCGGCGCACGCGTGGCCTTGATCGTGCCTTCGAGATCCTCGAATTCCTGCGCGTCAAGCGCCAGCCGATGCGGCCCAACGAAATCGCCGTCGAGATCGGCGCGCCGCGATCCTCGATCTACGAACTGATCAACCTGCTGCTGCGCCACGGCATGCTCGACTACCAGGGCGGCGACGGCCGGGTCTTTCTCGGACGCAAGCTCTATTTCCTCGGCACCGCCCATGCCGAACAATTCGACCTGATGCGCGAATCCGAAGACGTGCTGGCGCATCTTGCCGAAGAGACGCGCGAAACCGCGCAGATGTGCCTTCTGGAAGGCAACAAATATACCGTCGCGATGATGCGTGAGGGAAGCCGCGCCTTCCGGATCTCGTCGAATATCGGCGAACTCGTGCCGATCCCCTGGACGGCCTCCGGCCGGCTGCTCCTCTCGCATCTGAGCGACGAGGAGATAATGGATTTCATTCCGGCCGACGACTTCATGATGCCGAATGGTCAACGGCTGGACCCAGGCAATTTCATCGCGGAAGTGCGGCAGGCGACGATCGACGGCTATTTCACCTTCAACAGCGAAGTTGCCAATTTCACCCATTGTTTTGCAGCACCGGTGCGCCAGTCCGATGGCCTGTGCGTGGCGACCCTGTGTCTCGTCGCCCCCAAGGAAGACGGCCTGCGCAATTGGCGTACCCATCTCGACAGCCTGCTGGCCGCCTCCAGCGCCCTCTCCGAGAAACTCGGCTACAACGGTCGGCGCGAGGAAAACCGCCGCGTCAAATAAGGGGGCAGCGGGAGTGGGCTGGAGCAGACAGTCAGGCCGGATCGAAGGACTTCAGAAATTCCGACACGGTCGCAAGGCAAAGAGCCTTTTCCTCGACATGCGGCATATGGCTGGATTGCTCGAACACCACCCAGCGGCATCCCGGCACACGCTCGACATAGGGTCGAACCACCTCCGGCGTCGCCTCGTCGTGACGGCCCGAGATCAGCAGCGTCGGGGCTTCGATCTGCGGCAGCCGATCCTCGATCGTCCAGTCCTTCATGGTCCCGATGACATGGAACTCGGTCGGGCCGTTCATGTTGCGGTAGACGGTATTGTCCTCGTCCATGATGGCGAAGGTGCGCGCCACCTCCGGCGGCCAGGGCGAAACGCGGCAGACATGACGGTCATAGAAGACGCGCGATGCCGCGATATAGTCCGGATCGGTGATGGTCCCGGCTTCCTCGTGCTTCAGCAGCATCGCCTGGACATCGGCGGGCAGGTCGCGGCGCAGGCGGTTGGCCTCTGAGACCCAGGTGTGCATGTTGGCCGGAGAATTTGCGATGACAAGCGCCTTCAGACCTTGCGGCCGGCGCACGGCATGTTCGGCACCCAGCATGCCGCCCCAGGACTGTCCCAGAAACGCGTAGCGCTCAGCAATACCGAGATGGGCCAATAGCGCATCCAGCTCTTCGAGAAACAGATCGACCGTCCAGAAGTCCGGGCCTTTTTCCGGCAAGCGCGTCGAGTTGCCGTTGCCGAGCTGGTCGTAGTGGATGACCGGGCGGCCATCGAGCGCTGCAATGTCCTTGAAGCTGTCGACATAGTCATGGGTGCAGCCAGGACCGCCATGCGCGACCACCAGCGGCAGCAAGGGCGAATCGAGCGATCCGGTGATCCGGTACCATGTCTGATAGGCGCGAAACGGCAGATAGGCTTCCTGAACTTCGACCGGCATCACGTTTCGTCTCCAAGCGTCAAATCACGATGGAGAAAGCATACCGTCGGCTTTCAGGCCGCGGCAGCTATCATAAGTGATAGGATGGTGGCTCTTCCAGCAGCCGGTAATGGGTGGCACGCACCACGGCCTGCGTCCGGTTCTTGGCGCCCAGCTTCTTGGCGGCGGCGTTCAGGTGCATGACCACCGTTGGGACCGAGCGGCCGATAACGCGGGAAATTTCCTTCGCCGACAGCCCTTCGGCCGAGTGGCGCAGGCATTCGCGCTCGCGGTTCGTCAGGTGCGCGCGTGTTCCGGTCTTTGCCGTTTCGTCGAAGGCAGCATAGGCGGCTTCGTGGAACACATGCGCCAAAAGCCCGAAATCCGCCATATGGCGGTCGGCGTCGCTCTGGAACCCGCGGCCCGCACCGAAGCGCACCCCCGTCACGGTCGCACAGTCACCCCGCGGCAGATGCACCGGGACGGTGACGCCGCAGGACATGTTGCGCTCGTGCAGATAGCGTGACACCGGCGCGCTGCGCTCATCGAGGAAACGGTTGATTGGCGTGCCCGCCTTGTGGTCGTAATTCCAGAAAAAGGGCGTGGTGGTGCGCATCGCCAGAAGCTGGACCGGGTCGATGCGGAAATATTCGCGGTCGAACCAGTATTCGCGCATGTCCTCGGAGATATTGCGCAGCTTCAGGAGCGAAGGCAGCATCAGCGCGCCATCGAGATCGTAGGGAACCGGCGTGTAGTCGTAGATCAGGGCGTCGAAGCCGAAACCCTTGATGACCTCGAATGCGGTGTCGATCCGGCCGTCCAGAGTATCACCCGCGGTGAGCCGCGATCGGATCGAACCTATATCGTCAAACATGCGCAAATCCTAACGTCGGACCGGGATCTGTAAAGCCGCGAAGGCCTATCCTATCACTTCTTATAGCTGGTGCGGAACCGATAATACGCTAAAAATTAGCCATGCTGAAAAGATGAGCAGTGGTTGCAGCATACAGGAGACAAGCGATGTGGCGCGAGATGGAACCGGATGAACGCATCGAGATCGATGTTGCGGGCCACAAGGTCGTCGCCTACAGCTTCGGCTCGGGCGCGGATACCGTGTTCTGTCTGAATGGCGGACCGGGCCTGCCCTGCGACTATCTGCGTGATGCCCATTCCTGCCTTGTCGACCAGGGCTACCGGGTCGTTGCCTTCGACCAGCTCGGCACCGGTTCATCCGACCGCCCCACCGATACGGCGCTCTGGACCATCGGCCGCTATGTCGAGGAAACGGAGACCGTGCGCAAGGCGCTGGGCCTTGGCAAGGTGCATATGCTCGGCCATTCCTGGGGCGGCTGGCTCGGTATCGACTATGCGCTGACCTATCCGGAAAACCTCAAGACGCTGATTCTCGAGGATACCGTGGCCGACATGCCGCATCTGATCCTGGAACTCGAGCGGCTGCGGGCGGCGCTCGGCTCCGAAACGGTCGCGATGATGCAGAAGCACGAGGCGCGTGGCAGCATCGATCACCCGGAATACATGGCTGCGATCACCCTTCTCAACTACCGCCATGTCTGCCGGCTTGCGGACTGGCCGGCGCCGGTGAAGCGGTCGCTGGATGACTGGAACATGGGACCCTACAGCACGATGCAGGGGCCGAATGAATTCCTCTATATCGGCAATCTGAAAGACTGGAACCGGGTGCCGGACCTGCCACGGATCACCGTTCCGGTGCTGATCACCTGCGGCGAGCACGACGAGTTGACCCCGGCCTGTGCGCTTCGCATGAAGCTCAACCTTCCCAATGCCGAGCTGAACGTCATCGACAATGCCAGCCACATGCCGTTCTATGAAAACCCGGGAGCATATTACCCGGTGCTTCACGATTTCCTTGCACGTCACAGGACGATGGCATGATCGGCAGCGCACGACATTCGGTCCACGGCCGGCCGGCCGGAAAGGTGCAGCCCCATGCACCGCTATAGGTTCGTGCTGTTTCGTCCGCTGCAGTTTCTGCCGGTGCTGTTCGGCATCAGCGTGATCACCTTCATCCTCGTGCGGCTGATCCCCGGCGATCCCGCCCGCGTGCTGCTCGGCGCCCGTTCGACACCGACAGCCATTGCCCGCATCCGCGCCCAATACGGTCTCGATGAGCCGATCTGGCTGCAATATTTCTACTTCCTGGAAAACCTCGGCAAGGGCGAGATGGGCAAGTCGATCCTCTACAAGATCGACGTGCTGAAGCTGATCCTCACGCGCATCGAGCCGACGCTGGTGCTGGTTTTGACCAGCGTGCTGCTGTCGATCCTGATTGCCGTTCCGATGGCTGCTCTGGCGGCACGCAACAGCGGCCGCCTGGCCGATCATGCCGTGCGCATCATCTCGACGCTCGGCATCGGCTTTCCGCCCTTCTGGCTGGCGCTGATGCTGATCATCCTGTTTTCCGTCAAGCTCGGCGTCTTGCCGGTCTCCGGCTATGGCGAGACCTTTCTCGACAAGGCGGCGCATCTGGTGCTGCCGAGCCTGACCATCGCGCTTTCGCTGTCGGCGGTTTTGACGCGCAGCCTGCGGGCGGCGATGATCGTCGAGCTGCAATCGGATCTGGCGACCGCGGCACGGGCCCGCGGCATGCCGGAAAGCATCGTCTTCTGGCGCCATGTTCTGCCCAATTCGCTGGTACCGACCATCAACCTGCTGGCCGTCAATATCGGCTGGCTGATCGGCGGCACGGTCGTGGTCGAAACCGTGTTTGCCATTCCCGGCATGGGGCAGCTTCTGGTGCGCGCCATCTTCTCGCGCGACTACATGGTGGTCCAGGGCGTCGCCATGGTCTTCGCCTGCGCCACGGTGCTGGTCAATTTCCTGGCCGACATCATCACCGTGACCCTCGATCCGAGGGTGCGCCTATGACCGCCGCCGCCACAGCCATGAACGTGCCGTGGAGCCGCTTTCTCGGCCGAAACCTGACGCTGGCCACGGGCGCCGGCATTCTTTGGCTGTTTCTGCTGGTTGCGATCGCCGCACCCCTGATCGCGCCCTATGATCCGATCTATCAGGATGCCGCCGTCCGGCTCGCCATGCCGTCGTTTGCGCATCCCTTCGGCACCGACAATTTCGGCCGTGACATTTTCTCGCGCGTCATCTGGGGCACGCGCATCGATCTGCAGATCGCCGTCATCGGCGTTGTCTTCCCGTTCCTGATCGGCACCCTTATCGGCACGATCGCCGGCTTCTTCGGCGGTATTGTCGATACGATCTTCATGCGGCTGGTCGATATCATCCTCGCCTTTCCGTTTCTCGTGCTGATGCTGTCGATCATCGCCATTCTCGGGCCGGGCCTGTCGAGTTTCTATATCGCCATGGCGCTGGTGGGCTGGGTCTCCTATGCGCGGCTGATCCGGGCCCAGATGCTGGTGCTGAAGAACAGCGATTATGCGGTGGCCGCCGTCAGCCTCGGTTTCAGCCGCACCCGCATCATGTTCCGGCACCTGCTGCCCAATGCGATCGCCGGCTCGATCGTGTTTTCCATGTCGGACGCGGTGCTGGTGCTGCTCGAGTGGCGCCGCCATCAGCTATCTCGGCCTCGGCGTTCAGCCGCCGGTCGCCGAATGGGGCGTGATGGTGGCCGAGGGACAGAGCTTCATCACCACGGCCTGGTGGATTACGCTTTTCCCGGGCCTCTCCATCGTCGTGCTGGCCTTCGGCTTCAGCCTGCTGGGCGATGGGCTCGGCGAATGGCTGGGGGTGCGCGAATGAGCGAGCCGGTCCTCTCCATCCACGATCTGACCGTGCACGCCATGCTCGACGGAGAAACGCGGACCCTCATCGATGCCGTGTCCTTCGATCTTGGCCGCGGTGAAATACTTGGGCTTGTCGGTGAAAGCGGATCCGGCAAGAGCATGATCTGCCGGGCGCTGGTGCAATTGCTGCCATCGAGGGCCATCAGCATCACAGGCGGCTCTGTCATGCTCGATGGCCGCGACCTGACGAGGCTCGATGAGGACGCCATGCGCGCGGTCCGCGGCGCCGAGATCGGCATGGTGTTTCAAAACCCGACCAGCCATCTCGATCCGGTGATGCGCATCGGCGACCAGATCGCGGAGGGCATTCGCTATCATCAGGGCAAGTCCCGCGGCGAGGCGAAGGCCATGGCCATCGACATTCTCGCCCAGGTCGGCTTTCCCGATCCGCAGCGGCAATATGACAATTATCCGCATGAATTTTCGGGCGGCATGCGGCAGCGGGCGATGATCGCTGTGGCTTTGTCCTGCAATCCGGAAATCCTGATCGCCGACGAGCCGACGACGGCGCTTGACGTCACCATCCAGGCGCAGATCCTCAAGCTGCTGATGGACCTGCGCAAAGCCCGCGGCCTGTCGATCATCCTCATCACCCATGATCTCGGCATCGTCGCCCAGACCTGCGACCGCATCGCGGTCCTGCGTCACGGTCGCCTGCTGGAGCTGGGCGACAAGCGGCAGGTTCTGTCTGCGCCACAGCATGCCTATACGGTCAGCCTTCTCAAGAGCCACCCATCGATGCCCGAAGAGGGTGTCCTTCCAGGCGTCAAGGCGGGAACGCCGGGTTCGCACACAAGGCCACTGCTCGAAATCGACGATCTGGTGGTTCGCTTCCCCACTCCGGGCCTTGGGCTGTTCAAGGGCGGCAAGGCCCATGTGGCCGCCGTCAATGGCGTCAGCCTGCGGGTGATGCCCGGCGAAACCGTCGGCATCGTCGGCGAAAGCGGTTCCGGCAAGAGCACGCTGGCCCGCGCCATTCTCGGCCTGACGCCGCTATCCTCGGGCCATATCAGCTTCGAGGGCCTGGATCTCGCGCAGCAGCGTCGCCAGGCACTGGCGAAAATCCGGACGCAGGCGGCCATGGTGTTTCAGGATCCCTACAATGCGCTGAACCCGCGCATGACGCATTGGCGCGATGCTGGCCGAGGTGCTGCAGCGTGCAAAACAAGGTGCCCGCCGCCCGGATTCCAGCGCGTGTCCACGAGCTGCTCGATCTGGTCGGGCTCGACCGCGAATTTGCCTCGCGGCGTCCGCAATCGATGAGCGGCGGACAATGCCAGCGCGCCGGCATTGCAAGGGCGCTGGCCGTCGATCCGCAACTGATCATCGCCGACGAATGCGTGGCCGCGCTGGACGTGACGATCCAGGCGCAGATCATCGATCTGTTCCGCGATCTGAAGAGCGCGCATGAACCTGACGCTTCTGTTCATCGCGCATGATCTCGCCATCGTCCGAAATCTCTGCGACCGGGTGGTGGTGATGTATCGCGGCCAGATCGTCGAGGAGGGCCGCTGCGAGGACGTCTTTGCCCGGCCGCAACACGCCTATACCGCAGCGCTGATCGCCGCCATTCCCGATATCGACCCCGACAAGCCGCTTTTGCGCGGTGCGTCGGCGCAGAGCATACCGCACCTCCTGACTGCCTGATAACAACAAAGGGAACGAACGACATGACAAGCAAATGGAAGACCATCAGCGTGGCCACCGTGCTCGCGATGCTATCACTCGGCTCGACGCTGGCCGAAGCGGCCGGTGTGCTGACCATCGGCCGGCGCGAGGATTCGACGACATTCGACCCGATCAAGACGGCGCAGAACGTCGACAACTGGGTGTTCTCGAATGTCTTCGACGTGCTGGTGCGCGTCGACAAGACCGGCACCAAGCTGGAGCCGGGCCTTGCCGAAAGCTGGACCATTTCCGATGACGGCCTGACCTATACGTTCAAGATGCGCGACGCCAAGTTCTCGGACGGCTCGCCGATCACCGCCGGCGACGCCGCCTTCAGCCTCCTGCGCATCCGTGACAATGAAGGCTCGCTTTGGAGCGACAGCTACAAGGTCGTCGAAACGGCGGAAGCGGCCGACGACAAGACGCTGGTGGTCAAGCTGAAGACGCCATCGGCGCCGTTCCTGTCCACTCTCGCATTGCCGAACGTCTCGGTACTGTCGAAGAAAGGCCTTGAAGAAGCCGGCGAGGAAGCCTTTGCCGAAAAGCCGATCGCATCGTCGGGCGCCTTCACGGTCAAGGAGTGGCGCCGCGGCGACCGCGTCATTCTCGAAAAGAACCCGAATTTCTGGCAGGCGGACCGGGTGAAGCTCGACGGTGTCGAGTGGATCTCGGTGCCTGACGACAATACCCGCATGCTGAACGTGCAGGCCGGCGAGCTCGACACCGCGATCTTCGTACCGTTCTCGCGCGTCGAGGAACTGAAGAAGGATGCGAACCTCCAGGTGCACATCGACACCTCGACCCGCGAGGATCACCTCCTGATCAACCACGAACACGGCGCGCTCGCCAAGAAGGAAGTCCGCCAGGCTCTGGACATGGCGATCGACAAGAAGGCGATCGTCGACACGGTCACCTTCGGGCTCGGCACCGTTGCCAATTCCTACATCCCCAAGGGCTCGCTCTATCACTATGCCGACAACTACCAGTATCCCTACGAGCCGGAAAAGGCCAAGGCGATGCTGGCGGAAGCAGGCGCATCCGATCTGTCGCTGAACTATATCGTCAATGCCGGCAACGAGGTCGACGAGCAGATCGCCGTGCTCCTGCAGCAGCAGCTGGCGAAGGCGGGCGTCACCGTCAACCTGCAGAAGGTCGATCCGAGCCAGAGCTGGGACATGCTGGTTGCCGGCGACTATGACATTTCAGTCATGTACTGGACCAACGACATTCTCGACCCGGACCAGAAGACCACCTTCGTTCTCGGCCATGACACCAACATGAACTACATGACCCGCTACAAGAGCGACAAGGTCAAGGATCTCGTCGCTGCTGCCCGTCTCGAGCTGGACCCTGTCAAGCGTGAAGCGATGTATGTCGATATCCAGAAGACGGCCAAGGACGATGTGCACTGGATCGACCTGTACTACAGCCCCTATATCAACGTCTCGCGCAAGACGATCGAGAACTTCTACCAGAACCCGCTCGGTCGCTTCTTCCTCGAGGATACCGTCAAGAACTGATGGTTCGTGACGCCCTATGAAAAAGCCCTTCGCCGCAAAAGCGGCGGAGGGCTCACAACGTTCGAGTGGTCATGGAATTTACGGACCAGGATGCTATGTAAACTTTCGCTTACGCCACGGCCCTTGCCAGCGCGCAGCGGGACCAGAGCTGGTGGAGCGCGCCGACGAGGTGGTCGATGTCCTCGTTGGAATGCAGCGGCGTCGGCGTGATGCGCAGGCGCTCGGTCTTCTTCGGCACCGTCGGATAGTTGATCGGCTGCACATAGACGCCGCAATTGTCGAGCAGCAGGTCGGAAATCCACTTGCACTTGGCCGCATCCCCGACCAGCACCGGCACGATATGGCTCGGATTGGGCATGTGCGGGATGCCGTTCTTGTCGAGCAGATTGCGCAGCCGGCGCACCCGCTCCTGATGGGCGAAGCGTTCGATCTGGCTTTCCTTGAGATGCCGGATCGAGGCGACCGCACCGGCGGCAAGCGCCGGCGGCAAGCGCCGTCGTGAAGATGAAGCCGGAGGCAAACGAGCGGATGAAATCGCAGAGTGCGGTGGAGGCGGCGATATAGCCGCCCATGACGCCGAACGCCTTGCCGAGCGTGCCTTCGATCACCGTCAACCGGTGCATCAGGCCTTCGCGCTCGGCAATGCCGCCGCCGCGCGGGCCGTACATGCCGACCGCATGGACTTCGTCGAGATAGGTCATCGCCCCGTATTTCTCGGCGACGTCGCAAATGTCCTTGATCGGCGCGATGTCGCCATCCATCGAATAGACCGATTCGAAGGCGACCAGTTTTGGCGCGCGCGGATCGGCAGCGCGAGCTTGGCTTCGAGATCGGCGACGGAATTATGCTTGAAGATCACCCGTTCGCATTTCGAATGGCGGATGCCCTCGATCATCGAAGCGTGGTTGTCTGCGTCGGAAAACACGATCACGCCGGGGATCTTCGAACAGAGCGTGCCAAGGGCCGCCCAGTTGGAAACGTAACCGGACGTAAACAGAAGTGCGGATTCCTTGCCGTGCAGATCGGCCAGTTCGCGCTCCAGCAGAACGTGATGATGGTTGGTGCCCGAGATATTCCGGGTGCCTCCCGCACCCGCGCCACACTGGTCGATGGCGCTCTTCATCGCCTCGATCACCTTGGGATGCTGGCCCATGCCGAGATAGTCGTTGGAACACCAGACGGTGACGTCCTGCCGGCTGCCGTCAGCCGCATAGCGCGTCGCCTTCGGGAAACTGCCCCGCTGCCGCTCAAGATCCGCGAACACACGATAGCGGCCTTCCTGATGCAGGCCGTCCAGTTCGCGCTTGAAGAAACTCTCGAAATCCATGCTTGTCTCCAGACATCCGATTTCGAGAGTTCTAGCAATCGCCGGCAAAAAAGACTTGAGGCAGATCAACCCAAGTCAGGAAGGCTTGCAAAAGTTATGGGGCTGCGGGCCTTCCGCAGCGCCATGCGCGGCCGTCAATGCACCATGAAGACAGGGACACTGGCGTCTTCGATCATGGACAGCGTCACGCCGCCAAAGATCCGCTCGCGAATCCTCGAATGCCCATAGGCCCCCATGACGATCATGTCTGCCGAGATATCCGTGGCGTGTTGCTGCAGGACGTCGGCGACCGGATTACCCATGGAGGACAGCTGATCAATGCTGACGGAGGCAGAATGTTGCGCGAGGTAGCGACCGATATCCGCGCCGGGTTCCTCCCCATTCTGCCGTCTATCCGCCATCGGATCGACCAGCACGACATGAACGGATTCGGCCTTCGCAATCAGATCGAGCGCCGCGCCCACGGCACGGGTCGCCTCCAGGCTCGAGTCCCACGCGACCATGACCGTCTTCGGTTGCAATGACATTGGCCCTTTTGCGGGCGCCAGAAGCATGGGCCGCGCCGAGTTGAACAGGCAGCCATCGACAGCGCGCGACTTCAGATCGGGATCGAACTTGAGGCCCGACCCGATGATCGTCAGATCCGAATAGCGGGCCCGCTCGCCCAGATCGTCGCCGGCACTGGCGATCGCTGCGAACTTCGATTCCACCCCGTAGGAGATGCCGGTTTGCGACAGCATGGTGTTGACCTTGACGACATAGGCATCGAGACGCTCCTGTTCGGCCTGGGACTGTTCCAGCCAAACGGTCGCGATGATCCCGGCATCGCCCATGGGCGGTGGCGGCGCCAGGAGCACCACGACGACGGACAAGTGCGCATCAATCTCCCGGCAGAGCTCGACCGCCGCGCGCAGGTCACGCTCGTCCTCGTCCAGACCAACCACGGCAAGTATAGATTTGTACGACATATCGTATCTCCCACGAGCGACGTTTCCGCCAATGGAGATCATGCTACCGGTCGCCCGGCGCGACGGCCTTGATCTGCATCAACGCCACGCGGTTCAATGCCGGGGGATATTGCGTCAATCGTCTGCAAGCACGCGCTCCGCCGCGCCGTCCATGTCTTCATATTGACCGGAACGCAGCGCCCAGACGAAGGCTGCGAGCCCCAGCCCACCCAGAATAAGCGCAATGGGCATCAGATACAGGAGCGTTTCCATCAGGCATCCACCACTTTCCGGCTTGTCCAGGACATTGAAACATGGCGTTTGAGCCACCCCTCTCCCGCCGTCAGCCGCATCGCATTGCCGATCACCAGCAGCGACGAGCCCGACATGGCGATGGCTGCAATCAGCGGCGTGACATGCCCCATGATTGCGATCGGAACCGCAATGACGTTGTAGGCTATGGCCAGGGTGAAGTTCTGCTTCACCAGCCGCTCCGCATGCCTGGCGACCCTCAGCGACAGAGGCACGGCCTTCAGGCTGTCGCGCAGGAAGATGAAGTCGGCGGCGCTTCGTCCGATATCGGCGGCAGATGCCGGCGCCATGGAGACATGGGCAGCCATCATTGCCGGCGCATCGTTGATGCCGTCGCCCACCATCAGCGCCCGGGCGCCGGAGGTTTTGAGGTGCTGCAATCGGCTCACCTTGTCGGCAGGCAGGACGCCTGCATTGAACGACGGGATGGAGAGCAGCGAGGCAACCTTCTCCACCGCAGACCGGCGATCGCCGGAGAGGATTTCGAGCTTTATGTCCTGTTCCTGAAGGGCAGCGACAGCCTCGACGGCGTCCCGCCTGAGATCGTCGGAGAAATCGAAGGATGCAAGCATTGCGCCGTCTCTGGAGAGCACGGTGCCGGTTGCGGTGCTGGTCTGCTCTGATGGTGCCAAAGCCCAGGAGGCACGGCCAAGCCGCCACAGGCTTCCGCTCGCCCGGCCCTCGACGCCAAGGCCCGGATGCTCCGACACGTCTTCCAGCCGGACGGTGTTCGGAATGTGAGGATTTGCCTTGGCAATGGCCCTGGAAAAGGGATGTCCAGACGAACGTGCCAGGGCGACGGCCATGCGCCTGGTGCCTTCATCAAGCCGGGATGCCGACTGCAGGACCGGACTGCCGGTGGTCAGCGTGCCTGTCTTGTCGAAGACGACGGCGTCGATTTCGGCAAGCCGCTCCAGCGCGCCGCCATCCTTCATCATGATCCCGTTCTCGAACAGGCGCCGCGCGGCAACGACCTGGACGATGGGAACCGCAAGGCCGAGTGCGCAGGGGCAGGTGATGATGAGAACGGCCGTTGCCACCGTGATGGCGTGATGCCAGTCCCCTGTTGCAATCATCCAGCCGACGAATGTTGCCAGTGCCGTGAGGTGCACCACGGGCGAATACATCGCCGATGCCCGGTCCGCCAGGCGTCGATAGGTCCCGCGCCCCTGCTCTGCCGCTTCCATCAGGCCGACCATTTCGGCCAGGAACGAATCCTTGGCTGCCGCGGTGGCGCGGATGACGAGCGGAGCGGAGAGATTGTGCGTGCCTGCCAGAATATCCGTCCCTGGCGAGATGTGACGCGTCGCACTCTCTCCCGTTGCCAGAGAGCAATCCAGCTCGGACACACCGTCGATGACGGTTGCATTGACGGGGATCCGGTCGCCGGCCGAAATCAGAAGATCCATGCCCGGCTCGATGTCGCCGATGGCAATATAGTCCCGGCTGCCGTCCATGCCGACGCGAACGGCGCCGCGCGGCGAAAGCCGGACGAGGCCGCTGACGGCTGCGCGAGCCTTGTCGCGCATGACATGATCCAGCGTGCGCCCGATCAGCAGGAAGAACAGCAACGAGACGGAAGCGTCGAAATAGGCATGTTCGCCATGCGTGAAGGTTTCGTAGAGGCTGGTGGAATAGGCGAGCGAAACACCGATGGCGATCGGTACGTCCATGTTCATCCGGCCATGCCGCAAGGCGTTCCAGGCGGAGCGAAAATAGATGCGTCCGGCAAAGACGATGACGGGAATGGCAATCAGGGCCGAGACCCAGTGGAAGAGGTCGCGGGTGGCACCTTCTGCGCCGGACCAGACCGACACCGAGAGCAGCATGATATTGCCCGTTGCGAAGCCGGCTATCCCGACGGCGAGCAGCAGTTCGGACAAGGTCTTGTCCTTGCCGGAGACAAATTCATCGGTCAGATGCGCGGGGTAACCCATGCTTTCAAGCTGGGAAATGAACGCGGGGGCTTCCTCTCCCTTCCATTTGACCGTGACACGCTTGGTCGAGAGATTGACGCGTGCCGAAGTCACGCTCGGAAGCGAGGTCAGTCCATTCTCGACGGTGCGCATGCAGGCGGCGCAGTGCATCGAGGGAATGGAGAGGTCGGTCTGATAGGTACCGTCCCCCAGCTTCTTCGCCGCAAACAGGATTTCATCGGCGGACGGGCCTGCTGTTCTGGCGGATTCGATGTCCGCAGCCAGGCCGGCCGAGGTCGCGCAGCAGGTCATTTGAATTCTCCGTTGCGTATAACGATCCGGCGCACATCGCGGTAAGGGGCGGCGCGTCCGACGTCGCTGTCGATCTGGACGATCCAGGTGCCGTTGCGTGCGGCCTGCACCGCTTCGAAACCACCGTCATCAGCCGGCTTCAGATCAACACTCCAGTCGGCCGCCTCATAGGATGGATGCCGGAACTGGACGGATGCCGCCGTCGCAGAAACGATGTTGCCGTCCTTGTCGGTCAGGCGGTAACGGATCGTTCCCTTGACCACCTGGAAGGTCGGTGTCCAGCCGAGTGCCAGTTGCTCCCTGCTCTTCTCCAGCTTTTCGTTGAATTCCTGGCTGGCGACATAGCTGTTCTTGACCACGAGCCCACCGAAGGAGGAGCCCGCCAACCGTGCCATTCCGAGATTGACGGCAATGATGACCCCGAAAAACGCCAGCATGATCATCAGCATGTGCCGTCCGGTGAACTCTCCGCTGCGTGCGCTTGTTTTCACTTGAGTTTCTCCGGTGCGTTGAAGGTGGCTGTATAGTCAGCGCGCTCGCCTGTGGCGGGATCCGTGGCGACGAAGGAGAAGGATCGCGATGTGCCTGATATCCCCTTCGGATCGGCACGCACGAAGACCTTGATCGTCTTCAGCCTGTCCGGTTCGAGCACGACTTCGGTTTCATGGACATTGACGTCGTCGGCGCCCGCCACCGTCATCGATGCGCCTTCAAAGCCCTCATCAAGGGTGAGAACAACGGTCCGCGGTTGCGGCACCATGTTGAGCAGCTTGACCGTGTAGCCATTTCGCACCGCGCCATCCGACAACAGGACGAACTGGGGGTTGCGATCGTGAAGGACGTTGAGTTCGAGGCGATCGCGTGTGGCAAGTGCAAACGCAATCGCGACGCCGATGGCGCTCCATGCGCCGAAATAGATGAAGGTGCGCGGCCGCAGCAGTTTCCGGACGTGGAAATGCGCCAGCCTGTCGGAGAAGCTCCCGTCCGGCTTGCGGACAAGTTCGGGGGTTATGGAACAGCTACCCGATCGGGTCGCAATCGCCATGTTGGCGTCATAATCGTTCAGCGTCGAATAGCTGATGAGCCCATGCTCCTTGCCGAGCCGCCCCATGACGTCGTCGCAGGCATCGATGCAGAGCGCGCAGGTGATGCATTCGAGCTGCTGGCCGTCGCGGATGTCGATGCCCATCGGGCAAACGGCGACGCAGGCATTGCAGTCGACGCAATCGCCGACGCTCGTGCCGGCAGCGGCGGCTTTCTTCGTATGCCGCGACCGGGGTTCGCCACGCCAGTCGTTATAGGTGACGGTAAGCGAGGTTTCGTCGAGCATCGCGGCCTGGATGCGCGGCCAGGGGCACATATAGGTGCAGACCTGCTCGCGCATCAGCCCGCCAAAGATATAGGTCGTGGCCGTCAGGATCGCGACAGTGACATAGGCGATGAAATAGGCATTTCCGGTCACAAAATCCCGAGCCAGCGTCGGCGCATCGGCGAAGTAGAAGATCCACGCGCCACCGGTCAAAACGGCAACGACAAGCCAGGATAGGTGTTTGATGATGCGAATGCGCAGTTTGGTGAAGGACCAAGGGGCGGCGTCGAGCTTTATGCGCGCATTGCGGTCCCCTTCGAAGAACCGTTCTATAACCAGAAAGAGATCGACCCACACGGTCTGCGGACAGGTGTAGCCGCACCAGGCTCTTCCGACAGTCGACGTCACGAGAAACAGGCCGATGCCGGCCATGACGAGCAAGCCTGCGACGTAGATGAATTCCTGCGGCCAGATCTCGATGAAGAAGAAATAGAAGCGGCGATTGGCCATGTCGATCAGAACGGCCTGATCGGGCGCAAAGGGACCACGATCCCAGCGGATCCACGGAACCAGATAGTAGATGCCCAGCGTGATCGCCATGACGATCCACTTGAACTGGCGGAAGGCACCGGACGCCCGCTTCGGAAAGATTTTCTTGCGGCGCGCGTAGAGCGGCTGCCGGTTAGCTGCCGAGTTGGTCGCAACGGCATCCAGCCTTGTTACATCCTGATCCTGCATTACACGCCAACCTTTCATGGAAATCTCGCCAGGCGCAAAACGAGATACGGCCGGCACGATCACTCATGCCAGCCGTATCGAGTTTTGATCTTGATCGAGATCAAGCAATCTACTTTTCGCCGCCCCCAAGCGAATGAACGAAGGCCGCAAGTTCCTTGATGGCGTTATCCCCGAGACGGACGTTCCAGGCCGGCATTGCTCCCATGCGCGGTGCACGAACCTGCGCTGCGATCGCTGCCTCGCCTGCGCCATAGAGGGAGATTGCGTCCGTCAGGTTCGGCGCTCCGAGCTCCTTGTTGCCCTTGGCATCGTCGCCATGGCAGGCGGCGCAGTTTTCCGCGAACACGGTCTTGCCCGGTTCGACGAGCGACGCTTCCTTGACGGGACCCGAGAGGCTGACGACGTAGGTGCTTACCTGTGCGATCTGGGCGCTGTCGAGGACATCGGCAAAGGCCGGCATCAGGGAGTCACGCGTCTGATCGTCCTTCGTGAAGCGAATGCCATGGGCGATCGTCTGCTGGATCTGATCCGGCTTTCCGCCCCAGAGCCAGTCGTCGTCGTTGAGGTTCGGGAAGCCCGGCGAGCCGGCAGCACCAGAACCGTGACACTGGACGCAGTTTACCTTGAAAGACGCCCCGCCGGCAGCAACTGCGACGCTGCGAAGCTGCTCGTCCGCGAGAATAGCCTCGACAGACATATCCTTGATGGCAGCCCTGTAGGCGCCCATGGCATCATCGGCGGCCGAAAGGTCCTTGCGCACCTCACCGCGGCTCGAATAGCCGAGGACGCCCTGGGTGGCGGATGTCAGCAGCGGCCAGGCGGGATAGGCGATGGCATAGCCCAGCGCCCAGACGATGGTTGCGTAGAACGTCCAGACCCACCAGCGCGGCATGGGGTTGTCGAGTTCGCGGATGCCGTCCCATTCGTGACCGGTGGTTGCGACGCCGGAAACTTCATCGATATGTTTTTCGCTCATGTCAGTCATCCTTCAGGGGGATGCTGGCGGCATCTTCGCTGAGTTCCTTGCTTCCGGGACGAAAGGCAAAGGCAGAGGCGGCGACGAAGAAAGCCAGCATGGCAACGAGCCCCCAGCTATCGGCGAATGTTCGCATGATATGGTAGTCCATGGTCTTTCTCCTTAACGGTCTCCACCGGTCTCGTCGTAGGTCTTGAAGTCCACCAGCGTGCCGAGCATCTGGAGGTAGGCGATCAGCGCATCCATCTCGGTCACGGCTTGCGGATCGCCGTCGAAGTCGCCGCTTTTCGCCTTGGGATAGCGGGCATCGAATGCTGCCGTGTCACTGTCGGGCGTGGACTGGGTCTTGGCGTCTTCCACCGCAGCGTCGATCATCTCCTGGGAGTAAGGCACGCCGACCCGTGCATTGGCGGTCAGATGCGCCGAAAGGTCCTTGATCGCCAGCGGCGTCGTCTTCAGGAAGGCGTAGCTCGGCATGATGGATTCGGGCACCACCGATTGGGGATCCGTCATGTGCTGGACGTGCCACTCGTTGGAATAACGGTCGCCCACTCTCGCAAGGTCCGGCCCAGTCCGCTTCGATCCCCACTGGAACGGATGATCGTACATGGACTCGGCAGCCAGACTGTAATGCCCGTAGCGTTCGACCTCGTCGCGGAACGGCCGAACCATCTGGCTGTGACAGACGTAGCAGCCCTCCCGCACGTAGATGTTGCGGCCGGCCAGTTCGAGCGGCGTGTAGGGACGCATCCCCTCGACCTTCTCGATCGTGTTCTGCAGGTAGAAAAGCGGAGCGATTTCAACGATGCCGCCGACGGTGACCACGAGAAGCGATCCGATCAGAAGCAGGGTGGCATTGCGCTCGATGATCGCGTGTTTGTCCATTAAGGCCATGTCGGGCTCCTATTCGGCAGGCTGCAGCGAGGGAAGCGATCCGCCGATCGGCGCTTCGTCGCGTTGGTATCCAAGGATCGTCATCGTGATGTTCCAGGCCATCACCAGGGCGCCGGTCAGATAGAGCAGACCGCCCAATGCACGAATGAGGTAGTAGGGGTGGAGAGCGGCGACGCTTTCGACGAAGGAGTAGACCAGGAAGCCCTGTTCGTCGTGTTCGCGCCACATCAGTCCCTGCTGGATGCCGGCAACCCACATGACGGCGGCGTAAACCACGATCCCGAGCGTCGCCAGCCAGAAGTGCCAGCTGACCATGCGCATGGAATAGAGGCGCTCGCGGTTCCAGAGCCTGGGCACCATGTAGTAGAGTGCCGCAAAGGCGATGAGACCGTTCCAGCCAAGCGCGCCGGAATGCACGTGACCGATCGTCCAGTCCGTGTAGTGCGACAGGGAGTTGACGCTCTTGATCGACATCATCGGGCCTTCGAAGGTCGACATGCCGTAGAAGGCGATGGCAGCGACCATCATGCGGATGATCGGGTCCGTGCGCAGCTTGTCCCAGGCGCCCGAAAGCGTCATCAGGCCGTTGATCATGCCGCCCCAGGAGGGCATCCACAGCATGATCGAGAACACCATGCCCAGTGTCTGCGCCCAGTCGGGCAGAGCCGTAAAGTGGAGATGATGCGGGCCGGCCCAGATATAGAGGAAGATCAGCGCCCAGAAGTGGATGATCGAAAGACGGTAGGAATAGACCGGGCGATTGGCCTGCTTCGGCACGAAATAATACATCATCCCGAGGAAGCCTGCGGTCAGGAAGAAGCCCACCGCATTGTGCCCGTACCACCACTGCGTCAGTGCATCCTGGACCCCTGAGAAGGCGGAGTAGCTCTTCGAACCCAGGAAGGACACGGGCATGCTGAGGTTGTTGACGATGTGCAGCATGGCGATCGTCACGATGAAGGACAGGTAGAACCAGTTGGCCACGTAGATGTGCGGCTCCCTGCGTTTGACGATCGTGCCCAGGAAGACGATGAGGTAGGCAACCCAGACGACGGTCAGCCAGAGATCGACATACCATTCCGGCTCTGCATATTCGCGACCTTCGGTTACACCCAGCAGATAGCCGGTTGCCGCCATGACGATGAACAGCTGGTAGCCCCAGAAGACGAACCAGGCGAGATCACCACCGAAAAGCCGTGCCCGTGACGTCCGTTGGACGACATAGAACGATGTGCAGATCAGCGCGTTGCCACAAAAGGCGAAGATCACGCCCGAGGTGTGCAGCGGACGCATCCGGCCGAAATTGAACCAAGGCTCGATGTTCAAGGCCGGATAGGTCAATTGCAGCGCAACGACGACCCCGACCAGAAGCCCGACAACCGCCCAGAACATGGTGGCGATCGCACCGTAGCGGATCGGTCCGTCCATATAGGCGGACGGATCAACCGGCGCGGCGGGCTGAAAATTCTCTCTGCGCAACAGCACAATGACGGATATGACCAGAACGATCGCCAATACCCACATGTGGTTGGCGAAGGCCTGGTCATGCGCGAAGGCGGCGGCAAGGATTGCCAGGAAGCTGAATAGCCCCAGACTGATGATTGACGATGCGTGCCTCATGAAACGGTCCCCGACTCTTTGATGGGCGACATGTCTCCCATCGGGCGGGCAACGGCATTGATCTATGTCAATGAATCCCCATTCGACATGAAGCACCATCGGCTATCCAAGGGAGCAGGCCACGGGAGCAGGAGCGCAACCATGTTAGACTGTCGGACGGAAAAGGCGGTTTACCCTTCATGCCGCGAGATTGAGTCTCTGTCGCAGGAGGAACTCGCCAGGCGCGATATCATCGACGCCATGAGGCTGATCCACGACCGGAAAGTGGCGATCTGCCAGGAGCTTGAGGATATTGCGGACGGCCTGCCGGCGGCCGTCGACGCGCTGAGCTGCCTGTCCGTCGCGACAAAACTCCTGCCTGTCCTTCGACGGGCACATGAATATGAGGAAAAGGTGATTTTCCCCGCCTATGAGAAGCTAGCCGTTCCCCCCGGACCGAGCGCATCGATGGACAGACTGCGGGCAGAGCACATTTCCGATGAATATTTCGCAGCGGATCTGACGGCTATCCTTCTGACAATTGGCCATGGCGGCCCTGTCGATCACGCTGAAACCTTCGGCTTCATGCTGCGCGGGTTCTTCGACGGACTTCGTCGCCACGTGGCCTTCGAGGATGAGCATATCGTCCCGGCCATTCGCGGCACCCTCAGCCACCAGCGCGTGTCCTGAGGCGGTCGGGGTTCACGATCACGACATGCCGGTTCTGGCTGACCTCTATGACGCCGTCGATACGCAGCCTGGTCAGCTGGCGGCTGACTGTCTCGATCGTAAGACCCAGGAAATCCGCGATCTCCAGCCGTGACATCGGCAAGTCGAAGGCAATTGCCTGCGAATCCGGCTGGACGGCCGGATCTATGGCATTGGCGATCAGCAACAGATAGCTCGCAACTTTTTCCAATGCGTTCTTTCGACCGAGCGTCAGCATCCAGTCGCGCGCCTCGTCGAGCTCGCGCAGGGTCTGCTCCAGAAGAAAGTGCTCAAGCTGCGGCGATTGGCGGATCAGCGCCTCGATTACACGCTTGGGAAAGGAACAGAGAACAACCGTTGTGGCGGCCTGAGCGGTGATGGTGCTCTCTGCCTGAAATGGCCGCCCCATGAAATCCGGTGCAAACCGGAGGCCGACAATCTGTTCGCGACCATCGGGCAGCCCCTTCGTCAGCTTCACGACCCCCGAGAGGATATTGGAATAGCTTTCGATGGCCTGTGCTTCGCCGATCAATTCCGCGCCCGTTTCCAGCCGCTTCTTCGAGGATGTTCTGGCAAGCGATACAAGCTGATCCGGATCAAGAACGGCGCAAACGCCCCGAAGCCTCGCGTCGCAAGTCGTGCAAAGAACGGGCACCTCGGAAAGGTGGCCGTCTTTTCGTTCGCTCATCGCAAAATCATCCTCTTGTCTCGCGACCCGGTGCGCAGCCATGCTGGCCGCTCTTCCGGCGCGATTTGATCGACATTAAAGCGGGTCTGGAAAGCGGGTCTGGCGGATCAGGCCGCCGCATCTGCGAGCGCGGACATTTCGTCCTTCTTCTCCACAGACACGACCAGTTGATTGGAGAGGCCGGCGCAGCCCCAGAGGCCCGATGCGAAATGCTGAACCTTGTCGAGGTCTTCCCTGCAGCCCACCTGGCCCGTCAAAGTCACCCGGCGATTCTCGACCCGCACCCGGATGTCGCTCCCGGACTTCGAAATGTTCCAGTCAATCATCCTGACGAGGCGCGTCGCAATCTCTTCGTCCGAATCGAGATAATCGGCATCGGCGGAAACATGGATCTTCTGGGCCAGCCCCCTGACATCGGCCAGGTTCAGCACGGCGCGTTCGATCAGTGCCTTGTGGCCCTCGTCCGGAACCACACCCGTGAGGATCACGACACCTTCATGCACTCCGACGCCGATTTCGGAGGCTGCAATGAGCGGAAGGCGCTGCAATGTCGTAAGGATCCGGTTTCGCAAGCTTAGGTCGTCCATGAAGCACACCCTCTGTGCATGTAAAGTATCGATCAGCAAACAACAGGAAGAGAGGGAGGGCGTCCTTGATTTTGATCAAGGGCAGATCCCTATTGGCACAGCTGGCGCAACTTTTCCGGGCGCAGAAGTTCGACAGTCCGCGCGTTCTGCAGCCGCAGGATTCCTTCGTCCCTGAACTTCGAGAAGCTGCGGGAAACGGTTTCGATCGTCATTCCCAGATAGTCGCCGATATCGATGCGGGTCATGGGAAGATCGATCGGATCGAGATCGCCTTGTCGCTCAGCTATATCCAGCAGGAAGGCCGCGAGCTTTTCCAATGCGCTCTGCCGGCCAAGGACAAGGAGGTGCTCCTGCGCGCGGATCATTTCGCGAAGCGCCATGGCCATGAGTTCCTGCGAGGCCGTTTCGCCCGATGTGCTGCCTGCGCTGGTGAGACCGGTATGAACCATTGCCTCCGCAAAGAAGCTGCGGGTGCGTCCAGCCTCGAGACCAAAGGTTTCGCCTGCGAGGTGGAAGGAGACAACCTGCCTCCGGCCATCGGCGTGCAACCGGTAGATACGAACAGCACCGAACTCGACCCGGTAGAGCGAACCGGACCGGTCGCCCTGGCGGTAGATTTCCTCATCGGGAGCGACCAGGCTGATCTGTCGCGGCCGCTGGAGATAGGCAGCTGTCGCTGTGCCCGGGGCCTGAATGGAGCGGTCGTTTGTCGGAAGTGCGCCTGCAAACATGGTGGTGTCCCTCGATCTGTTGAAGGGACTATGGGCATTTGGGCGGGCTTGCGAAATTCGGTTGTACCACTAAGGGTTTTTACGTATGCGCCCGGCGAAACTGATCGACCCCCACCAGGATGTCCTGTCCGTCGAGCGGTTTCGGAATGACGCAGACACTTGATGAAAGCGCCGGCGGGGCGAGGCCGTCGGAGAGCAGGACAATCCTGCTTTCGGGGTCCAGCAGGGATCGTCTCGCATCCGCATCATCCCGGCAGATGTCCACATCGACTATGACGCAAATCGAGGTCGCCATCATGGCGCGCGCCGCCTGCCATGTATTGTAGGGTTGAACGCGAAAACCCTCGACGCCCAGCGCGAACGCAAGCGAACGCAACAAGGCATCGTCCATGGCAACTGCAACAATGGTCTGTGATGGCTGCAAGTCGATGTTCCGCTGTTCACGAACAGGAAAAGCCTGCCGCAAACACCGACCTAACGCGTCACCGGGGACCCGCGCCTTGCGTTAAATCAAGAAAAACGGAGAAGACCGTCAGGTCGGACCGAAGCCCGCCGCCAATGCCATGCGCACCAGTTCAGGCAGGCTCTTGGCATTCATCTTGCCCATGACATTCGACCTGTGAACCTCGACCGTCCGTGGACTGATATCCAGATCATAGGCAATCGCCTTGTTCGGCAAGCCCGCGACCACGGCAGACAATACCTGCCGCTCGCGGTCGCTGAGCGTCGCCAGACGGTCACGCACCTCGCCGATCGAGTCCGTCGTGATCTTCTTGTCGTGAAGTTGCGTAGCCGCCCGGCCGATGGCTTCGATGATGACGGTATCTTCAAACGGTTTCTCGATAAAATCGATGGCGCCGGCCTTCATCGCCTCGACCGCCATCGGTACGTCGCCGTGTCCCGTGATCACCAGGGAAGGAATCCTGTTCGGCAGGGTCGCAAGGTTCCTGATCAGGTCCACACCGGTCATGTCGGGCATGCGCAGGTCGGTTACCAGCACGGCATCGCGTGCCGCGGGCGCGAACGTCAGGAAAGCTGTTGCCGATTCATGGATGCGCACGGCAAAGCCGTTCATCGTCAGCATGAAGGCCAGCGACTTGCGGACCGGTTCTTCGTCGTCGACGATATGGACGGTGTAATCATCCTTCAACATGGGCTTCATTCTCATCATAGGCAGGAAGGGTAAACCGGAAGCTTGCACCGCCCAAGACGGTATGGGAGACGGTCATCGTCCCTCCATGCGCCTCGACGATGCGTTTCGATATGGACAGACCGATTCCCATGCCGCCGGGTTTGGTCGTTGTGAACGGCTTGAACAGCTGCGCGGAAATTTCCTCGGGAATGCCGGGACCGGTGTCCTCGACGGTAACGGCAACTTCGCCCGGAGCGCCCGGTTGCGTCCGGATGATCAGTTCCTTCTTCGGGGCATGCTTCATCGCTTCGATGGCATTGCGTATGAGGTTGGTCAGCACCTGCTGGATCTGTATATGATCGACCATCACCATCTCCGCTCCCGGGCGATAGTCGAAAACCGTCCGTACGCCTTTTTCGCGCGAACCGACCAGGGCCAGCGCGCCCGCTTCCTCGATGAGTTGCCGGATATTCTGCGGGGCCTTGTCGGTTTCGCCTTTCGTCACGAATTCCCGCAGATGCCGGATGATTTGCCCGGCGCGAAGCGATTGGCTCGCCGCCTCATCGAGCGCCTCGCGCATCATCACGGCCGCATCGGTATCTATGCCGCGCAGCAGCCTGGAACAGCCGTGCACATAGTTGGCAATGGCCGAAAGCGGCTGATTGAGCTCATGGGCGAGCGTCGATGCCATCTCGCCCATCTCGTTCAGGCGGGCCAGTCTCGCCAGTTCGCCCTGGATTTCCTCGAGCCGGGCAGCCGACTCCTCGCGCTCGGTGAGATCCCGCACAAAGCCGGTGAAGAACGTCCTGTCTCCGGAACGCATTTCGCCGACCGCAAGCTTCATCGGGAAGATCGAGCCGTCCTTTCGCTGCCCTGCAACGACGCGATCGACGCCGATAATGCGCTTCTCGCCTGTCGCAAGATAGCGGTGCATGTAGCCGTCATGTTCATGCCGGTAAGGCTGCGGCATCAAAATCCGCAGGTTTTCCCCGACGGCCTCTTCTTCCGAATAGCCGAACTGCCTGACAGCGGCAGCATTGAAAGAAACGATCGTGCCGTCCTGCTCGCAAACAATGGTGGCGTCGAGCACTGTATCGAGGATGGTCTTGAGATGAGTCTCGCGCATCTTGACCGCCAGTTCAGCCTTTCTGGTGGCTTTCTGCGCGTGCCGCAACGCTTCGCCGATGAAGGCAATCGCGATGGCGATCACGATAAACAGGCCAAGTTCGAGCCAGGGCATTTGCGGATTTGCGTCCGAACGCATTGCGAGAACAATTGCGGCGACGCCCAGAAGCCCTGCGGTCACAAGTGTCGGCGCAAGTCCGAGCAGGACGGATGTCACCAGCACGGCGGGAATGAACAGGCTGAAGGTCGCGGTCACTGCCAAGGTCTCGTGCGCAAGAATGGCAAGCAGGACGCTAAGACAGGCGACGACAGCAACGACCAGATAGATTCTTTTTTCGGCGATTTTCGGGACTGGCTTCAGCGAAGCACTGCGCGTCCCGGAGGTACCGTTCCCATGCGGCATCATCTGAGACTACACCTATGGCCTTCACCGGATCATCTGCACGAAGCATGCGGACATTGAGACCAGTAGCACGCTAGAAGAGAGAGTGTCCACGCGCGTGTGTTCACGCGGGGACATCTCTTCGTCTATAGCGGCGCGTGGGCCTCTCCGGTCGGGCTGACCATGGCTCCTAGAGGCCGAGTGCGGCGATCTCCGCATCAAGCCGTTCCCGTGCCTTTTTCGGGAATTTCACAGCCTTGATCGCGTCAATGTTGGCCGGCGCATCGTCAACAACGACGACCGCCACCATGCCCATTGAAAAGTGCGGCAAGCACTTGACGACATAGGCGCCCGGCATGTCGAAAGTGATCTTGATGGTTTCATTGACCTTGCCCTTGAAAAGGCTTGCTCCCTCGGGGATCAGTCCCTTCACAGCCTCGACATTGTGGCCCTTGTCGGTCGGAATGAAGGTCACGCTATCTCCCTTGGCGATCTTGAGCCCGGCAGGTTCAAAGACCATCGCGCCGTTCTTGCCCTTGTTGAGCATGTGAATTTCGAAATCGGCGGCGCTCGCGGCAAAGGCGAAGGATGCGGCCAGTACGGTACCGATGACGAGTGATAGGATAACCTTTTTCAATTTCATGCTCCTGAAGCGAAAGCCCTGACGGCTTCATTGTGTCGGCGCATGTTGGCCTTTTCGCACACTCCCGGACTTGTCCTAGATCAAACAATTGCCGGACAGGGAGCGTTTTTTGAACGCCAGCCATGGCAGTCCCAAAGCCTCGAACATCAATCCGGCTTTCCACGTCTCGCCAATTCTTTGCGATGGATCAAAGACGCGGCCTCGACACCTGCGTATCGGTGCCGAAGTTGAATTTGTCTGGATGGAGCCCGATGACCAGGACACTGATCGAGAAGTATGGCGAGACGCGCCTGCCCCGCTATACGAGCTATCCGACAGCGCCTCTGTTTTCGTCCGATATTGGTCCCGGAGCCTATGCGGACTGGCTGCGCTGCGTGCCCTCAGGCGAAAGCACCTCGCTCTATCTCCACATTCCTTTCTGTCGTGAAATGTGCTGGTACTGCGGCTGCCACACGACGATTACCGCGCGCGATCAGCCGATCCTCGACTATCTCGATGTCCTGCAAAAGGAGATCCGCCTCGTCAGTCAAACGCGGCAGGATCCGCTCGCCATCGGCGAGATCCACTTTGGTGGCGGCACACCGACGATCATGACGCCGGACGCATTCACCACCCTGATCGGCGTCTTGCGCGAAAACGTCGCGATCGGCTCTGCGACGCGGATCGCCGTCGAAATCGATCCACGGACCCTGACTGCCGAGATGGCCGGTGCGCTGGGGCAGTCCGGAGTGACGCGCGCAAGTCTCGGCGTCCAGAGCTTCGATCCCGTGGTGCAGAAGGCCATCAACCGCCTTCAATCGGCGGAAATGACCGCGGAAGCCGTTTCCGGCCTGCGCGCCAACGGCATCGATGCCATCAATTTCGACCTGATTTATGGTCTGCCGTTCCAGACGATCCGGTCCTGCGTCGAGACCGTGGAAGCGGCCATCGAAATGCGGCCGGACCGCTTCTCTGTCTTCGGCTATGCACATGTCCCGGGCTTCAAGAAGCACCAGCGGCTCATCGATGAAACCGTGCTTGCGGGCGCGCAGGAGCGAAACGAGCAGGCCGAGGCCATCGCCGCGGCCCTCGTCGCTGCAGGCTATCGACGCATCGGTCTCGATCACTTCGCCCTTCCGCAGGACGATCTGGCGATTGCTTCCGAGAGCGGGCGGCTGCACCGGAATTTCCAGGGGTACACCACCGACGAATGCCGGACCCTGATCGGCCTCGGTGCATCGTCGATCGGCCGATTTGCCGAAGGTTATGTCCAGAACGAGGTGCCGCTCGGGCTCTACGCCAAGCGCATTTCGGAGGGGGCGCTGGCGACGACGAAGGGCTATGCGATGACCGCGGAAGACAGGTTTCGCGCCGAGGTGATCGAGCGGCTGATGTGCGATTTCCGCGCCGATCTTTCGACCATTGCGACATCTCATGGCTTCGCCCCGAAGCTGTTGACGGACAACAATCTACGGCTACGGCAACTCATCGACGATGGTGTGGTGTATCTTGACGCCGACATCGTGCAGGTGCGTGACGACAACCGCTTCATGATCCGCGCCGTCGCATCCGCGTTCGACGCCTATTTCGCCAATGCCGGTCGCAGCTTCAGCAAGGCTGCGTAGCGCGACGTAGAACTCTATCGAAACTGCCTGCAAACACCGTCAGTGCATGTCCATCTGCTGCTTGTAGCGCTCATAGTCATAGGGGAGGATGGTCTGGCGTTCGATCATGCGGTGAACCCGCGGCGGTGCGGCCCCTCGGTGGAGCGCCGTCAACCGGTCTCCGATCGCAGCATCAGCCTTGGTCCGGCGCTGGTTGTGGCGGACATATTCGACCCAGGTGGGCACGTGATAGGTCTCGGTCCAGACCGTCGGGTTTTCGAGATCGCGCATCAGCGCCCATTGCCCGGCACCATCACGAATGCGGATGCGGCGACGCTCGGCCATGGCGCTGAGAAACTCCGGAACATCCTCGTCGGCGATCTCGTAGTCGATCATCACCACGATCGGACCGCTGCGCGGTTTCAGGTCGAGCTGCAAGGGCGGCTCGGAAAAGCGATTGAGCGGGTCCAGGTCGAGTGACTGGAACTCCGGCAGCGGCAGGCGCAGGCCGATTGCTGCGCCGGCGACCATGACGGCGGCGGATATCATCAGCGCGTTGGCTGGGCCATGTGTTTCCGCCAGCTGACCCCAGATCCAACTGCCAGCGGCGATGCCGCCGAAGGTGGTTGTCTGGTAGAGCGACAAAGCCCGGCCGACCACCCAGCGCGGGGTGGAAAGCTGCACGGTCGTGTTGAACAGCGACAGCGCCAGCACCCATCCGCAGCCGGACAGAAGAAGAGCCAGACATGTAACGATGCTATAGGGGCTGAGCGCCGTGACGAGGCTGCTGACCGCAAACCCGGCAAAGGCGATGCGCACGATCGCCTCGCTCGACAGGTGCTCGCGCAGCCGGGCACTGAGCAAGGCGCCGCCAATGGCGCCAAGCCCGAAGGCACCGAGAAGCACGCCGAAGGTGAAGGGACCGCCGGATACGAGATCGCGGGCAACGAGGGGTAGCAGGGCGAGGATTGCGCTGGCCGACAGGCCGAAGACGAAGCCGCGCAACAGCACCTTGCCGATATTCGGCGACATCGCAACGTAGCGAAGCCCTGCCGAAATCGCCCGGCCCATCGATTCGCGCGGCAGCTTGTTCACGGGCGTTTCGCGGCGCCAGCGCACCAGGGCGAAGAGGATGGCGAAATAGCTGAGCGTATTGGCGGCAAAGGCCGCCGCAGCACCAGCCGCCGCGACGATCGCGCCGCCGATCGCGGGGCCCACGGAGCGGGTGATGTTGAAGCCCATGCTGTTGAGCGCCACCGCCGCCGGCAACACCTCGCGCGGCACCATGTCGCCGACGGAGGCCTGCCAGGACGGGTTGTTGAGCGCCGTGCCGCAACCGATGAGGAAGGTGAAGAACAAGAGAAGCCAGGGCGTGATGAAGCCGAACCAGGCGAAGGCAGTCAGCAGCGCGGAGACGACCAGCATGAAACACTGGGCGATCAGCATGATCCGGCGGCGATCGAAATTATCGGCAAGCGCGCCCGAGACCAGAGAGAACAGCATGATCGGCAGCGAGGTCGAGGCCTGAACCAGCGCCACCATATTCACCGAATCCGAGATCGACGTCATCATCCAGCCGGCGCCGACGGCCTGGATCAGCCCGCCAAAGTTCGACGCCAGGCTTGCCAGCCAGATGGTCCGGAACGTGTCGTGCCTGAAAGGCGCCAGCGGCGATAGTCTATCCGGCAAAGCGCGTTCCCTTCCCTGTCATTGCATGACGCCTGATCTAGGCCAGCTTATAACAACGGCAACCAGCCTTGCCAGGATCAAGGCGCGATTTCCGGACCACCCGCTCCTGTCCAACCACGCAACAGGGATATCAGCGAGCGCGACGCGCAATATCGCAGAAACATATTCGATGTCTTTTTGAACGCTGAGATAACATCCGGCATGTCGTTTTGTGGATCACGACAGGCCTATCTTGCATTTGCGGATAATCGAGCGTATATCACCCTCAAATTCTTGATCGGTTGATGAAGAGTGGGCCCGTCAGGACCCGCTCTTTTTTGTTACCCTCAAGTCTGTGCGGCCCGCCGCGGTTTTTGCCGGGCGCACTGCACGCAGGCAGATTTCGATCCGCTACGCCGACATGCCGATAGGGCACGCGGCGCTGCGGACGCTCAGGGAGACAGCGTTTGTCCGATACGACAACGGCAGAAAATACACAGGAACCACGGCTGATCACGGAAACGGGTCTCGACCGGCGTGTCGCCGACATCATCGAGCCGGTGCTGGTGCCGATGGGCTATCAACTGGTCCGGGTCAGGCTTTCCTCGCAGAACGGCGCCACGCTGCAGATCATGGCAGAGCGGACTGACGGCACGATGACGGTGGAGGATTGCGAAGCGATCTCGACGGCAATCTCGCCTGTTCTGGATGTGGAAGATCCGGTTGAAAAGCAGTATCATCTCGAAGTCTCGTCGCCCGGCATCGATCGTCCGATGGTGCGCAAGTCGGACTTTACCCGCTGGGCCGGCCATCTGATCAAGTGCGAAACCTCGATCCTGGTCGACAACCGCAAGCGTTTCCGCGGCAAGATCGTTGCGGCGGATGACGAGGGCTTTACCATCGAACGCGACCAGCCGGCCTATGGCGAGGCGCCGACGGTGGTCATTCCGTTTACGGCACTCGCCGAAGGGCGACTGATCCTGACCGACGACCTGATCCGCGATGCGCTGGTTGCCGACAAGAAGGCGAAGGCCCAGCAGGCCGCAAACCAGAATTTCGAAGACGAAAACACACCAATCGACTAAGGCACGGCGCGGCGCTCAAAGCCCCCCGGCAATCAGACGGAGACATGAAATGGCAGTCAGTGCTAACCGGCTCGAACTTCTGCAGATCGCGGATGCCGTCGCGCGCGAAAAGGTGATCGACCGCGAAATCGTGCTGGCCGCGATGGCCGATGCGATCCAGAAAGCCGCGCGCTCGCGCTACGGTTCGGAAAGCAACATCCGCGCCGACATCAATTCCAAGACCGGCGAAATCCGTCTGCAGCGCCTGCTGGAAGTGGTGGAACAGTGTGGAAGACTATTCGACGCAGATCCCGCTGGAACTTGCCCGCGACCGCAACCCGGACGCCAAGCTCGGCGACTTCATCGCCGATCCGCTGCCGCCGATGGATTTCGGCCGTATCGCTGCCCAGTCGGCCAAGCAGGTCATCGTGCAGAAGGTGCGCGAAGCCGAGCGTGACCGGCAGTTCGACGAATTCAAGGATCGCATCGGCGAAATCGTCAACGGCACGGTCAAGCGCGTCGAATATGGCAACGTCATCGTCGATCTCGGCCGTGGCGAAGGCATTATCCGCCGCGACGAAATGATCCCGCGGGAAAACATGCGCTATGGCGACCGCGTCCGCGCCTATGTCTATGACGTGCGCCGCGAACAGCGCGGTCCGCAGATTTTCCTGTCGCGTACGCATCCGCAGTTCATGGTCAAGCTCTTCACCATGGAAGTGCCTGAAATCTACGACGGCATCATCCAGATCAAGTCGGTTGCCCGTGATCCGGGTTCGCGCGCCAAGATCGCCGTGATCTCGAACGATTCGCTCGATCGATCCGGTCGGCGCCTGCGTCGGTATGCGCGGTATCGCGCGTTCAGGCGGTTGTCGGCGAATTGCAGGGCGAAAAGATCGACATCATTCCGTGGTCAGCCAGGATCCGGCATCGTTCATCGTCAATGCGCTGCAGCCTGCCGAAGTCACCAAGGTGGTTCTCGACGAAGATGCCGAGCGCATCGAGGTCGTGGTTCCCGACGAACAGCTGTCGCTGGCCATTGGCCGTCGCGGCCAGAACGTTCGCCTCGCCTCGCAGCTGACCGGCTGGGATATCGACATCATGACGGAAGCGGACGAATCCGAGCGCCGCCAGAAGGAATTCAACGAGCGCACCGCCCTGTTCATGGAAGCGCTCGACGTTGACGAAATGGTCGGCCAGGTTCTGGCCTCGGAAGGCTTCGCAGCCGTCGAGGAACTGGCCTATGTCGAGCTTGACGAAATCGCCTCGATCGACGGCTTCGACGACGATACGGCAAGCGAACTGCAGACCCGCGCCCGCGAATATCTGGAGCGGATCGAAGCTGAAATGGATGCCAAGCGCAAGGAACTCGGCGTTGCCGACGAACTGCGCACGATCAACGGCATGACCGGCCAGATGCTGGTTGCACTCGGCGATGACGGCATCAAGACGATCGAAGACTTTGCAGGCTGCGCCGCCGACGATCTCGTCGGCTGGTCGGAGCGCAAGGACGGCGAGACGAAGAAGTTCGAGGGCCTGTTCTCGAAGATCGAGATTTCGCGCACCGAAGCCGAAACCATGATCCTGCAGGCCCGCCTTGCGGCCGGCTGGATCACCGAGGAAGAACTGGTGACCGAGCTTGAAGCGCTCGATGTTGTGGAAGGCGCGGAACAGGACGCCTGATTGGCGTGTTGACTGTGAATGAGACCACCATGTCGGTTGAAGAGACAGAAGCGACGGATGATGCAGGCGATGGCGAAGTGAATGGCCGGATGTGCATCGTGACGCGGCAGAGCGGCGAGACCGACGGTCTCATCCGCTTTGTCGCGGATCCGACGGGACGGATCGTGGCTGATCTCAAGAAGCAGCTGCCCGGACGCGGCTGCTGGGTCACCGCCGAACGCGCGGTGTTGGAAAAGGCGATTGCGAAGAAGGCTTTTTGCGCGGGCGCTGAAAAGGGACGTAACCGTGCGGACCGGAGCTTGCCGACGATGTCGATCGGCTTCTGTCGCTGCAATTGTCAGGCATGATGAACCTGGCGCGCAAGGCCGGCCAGTTCATCAGCGGCGCGATCGAAGGTCGACCAGGCGGTGCGCGGCATGGCGGCTCTTGCCGTATTCCACGCGGTCGACGCGGCCGCTGATGGCGTGCGCAAGATCGACCAGGCACGCAAGGCGATGAGCTTTGTTGCCAATGACGGACAGGAAATACCGTCGTTTCGCTTCTTCACCGAAGCTGAAATGGACGGGCTTATGGGCCAGAATGCTTTTATCCATGCTTGCGCGCTTGCAGGGCAGGCGGGTGAGGGTGTAGTGAAGCGCGCAAACATGCTCGAAAAGTACCGGGGAACCGTCCCCGCTCGAGCCGTTGGCGCCGAAACTGGCCTGCCGACACAATGACGCGGTGACCGGCACATGCTGGAAACACTGCGCATACAGAACAGAAATTGAACGGCGGGGTCTGGTGATACGCATCCGGCCCTGATCTTAGGAACGGAACGGAATGACTGACAACAACGACGACAAGACACACGGCGCAGCGGGCAAGAAGACGCTGACCCTGAAACCACCTGGGGGTTCAGCAGGGAACCGTGCGCCAGGACATGGGTCGTGGCCGGACGAAAGCCGTTGTGGTCGAGACCCGCAAGCGCCGCCCGGTCCGTCCCGAAGACGAAAAGCCGCATCGTCGCTGGCTCCGCCCGTCGTCGCAGCAAGCGCGCCGGCATGCCTGCGCCAGGCGCCCGTGCAGCAGCCCGTCGCAGCCAGCACGCCGCAATCACAGCACACCGCAGCCGCGGCCGCAGGACAATCGCCCGCGTGTCGGCGTCGTGCTCAACCAGCTTTCGGCTGGCGAGATCGATGCGCGCCGCCGTGCCCTTGCCGAAGCCCAGATTCGCGATGCCGAAGACGCCAAGCGCCGGGCTGCCGAGGAAGCACGCCGCCAGGTCGAGGAAGCCGCCCGTCTGAAGCGCGAGCAGGAAGAGGCTGCCCGCCTCGCTGCCGAGGAGGCCGCGCGCACGCCGGCTGAACGCGAAGCCGAAAAGGTTGCCGTCGAAGCTGCGCAGGCGGCTGAGGCGGAAGCTGCGCTGGCAGCCGCTGCCGTTGCAGCCCGCCGTGCAGAGCAGGCTCGCCCGCAGAGCACGACCAAGGTCGCTACCCGCCGCCGCAGCGCCGGAAGCCGTTACCCGCGCGGCCGCAAGGTCGATGCGGAAGAGGACGACGAGCCGTCCGGCCCGTGGCAATGCCGCGCCGGTTCGCGGCAAGGTCGTGCGTCCGGAGCCGGCAAAGGCCCCTGCCCGTCCGAAGACCGAAGAAGAGCGCCGCCGGGCAAGCTGACGCTGACGGCCGCTCTCGACGACGACGGCAATCCGCGTGGCCGTTCGCTGTCCGCCATGCGCCGCCGCCAGGAGAAGTTCCGCCGCAGCCAGATGCAGGAAACCCGCGAAAAGGTTATGCGCGAAGTCATCCTGCCGGAAACCATCACCATTCAGGAACTGTCGCAGCGCATGTCCGAACGGTCGGTCGACGTCATCAAGTTCCTGATGAAGGAAGGCCAGATGATGAAGCCGGGCGACATCATCGACGCCGATCTGGCCGAACTGATCGCCGGTCGAATTCGGCCATACCGTCAAGCGCGTTGTCGGAATCCGACGTCGAAGCAAGGCATCTTCAACGTGTACGGACGACGATGGCGAACTGGTTTCGCGTCCGCCGGTCGTCACCATCATGGGTCACGTCGACCACGGCAAGACCTCGCTGCTCGACGCCATCCGCAATGCCAATGTGGTGTCCGGGCGAAGCCGGTGGCATCACCCAGCATATCGGTGCCTATCAGGTCGAGCAGAACGGCCACAAGATCACCTTCATCGACACGCCCGGCCACGCGGCCTTTACCGCCATGCGTGCCCGTGGTGCGCAGGCAACCGACATCGCCATCCTGGTGGTTGCGGCCGACGACAGCGTGATGCCGCAGACGATCGAATCGATCAACCATGCCAAGGCTGCCGGTGTGCCGATCATCGTGGCGATCAACAAGATCGACAAGCCGACAGCCGATCCGCAGAAGGTCCGCACGCGAGCTGCTGCAGCACGAAGTGTTCGTGGAATCCATGGGCGGTGAAGTGCTCGACGTCGAAGTCTCGGCCAAGAACCGGCACCAATCTCGACAAGCTGCTCGAAGCCATCCTGCTGCAGGCCGAAATTCTCGACCTGAAGGCCAATCCGAACCGCACTGCCGAAGGTACGGTCGTCGAAGCCGAGCTCGACCGCGGCCGCGGTTCGGTTGCCACCGTTCTCGTCCAGAAGGGCACGCTTGCGTCCCGGCCAGATCATCGTTGCCGGCGACCAGTGGGGCCGCGTGCGCGCGCTCGTCAACGACAAGGGCGAGCATGTCAAGGAAGCCGGTCCGGCAATGCCGGTCGAGATTCTCGGTCTCTCCGGGCACGCCGCTGGCCGGCGACAAGTTTGCCGTCGTCGAAAACGAAAGCCGCGCCCGCGAAATTTCCGAATATCGCCAGCGTCTGACCCGCGACAAGGCCGTTGCCCGTCCAGTCCGGCCAGCGCGGTTCGCTCGAACAGATGATGACGCCAGCTGCAGAATACCGGCCTGAAGGAATTCCCGCTGGTCATCAAGGGCGACGTGCAGGGCTCGATCGAAGCCATTGCCGGCGCGCTCGACAAGCTCGGCACCGACGAAGTCCGCGCACGCATCGTGCATTCGGGCGCCGGCGGTATCACCGAGTCGGATATCTCGCTTGCCGAAGCCTCGAATGCCGCGATCATCGGCTTCAACGTCCGCGCCAATGTTCAGGCCCGTGCAGGCTGCCGAACGCGCCGGCATCGAAATCCGCTATTACAACATCATCTACGATCTGGTGGATGACGTGAAGGCGGCGATGTCCGGTCTTCTTTCGCCGGAACGCCGCGAAACCTTCCTCGGCAATGCCGAAATCCTCGAGGTCTTCAACATCACCAAGGTCGGCAAGGTCGCCGGTTGCCGTGTCATCGAAGGCAAGGTCGAGCGTGGTGCCGGCGTTCGCCTGGTGCGCGACAACGTCGTCATCCACGAAGGCAAGCTCAAGACGCTCAAGCGCTTCAAGGACGAAGTCTCCGAAGTGCCGATGGGCCAGGAATGCGGTATGGCCTTCGAGAACTACGAAGACATCCGCGCCGGCGACACGATCGAGTGCTTCCGCGTCGAGCACATCACCCGTACGCTCTGATCCCATCGCGGACAGATGCTACAGGACAAAAAAATGGCGGCTTCGGCCGCCATTTTTCGTTGATGCGTTCGGGAGGAACCCGGCGCAGTTATCAGATCTGCTTGCCGAGCTTCGCATCCACCGACTGCGAATTTGAACCGCGAACGGCGAAGAACAGGAAGATGGCTGCCCAGAGGATCGACTTTTCAGCGCCGCCGAGGCCCTCGCCCAATACGATGCCGTGAAAATAGACGGTGACAAGCAGCACGATCATCGACGCGAAGGCGGCCGGACGCGTGAAGAGGCCGATCGCGACAAGGATGCCGCCGAAGAATTCGGTCGCGGCCAGCAGCGGTGACCAGAATACACCCGGATAGAAGCCAAGCCCCTCCACCATGCCAACGGCACCGAAGGGGTTGATGATCTTGCCATAGCCGTGCGTGACGAGCAGCAGGCCTGCCGTGACGCGCAGCAGCGTTTCAGCCAGCGTATCAAAGGGCACATAGAGCTTCTGCAGCGCCGGGAATATGGCGCGGGGACGAGTGGTGGCGATGTCGGTCATGGGCGATCCTTGTTGAATGTTTGCAACGCAACATGTCTCTCGCCGCGTGGTCGCAGCGACGCAAGATCAGCCAGGATAAAACATGATAAAATTAGTTAACATTACCGTGAAGAGCGTGTTGCCCGTCAACCAGCGCATTGCTAGTTTCCTCATGACGACGCAATACGGACAGGCAGAATGAGCGAAAAACCCCGAATATCGATCCTCTATTGTACCCAGTGCAACTGGCTGCTGCGCTCTGCCTGGATGGCGCAGGAGCTGCTGTCGACATTTTCAGACAGCATCGGCGAAGTGGCGCTTATTCCGGGAACAGGCGGGAATTTCGAAATCAGGCTCGACGACACGCTCATCTGGGAGCGCAAGCGCGATGGCGGGTTTCCCGGGCCCAAGGACCTCAAGCAGAGGGTTCGCGACCTGATCGATCCGCAACGCGATCTCGGGCATACGGATCGCACTTGAGTTTTGCCTGAATGGGCGACAGCGGCGCTAGGGCCCCGCTGTCGCTGGTGTGTCAGTTCTGGTGCTCTCCTTACCGATACGGCGAACGGCAGACCTTGTAGACGCCGCCATAGGCGAGGAAGCGGTTGCTGCCCGGATCATAGGACCGATAACGCTGCAGGCACCAGTTCACATGGGCGCTGTAGCCGCCACGGCGCACATAGCGGTCACGATAGACCGGACGCGGCGCGATGTAGACGCTGAAGCCGGGCCGGTGGTGGCGACGGTAGTGGCGGTCGCGATAGTAGTGCCGGCGGCCATTGTGCCAGACCGTCTGGACATCGGTCTGTTGCTCGACCTTGATGTCAGGCACGGACAGCGGCACGGCCATCGCCGGAGCAATGCTTGTCACTATCGAAGCTGCTGAAAGAGCGCAGCCGATAACGAAATTGCGCAATCTCGTCATTTTACTCCTCACTTCTCCCAAGAGGGTGTTTCCGATTGTGTCCCTGGTACGCATAACGTTCGACATTTCTGTTTTCTTCATGGCGGGCATTCACGTTTTGTGACGATATCCAAGACACGTCGCCGACAGGGCCGTTCCGCTCGCTGAGCCAGAATGCGCCTGCCGCATGCGCGAGTCACTATCCGCCAGTCAGAAAAACCGGAGGCGTCGGTGCGAAATCCGTGCCATCGGCAGCACACAGGTATTTTTGCTCTGGCGACGCGTCTCGACATTGGCCAGTCGGCCACGGAACAGAATGAAATGCCGAAACAGATCAGCAGCTTAACCCGCTGTTCCAGCGATCGGGCGAGCGCCATCCGTGATTTTTTCCGCGCTTGACGCAAAAACTTCAAAATCGGTGTTGACACCCGGCCAAGGGCCCCTTACACCCCGGTCCGTCGCCCAGATGGCGGAATTGGTAGACGCGCCAGCTTCAGGTGCTGGTACTCGAAAGGGTGTGGAGGTTCGAGTCCTCTTCTGGGCACCAAATTCCCGTTTCCCAACGTTCACGGACGTTTGGAGGAACCACAAAAAGCCCGGTTTTCCGGGCTTTTTTGTTTTCTGGCGTTCTGGATTGTCCGATTGCATCTGGAAGTTTTGTCGGTAGTTTTGTTGGTATCTGGCAGGAAACGCCAACAGCGGCTTGGCCCGATACCAACGGAATAACGGCTGGATACCAATCAGCTGCAAACGCCATCGCTTTCCTCCGTCTGTGATCGCCCACGCAGTAAGGCTGTATTTCCGATTTCCATTGAGCCTTCGCCTCGTGGAGGAAATGCTGCTGGCGCGGAGCATCGTCGTTTCCTATGCAACGATCCGCTGTTGGGCGAAAAACTTCGGCCCGGACTACGCCGGCTGCCTGCGGCGCAAAGCGCCGAGCCCGAGCGTCTTTTCCGCAGTTCGAAATCCCTTCGTCCCGGCGCTCGTCAAGCACGCAGCCATCGAGCGCCACCTGCATCGCCTCAGAGCGATCGCACATTGAAGGAGCGTGGCCGGGGTAGACGCATCATCACGCCGAGTCTGACACCCCGCACTCGATCGGATCAACCCGACATCACCGTATCGTTGGTTGCGGGGCATAAACACGCCGAGACTTGCAATACCTTGAGATCTGGAATTAGACCGGAAAACCCTGACTGCAGAGTGTCTTCAAAGCTGATGGCGCCAGGGCGTCAAGCGATAGATCGGGCAGCAGATCATTGTCTGCCTCCAGATCGCGATCGATCGCAGCAGCGAACATCCGGATGCCCGCCTCGTGCAGAATGGCCGGGCGCCCGGCGATGCGGCCCAGAAGAACGGTCGGCAGAAGACCAAAGGGAACATCTTCTAGAATGTAGCGACTATCGGTGGTAGCAGGGCCGAAACCACCGCGGCCTTCGCTGTGCATCAACTGGTTCATGTCCGATACGGAGCCCATCGGCACGTGGAAGGACTGCGAGAAGTGCTCGCGCACGGTCTTGACCGTCAGGCCGAAGCTCGCGGCAATCGCCAGCCGCTCGGCATCAAGCGCCTCGATCAAATGACCGACGGCAGGCGTGACATGCTCTCCCTGCCCCCAGATCTCACCCTTCTCCATCCGGGTTAGGTTCAGCAGTGCGATACCAAGATGGTTTTGTGGATTGAGATTGGACAGGGCAATGGCGAGAAGCCCTTCGCGTTGCACGAAGCGGTCACCGAAGAGCGTCGTGCAGAGCATCTTGCCCTCTTCAGCCGCAGCCTGTGGCAGCGTCGCAAAATCGACTTTCTGGCGCACGGTATTGACGGAAACACTGACAGCATCAGGCTGACGACGTCCAGTCAGAAGCGTCGTGCCCCAGACGATGATCGGCAGAGACATGCCCTGCTCGGCGAGACGTCTCGAGAGATAAAGCGCCCCGAATGAGCTGTGCGAGCTGATGATGACAGGCTGCCCCTCCTTGAGATGCGCCGAAAGCACATCGAAAACTGCGCGATGGCCATTGGCGGGAAGGGCAACAATGACGACATCCGCACCGGAAACCGCATCACCACAGGTTGCCGCAACGTCGACCGGCCCGGAATAGCTTACAGAGCCGGTAGCAACCAGGTGACCTTTCTCTGAAAGCGCTTCGGTTCCCTTACCTGACGGCGACCAGAGGACCGGCATGTGTCCTGCCTCAGCCAAGAACGCCGCCATGCCGAAGGCGATGGAACCTGCACCGAGAATAGCAATACGCATTTTTTCCGTCCTTTCGATGAGTGCAGGCAACCTGCATAGACTTGAGATATGGAGACCTTCGTTGAACCTTGCGGAGAAAGATGTGGTGGTGTTGCTGTTCTGTCACAGGTGCGCATCTTGGAAATTCTGACTGTGTTCCCGGCGATGCCGGTTGCCTGTGCAGCCTCCTGCTCCGACTTTCACCCTTTTGATCTGTCGTTGTGCAGCGGGCCTGCTTTTTCCCCGCAGCCGGCAATGTTCATGCTCGATTGCATTTTTTTCGCGCGCTCCCCTGCTCAAGGAGGCATCAATTTCCTTCCCACCGCGAAAAACAAAAATTTGTCTTTTGTCACTGGCGCTGATCATGCGTCTAATGCACAATAAATATGTCATAATGCAAAGGACGCATGATATCCATGGAGATACGCGAACTTGAGGTATTTTTAGCGGTCATGTCCGCCGGTAGCATCACCGGTGCGGCGCGCCTTCTTGATCGCTCGCAATCTCAGGTGACGCGGCTCGTTCAGGATCTGGAAACGTCCCTGGGCTTTGCCCTGTTCGATCGCAATGGTCCGCGCATTACCCCGAGCGACAAGGGTGTCGCCTTTCACGCCGAGGCGGAGCGCTTCATTAGCGGCATTGATCACCTGCGCGAGCGCGCACGCAGAATCACGTTGAAAGAGCCAGACCCGATCGAGATCGCCTCGACGCAGGCCTTCGCCAGCGGCATCATTCCGCTTGCGCTTGCCGAGCTTCCAGAAGCGCTGCTGCCCCATACGATCTATCTGAGAAGCATGCCGGCAGAGGCTGCCGTCCAGGCCGTTCTGGCGCGCACGGCGGATTTTTGCGTCACCTCGCTTCCCGCGGAGCAGCCGGGGCTGGAAGCGCACGGCATCTTCCAGGGGCGCTGCGTGGCCGCCGTGTCTCCGCAGGATCCGCTTGCCTCTAAAGATGTCATTTCAATATCTGATCTCGCCGGGCGGACCATCGTCACGCTGGCCAATCCTTTTCGCCTGAGACGACGCGTCGATCAGGCGCTGGAGGCGGCCAATGTCCGTGCAGGCCGCATCATTGCCACAAGCGTTGCCATGAATGCCATGCAGATCGCATCAACGGGGATGGCCGTCGCAATCGTCGAACCGGCCACGGCCTATGGTTTGCGGACATCAGACGTCACGGTTCGACCCCTCGATATCGACATTCCCTTTCTCTGGGGAATCTTTTCCGCAGCGTCCCGGCCGTTGTCGGCGACGGCGCAGGAACTGATCCAACTCGTCATCCGCATCGCGTCTGCGCGCATGCCGCATTTCACGGCGCATGATCCAAACAAGGCCGGCCAGGTGGCGGACATGACCTATGGGGGAGGCTCAGACAGGGAGACCCCTTGACAAGAGATGCCGTCCCAAGGGCGGCACCAACGAATTGGCCAGCAAAAATGGCCTGACGACCGGACTGCAACATCAAAACGTCAAACAAGGAGAGAGTGCTATGAGAGACTTTGCAGCGACCCGAAGGTCTACCCTCAAATTTCTGGCAGCCGGTACCGGCCTGCTTGCAGCGCCGGGCATTATTCGCTCTGCAAGTGCACAGACCAAGGTTGTCAATATCACCACTTACGACAAGTTCGTGCCTCAGGAGTTCATTGACCAGTTCCAGAAGGATACTGGCATTCAGGTGAACATCCGCCTGACAGATGACCAGGGCAAGCAATACAACCTGCTGGCAGCCGAAGGCGCCGCACCCAGCACCGACATCGTCACCGTCACCGGCCACCGCCTGTCGCAGTTCATTACAACGAACCTTCTTTCCAAGCTCGACACCGGCCGCCTGAAGAACTGGGACAAGCTCGCCAGTGCCTATAAGGGTGCGCCGCAGCTGACCATCGACGGCTCCACCTACGGCGTTCCGCTGCTCGCCGGCTTCGAGGGGCTTGCCCGCAACACCGAGTACACCAAGGCGTCCGACAGCTGGAGCATCATGTTCGAGGAAGAGTTCAAGGGACTGACCTCCTACATCGTCTCCGACTTCCTTTCGATCGTCATGCGCTATCAGGGCAATGACGGGGACTATGTGACCTATGAAGGCAAGCCCGACATCGCGACGGAGGCCACCAACAAGGCGCGCGACTTCCTGATCGCCCAGAAGGACAAGGTGCGCAAATATTATGACGCCGGCTCCGAAGTGCAGCAGATGTTCCTGAACGAGGACATTTATGTTGCGCAGGCCTGGTCTGGCCCTGCTGCCAAGTTGATCATGGACGGCCATCCGATCGAGCTGTCCGTGCCAAAGGAAGGCACCTATGGCTTCCTCTACTCCTTCAACGTCGTGAACAACGCGCCGAATGCCGATGCTGCCTATACCTTCCTCGACGCCATGCTGTCGTCGCCGGAAATCGGTGCGGCGATGACGCGTCAGTCAGGCTTTGCCTCGGCGTTCGACGGTGTCGACAAGGTACTGAGCGACCGCGAACGCGCCGCCAATGCACTGCCGGCAGAGCAGATGGAAAGGGTCGTCTTCTTCAGCTCCAAGAACCGCGCGATGAAGAACGAGATGATCGACAAGGCGTCCGCCGAGATCAAGGCTGCCTGAGGCGCGCTTCGAACCGCATTCAGCATATGAGAAACAAAGCCGGCCCCAAGGGGCCGGTCTATAACCAGAGCTTTTCAGAGCCGGGAACACGTGAATGGCGAATTCCATAATGACGCAGGCGAATGCTCCGCGATCGCGCGGCACTCCCCGCTATTCCGGATGGATCGGCAAGGTTGCCGGCTCCAGCCTTTACCAGATGACGATAGGCCTGTTGGCCAACAGCCGGCGGGCGCGGTTGGTGCTGCTCTTGGTGATCCCGCTGACGTGGATCGTCATGCTGCACATCGGACCCATCTATCAGATGGCGCGCATCAGCCTGATGAGTACCTATCCGGCGCCCGCGGTTGGCGCAGACTATACGCTGGACAATTACCTGCTGTTCTTTCAGGAACCGCTCTATTTCGTCCCCTTTATCCGAAGCCTGATCTTTGCCCTTGTGGTCACAGCCGTGACACTGCTGGTCGTCTATCCGGTCGCCTACTACGTCGCCAAGGTGGTCAAGCCGAGAAACCGGACGCGCGCACTGCTTCTGCTTTTGGTGCCCTTCTGGGCCGGCGAACTCATCCGCACCTTCTCGGTGATCATGCTGCTGGCCAATCGCGGTGCACTGAACGTGCTATTGCGGGAACTCGGTTTCATCGATCGGCCGATCCCCCTGCTCTACACCTATTTCTCGCTCTCCTTCGGCGTCGTCTACCTGATCGCGCTTTACATGCTGCTACCGCTATACTCCGCGATCGAGAAGATCCCGGTGTCCCTGATCGATGCAGCATCCGATCTTGGCGCTGGTCCGTTCCAGCGGTTTCGCCGGGTGATCCTGCCATTGTCCAAGGATGGCATCGTTTCTGGCTGCAGCCTGGTTTACCTGACCTCCGTCGGCGTGTTTGCCGCACCGCTGCTGCTGGGGGGCCCCAACACCGTGATCTTCCCGGAGATCATCGCCACCCTGTTCCATGGCTCCAGCGACAAGTGGCCGGAGGGCGCTGCCTTCTCCGTGATCATGCTTGCCGTTTCGCTGTCCACGGTCGGATTGTTCATGCGGATCGCCGGCGGGCGTTCCGTGCGGCTGATGTGAGGAGATGACGATGCGCGCTTATTTCAAAGATGGTCCGAAGACAGCCTTGTCTGCCTCCTACTGGCTGTTCGTCATCTATCTCCTGCTGCCGCTGACCCTGATGATGGCGATGAGCTTCAAGGATGCCAACTTCATTGCCTTCCCGATCAATGACTGGACATTGAGCTGGTATGCCAAGGTGCTCCAGGACAAGCAGTTCCTGCACGCGGTCGGCTACTCCATCCTGATTGCGAGCATGACGACGCTGTTTGCCACAATCATCGGCGTCTGGATCGCGCTTTTAATCTCGGCGGAAGGAATCTGGGGGCGGGCCGCGATCTTCGCGCTTGCCTGCCTTCCGGCGGTCGTACCGGGCCTGATCAATGCTATTTCCATGCGCATCTTCATCCGCGTGCTTGACATACCGACGGGCACGGCCGCGATCATCCTGGGCCATACGCTGCATGCGGTACCCTTCGTCGTCATCATGGTGCTCACTCGGTTGCGCTCCATGCCGCACAACCTGATCGATGCGGCACGCGACCTTGGTGCCGACAACTTTATAGCCTTCATCCGCGTCACCATTCCCTACCTGACGCCGGCGTTGATCGGAGGCATGATTTTTTGCGTCCTGACCAGCATCGACGATTTCGTCCGCACCTTCTTCCTGGGCGGCTACCAGGCAACCTTGCCGATGCTGATCTTTGCCAAGGTGCAGAGCGGCATGTCTCCTGAAATCAATGCCATGGCAACGATCGTCCTGGTCGTCACCGCCGCCGTCGGCCTCTATGCCGAACACTTTACCCGCCGTTCAAGGACCTGACCGATGCCTCCAGTCGTACACTTCCGCAACGTCAACAAATTCTACGGTTCGGCGTTGGCCGTTGACAATCTTGAACTCGCAATCGATCCCGGCCAGTTCGTGACGCTCCTCGGCCCCTCCGGCTGCGGCAAGTCGACCACACTGCGCATGCTGGGCGGGTTCGAGACACCGTCATCCGGGTCGATTTATCTCGACGGCAGCGACATCACCCGCCTGCCGCCCAACAAGCGCAACGTCAACATCGTGTTTCAGGACTACGCGCTGTTTCCGCACCTGACCGTCGGCCGCAACATCGCCTTCGGTCTGGAGCTCAAGGGCATGGCCTCGGACGTCATCCACAAACGCACGATGGAACTGCTCTCGCTGGTGAAGCTGCAGGATTTTGCCGACCGCACCCCCGATCAGCTTTCCGGCGGCCAACGCCAGCGCGTTGCGCTGATGCGGGCGCTGGCACCCAATCCGAACGTACTCTTGCTGGACGAACCCCTGAGCGCACTCGACGCCAAGCTTCGTCAGCAGATGCAGATCGAACTCAAATCGATCCAGCAGACCACAGGCAAGACATTCCTGTTCGTGACCCACGACCAGGAGGAGGCACTGACCATGTCCGACGTGATCGTCGTCATGAACAATGGCCGGATCGAGCAGATGGGCGATCCTCACACGCTCTATTCCCGACCGCGCAGCCGCTTCGTTGCCAATTTCATCGGGGAAAGCAATTTTCTGGAAGCCGATATCATTTCGATCGAGGGCAACCTCGCGGCGCTGCGCTGGCGAGATCATGTGATCCATGCTGCCCTGAATGGCACCTCGCCCAAGCCTGGCGAAACGGTAACAGTGGCGCTGCGGCCGGAGGCACTCCATTGCCTAGGCGCGGAGCCAAAGGACCGGCTGGGAATACCCGGCATGGTCAAACAGCGCATCTTCAAAGGCAATCACACCTCAGTCACTGTCGAGCTTTCGGGCGGACAGGAAATCGTGGCTCAGCTCGATCCGGTTTCATTGTCGCAGCTTACCGGCGACGAAGTCTGGATCGGCTGGCGTGAGAGCGACGCCGTGGTCCTTGCCGACTGACGTAACCGCTGCGTTGCAACGATGAGAAAAAGCAATTTCGCGATTCCCGGAAATGCGGAAGCGCGAGGATTTGAACAAGAGACAGGACGGAACCATAACCATGCCACAGGCTTCCCGGCTTGAACAATTGAACGCAAGGGTGCGGCAGGATCTGGAATACCTCAACTACCCGCCAACCAACTGGTCCAAGCCTGTCACCGGCGAGACCGGCGGAACGGTGAGCGACGTGGTGATCATCGGCGGCGGCATGTGCGGGCTGGTTGCCTGGCTCTCCCTGACACGGGCCGGCATCCGCAACCTGCGGATCGTCGACCGCTCGCCCAAGGGCCTGGAAGGGCCCTGGCTGACCTATGCCCGCATGGAGACGTTGCGTTCGCCCAAGAATTTGCTTGGTCCGGCGCTTGGCATGGCGTCGCTGACCTTCCGCGCCTGGTACACGGCCAACCATGGGGAAGCTGCCTGGGACGCGCTGTTCCGCATTCCGCGACCGATGTGGATGGAATACCTCACCTGGTATCGCGACGTGTTGGGCGTGCCGGTCGAAAACGGCACGGATGTCACCCGCGTGTTGCCGCGACCGGACGGGCTGCTGGAACTCGAAATCGACGGCGGCAAAGCGCCCGCGATCATCACCCGCAAGCTGGTCATGGCGACGGGCCGCGACGGGCTGGGCGAACCGGCGATCCCGGATTTCGTCAAGGGCATGCAGCGGCATGTCTCCTGGGCGCATTCCGCCGACGCGGTCGACTTCAAGGCATTGAGAGGCAAGCGCGTCGTCGTGATCGGCGTCGGAGCGTCGGCAGTGGACAACGCCGCGGAAGCGCTGGAGGCCGGCGCCGGCGAGGTGCGCCTGCTGGCGCGGCGCAAGCAGATGCCGACGATCAACAAGCTTATGGGCATCGGATCCTATGGCGTGACGGCGGGCTTTCCGCAGATATCGCCGGACTGGCGCTGGCGGCTGATGGATTACTCCACCAAGCAGCAAACGCCGGCACCGCACAATTCCACTTTGCGCGTCAGCCGCCACGCCAATGCCTTCTTCCACTTCGATTGCGCCATCCGCTCGATGAAGGAAGAGGGCGACGAAGTGGTCATCACCACCACCAATGGCCGCATATTCCGCACCGATTTCGTCATCCTCGGCACGGGCTTCGACATCGATCCGCTCAGCCGCGGCGAACTAGCGCCCTACTGCGAGGCGATCGCCTGCTGGGAGGACCGCTACGTCCCGCCCACTGGTGAAGAGAACCGGGGGCTTGGGCGTTTTCCCTGGCTGAATGATGACTTCTCCTTTACCGAAAAGGAGCCAGGCACCGCGCCCTGGCTGAAGGACATCCACTGCTTCAACTACGGAGCGACGATGAGCCTCGGCAAGGTCAGCGGCGACATTCCAGCGATCAGCGAAGGCGCACTTTGGCTTGCCCGCGGCATTGCCGGCCGCCTGTTCATCCGCGATATCGACCATCACTGGCAGGAATTGCTGGCCTATGAAAAGCCGGAACTCGACGGTTCGGAATGGGTGGATGCCGATGCACCTGTCGCCGAACAGAAAACGGCGTGAAGGAAGTACGGGCCATGCAGAAGACCGTCTACTACTATCACGCGCTGAGTTCACCCTGGGCCTATCTCGGCTGGCCGCAGTTCAACGCACTGATCGAGAAGCATGACCTCCATGTCGTTGTGCGGCCGACCCGCATCGTGACAGAAAACGGCGGCGTGCCGCTGCGCTCCCGTCCGCAACCGCGTCAGGATTATCACGCCGTGGAACTGGACCGGTGGCGCAAGCGGCTGAACATGCCATTGGTGCTGAAGCCGAAACACTATCCCACAAACAACGAATACTCCGCCCGAATGGTGATCGCCGCCGACCGGCTGGGATTGCCGACGCTGGAGCTGAGCCATGCTCTGCTGCACGCGCTGTGGAGCGAGGAGCTTGACGTGACCGTGCCGGCCGTCCGCATCGATGTCGCCGACCGGCTCGGCCTTGATGGCGCAAAGCTGCAGGCGATGGAAGACGAGCCCGATGTCTGGAAGGCCTGGCTGGACAGCCATGCGGAAGCCCAGGCCAAAGGCGTGTTCGGCACGCCCACGTGGATTTACAAGGACGTGCTGTATTGGGGCCAGGATCGCCTGAGTTTCCTCGACGAAGCCCTGTCGGCGGATTGAAAGGCCCTGGAGAAAGAGGAATGACCATGACGACATCCAACGCGGTCGATGTGATCGATCAGGTTCTGGGATTGACGCCCGGTTCGCCGCTGGCCGAACTGCGCGACCAGCGCGCCAAGCTGAAGCATCTGACCCAGACCAGCTATGTCGCTGCCCTTCACCCGGCGGATCCGCGCCATTTCTCCTATGCGGAGCGGGCAGCGATCGCCGCGCGTATGGCCGGACTGTGGCGGTCGGCCGAGCTTGTCGCCCACTACAAGGCCTTGGCGCAAGCTGAAGGTGCTGCCGGAGACAGCCTCGCCATGGCCGAGCAGGGCTGGATGCCGGCGGATGAAACAGGCCGAATGGCGACCGTGTTGCGCCATGTCGATCTGGTGACGCTGACGCCGAAACAGGCGACGCGCGCCAACATCGAGGCGCTCACCACCGCCGGCCTCGACGACCGCGATATCGTGACGCTGGCAGGGCTGATCGCCTTCGTCAATTACCAGGTGCTGGTGGTGGCCGGCCTCAAGATGCTGAGGGATAACTGACATGTCCGATGTTGTGCACGATTTCACGCTCGAACCGCTGGACTGGCGCCCCTATGTCAAGCCGGTGGATCTGGCCACGGCGACGGCTGAGCAGTTGCAGGCACTGAAGGTAACGCCCTCGAACACAAAGATGTCAGCCTATGTTCTGGTGCTGGCCCAGGAGGCAGAAATCCTGGAGGAGCGTACGCCCCTTTTCAACGACATCATGTACAGCGAAGGAGGACTATCACGTGGTGGCCGCGAAATCGGCGCGCTCGCCGCTTCCTTCGTCAACCACTGCATCTACTGTGCTTCTGTCCACGCCAATCGCTATATCCAGCTGGAGAAGCGGCCCGAGGTCGTTGAGGAAATCTACAGGAACGGGTTGGATGCCGACCTGCCGGACTTTGAGCAGGCGCTGTTCAACTTCGGCGTGGACATGACAGCGCATCCGGACAATGTCGGTGTCTACCAGTTCTATCACCTGCGCGAAGTGGGCCTCGACGATCTGCAGATCCTGGACCTCATTCACTCGATCGCCATTTTCGGGTGGGCCAACCGCCTGATGCACACCCTCGGCGAACCGCATCGGAAGGATTGAGTGCAAAACACCGTCCCGAAAGACGAAGATTTCACCGTCAGACCCTTCCAGATCGCCCATCGGGACGTCCTGAGGATCGCGATCCCGATGATGATCGCCTATCTCTCAACGCCGCTTGTCGGCCTTGTTGCAACTGGGGTCATTGCCCATATGGGCAACGAGTCACTGGTCGGTGGCGTGGCGCTCGCAGCCGTCGTCTTCGACGTCATCTTCGTCACCTTCAACTTCCTGCGGGCCGCGACGACCGGTTTTACGGCCCAGGCACTTGGCGCAGGCGATCGTGTCAGCGAGCAACGAACGCTGGCCAGCGGCTTGATTATCGCGCTGGTTGCGGGTCTCGTGCTCCTGCTTCTGCAAGGTCCGATCGGAACTTTGGGCCTTGCCGCCATGGGCGCGCAGGGAGAGGTCGCGCAAGCGGCATCGACCTATTTTCACTGGCGCATCTGGTCAGCTCCCTTCGTGCTGTTCAACTTCGTTGCCTTCGGCTGGATCATCGGCCGCGGCGAGGCGCTGTGGAGCATGGTGCTGCAGACATTGCTCAACGGCCTGAATGCGGGCTTGGCCTACTACTGGGTCATCGGTCTCGGCTGGGGTGTGGAAGGTGTGGCCATAGCGTCGCTGGTGGCGGAGGCCGTGACTGCGCTCGCCGGCCTGTTGCTGATTCTGAAAAAGACCGATCCATCCGCATGGCGCCTGCCGGATCTCGCTGTGCTGAAACGGTCGTTCTCTGTCAACGGCGACATGATGATCCGTTCGTTCGCGCTCCTGATTGGCCTCACATTTTTTACCCGCCAGAGCGGTTTTCTCGGCATCGACGCGCTTGCCGCCAACACGATCCTTCTCCGCTTCTATTTTTTCGGCGTCGCCTTTCTCGACGGTGTTGCGACCGCAGCCGAACAATTGGCGGGCCGGGCAGTCGGTGCCCGATACAGACCCGCCTTCGACCGTACGATACGGCTGACCACCCTCTGGGGTCTTGTTTTTGCAGCCCTTGTCTCGCTGGCTTTCTTCGCGGGCGGCGGCTGGGTCATCGAACTCACCTCACCGACCGCAGCGGTCACGGCGCTTGCCAAGTCCCACCTTTTCTATGTCGTAGCCCTGCCCTTTGTCGGCATCATCGCGTTCCAGATGGACGGTGTCTATATTGGCGCCACCTGGTCGCGGCAGATGCGCAACCTGATGCTGGCATCGCTCGTCGTCTATTTCGCCGCCTGGGCCATATTGCAGCCGCTGTTTGGCAATGACGGCCTTTGGGTTGCCCTTCTCCTGTTTCAGGGTGCGCGCAGCATTGCCTTTCGCCTTATGCTGCCGAAACTTGCAGCCGCCACATTCCGGTAAAGTTGGAGGCCAGCAAAAAAACGTATTGCCAAGTTGTTTGACCCCGGCGTTTCCTCTATCGAGGCGACATGAATTTGCCGATCACTTTCCCTCGTTTGCAGGGGTTTCGTTTTCCGCGTGACGTTGTCGCCTACACCGTCTCGGCCTAGCCTTGCGCCAACGTTGCCTTGGCGACGTCCAGGATCTTCGAGAACAGAGCAAGATCCTCCCTCGAGTCCGATGGCGGCGTGCGGTTGGGGGCGTCGGTGACGATCGTGTCATGGAACGCTTCGAGCTCGATCTGGAACGCGTCCGTGTGGAATGGTCCGAGCGTGCGCACGACATTGCCATCGGCGGTGCTTTCCTGCACCTCGAGTGTCATCGGAAGATTGCGCAGATAGGGCGTGTTGTAGCGGAACTGCAGACGCTTGGTCTTCGACAGCACCTCGATTCCGGCATCGAACCGGGCAATATCATCAATGAGGCACTCGTAGATCGCGGTGAAGCTGCCATAGTCGAACATCGCCGTGAGTTGTTCGCCGTTCTGGGAGAACTGCGCGCCGATGACGCGCAGCGGTGATCCCCCCAGAAGATCGCGCATGGCCGACAGCGAATGCGAGCAGAGCCCGGTCATTACCTCATAACCGCGACGCACGATCGGCGACGCGTCGGCGCCACACATCGCATCCATCATCTCTTTGCGCAGCGTACGGCTGGCGTCGATCAGATCCGCGGAGATGTCTCCCTGCGGGGTAACGACCGTGTCGGTCTGATTGAAGAACCACGGCCCTTCGCAGATGATATCGCGGACGCGCACGTAGGAAATCGGCCCGAAAGCAGCGAGCTCTTCCTTAGCTGCCACGAAAGCCGGTGCAAAACGGCGCATATAGCCGATCATGACGACGCGGTCGGATGCGGCTTCGGCGACAACAAGCGCCTCCAGGTCCTCAGCGGTCAGGCATGCGGGCTTTTCGATGAACACATGTTTGCCGGCAGCAAGGGCTGCCCTTGCCTGTTCGCCGTGATGCTGATCCGGGCTGAGGATCAGGACGGCGTCGATATCCGTATCCGCAAACAGTGCATCGGCCGTGTCATATCGTTTGGCAATCTTCCAGTGATCGGCAACCCTTGCAAGCACCGAGGGTGAAACGTCATGCACGGCGACCAAATCGAACCGGTCCTGCAATTTGTGAAGTGTGGGTATGTGCATCAACTGCGCCACCTCGCCGAGACCGACCAAACCTACTCTTACCCGCATCTCTCACCTCATGGCCCTGTAGGGGCTCGATTAAATTTACTTTCCGTATTTAAATAGCGAAAGCCTGCGCACCCCTCAAGCGCAAAGTGGAACAATTGTTCGATTTTCCGCAATGCGTCATCATTTTTTCCATTTACAGAGCAAAACTTCTGGATATTATGGTCCATAATGTGGATTTAATAAAAGGGGAATACACATGAGCATGGCGAAGAAATTTGCGTTCGGTGTCGGCATCCTCGGCCTTTCGGCCGCGTATCCGGCAGTTTCACAGGCGGAAACCATCAATATCTTCTGCTCGTCTTCCGGTATCGAGCTGCAGTTGTGCAAGGAAGGCTCGGAGGCCTGGAGCAAGGAAAGCGGCAATGAGGTGAAGATCACCACCATGCCCGCCAACTGGGACGATGTTCTTTCGCTTTATCAGCAGCTTCTATCCGCGCAGTCCACCGACGTGGATGTGATGATCCTCGACGGCGTCTGGGTCGGGCCGCTTGAAAAGCCATCTGCTGGATTTGTCCGAGGCTTTGCCTGCCGGCACGATCAACAATTATTTCCCATCCGCCGTGGCGGCAGGAACGGTTGGCGGCAAATTCGTCGCGATGCCCTGGTATATGGACACCGGCCTGCTCTTCTACCGCAAGGATCTGCTCGACAAATACGGCGCGAAGGTTCCGGAGACCTGGAGCGATCTGACGACGACGGCGCAGCTTGTCCAGGACGGCGAGCGCAAGGCCGGCAACGACAAGATGTGGGGCTACGTCTGGCAGGGCCGCGCCTATGAGGGCCTCGTTTGCAACGCGACCGAGTGGTTCGCCAGCAGCGGCGCGGGTGCATTCATCGATGCCGACGGCAAGATCACCATCGACAGCCCGGAATCCAAGGCGATGCTGAAAATGGCGGCCGGCTGGGTCGGGACGATTTCGCCGGAAGGTGTCCTGAATTACGACGAGGAAGCTTCACGCGGCGTCTTCCAGAATGGCGACGCGGTGTTCATGCGCAATTGGGCCTATGCCTGGTCGCTGGCGAACGGCGCAGACAGCGCGATCAAGGACAAGGTCGGCGTTGCGCCGCTGCCGAGGGGCGCAAAGGGCCAAAATGTCGGCATCGACGGCGCCGCCTATCTCGGCGTTTCCAAATATTCCACACATCCAAAGGAAGCGGCGGCGCTCGTTGCCTATCTCGCCGGCGAAAAGGAAGAAAAGCGCCGCGCTTTGGCCGGTTCCTATATCCCCAGCGTATCGTCGCTGTTCTCCGATGCCGATATTCTCAAGGCGATCCCGTTCCTGACGACAGCCAAGGCCGCCTTCGAGAATGTCGTCACCCGGCCGACAAGCGTCACCGGCAGCGATTATCCGCGCGTTTCAACGGAGATTTCCAACAGTCTTCACGCGGGCCTCTCCGATGCATCCGCCACCGATGCCGCCATCGACGAACTGGCTTCGAAGCTTGAGAGCCTGAAAACGCGCGGCGGCTGGTAAGCCGATATTCGCCAGACATAAGGTCCGCGCCGTCTTCGATTGGACGGCGGCGCAGACTTTCCAACTCCCTGTGCAAGGTATTGAAAGAATGACCATCAAAGTCGCGACAGCGCCGGATTCCTGGGGCGTCTGGTATCCGAAAGATGAAAAGCAGGTGGGCTGGGAACGCTATCTCGATGAGGTGCAGAAAGCCGGCTACGGCTATACCGAACTCGGGCCATGGGGATACCTGCCGACTGATCCTGAAACGCTGCTCGCAGAACTCGGCCGCCGCGATATCAAGCTCTGCGGTACCGGCGTCGTTCATCCGCTTTCACTTGGCGATTCCGCCGAAACGCTCGACGCGCGCATTGGCCCGATTTGCGATCTCCTGAAAGCGGCAGGCGCCGAATGGTTCGTGCTGATGGACGAGTCGGAATCCTATGCCGCACCCGGCGACCGCCTGCTCGATGACACCGCCTGGGCCCGGATGATCGCGATCGTCGGCGCCACGGCAAAATGTGTCGTCGAACACTACGGCATGAAGTTCGTTTTCCACCCGCATGTCGGTACGTGCATTGAGACCGAAGCCGAAATCGAACGCCTGCTTGCCGATACCCGGCCCGAGCATGTCGGCCTTTGCTTCGATCTTGGGCACCATATTTACACCGGCGCGGATCCGCTCGCCTTCATGGCGCGGCACGCCGACCGGATACCCTACTATCACTTCAAGAACATGGACGGCGCCCTGCGCAAGCGGGTGAGCGATGAGAACATCTCGTTCATGGAAGCCTTTCAGATGGGCGTCATGTGTGAGCTGGACAAGGGTGCAATCGACTTCGCCGACGTCGTCGCGTTCCTCGACGCACGGAACTATGACGGCTTCGCTGTGATCGAGCAGGACATGTACCCCTGCCCGCCGGAAAAGCCTTTCCCGATTGCAAAGCACAATCGCGATTATCTGAAGACGCTCGGCCTTTGAGCCGCACTGTGGCTGGGACCCGGCTGCCGGCCGCGCCCAATCCGACTGGAGAATAGACTTGTCCGCGCTTTCCGCTGAAATCCTGAACACACCGGCCGATATCGGCGAAAGGCTTGCCACCGATATCCTGACGGCGGTTGCAGCCGCGCGCGCCGATGGCAAACAGTATCTCCTGGGTTGCCCGAGCGGGCGCTCGCCGAAGCCGATCTATGACGCGATGGCGCAAAAAGCCGCCGCCGCCAATCTCGACCTGTCCAGCCTCGTCCTGGTCATGATGGACGAATATCTCGGCGGCGGCGAGGATGGTCTCGGCCTCTGCCCGCCGGATGCACACTATAGCTGCCGCCGCTTCGCCGAACATGAGATCCGCCAGCGGCTGAACGCAGCGATCCAACTTGAGCATCAAGTCTCAAAGGAACAGGTCTGGTTTCCCGACGTTACGAACCCGGTCGCCTATGACGACAGGATCAAGGCCGCAGGCGGCGTCGACCTGTTCATTCTTGCATCGGGCGCCACCGATGGCCACGTCGCCTTCAACCCGCCGGGCAGCCCGGCAGATGGACCAAGCCGCATCGTCAGGCTTGCCGAGGAAACGCGCCGCGACAATCTCGGCACCTTCCCGGCCTTTCCCTCGCTCGATGCCGTGCCGCATCATGGGCTTACAGTCGGTCTCGGAACCATCGCCAATCTGTCGAAAGCCGTCGCGATGGTCATTCACGGGGCCCATAAGCAGGGCGCCGCCGGGCGCCTGACAAGGAGCACCGGGTTCGATCCGCAATGGCCCGCCACCATCATTCATCATTGCAGACAGGTCCGGATTCTGTTCGATACGGCTGCGGCGGGGCAGGCATGACAGACGAGCGGGCAACAGAACAGCGAGCGCCAATGCACCTGGACGGCCGTTACCGCGTCGGCATCGATCTCGGCGGCACCAAGATTGCCGCCGGCCTTGTCGATATCCGCACGGGAGAAATGACCCATGTGCGACGCAGGGCAACGCCGGTCACTGAAGGTGCCGCGGCCATCATCCGCGATGTGGCCGACATCGCCGCCGACATCATCGCGTTGGCGAAAGCCGAGGGCAAAGCACCTTCGTCCGTCGGCATCGCCGTGCCCGAACTGGTCGATCTCGAAGGGCGGGTCTGTAGCGATTGGAATTTCTCGATTGAAAACATCGGCAGCGATCTGGAGAGGTTGCTCGGCATTCCCGCAATGGCCGACAGCGACGTGCGCGCGGCGGCCCATGCCGAGGCCCGCTTCGGCGCCGGCATTCCACATCGAAGTTTCGTCTACGTGTCGCTCGGCACGGGCATGAGCTACTCGCTCGTCATCGGCGGCCGGCCGTGGTCGGGCGCCAACGGATTTGCCATTCACTTCGCCAGCTCCGAGCTTGCGCTGCCGAAGGCAGACGACACGGGTTTGACCATCGCCAATGCCGAGGATTTCGCCTCGGGCAAAGGCATGCAAAGGACCTTCGCCCGCCGCGATGGAACCCCGCTCGAAGATGGCGTGCGCACGCTGGAAGCCATGAGCGCCAAGGGTGCTCTTGCCAGCCGACGCATCCTCGACGAGGCTGCAGAGGTGACCGGACGGCTGATCGCACAGATGGTCAACATGATCGATCCCGAGGCGGTCCTTCTCGGCGGCGGCCTTGGCTGCTCGACCGGTCGCTACCGCGAAAAACTGGAGCAGCACATGCGCGAAAACATCTGGGCGAAACGGTGCCAATCGATCCCGCTGCTCACGGCAGCGCTAGGCGAGGGTGCAGGCGTCGTTGGCGCCGCCCTGGCGAGTTCTGCGGCCATGCACCGGCAAATAACCAAGGTCGGAGAGTAATGGCGGCGCCGCACTCGACCTGGATCAAGCGTATCGAGCCCTGGCTGCTGCTCGCCCCGATGCTGATCGTGCTTGCAACGGTCACAGCCTGGCCGCTGGCGCGCACGGCCTACCTTTCCTTCATGCACGCCTCGCTCGATGCGGGTGACCTGCCGCGCTTTATCGGCTTCGGCAATTATGTTGCACTGATGAAGGATGGCGACTGGTGGCATGCGGTGCGCAACACCGCTTCTTTCGCCGTCATCTCGGTGACGCTCGAAACCCTGGCAGGCATTGCCATCGCGCTTTTGATCGACAGTCAGATCAAGGGTCGCGGCGCGCTTCGTGCGGTCATGCTGATCCCCTGGGCCATACCGACCGTCGTCTCGGCGCAAATGTGGCAATGGATGCTGCACGACCAGTATGGCGTCATCAACGCGCTGCTTATCAAACTTGGCTTCATCAGCCACGGCATTGCCTGGACCGCCGGGGCCGGCACGGCGATGGCTGCGATCATCGCGGTTGACGTCTGGCAGACCACGCCGTTCATGGTCCTGCTTATCCTGGCCGGCCTGCAGATCATCCCGCGTGATCTTTACGAGGCTGCCAAGGTCGACGGCGCTCCCGGCTGGGCACAATTCTTCTACATCACCCTGCCCCTGCTCTGGCCGACGCTGGCGGTCGCCATCCTGTTTCGCCTGCTTGATGCGGTCCGGATGTTCGATCTGGCTTATGTGCTGAGTTCGAAGAGCCGCGAGACGGCAACGATTTCGATCTATGCCCGCCAACAACTGGTCGATTTCCAGGATGTCGGTTACGGCTCGTCCGTCGCGATGCTGGTTTTCCTGATGATCTCGCTGGTGGCCGCTGTCTATATCCAGATCACCAAAATCCGACTGATCAGCGATTGAGGATGCCGATGAAACGCTTCACCAAATTCATCGCGCTGACGCTTCTGAAGATCATCGTGGTTTTTTATACGGTCTTTCCGTTCTATTGGGCGATCGTCTCTTCGTTCAAATCCGGAGCGGCGTTGTTTTCCGTCGATTTCTTCCCGTCCATCGATCTCACCAACTATCGTGACCTTCTGTCCAACGGGAATTTCCTGCGCAACATCCTCAATTCGGCCATCGTCGCCGTCTGCGTGGTTTCTCTTTCGCTGATGTTTGCGATCACCTCGGCTTATGCACTCGGTAAGTTGAAATTTCGCGGACGCGGCCTGGTTCTCGCAGGCATTCTCGGTGCCTCGATGTTCCCGCAGATCGTCGTTCTCTCCGGCCTGTTCGGAACGGTGCGCTGGCTCGGGCTCTATAACAGCCTCGGCAGTCTCGTGCTCTCCTACATGATCTTTAGCCTGCCCTTCACGGTCTGGGTGATGACAAGTTTCATCCGACAGATTCCGGCAGAACTGGAAGATGCAGCCCGCATCGACGGCTGCTCGACCTGGGCCATGATCTGGCAGATTTACTTTCCGCTGCTGGCACCGGCACTGGCAAGCACCGGTCTGCTCGCCTTCATCGCATCGTGGAACGAATTCCTCTTCGCGCTGACCTTTACGCTCAGCGATACGGTGCGCACCGTTCCCGTCGGTCTGGCGCTGATCTCCGGCGCAAGCCGATTCGAACTCCCCTTCGGCACGATCATGGCGGCGTCCGTCATCGTCACCGTGCCGCTGATTGTGCTGGTGCTGATCTTCCAGCGGAAGATCGTTTCGGGCCTGACGGCGGGTGCCGTGAAATAATGCCCCAATCTATCCAAGAAAGGCGAAGCGATGGCTGACCTGTCCCTCTCCAATGTCCGCAAGGCCTACGGGATCTTCACAGTCCTGCACGGAATCGACCTTGAAGTCGAAGACGGCGAGTTTGTCGTTTTCGTCGGTCCGTCAGGTTGCGGGAAATCCACGCTGCTGAGGGCTATCGCCGGTCTTGAGGACATCAGCGGCGGCACAATCCGCATCGGCGGTCAGGTCGTCAACAATCTGGCGCCCGCCGACCGGCAGATCGCCATGGTGTTCCAGTCCTATGCCCTCTATCCGCATATGGATGTGTATCGGAACATGGCCTTCGGCCTCAAATTCGCGAAAATCCCCAAGGAGGAAATCGATCGGCGCGTCCGCAAGGCAGCCGCTATCCTCAAGCTGGACGCTCTGCTCGATCGCAAACCGGGTGCGCTTTCGGGCGGCCAGCGTCAGCGTGTCGCGATCGGCCGCGCCATCGTCCGCCAGCCCAAAGTCTTCCTCTTCGACGAACCGCTGTCGAAATCTCGACGCGGCGCTACGCGTCAACACCCGCATCGAAATCGCCAAACTGCATCGCGAACTCGGTGCGACCATGATCTACGTGACCCATGATCAGGTGGAGGCCATGACACTCGCCGACAAAATTGTTGTGCTGAACAGCGGCCACATTGAGCAAGTTGGAACGCCGCTCGACCTTTATCATGCCCCGGCCAATCTCTTCGTTGCGGGTTTTATCGGCTCGCCGGCGATGAACCTCATCGAAGCACGCGTGAATGCCTGCGGACAGCACAGTCTGGATATCTCCATCGGAGGCCAGAAGATCACCCTTCCGTATTCGGGGGCTGCGATCGGGAACGGCGCGAAGGTGACGATCGGTATTCGCCCGGAACACTGGATTCCGGACGACGGACCGTCAGTGACGATCGAAGGGGCAGTTGACCTGGTGGAGCATCTCGGCGAAACCAGTATCGTCTATCTGCGTCTTGCCGATGGCCAGATGATCACCGTTCGGTATCCCGGCGATATCTTCTGCACGGCTGGAGACCGCTTCATCGCCCGGGCTCCGGTTAACGCCGTGCACGTGTTTGACGAGGCGGGCAAGGCAATGATGGGACCTCGTAGCGGGCCGGCATATGGTATCCTTGGCCAGGAATTTCGCATGCGCTGAATGGAACTGGAATGAAAGCGACACCGACCTTCCGCAAAACCGGACGTACTTCGGCGTATGTGAGCGAGACGAGGCAACGCCTGCCCGATGTCACCGGCACCAATCTCGAGCATTCGCGGATTTTCAACCGCCGGCTCATTTTCGAAGCCTTGCACCAGGCGGGTCCCCTGAGCCGTATCGACATCGCCAAACGCGTTGGCCTGACGCCCCAGACGGTTTCGGGCATCACCCGCGAATTGCTCGACCAGCAATTCATTGTCGAAACCGGGCGGTCACAGGGACAGCGCGGCCAACCGCAGATCTATCTTGGTCCCAATCCCGTTGCCGGCTTCTCGATCGGCATTCATCTCGATCGCAATCGCGTGGTCATGGTTATCTGCAATCTGATGCTTGACGTCATCGGGCAGAAGACTTGGGTCGGCGACACCCGCGAGCCTGAACATACGCTCCGGCGGATCGCCGATCTGGTCGACGAGATTATCGCGCAAGCAAAGGTCCCGCGTGAAAAGATCTGGAGCATCGGGTTGGTTCTGCCGACGCTCGACGACGACATCTACGACTTCGCCACCAAACAGCCCGGCTGGGATGCCTGGGCAAATGTGCAGGTCGCAAGCCGTCTAAAGGAACTCTGCGGGCTGACCGTACTGGTTGAAAACGACGCCACCGCTGCGGCGATCGGCGAGCATTTCGCCCGCAGCGACAAGGACAACAGAAATTTCGCCCATCTCTATATCGGCTACGGTATCGGTGCCGGCGTCATCATCGACGGCATGCCGCTCAAGGGCGCCTGGGGCAATGCCGGCGAATTGGGTTTGTTGCCGTTCCAGCCGAAGCGCATGCGGGATGCCGAAGAGCCTCCGATCATCGATTCAATCCTCTCGTTGAACGGCATTGCGACGGCGCTCGACTGGAGCATCGAGGATGCCGATGCTGCGGTTGCCGACGTCACCGTCCTCGCCGAGATCCATGCCCGCCGCGATGCCCGACTGACGGCCTGGATGGAGGAGGCCGGTCTCTGTTTACGCCTTCTGACAGCGATCCTTGAAAGCACCATCGATCCTGAGTTCATCACCGTCGGCGGATCGCTGCCGCCCTCGATCATCACGGCGCTGGTGGAGCGCGCCTATCCTCTGCACCGGTCGCTGAGCGAACGGAAGGACCGCCGCTGGCCGCGTCTCATCGTCGGTCAACTGACGGATGACGCACCGGTCATCGGTGCTGCAAGCCTGCCGATTTTCATCAACACCAATCCGAACTTCCGCCATCTGTATATCCGCCAGCTTGGCGATGACCAGCGGCCGTTCGACAGGCCTGCCATTTTAAGCCCCTCTTGAGAGCATCATTTTTGGACACGCTGTCGCCTCAGCTTCGCAATTCCGGCATCGCGTTCTTTTCAGCCGTAATAGCAAAGAAATTTTGCATCCTGATCGTCTTGCAACAGCTTGGCGTCAGGTCTTGGTAGCGTGCGCCTTGAAAGGATTTGAACCGCCGACGCGAAGATAAAATTGAAAAGCCATTGATATTGATCGACTTCTTTGTGCCATCCGGTTTTTGCGATACGAATCGCGCCTTAGTTCACCACAAAGATGATCGGGTTCCTTTCAACGACGATCGACACGATAGCCAGACCCAACTGGCGGCTGTCGTCGCCGATGCCAAGCTCCTGTGGGGAGAGCGGTATCGCCGTCGAGATCTCAAAATGACTATAAGACTGGTGCCCATCGAAACTCAGTTCAATGGACTGCGCGTCGCTGTGCTCCAATACGGCTTGCTGAATGTCTTCTCCGAACATCACGCTAAGTGTGGTTCGGTAATCCCCCCGTTTTTAACGGGGCTCGTCAGTAGAATTCACGCGGCCATTTTCAGTTTCTGTGCGGGCGTTATGCCGCCGATGCCCATATTGGGCCGTTCGTTGTTGTAGGTCCATAGCCACTGTGTGGCGAATTCCTGCGCCTCCTCGATGCTTTCAATGATGTATTGGTCGAGCCATTCATGTCGGACGGTGCGGTTGTAGCGCTCGACATAGGCATTCTGTTGCGGCTTTCCGGGCTGGATGTGGCTCAAGGCAATTCCTTGCGTTTCGGCCCATTCCATCAGTTTGCCACTGACGTATTCAGGTCCATTATCCACACGAATGGCGAACGGTTTGCCGCGCCATTCGATGATCTGGTTCAGGCTGCGGATGACGCGTTCGGCGGGTAGCGAAAAGTCTACCTCGATGCCCAGCCCCTCGCGGTTGAAGTCGTCCAGGACATTCAGCAGCCGGAATTGCCTACCGTCCTCCAAACGATCTGCCATGAAGTCCATGGACCAGACCAGGTTCGGCGCATCCGGCACAGTCAAGGCATCGGGCTTGTCCCGCTTCAAACGCTTGCGTGGCTTGATCCTGAGGTTCAACTCCAGCTCGCGGTAGATGCGGTACACGCGCTTGTGGTTCCAGCGATGTCCCCGGACATTGCGCAGGTAAAGAAAGCACAGGCCGAAGCCCCAGGTCTTCTTCGCCCGCGTCAGCCCGATGAGGAGATCGGCAATCTGCTCGTTCTCGTCGTTCAGCTTGGCGCTGTAACGATAGCAGGTCTCGCTGACCTCGAAGGTGCGGCAGGCGAGCGCAATGCTCACCCCGCGCAACGCCACTGCTTTCCCAGCCATCTCCCGGCGTTGAGATGGCCGCGTCACTTTTTTCCCAAAGCCTCCTTCAGCAGTTCTGCCTGCATGCTCATCTCGGCATACATTTTCTTCAACCGACGGTTCTCTTCTTCCAGAGCCTTCATCTGGCTGATCATCGACGCGTCCATGCCGCCGTATTTGGATCGCCATTTGTAAAAGGAGGCCGTGCTCATTCCATGTTCCCGGCAAAGCTCGGGTACAGGAACACCGCCTTCTGCCTGGCGAAGGATTGCAAGGATTTGTGGTTCGCTAAATCTGCTCGTCTTCATCAAAATCTCCTCGATCATAAAGCCCGAGAAAATTCTACTTTTGAAGCCCGTTAATTGCCGGGGGGATTACCATGGTTGAGTAGGCCGTCTCGGTTTTGCATAGCATGGTGGAAAAGAATAATGGTCACTTACCTTTATGGTGCGTACGGTACCGGTAATCTGGGAGACGACCTCCTTCTGAAGGCAGCGATGCAAGCACACTCGTCCGAGGAGTGTAGAGTAATCGCATTTGGAAAACCGCGCCTTCGTGGTGATGTGCCATATATTACGAACGCTCAGTTTGTAGAGAACCCTTTAGCGTACCTAGCTCGTGGAGACACATTGGTATTCGCGGGGGGGGGGACTTTTCTGGTCTGACGAGCACATTAGAATTATGTTACGAATCGTGGAGGTAGCCCACGCCGCAGGGTGCGATATTCGAATCGAGAGAATCGGAGTCCAAGGGGTTCACTTGGATTTACAGGCATCCCGAAGGTTATTTAGCCTATGTTCTTACATTAGCGTCCGCGATGTTAACTCAGTCATGTTGCTTAGGCGTCTTGATTTGACGTTCAGGGCGCTTTACGAGCCAGACTTCGTTCTTACGTTAGAAGGTTACGGTCGAACAATTCGTGGAACGAAGAGAACGGTTGGCATTAACCACTCCGCCACGCCTTTTTTCCATGACGCGTCCCATAGAGAAAAAACATTAGAATTATATCGGTTGGTGGCGGAGCAACTCGAAGACTATGACTTCGTTCATGTGCCTCATACAGTTCATATCAATGCGGTTGATCAAAACGATTTAGCGGTGGGCGATCAATTTGAGAAACATTCTCATGGCCGAATTCAATCTCGAGCATTTCCCGACAGTGCGGAAGACCTTATCGATATCTATGCCGGACTGACGGTAGGCCTTGGATGGCGATATCACTTGAACGTCTTATGCAAGCTTGTAGGCATCCCCACCGCCTTAGTGTGCCAAGACGATGAGCACAAGTATCGCGCCTTTGCGACTGAGAAATCGAATTCCGATATTCAACTTTGACAACAAAATAGAAGATTTGGTCTCAGATATTGTTCTTTTCATTCGATCGCAGGACGTTAGATGATCGCGGCGTTGCGAAATTGCGACCTGCCACTAAACTCTTATCCGGCTGCGATTAGAGCCTCGGCGGTTTTTGATATGCCAGATGGCGCGGTGGGAGCAACCGGTGGAAACGCGAAGCTTCCACATTGCGTCGCGGTGGAGCCGGTTTCGGCGATGGTCCTGGCATATCCGAGGCAGGGTTAAGTTGCTCCGATCCAACAACAATGTAAGTCAAGTATAGCCGTTTCCAATTGATCCAGGGGTGTCGGGTCACGCTTCTTCAGAAATTGTACGCTTACGCTCATGGCTCAACATCAAGCCGTCTGTCTTTGATTTCCATTTGGGCTTTAAGCGGTGCACACCGGTCGCCATCGCCCAGCTGCCAATCGCAGCCACCATTGCCATGCTTGCAACGAACCCCAATGAGAACGGGTAGCCTTGGGTTCGCCCATATAACCCCGACGCTGTCACCATGTGGTTTATGCAAAGGCCGTAACTTGCGGCAACAAGCAGCATACCTACCCAAAACCTGGGCTTAAATCTCAGACTGGACCACACCATATCGGCGTTTCACCAACGGCGAACAAAATCGTCAAGTGGCAAAATTGGGTGAATCCAGAGCCATGGGCCTTGCCGGTGACCTGCCACTAAACGTTCATCCGTCAGCGACTGGAGCCTCGGCGGTTTTTGATATGTCAAATGGCGCTATGGGAGCAACCGGCGGAAACGCGAAGCTTCCACATTGCTTAGCGTTGGAGCCGGTTTCGGCGATGGTCCTGGCATAGGCTGCCGGGGTGGTGTTCGAGCGATGCGTGCGGCCGGAAATTGTTGTAATCGTCCGCCCATTCCGCCATGGCGCTGGGGGATGGTCGAGACCGTTTGAAATGCTGATGCCGAAGCTCTGAGTGGGTCGGCAGTGGGTGATTTCAGCAAAACATTCCGGGTAGCGACATCGTACCGAT
>CAWGHM010000002.1:0-354880 GCA_963822365.1 uncultured Alphaproteobacteria bacterium
TGTTCGTGAGGCCAAACAGCCGTTTGATCGATCCTACTATCATCTCGCAGCAGAGCTTCGTGCGTTGCTTCGCTCAATAATGCGAGCGTAACCGGCGGCTGTGACGATGGCAAAAACAAACGCGACAGCCTGTATCTCCAGGCTGAAATCCACCAGTGAATGTATTGCACCAACAAGAATGACGCCCAGCGCCGCCAGCATTGTCGGGTCAGGATTGGCGCTCCGGAGATAGGCGATCAGCAATCTGAAAAACAGAACCCCGAATATGAGCAGAGGTATGCTGCCGAAGAACAAGTCCATATTCGGCCCACAGGGCGAGATAGGTCGAGTGGGCCTTTTCCCAGGTCACGTCGACATCGACGGATATCTGGTGAAAAAGCGGATAGGCCTGTTCAAAACTGTCCCCGCCAAAACCCGTCAGATATCGGGTTTTTATCATTTCAATGACCTGTCGATAGAGGTTCAGCCTTAATTCGGCATCCTGGGATGCTTCCTGGCCATCAAGCCGCTCGACCAGCGTGGAACCATAGATAAGGATACTTGCGCCGATTGTCAGCGGAACGAAAGCAAGCGCCGGCAGAATGACCTTGAGCCCGTTTCCCCCAGGCATCTTGATCATGGCAAGCATCAACACAGTAAACATGCCACAGCATGCTGCAAAAAGACCCATCCTCGAATTCGTGGCAATCAGGGCCACGACAATCAAGAGCATTCCTACCAAAATCGGAAAGACACCATCCTTTTCGAAGTATACTTCAAAAAAGCCTCTTTTTCGTCCTTGATTGCTCTCCGCTCCCGCAATGCCTTGCGTCAGTTGTATCGTACCAAGAACACTGCCGAACGCCAGAAATGTTGCGAACGAGTTACGATTGACGAACCCGCCAGTCGCAGAACCCACGATAGGCCCATTTCTCGATACCAAAAATCGTATCGCCGATTTGAAATAGAAGCAAAAGGCCAATGCTTGCGTGGATCACGACAATCCAGAACAGGAGGTTCATCATCGACTTTGCCCGCACGCTGTTGGCGCAGACCTGTAGGGTGAAAAAGAAGATGACACCGTAGGATAGCCAACGCGTCGAAAGCGAGGACAGTGTTGCCCGGTGCAAGTGAGATCGTGTTCGTCTTTATGGCAATTGACGGGTCCGCTGTTGAGTAGACATCTGCTGCCAGGCTCCCCAGGGGCAGAATTTGCACAAGCATATAGGCAGCAAACAGACCAAATCCTGCCGCCATCCATCGGACATTGCGTAGCGGAATCCGCAGCACAGCGTTTGATACGGCCATCCGAGCAAACCACCAGGCTGCAGTAATCGATAGAAAAAGCGCCCACATCAACCAGAAAACCGGCCTGTTGCTGCCAAAAAAAACAGGCGAGAACATAGCCACCAGCAACACAACCCACATAAGCTGATTGTTTATCTGGAAGCGTTGAGAATTATTTGAATTCATATTTTCACGTCTTGAGGCGAAACGAGCATGCAACCTTCTCTGTGACTCACAGCTCCACTCAACCCTGTACCTTTGCAATGCGAACTCTAGAAAGGAAATTTTGTTGCTTGGCGGCAGGTAATTTCTCGACAATTTTTATAATTCGTTCTCGGAAATTTGGATTTTTCACATATTGTGCAGCAATCGTTTGCGCGCCACGTGTACTGCCGGCAAGAAGCGCAAGATCCTTTTCATGCGTCCTTTTTGTATCATCATCAAGAAGCCCAAGATTTTCTTCGGAAAATCTCACGCGGAGGTCTGCGACCCACTGTTCGTTTGGCCCGGTCAATTGTGACTGTCTTATGCTCTCATTGAATTGTTTTTCTTCACCCAAGGCAGCGTGGGCAAAAGCCTTTACCCACCAGGCATAGGAATTGCTTGGCGTCGTGGCGACGATCTCGGACGCAATGTTTTCGCATTTTTTATCAAAGGCCACGATCGTCTCGCTCGGAGCCCCGTTGAAAACGAGCATCTGCATACCGATGAAACAATCATCAAGGACGAGTTTTTTTGAATAGGATGAATATCCGTATTCCAAACTCTCCTGACTACGGGGATGATTAAGAGCTCCAGGCTGGGATGCATCGTGCGTCGAGAAAGGCCCCAGTTCCTGCATCAATAAAATCGTGCTGCCGATCGCGGCTGTCACGAAAAAACCGGCAGCTAGCAGCATGTTTTTTCTCATTTGCAAGGCTCCAAGCGTTTTTTTCTAAGCATTAATTCCGGCGCGATGCAAACCACATTTTTGGTGCGGTCTTCCGGCGGAGTGCACATCGCTAAGAGTTAACTGTAGTGCATTCCAGTCCGAACCAAAACTGAACAAAAAGCGCAAAACAAAAACGCCCCATAAAGAGGCGTTCTTTAGAGACAAATTGATCAGAGTGCTCGATCAGGCCGGGCTGCTGGAGCGGTCCTGCGGAGTGTTCACGCTTGACGGTGTCGCGATTCGTTGTGCGTCGTCGTTCACTGCGACAGGGTTAACTGCGACCGGATTCACGACGGTTGCGGCAGTTGCAACCTGCTTCTGATTGAACGCCGCCTGAAGGCTGGCAACAGCGACGCGCCGTTCAGGCGAGGAGTATACGAAGCGCCAATCGTACCGATCGCGCGGCTGATCGCAGCCTTTACAGCTGGGCTTGTTGGCTGAACCGATGCGAGGGCAGCGAGCAAAAGGTCGATTCTCGCATCCCTTTGAGCGGCGTAAGCCTTCCGAGAGCCGCGATTTCCGCGATCACAACGGCATCACAGCTTCCGGCCGTGCAACCAGCCACAAGCGTAGCCGGGGTAGAATGGGCAATGGAAACCGAACCACAGAGAAGAGCCGCAGAAAGAAATAAAACACGACGAACCATCTGAAAAACTCCTTAAATAAAAATATCTGAGTCCGTATATGACATGGTTTCGAAAAACTTGCAATCGTTTTCCCAATATGGGTCAGGCGTCAGAGCCCAAGAGTGTGTTGCCGGGCGCCGGTAGACCTCTTGGATCATCTCGATTTCAAAACCTTCGCGGTTGCCGGCGTGGCATCTCGATCACGGTGACGGTCACCTTTTGGAAAGCTGTCTGATTGGCGCGGAAGCCTGATAGCACCAGCTGCAGGACGCACAGACCAAATTTCGCAACGGACATGCCAAGCCGCCATTCTTCCTGCGCCACTCCCAGGGCTGTCACCTGACGAAACAAATCTCATGACAGCCCGGGGAATTTGACACGCATCGCCTGGCGGCAAATTGAGAAGCTAACCCGTCATTTTCCATGCGCCTTGTGCGCGTCGTGGCCGCTATGGTTTTCCGTGCCCTCAACCATGACGGTCCCTTCGAAGCTCGCGAAGAGTGCCAGGGTCTTTGGATCGACATGCGCTTCAGCATCCAGGAGTTTTGCAGAAAGCGCATCTGCCTGGTCTTCGGGCAGGCCCATTGATTTCAGGGCATTCGCCTGCTTCAGGCCATCGCCGCTGCAAAGGTGAATGCTCCAGCCTTCGCCCGTTTTCTTCAGCAGTGCACGACCGCCACGACCATCCTGGATCCATCCGGCGATCGCCCAGTCGCCCTCGACAACCACCGGCGCGACTGTGAGCGGCTTTTCAGCGGTCTCAAAGATGGCTTTCATTTTAGCAACGATCGATTCGCCGGGGTCTCCGGATTGCGGGTCCGTCTGCATGTGGGAATGGTCACCATGGTTGGAATGACCGTCGTGCTTCGATTCCGGAGCGCTACCGGCTGGTTCGCCGACAACGAAACCGACATCGATCGATCCAGCCTTTTCGAAGGTCAGCTTCGCCTTGATCGTTTCTCCCTCCTTGAAGGGCTCCTTCACATCCATGAACATCACGTGGTAGCCACCTGGCTTCAGCTCCACGGTCTGGCCTGTCGGAACCACGATGCCATCCCCCAGCTCGCGCATGATCATGACGTCGTTTTCGATTTTCATTTCGTGCAACTGGACCGATCCGGCCCTGTCCGACGTCGCGCCGATCAGCCTGTCATCGACATCGCCTTCATTGGTGAGCTTGAGATATCCCCCGCCGACCTTTGCGCCGGGTAGCATGGCGCGGGCGTAGGGGTGACCGATTTCTATGTCGCCAAGCCTGAATTCGTGGGCAATCGATGCCGAAACGAAGCCCAGCACGACGAGGGTGACCATCGCGAATTTTGTAGCAAGTTTTTTCATTGGTGTTTCCTTGAGATGTTGGCAGGCGCCATGAGCGCCCGCCTTCCATGAGAGAGGGGACCGTCAGCTGAGCGCGCGCTTCAGCGGCTTGACGCGACGGACGATGAGATAGTCGAGGGCGATCACGGTCAGCAGCACCGCGCCTGTCAGCGGGAACAGCAGGGAGACCGCGATCATGATGAGCGCACCACCCTTCCAGAGCCTCATATCCGCAGGCGCGGCCGGAGCCATGAGGCGTAGCGCACCGGCGGGGCGGCGCTTCCACCACATGACGATACCGCTGACCGACATGAAGATGATCGACAGACAAAATGCCGTGACAAGCGCGATATTCCAGACGCCCATGTCGCCCTCGTGGAAGGCAATGCCCACGGCCATCGCCTTGCCGGGGACGCCGTAATCGTTGAAGCCGACATCAGCGAGAATCTTGCCGGTATATTGGTCGATATGCACCGTTCGGTCCGACAGCGGGTTGCCGCTGTCATTGCTCATCGTATCACGCGACAGCGTCCAGACACCGGTTTCCTGCGATGGAAAGGCGAGCTGGAAACGGTTGTCGAAGCCGATCGAGCGGGCAAAGGCCACAATGCTGTCGACATCAACAGGAACGCCTGCGGGAAGCCCAGCCTTGCCGGCATCCGATCCTGACATCGGCATCGGCGTCTGCTCCAGCGTCCATGGCACCTCCTTGACGCCGCCATGGTTCATGCTGGCATGGGTTGCATCGGAAAGGGGAACATTGTCCCATTTCGCAGCCGGAAACGTGCTCCACGCCTGGGTGAATTTGTCGCCCCAGATACCGGCCCAGGAGAGGCCTGACAGGAGAAAGACAACGAGGATGAGGGAGATGTAGAAGCCGATGGTCACGTGCAGCGACTTCCACAGCTGGCGACCGCGAGCCGTAAACTGCGGTACCAGCACGCTTGCAAAGCCTTTTCCGTCGCGCGGCCACCAGAGATAAAGCCCGGTGACGATAAGGACGATACCGAAACCCGCAGCCACTTCGATCAGCCGGTCGCCCAGATCGCCGATCATCAGCGTGCCGTGGATCGTGTTGGCGAGATCGTAGAGCCCGTTGCGACGGTCCCAACTGCCCAGCGCAGCGCCGCTGTAGGGATCAACCGCCACCATCGACGAGGCATCGCCCTTGTTGACCCGGAAGATTGCAGCGCCGTCTTCCGTGCGCGGAGCGATATACTGGACCACCTTGCCATCAGGGATGGCGGCGCGGGCGGCGTCTGCTTGAACCGACAGGGCGACCTGCGTCTGCGCAGGCGTGACCGTGTAGTATTTTTCACCATCGCGACCGGAGATAACGCTTGTCCAAAGCATCATCAGGCCTGTCAAGGCGAGCATGATCAGGAACGGTGCCACATAAAGACCGGCATAAAAATGCCAGCGCCAGGCGACGAAGTAGAACGATCTGGACGATGCCTGTTCGGCTCGCCCATCAGGCATTGCAGTTGTCATGGTCATAGCAGTTTTTCCCCAGTGTTATGACGTTTGAGAAGAGGTTTTGCCGGGTGCCGGCGTCCGCTGTGCAGACGCGGGCTGACCCGAAGCGAGGAGGGACAAGGCGGCCTCATCGGTGACGGTAATGATCTCCGGGTGCTTGAACGCAATCAGGCCCTGGCGCTTGAAGCTGCTCAGGCAACGGCTGACCGTTTCAAGCGTCAGGCCGAGCCAGTCGGCGAGATCGGCCCTCGTGAGGTAGAGCCTGAAGGTTGTTTTCCCGAGGCCCGGCGTTTTCGCGGGCCTTGCAAACTGTCGCGAGAGATCGAGGAGAGCGGAGGCGACCTTTTCCTGCGCCGTCTTGCGCCCGAGCAAGGTTGCCAGCGCCTGCGATCGGCGCAGCATCTGTCGAAGGGCCGAGCCTGTGGTGACATCGCTCAGCGGACCTTTTATCGGTTCAATCTGTGTGAACGTGAGCGTTTCGGCGCTGCACTCTGCAAAATTTCCGATAGACAAACCGAGAAGGGAACCGGGTCCGAGGATATCCAGAATTTGCCGGCGCCCATCGCTGAGAGACTGATAAAGGGCAATACAGCCATCTTTTATCCGGAATTCGGCAGACCCGGGAAAATCCCGTAAAAGAATTCGGGTGCGCGGCGCAATCAGCCTGCACGCCTGGGGAGCCCTGCGGCTTCCACCCTTGGGGCTTGCAGCAGGAATCAGAAGATCAATCGGGAGTGCGGGCGACACATCGCCCAATGCGGTCCTGTAGAACATGACACGGTGTCCGACGCTGCGCCGGTCATCACGTCCGTCTGTGCGGAACGTCTACCGGCAATGACTGCGGTGTTGCTGCAGTTTGCAGCAACGGCTTCAGGCAGTCAGGCCGGCAGGGGGACCGCGCGGGGTCGCATTCGGGGGGAAAAGCTGGCGATAGAAGGCTTCGCGACGCATCGGCAGCAGGACTTCCGCTCCGACAACGACTGCCTGTCCGATCGAATCGGCCGGCGTGGGCACGACGATCGAGGCCGCGATGCGACAGGCCTCGCAGCCGGTCCGCAGGTCGTGATCGGAGTGCTTGTCGTCATCCCCCTGACCGGGAAGGCATAGCTCGGGAAGAGTTCCGTCCGGCAGGGTGTAGGATGCAATCTCTGAAGTGGAGAGCGCCGCGTCGACAACGGGGACCTTGTGGGCAAAACCGACGCACAACAGGGCAAGGGCGCACAGAATGCGCACCATTTTCGCCATGTCTGACGCGATTGCCGCCATACGGTTTGATCCCCTTCACCTCGCTGCGTAGACGTATTTTCGCGCATTCGCAATGCGGCACTTTGTGCAACCTGAGGAATTTCTGTGTCGCTCCGTTGTCATTTGCAAAGGCCGGGCCTAATAGTTTTAATTGATGGTTCCGCCTGACCAAGGGATGGCGGATGAAAAGGGAACACGGTGAGGACTACCCATCAGGGGCCAAAACCGTGGCTGCCCCCGCAACTGTAAGCGGTGAGCGACGTCCAACAATGCCATTGGCCGAATGATCGGCTGATAAGGCGGACCGAGCCAAGACCCGCGAGCCAGGAGACCTGCCATCACTGGGCCACGACATCCGTGGCGACTTTTTCGGGCCACGCGGCGGGCGTGGCAGAGGGTGCGCTATGCATATTATGGAAGGCTATCTGCCGGCCGCGCATGCGGTTGGCTGGAGCGTGGTTTCAGCGCCGTTCGTGATCTATGGAGCCCGGCGCATCGTGACGCTGGTCAGGGAGAAGCCCGAGGTCAAGCTGCTGATGGCGGCCTCCGGCGCTTACGTTTTCGTCCTCTCCGCCTTGAAGATCCCGTCCGTTACCGGAAGCTGCTCGCATCCGACGGGAACGGGTCTTGCTGCATCCCTGTTCGGACCGACTGTGACGACGGTCCTCGGCACCATCGTGCTTTTGTTTCAGGCACTGCTGCTGGCCCATGGCGGACTGACGACGCTCGGCGCCAATGTCTTTTCGATGGCCATCGTCGGCCCCTTCGTCGCCTATGGACTGTTCAAGGGCATAACCGGGGCAGGCTTCAGCGGCGCCGTCGCGATCTTCTTTGCGGCAACGTTTGGCGATCTTGCAACCTATGTCACGACCTCCCTCCAGCTTGCCATGGCTTTCCCTGACCCGGTCTCCGGGATGACGGGCGCTGCCGCCAAGTTCCTCGGAATTTTTGCGTTTACCCAGGTGCCGCTTGCCATCAGCGAAGGCCTGCTCACCGTGATCGTCTTCAATCTTCTGCAGCGCTACAGCCGCGGCGAACTGAACGCTCTCAACATCTTTTCCGCGAAGGCCTGATCATGCTGAAACGCAATCTCTGGATATTGTCTGCCGTCATTGCCCTGGCAATCCTGCCGCTGGTTATCCACCATGGCGGCGACGCCGAATTCGGCGGCTCGGATGGCGAGGCCGAAGCCGCGATCACCCAAATACAACCTGACTACAAACCCTGGGCTGCGCCGCTTTGGGAACCGCCGAGCGGCGAGATCGAAAGCCTGCTGTTTGCCCTTCAGGCGGCGATCGGTGCGGGCCTTGTCGGGTTTTATTTCGGGCGCAGGACGTCGTCTGCGAAAACCGCGGATCCGAAATAGCCGATGCGGGCAATCGATCGCTGCGCGCAGACAAACCGGTGGCGGCATCACGCCGCCGGTGAGAAGCTCCTCCTTGCATTTGGAACCATGGTTGTTTCGCTGATTGCGGCGGGATGGATCGGCCAGGTCATCATCCTCGCTGCCATGCTCGCTTTGATGACAGCCGGGGCAGGCCTGTCGTGGCGCGACATCGTGCGATCCGCACGCATCCCGCTTCTGTTCATTGCAACGGGCACTTTGGCGCAACTCGTTTCGGTTACCACGGTCGCTTCCCTGCCGACGGTCTCGCTGGTCTCGACTGCGGGCATGGAAAAGGCCTTGTTCATTGCGCTCAGAAGCAGCGCCTGTGTTTCAGCCCTGCTTTTCCTGGCCTTGACGACACCTCTTTCCAGCATTCTCCAGTTGCTTCAGCGCATGGGGCTGAATGCCGAGATTTCCGATATCGCCATGGTGATGTTCCGGATCATCTGGCTGCTGCTTGATTGCCTGGAAGCCGGCCAGCGGTCGCTCGGGGCTCGCCTCGGCTTTAATGGCAATCGTCGAATGCTGAAATCAAGCGGCCTGCTGCTCGCCTCTCTGCTGCCCCGGGTGCTCGGTCGTGCAAGGCGGATGGAGGCAGGACTTGCCGCAAGGGGCTATACCGGCAGGCTGCATTTCATTTCGGTGGAAACACCCGCATCGACAGCGCGATTGCTGGTGATCGGAAGTCTGCTTTTCGGCACGTTTTTCATCCTGCGGTGGCTCGGATGATCCTCGAAGCCCGCGATGTAACCTTCACCTATGAAGACGGAACCATGGCCCTTGACCAGGCATCGCTGGTTGTCCGTCGCCAGGAAAAGCTGGCGATCCTCGGAGCCAACGGCGCTGGAAAGTCCACCTTGCTATCGACGCTCAACGGTTCCTTCAGGCCGTCAACCGGCAAGGTGCTGCTCGATGGCACACCCGTCAGCTACAATCGCAAAGGCCTGACGGACCTCAGGTCGCAGGTCGGGCTTGTCCTGCAGGATCCGGATGACCAGCTTTTCGCGGCCAGTGTCTTCGAGGATGTATCATTCGGACCGCTCAATCTCGGCCTTTCGACCGAGGACGCGCGTATTCGCGTGGCACAGGCGCTGAAGGCCATGGGGATCGAAGCGCTCTCCCACCGGCCAACGCATCTGTTGAGCTTCGGGCAGCGCAAGCGCGTCGCCATTGCCGGCGTTCTCGCCATGTCGCCCTCCGTCCTGCTCCTGGACGAACCGACAGCCGGTCTCGATCCGAAGGGGGTCGAGGATCTGACCGAGACGCTGCATAATCTGGCAGCGCGGGGTGTTGCTGTCGTCGTCGCCACGCATGACATGGACATGGCCTATGCGTGGGCCGACAGGGTCGCGGTCTTTGCAGCCGGGAAGATCCTGATCGAGGGCACGCCGGACGAAGTGTTCGGGGCTCAAGACTTTTGCGCGCGCAGCGGGTTGCGATTGCCGATCATCTACCGCCTGTCCAGGGAGCTTGAGCATCGCGGCCTGATTTCGGCCGGCGACGGCATGCCGCGTGGCTTGCCGGATCTGCTCGCCCGACTTACCGGAGCAAAGACCAGCTGAGCAATTTCAGCGTGAACAGGCTGAGCCTATCATAGCCCACCCTGTGGCGTGACAAGGGGTATCATGGCTGAAAACGACGAATGAAACGGGTATCGGTCCAGTGTTTCCAGGCATTGACCCATCGACCTGTGGCGGCAAAGCCCCATTTGTCGGCAATAGCCCGTCCATCGGCCAACGAGATCAGCACCAGCCATGCGGGCTGCGGCCGAAATTCCGTCAACGGCGCGCCACCGAGTGTGCTCAGTATATTCCGAGCCAGGACGGGGCCTGCGCGCACGGCGAAGACGCCGGCCTTGGGACGGGGGTCGATCAATGCTGCGACATCGCCGGCGGCAAAGACGTTCGGATGGGACACCGACCGCAATTGCGCATCCACACGAATGAACCCATCGGCATCCAGCGCCAGCCCGGTTTGCCGCAACCAGGGCGGTGCGCCGCTTGACGTCGTCCAGATCAACCTCGTCAACGCCCAGCTTTCTGCCATCCCGGGCAATAAGTTTGCTGTTCTCCACGGCAACGACATCAAATCCCGGATGATGCGCAATACCGCGCCGCGACAGCGCCTTTCCCACCATGACGCGGGCCATTTTTCCACGCTCCGGAATAAGCCGAGCCGAGCGCCCGACAAGATGGATCTCGACGCCACCGCCTGCGCGCAACTCCGCCGTTCCGAGCCTGTCGAGCCGGGATTTGAGCGCCAGAGCGACCTCGACACCCGCGACCCCCTGTCCCACGACGGCAAGGCGAAGCGGAGAGGGCGAACTGCCGGCCAGGCTGTCCAACCGGCCCAGACGCTCTGTGAAACTGGCGATCGGCTTGACGGAGACACCAGCCGAAATGCCGTTTGGAAGACTTGGCGTCGAACCTATGTCGACCGACAGAACGTCGTAGTCGAGCCAGACCCCATCTTCGAGCTGCACCCGGCGCGCATTCGGCTCCAGTCCGGTCGCCAGACCTTCCCGAAACGTGATGCCGGAGCGTTGGCAGAGCGCCTGCAGGTCGATGTTGAAATCCTCGAACCCATATTGGCCGGCGATATAACCAGGCAACATGCCGGAATAAGGCGCGTAGCGGGAGGGCGACACAAGGATGATGTCTGCCGACAGGCCGGCGGTCCCCAGTTGACGAACGACTTCGACATGGGCATGGCCTCCACCCAGGAGAACAACGCGTTTGGGAGCCCTGGCTTTCATCTCCGAACGCATCCCGTCACTTCCAGTGCTCAAGAGGATTGCTCCGCGCTGCCGTCCAACCGGTGGATCTCACCGCCGGCGGCTTGCGCATCGGCTTCGTCATGGGTCACGAGAATGACCGGCAGGCCGGCGTTGCGTGCTTTTGCGAAGACGAGTTGGCGCATCTGGTGGCGAAGAGCCATATCAAGCTTGGAAAACGGTTCGTCCAGCAGAAGCAGCCTTGGGCGGGAAACAAGCACCCGGGCCAAGGCCACACGTGCCTTCTGACCGCCGGAAAGGGTTGCAGGATCCCGGTCGGCAAAATCGCCCAGTTCCACCTCGACAAGCGCCTCGGTCGCGATGCGCCGCCTTTCCTTGCGGCCGGATATCCCCGGAGAAACCGCAAAGGCCACATTGGCGCCCACCGACATATGGGGGAAAAGCAAAGGGTCCTGAAACAGGATGCCCGTCCGGCGCTCCTCCGGCGCAAGATCGGTGAGGTCTACTCCCTCGATCGCGACCTGTCCCCGCGCGCTGAAAACGGGATCGAGAAAGCCGCCAATATAGGCAAGAAGCGTCGATTTACCCGACCCCGAAGGCCCCATCACGGTCAGCACACCAGCAGGGGCGACGTGCGCCGACAGCGCAATCAACCGCCGGTCCTGAAGCCGGATCTCAATGCCGGTGAGCTTGAGGCCAGTGTGTCCTGGGCCAGTGAGTTTTGGGCCAATGAGTTCTGGGCCAGTCGTGGTGTTTATGTTCATCATCGTTCAAACCTGCATGGCACGGCGGTTTCGATAAAGCAGCGCAGGAACGAAAGCCGCAACGGCAAAAGCGATAAACGGCAGGAGTGTCTGAAGCAGCGCATAGACGCCGATCACCCGGCGGTTGCCGCCGGAGGCGAGCGCCACGGCTTCGGTGGTGATCGTCTGCAGCCGTCCTTCGCCGACCAGAACGGTCGGCAGATACTGGCCGACGGAGACGGCAAACCCTACGGCAAAAGCTGTCAGGATCGCGCGTGTCAGCATTGGCAACCGTATGGCGAGAAGTGCTGCCAGGCGAGAGCTGCCGAGTGCCGCGGCCAGAACGTCGTAGCGTTTGTCGAACTGGCGCCACGCATCCGATAGCGAAAGGAAGACATAGGGCAGGACGAAAACAAGATGCGAAAGAACGAGCGCTGCAAACCGGTGCGAGAATCCACTGCCGATGAACAGAAGCTGCAGGCCGAAGAGAAAGGTGATCTGCGGCACGATGAGCGGAAGATAGAGCAGCAGAAGCGCGTTTTGCCCGCCGTTTCGGCCGGTCTGCGTCTCGCGTTCGAGACAGCCGATCGTCAGGAGCACTGCGACCGCTGTGGACAGGAGGCCTGCCACCAATGTGGTGATGAGCGCTCCACCAATGCGCGGCCAGGCGCTCTGCCAGGTTCGCAATGTCATGTCCTGTGGCATCAGGTCCGGAAACTGCCAGGGGCCCGCCACCGACCAGGCAGCCAGGAGGACGATGCCGCTGAAAACGGTTGCGCCGATGACAACCACGACGCTGGCGACGGCAATCCTCAGGCTTCGGTCATTGCGAAATCGACGCCCGCGGTCACGGAAGGCAGCAAGCATGACCCCGCCCGTTCGCTCCAAAGCATACCAGCACACAAGCGCTGTCGCCGTCACGCCAAGCTGAAGGATCGCACCGGCGGAGGCGAGAAAGCGTTTGGACAGATCGGGGTCGTTCATCCATTCCAAAAGCCGGGTGGCAAGCGTTCCCGGCAGGTTCGGACCAAGGATCAAGGCGACATCGACAACGGAGCTCGAATAGGCAAGGACGGCGTAAACGGCAAAGCGTATCTGGCGATACATGGCAGGCCACACCAGAAAGAAAAATCCGGCGATGCGTCCATAGCCGAGCGAAGCAGAAAGCTGCCGGGCGGCAACAAGATCGACCTGCGGCAAGGCGGCGAGCGAGACGAGGAACAGAAACGGCATCTCCTTCAAGACGAGCCCCGCCGTCATGGAGAGACCGAGCGGGTCGTGAGGGATCAGGAGGTCCGGCGGTCGGTCGATCCCTGCGAAGGGGGCCGCGAGCCGGACAAGGTAGCCGGATGGCGCAATCAGAAAGGCCAGACCAAAGGCGGCTGCGGCGTGTGGAATCGCAAGCAGCGGAGAGAGCGCGTGCTGCAGGCGGCTGAGCATGCGTGTTCCGGCAAAGGCTGCCAGGAACATCGCGGTCACCAGGACAGAAACAATCGTAGCTGTGAAGCCGCTTGCCAGACTGAGCAGAACGGAGGACTTCAACCCCGGAACCGCCAGCAGCGCAACAAATGGATCCAGACTGAATTCCCGCCCCCCGAGCGCCGGAAGGTAGCCGAAAGCGGGGAGTGCCGTGCCCAGAAGACCGAACGAGAGCGGCAAGGTCAGCAACGCCACCGTCAGCAGCGTTGCGGATCTGGCATAGACCGCCACGGCACGGCTTCCCTTGAGCGCGCTCGCCCGCATCGGGGTCATGGATCAGTTGCCGCTGGCATAACGCCGGCGCCATTCGGTCTCGATGCGCTCCATCCAGCTGGCATGGGGTTCGGAAATGACAGGCCCGAGCTTGTCGGGTGTCAGGGTTGCGACACCAAGATCAAGCGCTTCGAAGGCGGCGCGGTCCGCGTCCGGAAGCTTCGACATGGCAAGAACAGTCGGATCACCCCAGTATTGCGGGTTCTGTTTGCGCAGCTGGGCCTCAGGCGAGAGCAGGAAATTGGCGGTAAGAAGTGCCCCCTCCCTTGCATTGGCATTGTAGGGAATGGCCACGAAATGGGTATTGCCCAGGGTACCGCCCGAGAATGTGAAGGATCGGACACTGTCGGGAAGCTCACCGGCTGCAATTGCAGAAGACGCCTCAGCCGGGTTGAACGCAAAGATGATATCCAGCTCGCCATCCGCAAGCTTCTGTTTCATGTCGGGATAGTTTTGCGGGAAGGCCTTGCCAGACCGCCAGGCAACCTTGTGGAGCGCGTCGAGATAGACAAAGAGCGGCTCCACGGTCCGTTCGAAGCTCGCCTCTTCGACAGGCGCGCGCAGTTTTGCACGGTCGTCGATGACCTCGCTCAGCACCTGCTTGAGAAAGGACGAGCCGATGAAATCGGGCGGGGCAGGGTAGGAAAACCGTCCCGGATTGCGCTTTGCCCAATCCAGAAGCTGCGCCGTATTGTCGGGCAAACCAGCCTTGTCGGTTCGCGCCTCATCGTAGAAAAATACCATCTTTGCACCGCCCCATGGGCTTTCGAGCCCATCGGTCGGTTCGGTAAAGTCGGTCAATGTCGTCGGCTGGTTGTCGATATCGACATAGGTCCAGTTGGGCAGTGCTGTCGCCCATCCCGGCGTCAGGAGAAGGCCCTGGCGCTTCATCGAGGCGAAGTTTTCGCCGTTGATCCAGATGAGATCGACGGATCCCTCTTCGTTCTTGCCCGCCGCCTTTTCCGCAACCACCTTGCTGACGGCGCTCGCCGTATCCTCCAGCTTCACCTGGGTGACCGTCACATCGTAGCGCCGCTTCATTTCATCGCCAACCCATTCGAGATAGGCATTGATGTTTTCAGACCCGCCCCAGGCGTTGAAATAGACCGTCTGGCCGATGGCCGCTTTTTCGATCTTCGTCCAGTCGGAGACATCGAGAGCGGATGCCGGCGCAACAGCTGTCAGACTGGCGACAAGCGCTGCTGCGAGGAACTTGGTGATCGAACGCATGAAGTTGTTTCTCCCGGATATTTCGAAACGCCCGCGGGCGTATCCTGTGTCGTTATAGTCTCGTGCAAAAACGTCTTTCACACCATCTCAAGCGCTTTCCGTTTCACGCACTGCCGCTCCGTTGCCGCAGCTGCGAGACAACAGGGGGAACGGCAGCGACAACAGCCAGCACAAGGAATGCGAGCGTGATGTCCCGCGTCACCAGATCGGAGACAGTCGCTTCCCTTCCGGCGGCCTTTGCCGCCACGAGCACGCTATCGACACCCTGACCGAGATAGGCATAGGCAAATGTCCCGGGCAGGATACCGAAAAAGGTCGCAGCGACGAAGCGGCTGAGGCTGATGTCGAACAGCGCTGCCGCGATGTTCACCACGAAGAAGGGAAAGATCGGCGCCAGCCGGATGGCAAGCAGATAGCCGAACGCGTTCCTGCGAAAACCGTCGGCAAGCTTTTTGACGACGCCATCGACCCGGTGCCGCAGGAATTCGCCAAATGCAGAACGGGTAGCGAGAAACACAAGCGCCGAACCAATGGTCGCTCCGACGGCCACCAAGGCGCCGCCAAATATCCAGCCGAACAGAAAGCCGCCAAAAATCGTCAGGATTGACGCCGCCGGAAAGGAAACGGCCACGGCCAGAATATAGACTGCAACGAAGCACGCGGCGGACAGCAGATAGCGTTGATCCACGAAGTTCCGCAGTTCATCGCGCTTGTCCGCGAGAAAGCCGAGACTGAAGTGGTCTTGAAGACCAAACGCATAGGCCAGCACGAGACCAAGACCGATCAAGGCCAGAGGGCCGAAGCGCCAGAATTTGCTTTTTGTACCAACGCTCGTTTCAGCCATGGTGGCACGACCAGCCTGCAACGCACACATGCGCGGCGCATTCGCCTGCGTTCAGATCAAGCCGTGAAAGCTTCGGTTTCGGTCTGGTCAATGGCTCGTTCCCCCCAATCGCGGGCTTATTGCGTTTGCACCCGTCCATGCAATCAAGAAACGGATAATCAGATCACCAGCAACTCAAATCCGGGTGAACGACCGGCATTTGCACCGTGATGCAGAAAGCATGAGACGGAAATCCAGCGCTGCTCGAATTTTCCAACTCGAAATGGATGATTTTGCGCCTCAGCCTTGATCCGGGCAACGTGCGCGACCGATTTCAGTTCCACACTGCATGATGCCATGCCGCTGGTTGCTGTGTCGGTCGATCAGTTGCGCTCAGTCGGTCCGGCAAAAACCACCCAGCCCTGGTACCAGCGCAGGACCGTGGTCATGCCGCAGACCGCGGCAAAGATGAAGGCAATCAACGGGAAGCTTGGCGGGAACAGGCACATGGCAGCGAAAACGGCAATCGTCTCGAAACCCTCGGCCAATCCGCCGGCATAATAGATGCCTTTCGAGGGAAAATCGGCGGCCTGCTTTCCCATTTTCGTGGCGATGACGGCAAAGGCGAGAAAGGATGATCCTGTTCCGACGAAGGAGACGATCAGGACTGCCGCCGGCAGCGCAAACACGGCAGGATCATGCACGGCAAAGCCGAGCGGAACCAGCGCATAAAAGACAAAGTCGAGCGTGATATCGAGGAATGCCCCCCTGTGCGTCGGGCCGTTGATGCGCGCGACCGCCCCATCCAGCCCATCGAGGAGCCGGTTTGCCAGGATCAACGCAAGGCCGAGCGTCCAATGACCGGTGGCAAGCGCAGCAAAAGCCATGAGCCCGACAAAAAAGCCTATCAGGCTGATGGCATCGGCTGAGATGCCCGTGCGCGACAGCATCCGGGCAATCGGCTGAAGGATCGCCCGTTGCAGGGGAAGGATGCGCGCATCGATCATCCCCGTCTCCAGGCATGGAACCACCTGACCAGTGCCAACAGTCGCGGGTTGATATTGTTGCGTCGCCACAGCCCCGCCGTCATCTTGTTCGCCTCGGCCAGCGTCGGATAGACGTGGATCGTGCCAAGGATCTTGTTGAGCCCGAGCCCGTGTTTCATCGCCAAAACGAATTCCGCGATGAGATCGCCGGCATGCTCGCCGACGATGGTCACGCCGAGGATCTTGTCCTTGCCCGGTACGGTCAGCGCCTTGACGAAGCCGTGGGCAACGCCGTCGGTGATGGCGCGGTCAAGATCGTCCAGCTCGTAACGTGTGACTTCGTACGCGATGTTCTTTTCCTTTGCCTCGATCTCGGACAGCCCGACACGCGCGACCTCGGGATCGGTGAACGTTGCCCAGGGAATGACCCGGTAGTCTGCCTTGAAGCGCTTGAAATCTCCAAACAGCGCGTTCACCGTCGCAAACCACGCCTGATGCGCGGCGACATGGGTAAACTGATAGGGGCCTGCGACATCTCCGGCGGCAAGGATGTGCGGATGGTGCGTCTGCAGATAGGCGTTCGTCTCGACAACGCGATCGACATTGATGCCGATCTCCTCCAGTCCGAAGCCTTTCAGGCGCGCCGCACGCCCGACAGCCACAAGCAGATCGTCGAACTCGATGCGACGGGTTTCGCCGGCCTTTTCCACTTCGATCCATTTTCTGCCGTCCGTCACGCCGCATGCAAGCGCCCGATGGCTGGTCAGGACGCGAACGCCGTCCCCTTCGAGCGCTGTTCGCACCAGCTCAGATACGTCCTCGTCCTCGCGCATCATGATGCGTGGTGCCATTTCCAGCTGAGTGACCTCGGATCCCAGCCGGGCAAAGCTCTGCGCCAGTTCACAGCCGATGGGGCCGCCGCCAAGCACCACAAGCCTGCGCGGGACCTCCGTCCGGTCCTTCATATTCTCCCAGAGCGTATCCGACGTCAGGTACCCGACCTCGTCGATGCCTGGAAGAGGTGGCACGAACGGTTGCGCGCCCGTCGCTATGATGATCGAGCGCGTTGTCAGGCGCTGTGTCGCGCCGCCGTTCAAGGCGATTTCTACCGTCCAGGGATCAACCAGCCTGGCATAACCTTGCAGAACCTCCACCCCGAGCGATGTATAGCGCTCGATGCTGTCATGGGGCTCGATGTCGGCGATGACGCGGTGCACGCGTGCGATGACATCCGAAAACGGTATCCGGGGCTGGTGCGGCGTCAGCCCGTAGCTGTCGGCATGGCGCATCTGATGGGCAAGCCTGGCGCTCCTGATCAGGGCCTTGGACGGCACACAGCCGGTGTAGAGACAATCACCACCCATTCTGTGCGCCTCGACCAAGGTCACCTTGGCTTTCGTTGCCGCCGCGATATAGGCCGAAACCAGACCGGCAGAACCGCCGCCAATCACGATCAGATTGCGGTCGAAGTGACGCGGACGTTTCCAGCGATCGTCGCGTTTGCCGAGCTTCAGTATGTCCATGAGCATAGCGTATTCCAATGGCGGGGAAAACAGGCCGTAGAATTCTGGGGCTGTGAAGCCCTGTTTTGCAAGTGAATTCCCGGTAAAAACTGCTGTGTGACGTCCTAACAGATGACTGCCGGTCTGGCGACTTTGATCCGGCCGCTTTCGGTTCACATTACGCGTCAATGTCACATTGAAAAATCACATTATCTCATAATTTCGTTTATTTCTGTCAAAAACCTGTGATAGTTAGCAGTAACGCGGCACCCGGGTGCTGCGCAGGTTCGACAAGGCGCCGTGATGAAACCCCAGGCCAGACGACAAGCGATCATGGATCTGCTGATGGATGCAGGATCGGCCTCCGTCGACGATATGGCGAGCCGTTTCGACGTCAGCCGCATGACGATCCATCGCGATCTCGATGAGCTGGAACAGGCAGGGCTTCTGCGCAAGACCCATGGCGGCGCGTCGATCCGGTCAAGCCCGCAGTTTGAAAGCAACTTCCGGTATCGAGAAAAGATCGCCATCGCAGAGAAGCGCCGGATCGCCGCCCATGCGGCCAGCCTGATCGAGCCGGGCCAGATCATCATCATTGACGACAGCTCGACGGCCGGAGCCCTGGCAGACCATCTGAAGGACATTCGACCGCTCACGGTCATCACCAACAATCTCGCCGTCATCGGCAAGCTTTCCGGCGTCAACGGCATCACACTGATCTCGCTCGGCGGCCAGTACAACGAGCGCTTCAACGGCTTCTTCGGCATCATTACGGAAGAGGCTTTGCGGTCCTTGCGGGCCGATATTGCCTTCCTGTCGAGTTCGGCAATCCACGGCGCCTGCGCCTTCCATCAGGATCAGGAGGTCGTCCAGACGAAGCGGCAGATGATGCGATCGGCGGCCCGGACCTATCTTGTCGTCGATCACGAAAAATTCGGCAAATCGGCGCTGCATTTCCTGACGGCGCTGGATGGCTTCGATGCCGTTCTGACCGGAGCGGAGATCGGCGTGTCCTATGAAACGGCACTCGAAGAAGCCGGAATCAATCTCATCAAGGTAACGGCGCAGGCCGAGGAGGAGGCTCTATGATCAAGGATATGCTCTGGGTTGGAACGAGCTGGAAGATGAACAAGACGCTTGCCGAGGCCATGGCGTTTGCCGAGGGTCTTGCAGCCGCTGATGCCACCCGCGATCCCCGCGTCCAGCGTTTTGTCGTTCCGCCATTCACCGCGGTGCGCCCCGTAAAGGAGGCGCTGGCTTCCACCAGCGTCAAGGTCGGGGCGCAGAACATGCACTGGGATGATGCCGGTGCCTGGACCGGTGAAATCTCGCCGGTGATGCTGAAGGACTGCAATCTCGATCTGGTCGAACTTGGTCACAGCGAACGCCGGGAGCATTTCGGCGAGACAGACCGCACCGTCGGGCTGAAGACCGCGGCTGCCGTGAGACATGGCCTCGTACCGTTGATCTGCATCGGCGAGACGCTGGCCGAGCGCGAAGCAGGCGAGGCCGATGCCGTGCTGCGGCGCCAGGTCGAAGGCGCGCTTGCCCTGCTGGACGGCGAGGCAAAGCTGAAGCCCGTGCTTCTGGCCTACGAGCCGGTCTGGGCCATCGGTGTCAACGGCATTCCGGCCTCCGCCGACTATGCCGACGAACGGCATGCGCAGATCGCAGACTGGGCAAAAGCCATGCTCGGCGTTCCCGTGCCTGTGCTCTACGGCGGCAGCGTCAACCCCGGCAATTGCGAAGAACTGATCACCAAGCCGCATATTGACGGCCTGTTTATCGGTCGCTCTGCCTGGGATGTCGCGGGCTATCTCGACATTCTCGCCAAGGTCTCGGCGGCGATCCGCGCCTAAATCCAAACACCCTCCATCGTAACCGCAAAGGATACCAGTCATGAAAATCGCAATCGGCGCAGACAGCGCGGGCAAGCCGCTCCTCGATATCATCGAGGCGCATCTCGCGACCAAATCAGGTCTTGAAGTTTCCAATCTCAGCCAGTCGGGCTTCTACGCCGATCTCTCCAAGGGACTGGCCGAAACGATCGTCTCGGGCGAAAACGAGCGCGGCATCCTGATCTGCGGGACCGGCATCGGTGTTTCCATCTCCGCAAACAAGGTGCCGGGCATTCGTGCTGCGCTGACGCACGACACATATTCTGCCGAGCGCGCCGCAAAATCCAACAATGCCCAGATCATCACCATGGGCGCCCGCGTCATCGGACCGGAACTCGCAAAGGCGATCGTCGACAAATGGCTGGAGTCGGAGTTCGATCCGAATGGTTCGTCCGCCGGCAATGTCGAGGCGATCAATCGGCTGGACGGCGGCAAGTAGCATCTCAACCGGGCCACAAGGCCTGCTCAGCATAGCAAACGCCCGGCACAAGTGCCGGGCGTTTGTCGTTTCAGGGGCAGGGTGAAGCTGATGGCTCGCCTCAATCCTCTTCGGTGAACACGGCCTCGCGCTTTTTCTTGACGCTTGGCAGGAAGACGACGATGAGGACGACAGCGGCGAGGAACAGCAGGCCGGCACTGATCGGCCGCGTCACGAAGGTCGAGGGATCACCGCGCGACAGGATCATCGCCCGCCGCAGGTTTTCTTCCAGCAGCGGCCCGAGGACAAAGCCCAGCAGAAGGGGCGCCGGCTCGCAGCGCAGCTTCACCAGCGTATAGCCAATGAGCCCGAAGAAGGCGACGGCGTAGAGGTCGTAGACGTTGGAGTTGACGCTGTAGACCCCGATCGAGCAGAAGGCCATGATGATCGGGAAGAGCACGTAGTAGGGGATGGTCAAAAGCTTCACCCACAGCCCGATCAGCGGCAGATTGAGCACGACCAGCATCAGATTGCCGATCCACATGGATGCGATGATGCCCCAGAACAAGGCCGGCTGTTCTACCGCAACGTTCGGGCCCGGCACGATGCCCTGGATGATCATCGCCCCGACCATCAGGGCCATGACCGGATTTGCCGGAATGCCGAGTGTCAGAAGCGGAATGAACGAGGTCTGGGCACCGGCATTGTTGGCCGATTCGGGACCGGCAACGCCGGCAATGGCGCCGTGGCCGAATTCCTCCGGCGTTTTCGACAGACGCTTTTCGACAGTATAGGAGGCGAAAGCCGCCAGGATGGCGCCGCCGCCGGGCAGGATGCCGAGCGCCGAACCGATGCCTGTGCCGCGAATGACCGGCCAGGCCATCTGTTTGAAGTCGTCGCGGGTCGGCATCAGGCCGGAAACCTTGGCCATCAGCACCGTGCGGGTCTTTTCACCCTCGAGGTTGCGAAGGATTTCAGCCACGCCGAACACACCGACCGCGACAGCTACAAAGTTCAAGCCATCCGCATATTCGCGAATGCCAAGCGTGAAGCGTGGCGTACCGGTATAGATATCGGTACCGACGAGCCCGAGCAGCAGGCCGAGCGCGACCATTGCAAGCGCCTTGATGATGGAGCCATGGGCAAGCGCGATCGACGACACGAGACCGACGATCATCAGCGAGAAATATTCCGCAGCACCAAATTCCAGCGCAACGGCCGTCAAGGGCGGAGCAAAAATGGCGACGAGGAAGGTCGAGACCGTACCGGCGAAGAAGGAACCGAGCGCTGCGATCGCGAGCGCTGCGCCGGCGCGGCCTTTGCGCGCCATCTGATAGCCGTCGATGGCGGTGACCGCGGAGGAGGATTCCCCGGGCATGTTGATCAGGATGGCGGTGGTCGAGCCACCATATTGAGCGCCGTAGTAGATGCCGGCCAGCATGATCAGCGAGGAGACAGGCTCCAGCTGAAAGGTGATCGGCAAAAGCATGGCGATGGTCGCGGTGGCACCGATACCGGGAAGAACGCCGATCAGCGTGCCGAGCAGGACGCCGATCAGGCAGAAGAGCAGATTTTCCGGGGTGCCGGCGGTGGCAAAACCGAGTGCGAGATTGCTGAAGAGTTCCATGTCTATCGTCCTAGAACCGGAGCCAGGGGCCGAAGCGCTCGAAGGGCAGGCCCAGCGCATAGCTGAACACGGCGACGGAAAAGATCGTGATGCCGATGGAGAGCAGAACAGCCGCGACCGGCTTCATCTTCTGCGAGGCAAAACAGGCGATCAGAGCGGTGAAGAACAGCGCCACGACAAAACCGAGGCCGCGCACGGTAAGCCCGAAGAAGATCGGCGCCGGCAGGATGAACAGCATGCCGCGCCAGGCGATCGGGCCGATCGGCTCACCCTCGACCCGCGTCGCCTGGACCAGAATAGTGGCGCCGAGCAGAATCAGGGCAATCGCCAGCACCAGCGGGAAATAGCCGGGCCCCATGCGGAATGCCGTTCCGAGATCGAGGTCGAAGAACGACTGATAAGCGAAGAACGTGCCAAGCGCGACGAAGATCGTCCCGCACGCCGCGTTCGTTGTGTCAAAGGAAACAGATTTCATGATACCCCCCAAGGTCTGCCTGCGCGGTCGACCCAGCCACAAGGGCAAGAGAAACCCGGCGCAGAGCGCATGCACGCTTCAGAAGGATGCCGCCGACAGGTATCGGCGGCATCGATCGCTCACAGATGCTTAGTCGGCATACTGGCCGGCAGCCTCGATGACCGGCTTCCAGCGACCGATTTCGCTTTCAAGCTTGGCCTTCAGCGCAGCCGGTGTGGCATCGGCTTCTGCGGAGGGGGTCGTGCCCAGCTCGGCAAAGCGCTCGACGATGTTCGGGTCCTTGAGCGCGCCCTGCAGCGACTTGGACAGGCGCTCTGTCACCTCGGCAGGTGTGCCCTTCGGAGCGTAGATGCCGTGCCAGATACCGACCTGGAAGTCGGAAAGACCAGCTTCCATGGCTGTCGGCACATCGGGCAGAACCGGCAGTTTCGCAGCAGAGGTCACGGCGTATGCCTTGATGGTTCCGCCCTGGATCTGCTTCGTGGTGTTCGTCGTCTGGTCGCACATGATATCGACCTGTCCGCCGAGCAGATCGGTCATCGCCGGGCCGGTGCCCTTGTAGGGCACGGTGACGAGCGGTGTTTCGATCGCGCTCATGAACATCATGCCGCAGAGATGCGAGGCAGCGCCGATGCCGGCATTGGCAACCGTGACCGTATCCTTGTTGGCTTTCACGTATTCGATGAGACCCTTGAGGTCGGTCGGTTCGAAGTCCTTGCGGGCGACGATGGTCATCGGCACGTCGGTCACGAGGCCGACATATTCGAAGGCGTTCAGCGTGTCATAGGCGAGCTTGCGATAGAGCGTCGCACTGGTTGCCATGCCAATATGGTGCAGCAATACGGTGTAACCATCAGCCTCGGCACCGGCGACCCGGCCGGCACCCAGCGTGCCGCCTGCGCCGCCGACATTCTCGACGACGATCTGCTGGCCGAGATCCTTCGACATGGATTCGGCCACAAGGCGTGCCACGGTATCGGTCGGGCCGCCGGCGGCGAAGGGGACGACCATGGTGATGGTGCGTTCCGGATAGGTCTGCGCGAAGGCGGTCGTGGAGAGAAGGGAAATTGCGGCGAGTGCCGACATGCCAAGCATGGCGTTCAGGATTTTCATCGAAGTCCTCCCGGATGAATATGGGCCAGCCAGCGCGGCTCCTCCCGCACTGATCGTGGATAACCGATTTGTGCGGTGGCGCGCCGGCTTCGCAACCATGCAATTGTTCTCAAGGAAACAAATTGCTCAGGGGTGCGCCGCACCATGGGTGGATTTGGACACAAATGGTCCGTCGGGTGAGTGGATTTCCACCCATTTCATGGTCCGGAATGCGCAAGACAGGTCGCACTCCTGTCTCGACGCTCGCAGTCATGAACACTAAGCTTCGCTGCAAGACCCGCAATGGACGATAATCGAGAGGACACAGCATGGCGACTGCGGCAACGTTCATCATCGAACCGGAGCGCCGGCTTGAGGTCATTCACCGCACCGAGGTGCTCGTGGTCGGCTCGGGTCCCGGCGGGCTTTCCGCAGCCCTTGCGGCCGCGCGGGCTGGCGCGTCCGTCGCGCTTGTCGAACGTTTCGGATGTTTCGGCGGCAACATCACGGCGGTCGGCGTCGAGGGCTTTGCCTGGTATCGCCATGCGGCAACAGTGGAAGCGGGCGGAATCGGCCGTGAATTCGAGGATCGGGCCCGGGTCATGGGGGCTGCGGTCCCGGAAAGCCAATCACTGAGCTACGAGCTTGATTCCGAGGGGTTCAAGCTCGTCGCCGACCGCTTGGTCGAGGAAGCAGGCATCCACCCGATGCTGCACCGCCAGTTCGTTGCATCCCTGATGGACGGCGAGCGGATCATCGGGATCGTCACGGAATCAAAGGCCGGACGGCAAGCCATCCTTGCCGACCGCATCATCGATGCGACGGGGGATGCCGATGTCGCGCGGTCTGCCGGCGCTTTGACCAACAAGACACCGGTGGAAACCATGCAGGCGGCGTCCGTGATGTTCCATCTTGCAGGCGTCGACAAGAAGGCCTTTCTGGCGGGTGTCCGCGCCGACCCGCAGACCTATGGCGACTGGTCGAGCGGCGAATGGCAGATCGAGACATCCGGCAAGGAAGACGGCATGTTTTCGCCCTATCTTGGAAAGCCGTTCGCTCAGGCCATCCGCGATGGCATCATCCCGCCGCATCTCAACACCATTGCCGGCACCTGGGGCGCCATGCACGACACCGGTGAACTCACCTATATGAACCTCGTTCATCTTGCCGGCTGCGATGGAACGGATCCGGACAGCCTGACGCATTTCGAGATGGAAGGGCGCAGGCAGGCGATGCTCGCCATCGAAGCGCTGCGGCGCTACACCCCGGGGTGCGGGCAGGCGCGGCTGCGCAATTTCGGCATGACGATCGGTATCCGGGATACCTGCAAGATCGACGCAATCTATAATCTGACCGAAGCCGATGTTCGCAATGAAGCCCGTTTTGACGATACGATCGGCATCTATCCCGAATTCATTGACGGCTATGGTGTACTGATCCTGCCAACCACAGGACGCTACATGCACATTCCGTATCGCGCCATGCTGCCAAAAGGCGTCGAAAACCTGCTGGTCACGGGCCGGGCGATCGGCGGCGACCGGATCGCCCATGCCGCGACGCGCAACATGGCCTGTTGCGCCGTGGCAGGCCAGGGGGCCGGCGTGGCAGCAGCCCTATCGATCCGACAGGGCCGCACGGCCGCGGCTGTCGATCTGGGCATGGTTCAGAAGGAACTGCAAAGACAGGGCGTGCGTATTCACTGAGTTGCACGCCATCTTCGGCAGATCAAAGCCGATCCTACTCGTCTTCCCAATCGTCCTGCCCTTCACTCAGAAGCAGTTTCCGGTCGAGGCCATATTTCTGCATCTTCTCGTAAAGCGTCTTGCGGGAAATGGAGAGCTGTTCGTAAACCTGGCGCAAGCTGCCGCCATGAAGCTTCAGCGCGTTCTCGATCACGCCTTTCTCGAAGGCCGCAACCTTGTCGGCAAGCCTTGTGCTTTCCCGTTCCAGGCCGGAAGCGGTATCGCCCGCCCGGAGATCAAGGCCAAGAACCAGACGGTCGGCCGCATTGCGCAATTCCCGCACATTGCCCGGCCAGTCTCTCTGGGCAATATCAGAGATCAGCGCCGGCGGAACCTGAATGTCGTCACGGGCGTAGCGCGCAGCTGCCTCGCGCACCAACTGCAGGAACAACAACGGAATATCCGCCCGGCGCTGCGCAAGGGACGGAACGTTCAGCGTCGCCACGTTGAGCCGGTAGAATAGATCGGCCCGGAAGCGGCCGGCCGTCACCTCCGCTTCCAGATCGACCTTGCTCGTCGCAAGGAAGCGCACGTCGAGTTCGACGGTTTCGTTCGATCCCAGCCGGGAGATGACCCGCTCCTGCAGAACACGCAGGAATTTCGCCTGCAGGTCCACCGGCATGGAGCCGATCTCGTCGAGCAGGATCGTGCCGCCGCGGCCATGTTCGAACTTGCCATAGCGGGAGCGAATGGCACCCGGGAAGGCGCCTGCCTCATGGCCGAACAGTTCGCTTTCGATCAGCGTCTCCGGCAGGGCTGCGCAATTGATGGCGATGAACGGCCGGTTGGCGCGGGCGCTGATGTCATGCACGGCGCGCGCGACGACCTCCTTGCCGACGCCTGTTTCGCCGATGATCAGCGTATCGGCGTCAGTGGCGCCGATCGCCCGCAGACGGTATCGCAGATCGACCATGACCTGTGTCCTGCCCGGCAGTCGCGCCTCGATATCGTCTCGCTTGCCCGCGACGGCGCGCAGGCGCCGGTTCTCCAGCACAAGGCTGCGCCGGTCCATGGCGCGGCGGACGATCCCGGCCAGATGCTGGGCGGTAAATGGCTTCTCGAGAAAGTCGTAGGCGCCCTCGCGCATCGCCTTGACGGCCAGTTGCACGTCGCCATGGCCGGTGACCAGAATGACCGGCACTTCGGCATCGATCTCGCGGATTTTCTCCAGAAGCGTCATGCCGTCCATGCCGGGCATGCGGATATCGCTGACGACCACGCCGGAAAAGCTGTAGCCGATCAGCTCAAGCACCTGGTCGGCGCTGGCAAAGGTATCGACTTCGAAACCGGAGAGCTCCAGCGCCTGCGCTGTCGAACGACGCAGTTCTTCCTCGTCATCGACGAGCAGGATGCGGGCTTCACTCATTATTCAGCGGCCTCACGCGCTGTTTCCAGGGCATTCAGTTCGATGCGGAACACCGCGCCTCCTTCCGGATGGTTGGTAACCGTCAGGCTGCCACCGAAATCCTTGATGATGTTGTAGGAAATCGACAGCCCCAGGCCGAGGCCCTTGCCGACGCCCTTGGTGGTGAAGAATGGATCGAAGATGCGCTCGGCAATCGACGGTGATACGCCGGGACCATGATCACGGATGATGATCGCAACCCTGTCATTTTCCTGGCGGGCCGAGACAAGAATGCGACGATCCGGCAATCCCTCGATCGCGTCGGCCGCATTGGAAATGACGTTGACCAGAACCTGCTGCAGCCGGACAGGCCCGGCCCGCACGATGGGCGGCTCCTCGCCAAGGTCGAGTTCGAGATGGGCATCGGCGGCAGCAAGCCGGGCCGCGACGATTTCCGCGGTATCGTGAATGGCCTCATCGAGCGGGACGGCGGCGAGTTCCTCATTCGGCTTGCGCGCAAAATTGCGCAGGTGCCGGCTGATCGATGCCATGCGATCGATCAGCGCTGAAATCCGCCGGATGTTATCGCGTGCCTCGTCCGCGCGGTTGCGGTCGAGGAGCACAGCGGCACTGTCGGCATAGGTCTTGGCGGCCGCCAGCGGCTGATTGAGTTCGTGCGAAAGGGCAGCCGACATCTGACCCAACCCCGCCAGCTTGCCTGCCTGGATAAGGTCGGCCTGGGTCTGGCGGAGTTGCTGTTCTGTCAGGCGTTTCTCGGCAATCTCTTCCTCGATGCGCCGGTTGACGCGGGCAAGATCGGCAGTGCGCTCCTCGACGCGATGTTCCAGTTCGTTTTGCGCCTGCAACTGCATCTGCATGCGCTCGGCAAGGCGCGCACGGCGCTGCAGCAGAATGGCCACGGCAAGGGCGGCAAGGCAGAGGAGCAGCACGCCGGCTGCAACGATGGTGCGGGCCTGCGTCCTGACCGAACTCGTGTCGAAGAGAACGTTCACGGTCCAGTCCGCCTCCGGCACATATTGCGACAGAGCGAGATATTCCCGCCTCTCTGTGCCCTGGGTGACCGTCATCAGTTCATGATCCCCGGAGCCACTGCGCTCGATCGGCAACGCCGCCAAGGTAGCGTCGGAATAACGGCGGGAGGCTTCGGTCCGCGCGCGCCGTTCGGGCGTCAAGGGCAGGATGCTGGAATAGAGCCATTCTGGGCTCCCGGTCATGAAGATGATGCCCTCCGGATCCGACACGAAAATCTTGTATTCGCCACCGCGCCAGGAGGACTCGATCGTGTCGATGTCCACCTTGAAGACAATGACGCCCTTGATTATCGAACCGACACGGATCGGCGAGGCAAAATAGTATCCGCGTTTCGATGAGGTCGTGCCGAGCGCATAAAAACGCGATTGCCTGCCCTTGGCCGCTTCCTGGAAATACGGCCGGTAGCTGAAATTCTGGCCGACAAAGCTTGCCGTTCCATCATAATTGCTCGCCGCAATCGTATTTCCATCCAGGGTCATCACATAGATGTCGGACGAACCGAGAAGCGTGTTGATCGATTTCAGATAGAGATTGGCCTCGTCACGCAGGCGTTGGTCCGCCGGTTGGCTGATCAGGGTTTCAATGCCTTCATGGTCGGAAATCAGGGCCGGGAGCGGCTCGTAGCGGCTGAGATGGCCGCCCAGTGCTGAAACGGCGAGCCTGAGCGTCGTTCCTGCCTGAAGCGATGCCTCATCCATATAGCTGCGCGTGGCCAGAACGCCGCCCTGATAGGCAAGCACGATCACAATGACCGGCAGAACGCAGAACGCCAAGAGAAACCGGTTCCTCACGTAATGTGCGGGCTCCCTTCCCGAATGTTTGTCATCTCAATCTAGAGCAGAACGACGAGCCGGGAAACTGCAAAGCGTCACAACGCAAAACACCCGCCGAAGCGGGTGCTTTTTGTTTCTCAGGGAAACGATCAGCGCTGGCGTGCCTTGCGGGCAGCGTAACGACGGTCGCGTTCGGCCTTGCGTTCGGCTTCGTCGGCAATGACGCGGGAAATGCGGTCACGGTCGGCGGCTTCGCGGGCTTCGGCGTCGGCACGGGCTTCGGCGTCGGCCGCAGCCGTGCGGGCCGCTGCCTCAGCGAGCTGACGCTCGTTTTCCTGTTGCTTCAAAAGCTCGCGTTCAGCCCGGCGCGCTTCGCGGGCCGCCGCAACGGCTTCGCGCTCGAGGCGCTTGGCAACCACTTCCGGATCATCCGGCTTCGGCGCGGTCGCGAATTTTTTCAGCAGCAGCTTCTTGGCTTCGTCCGCTGCCTTGCGTCGATCGGCAAAGCCATTTTCGTTCGGGTGTCTCAAACCTAGGTCGTCCTTGTCGGTATCGGGGTCGGTCAATGATGCTTGTTCCCGGAGACCGCGATGCGGAATCAGGCCGGGATAAAGCCACTATACACAGATCGGAAGCAATTCGACCAGCTTGGGCCGATCACATTCACAGCCTGTCCATGTGATGCGTTTACTTGCGCTTTGTCGGCTTGCTGACGACAGGCGCTTCATTCGCTTCTTTTTGAAGGCGAAGTTCGCGCAATCGCAATGTCTTTGCATCGCGCTCGATTGCAACGGCATCGATTTCCGAAATCGTGCGGCTGCGGGCCATGAACTGCGTCTGCGTCTTGCTGAAAGCTGATTCAGCCTGATCGCGTGTTTTGGTGGAGTTTTCGGTCAATCTCGTATCCTGGATAGGGAGCATGTCAAATCCAGGTCCGGTGGCCTCAAGATATGCATGCAGGAAAATCTCGGGAGCGGGTCCTTATGTCAGTTGGACAGGATGCACTCCATACGGCCCGGATCGACCGTGAAAAAAAAGGCCAGGCAATTTGCCTGACCTCCGTTCGGTATCATGCTCTCGACAGTGCCAGTACATCCGTGGTCACCGGAGAGACAAATTCCGATCAGGCAGCCTGAAGGTTGCCAGCAGACATCTTGCCCGACTTGTTGTCGCGCTCCATTTCGAAGCCGAGCTTCTGGCCTTCGACGATTTCGCGCATGCCAGCGCGTTCGACGGCAGAGATGTGAACGAAAGCGTCGGCGCCGCCGTTGTCAGGCTGAATGAAGCCGAAGCCCTTGGTGGAATTGAACCATTTAACTGTGCCAGTGGTCATAACGAACCCTTTCATAGCAATAAAATTACCGCCGTGCGACGCACGGTGGGTGGTATCTCGATTTTTGAAGGGGGAAGTTCGTCAGAGGCGCAAAGCGCTGGCAAAAACAAATATCAGTCAAACAACTATCGATGACACCGGTATAGACCTGGCATGGGCTTCTGTCAACTTTTAGTTTTCCGATCTCGGCAGAATCGACTTTTGGTCGTACTGGCTGAGACTGGAATACGGACTCAGTGATGAACGAGAAGGAAAGTTCGTTCAATTTTAATGGACAGTCCGTTGTGCAAGCGCGGTCTATCGAAAGGGCCACGACAGGCTCATCTATAGCCCATCGAAACGGCCCGCAATGCACGGGCACAAAAGGTCAGAAAACATGCTCACCCAGATCAAGGGGCTGCACCACGTCACGTCGATGGCTGCCGACGCCCGCACCAACAACCGGTTCTTCACCGATACGCTCGGTCTGCGCCGCGTCAAGAAGACCGTCAATTTCGACGCTCCCGATGTCTACCATCTCTATTATGGCGACGAGACCGGTGCGCCGGGCTCAGTCATGACCTACTTTCCGTTCCCGAACATCGGCCGCGGCCGTCCGGGCACGGGCGAAGTCGGCACCACGGTCTTTTCGGTTCCGGAAGACGCGCTCGGCTATTGGTCGGAGCGGCTTTCGACACGCGGTGTCACGGGGCTGAAAACGGAAACGACATTTGGCGAGAACCGGCTGAATTTCGCCGGTCCCGATGGCGATGGTTTTGCCCTTGTCGGGGTCAAGGATGACCCGCGCGCACCCTGGACCGGCAACGGCATCGATGCCGATCATGCAATCCGTGGCTTCCATTCGGTCGCTATGCGTTTGCGCGATGAAGGTGCGACCCGCGAACTCCTGACGTTCATGGGCTATGAAACGGTCGAGACGCGCGACGGTGTCACACGTCTTGTCGTGCCTGGGACGGCCGGTGTGATCGATCTCGAAACCATGCCGAACATCGCCCGCGGCCAGCAGGGTGCCGGCTCCGTCCATCACGTCGCCTTTGCCGTCGAGAACCGCGAAAAGCAGCTCGAAGTGCGCAAGGCGCTGATGGACACCGGATACCAGGTTACACCGGTCATCGACCGCGACTATTTCTGGGCAATCTATTTCCGCACGCCCGGCGGTGTCCTGTTCGAAATCGCCACCAACGAGCCCGGCTTCAACCGCGACGAGGATACCGCCCATCTCGGCGAGGCCCTGAAACTGCCGCAGCAGCACAAGCATCTGCGGCCGATCCTCGAACAAAATCTGCAGAAGCTGGAAGGCTGAGGAGAAAACAATGACCGAACAAGGTATCGACCATGGCTATGTGCACCGGCTGAAGGCCGGCGCACCGGGCAAGCCGATCTTCTTCGTCTTCCACGGGACGGGCGGCGACGAACGGCAGTTCTTCGATTTTGCCAGCGACCTCATGCCCGATGCGACGATCGTCTCGCCACGGGGCGACGTCTCCGAACATGGGGCGGCACGCTTTTTCCGCCGCACCGGGGAAGGGGTCTACGACATGGTCGATCTCGCCCGGGCAACGGACAAGATGGCAGGCTTCGTCAAGACGCTTGCTGCGGAGCACAAGGCCTCCGACGTGATCGGGCTCGGCTTTTCGAACGGCGCCAATATCCTTGCAAATCTGTTGATCGAGAAAGGGTTGTTCGACAAGGCGATGCTGCTGCATCCGCTCATTCCCTTTCAGCCGAAGGAAAACCCCGCACTTGCCGGTCGGAAAATTCTGATTACCGCCGGCCAGCGGGACCCGATCTGCCCGCCGCAGTTGACGCAAAACCTCGCCGACTACTTCACGGCACAGAAGGCAAACGTGGATCTGGAATGGCACAGCGGCGGACACGACATCCGTCCGAACGAAGTCGAGGCGATCAAGCGTTTCGTGGCGTAAACGACCTTGGAGGGCGGCGGCGGTCGCTCTCCCTCATCTGCGGATGATAGGAAACAGCCTGTTCCATGCGAAACAGCGCGTGTCTGAACGCCATGGCATTGTCGGGTCACTGGATGAGACGAACTCATCCCCAACCCGGATCAAAGGATAGATACCATGCGCAAGTTCATCATCTCCGCCATCGTCGCCGCTGTCGCTACCGTCTCCTTTGCCGCTCCTTCGCTGGCCGGTGGCTGCAACGATGACTACGGCTATTCCAAGAGCTACGGTCACAAGAACTACGGTTACAAAAAGACCTACGGCCACAAGCAGTACGGCTACAAGAACCAGAGCTACAAGACTTACGGCTACAAGAAGCACTACAGCGAACAGGTCGTCGTCGATTACGACTACTGAGCCGACACACCAACGAACTGACCTCCCCGAAGCCCGGTCGTCCCTGAACTGACCCCCGAAGTTGGATGTCCAACTTCGGGGGTCAGTTCACTGCGGCCGGGGTTTCGGGTGTTCCACGGCTTCTCGCTCAATATCCCCTTGCTGCGCCCGAAGCCGCCCGGCTGTCTATGGCGCCGGAATAGCGGGCGCCGCCGCCCTTTTCGATCTCTGCAAGGCTCTTGCCACCGACGATGATGCCCGCCGCCTGGCCCCAGATCGACCAGCTCCTGTCGATCTCGACGGCATGCCCCATTTCCGACAGCACCCGGCGCGTATCGATCGAGAGGGCATAGGGCTCCATATAGACCTTGTCGGGAAGCCATTGGTGGTGGATGCGCGGCGCGTCGATCGCCTCCTGGATGTTCATGCCGTGATCGATGACGTTGACGATGGCTTCGAGCGTGATCGTGATGATCCGAGCTCCGCCGGGACTGCCGATCACCATGAAGGGCTTGCCGTCCTTCGAGACGATGGTCGGGCTCATCGACGAAAGCGGCGTCTTCCTGGGCTCGATCGCATTGGCCTCGCCCTGAACCAGTCCGTAAAGATTTGGGGTACCGGGCTTTGCGGTAAAATCATCCATCTCGTTGTTCAGGAGGATGCCGGTTCCAGGGGCCACGATGCCGGCACCGAAGGAGCCATTCAAGGTGTAGGTAACAGCGACGGCATTGCCGGCGTCGTCGACAATGGAATAATGCGTCGTCTCCATGCTTTCGCCCATGCCTTTTGGCATCAGGTCCTTCGAGACGCCGGCCTTGAACGGACTGATCTTCTCGCGAATTTCCGCGGCATAGGTTTTGTCGATGAGCTTTTCGACGGGATTGTCGACAAAGTCCGGGTCGCCGAGCGCCGAGTTGCGATCGACATAGGCATGGCGCATCGCCTCGACCATGACATGCACCGTCTCGGCCGAGCCGTAACCGAGATAGGATAGCGGATAACCCTCCAGCACGTTGAGGATCTCGCAGATGATCACGCCGCCGGAACTCGGAGGCGGGGAGGAGACGATCTCGTAACCGCGATAATTGCAGGTGATCGGCCTGAGTTCACGCACGGCATATTGCTCGAAATCCGCTTTCGCGAGAACGCCGCCGGAAGACGCGCTGGCCTTAACGATGGCATCCGCGATGGCCCCCTTATAGAAGGCGTCCGGACCTTTCTCGGAGACCGCCGAAAGGCTCGCTGCCAGATCCGGCTGGATCAATGTCTCGCCGGCTTCATAGGGTTTGCCATCGGGCTTCAGAAAGATGGCGGCGGCGGCCTTGTCTCGGGCCAGTTTCTTGGCGCCGCCTTTCAGCGAAGCGATATCGCCCTGCTCGAGAACAAAACCGTCTCTGGCCAAGCGGATTGCCGGCGCCATCAGGTCCTCGCGCGATTGCGTGCCGTATTTGATCCGCGCCTGCTCGAAACCGGCAACGGATCCGGGCACGCCGACGGCGAGGTAACCTTCGGTGCTCAATCCTTTGACGATGTCGCCCTTGTCGTCGAGATACATTGTTTTGGTGGACGCAAGCGGTGCGCGTTCGCGGAAGTCCAGAAATGTCGTGGTTCCATCTTTCAGGCGAATGGTCATGAAGCCGCCACCGCCGATATTGCCGGCGGTGGGATAGGTGACGGCCAGCGCATAGCCGACCGCCACCGCTGCATCCACGGCGTTGCCGCCCTTTTTCAGCACCTCGACGCCGACATCCGACGCCAGATGTTGGGCGGTGACGACCATGCCATGCTCCGCCTTTACCGGCTCCGGCGATGCGGCAAACGCCGACAGGGGCAGAAGGGGGACGACGGCGAAAATTGTGAAGCAGGCTAGGGTGCGGTTGACTGGCGACATGCGATGTCCTCCGGTTTCAATTCTGGGCATGGCCCTGCAGCAGGTGCAGTGCAGTGGGGTTCCGCCTGGAAAGGCCTACAGAAGATGCCCCGTCCACCAGCCTTTGTTACTCGAAAATCTGATCAGAACCATGACCAGAGTTGCTACGATTCCACCCACGAAGAGAGGTGTGGCAAAGCGGATGTGTGCCGGATCATCCGGCCCGGCAACGGGGACCTGCGGCTTGATGACGAAGAGGCTCGTCATCACGAGGACATCGAAAACAAGCGATACGACGGGCCATGGCGGAAGCGAATATTCCCTGCCTGGAATGAACACCCGCCACAGACAAAGCAGGATCAGATAGCCGGAGACCACCGCCAGGGCGATCGGAGCCTTTGCATGTTTGCCAGTATCGGCCATTGGTCGATTGCTCCGGATTGGAGGACCTGAACGAAAGCAGAGTGTTTGGGCATTGGCAAAGAAGGAACCCGCTGAAGGGTACAAGGCAAGATAATCGTCGTCTGTAGAAGGCGATGTCAAACGCCGATGCATTCGGCCGGCCAGACTGCCGCAACGACGCCACTTACGGTTATTGGGGTCAGGTCGGCAATATAGGCAGAACCTTGCCCGGGTTGAGAATGCCGTTCGGGTCCAGCGCCCTTTTGATCCGCCGCATGACGGCAAGTTCGGCTTCGCTGCGGGAGTGGTCGAGGAAATCGCGCTTCAGCGTGCCGATGCCGTGTTCGGCCGAAATCGAGCCTTTGTATTGCCGGACGAGGCCATAGGCGATGGTGTCGATATCATGGATGTCCCGTTCGCCCATGTTTTCGGTCCAGACGGCCACGTGAAGGTTGCTATCGCCGACATGGCCGAAGAAGGAGACATGCGCGCCGGGGAAGCGAGCGATTAGGGCTGCCTCGCAGTCGCTGGCGAAATCGCCAAGCTGGCCGATCGGCAGGCTGATATCGAGATTGACGAGGCCGGGAAGCCGCTGGTCCATCGCGTAACCTTCGCGCACCGACCAGAAGGCGCGGGCCTCCTTTTCGGATTGGGCAATCAGTGCATCCGTGACGAGACCATCCTCGAACATCTTGCCGAGGAAGGTTTCAAACCGATCCCTGTCCTCCTCCGTGCCCGCAACATCCTGTTCCAGGATCACCGCAAACGGGGTCGCCTGGTCAAAAAGGGTCAGTTTCAGCGCCTCGACATTGAAGCGGAAATAGCTGTCCCACATGGCTTCGAAAGCCGAAAGACCGGAGAGGTCGCGTTGCGCGGACTTCAGCAGTGCGACGACATCGGAATAGCTTTGCACGGCGCAGAGCGCTGTCAGCCGGGCGGCGGGCAGGGGGCTTAGGCGCAGAACGGCGCGGGTGATGATGCCGAGCGTGCCTTCCGAACCGACGAACAATTGCCGCAGGTCATAGCCGGTATTGTTCTTCATCATCTTGTTCAGCGAGGTAAGCACCGTGCCATCGGCCAGCACAGCTTCGAGCCCGAGCACATTGTCGCGGGTGACGCCATGGCGGATGACGCGAATGCCGCCCGCATTGGTGGAAAGATTGCCACCGATCTGGCAGGAGCCCCTTGCGCCGAGATCGACCGGCAGAAGCAGGCCGGCTGCTTCCGCAGCACGCTGCGCAATTTCCAGCGGCGTCCCGGCCAGCACCGTCATCGTGCCGGCGTCCACATCGATTTCCTCGATGCCTGACAGGCGCTCCAGAGACAGGGCGATTTCGCCACCGGAAGCATTGGCGCCGCCGGCAAGACCCGTCAGGCCACCCTGCGGCACGATGGCCTGGTGGTGGCGGTCGCAGATGGCGAGTGCAGCCGAGACCTGTTCGGTACTTGCAGGGCGCAGCACCGCAAGCGGAAGTGTGCGTCCGGTGGTGCTGGCATCACTGCGATAGCGTTCACCGATGGCAGCGCCGGTAAGAACCGCATCCGGACCGAGAGCGTCAATGAGTTCGTCGAAAATGGTCATGGCGACACCGTGTCCGTCTTTTCGACGCAGCTATGCAGGAAGGACGGCAGCTCGGCCACCGAACGGCAGCCGAGCTGTGCCATGGCGCCGGAAAGTTCGGCCTTGAGGATGGTCATCAGGTGATCGCCCCCTTCGGCCCCGATCGCGGCACTGGCGTAGATGAAAGGCCGGCCGAGCAGCACTGCATCGGCACCGAGCGCCAGCATGCGTGCGATATCGAGGCCGGACCGAATGCCGCCATCGGCCAGGATCGGCACACCGCGGCCAAGCCTGCGGCGAATACCGGGCAGGACGGAAACGGCGGTGGGCGCTGCATCGAACTGGCGTCCGCCATGATTGGAGACAACAAGGCCGTCAGCCCCGAGCGCCATATAGGCCTCGGCTTCCGTGGCATCGAGCACGCCCTTGACCAGCATTTTCCCGGCCCAGGCATCGCGGATGCGGCGCACGCGTTCAGCGCCCAGATGGCCGGTCATCACCCGGCCGACAAAGGCGGCCGATTCCTTTAACGACGCGCCCTTGGGATAATAGGGCGACAGGTTTTCGAAATCGGGAATGCCGTGGCGCAGCACATGGCGTGCCCAATGCGGGTGCGTCGCGATCTGGAACAGCGTGCGCGCATCAAGGATCGGCGGAACCGACATGCCGTTGCGGATATCGCGCTCGCGACGGGTCGGCGCGGGAATATCGACAGTCAGCACCAGCGTCTGGTATCCGGCTCGACGCGCCCGATCGAGCATGTCTTCCTCCATCGCCGGATCGTTCGGCGGATAGAACTGGAACCAGCCATTCTCCCCGACTTCAGGGCCGATGGTTTCCATGGACCTGTTCGCGAATGTAGAGAGCACATGCGGGACATTGTGCTCCTTCGCAGCCCGCGCCAAAGGAAGTTCGCAGCCAGGCCACAGCAGGCCGGCAAGCCCGAGTGGCGCAACACCGAACGGTGCATCGAAGCGTTTGCCAAGCAAAGTGACGCCCAGATCCGGGGAGGGCGCCTCCGACAGGTAACGCGGCATGAGCTCGATCGTATCGAGGCTCGCCGCATTGCGCCGCACGCTGTTCTCCCGACCGAGGCCGCCGATCAGATAGTCATGCACAAACCCCGGCATGCGCCGCGCAGCAGCGGCTTCCATGTCGGGGATGCAGGGAAAGCGTCTATGCAGGGTCTTCATGCTGGCCGAATGCTCCTCGATTCGATGTGAACCTTAACGGTTCTCAAGGGATAGCGGGAAGGCCTTTGCAAGAAGACACAGTTTGCGAAACCCCTTCTACGCCGCCTCCCGGATCAGCGCCTGCGCCATGCAATGAATGCCGCCGCCGGTCTTTGAGATTTCGCTCATGTCGATGGCGGCGACTTCGAAGCCGCGGGCGCGCAACTGGCCGATCAGTGCCTGTGACGATGTTGGCGCAATCACACGGTCGCGACCGAGCGACATGAAATTGCAGCCGAGCGCCATCGTGTCCTGGAAGGGTACGTCGATGATTTCATGGCCCTTGGATTTAAGCCAATCGACGATACCAGGCTCCGTGCAGGCAAGGCATACGGCCGTGAGCTTCGGTGCGATCGGCACGACCATCAGATCGATATGCACGTAATATTCATCGATGAAGGCAAGGCGGGTTTCCCAGCCCTCTTTTTTGAACCAGTCCTCGACCTGCCGGGCGCCTTCCTCCTGCGTGCGCGCGCCGCCGCAACCGATCAGCACGACGCCCTCCTCGATGACGTTGAAATCGCCGCCTTCGAATGTACCAGCCGTGACCATGTCGTAGATCGGAATGCCGAGTTTTTCATAGGTGCGGATGGCGGCGTAATTCTCGCCGCGCCGCCACCAGTTGGCCATGGCGGTGATCACCGCGCCATAGGGCGTCATGAAGCTGGAATCGCGCGAGTAGACCTGCATCGGCAGCTCCGGCGTCGGCTCGTGCCAGTGGATTTTGACGCCGAAGTGCTCATAGGCCGAGACCAGCTCCTTGTGCTGCGACTGGGCCACCTGAATGTTGCAGGGTGCCTCGCGCAGGTGTTTTCGCGAAAGCGAACTGGTCGAGAGATGGCGCAGAAAGGCCGGCGAGCCGAGCAGCACGTCGGTCAGCGGATCGGTTTCGTTCTTGAAACCCCAGCGGGTGAGCGGTGCCGTGCCGCCCTTCGGATTGCGGCGCTGAAGCGAAAAAGGCTCGTTGAACTGCATGATCATGCCTCCATGGTTTTTGGGTTGGGGATCGACCAGTCGCGTCCGCGCGGGGTCGTCACATATTCGGGCCAGCGGAAATGGATGGGCGGCGGGTAGTCGCAAAGCGGCGCGATCCAGTCTGAGCCGCCGATACCGCCGCCGGTGCGGTTAAGAAATTCGCGTTTTGCAGCCGTGCGGACATCGGCATCTTCGAGCAGCCGAACCGCCGACAAGGCCAGGGTCTTGGCAGCACAGACAACGGTCGGGTCTATGGTTGCCGGAATACCGCCGAGCGCATTCATTACCCATGCGGGATAGGTGTAGCCCGTGGGTGCCTTCAAGGCCGGTCGCGCGATATAGAACCGCGCTGTCGGCGCATGCCAGGTCATGTCGGTATAGTCGTCCGACGTCGAGTTGCGCTGCGACGGCGGCAGGTCGCGGCGCAGGATCGCTTCTGCCTCCTGCGGCGAGATCAGCTGCTCCATCTCATCGATGAAGGGTTTCTCCATCGGCTGAAGCCCGAGGTTTTGCTGGATTTCGCGGGCGACAGCTTTGGCCGTCTCGCCCCAGCCCGGCGCCCCGACGGCCTGAAGCGATTGCCAGACGAGATCCGCCATGGCGTGATTGGCAAGGCCCGGCCGTGACTTGCAAACCCAATGGCGCTCGAAACGGCAGCCGGTCATGGAAGCGGCTGCCTGCGCATTGCGGTCGAGCACGGCAGTCACCTGCTCGGCCATGGCAAGTGTGGGCACGCGGATCATGTATTGGATTTCGGCAAGGCCGGCCGGCAGATTGTCGGCCGTCGCCTGGCCGGCGGTCAGGATCGCCTCGCTGATCGACCAGCCGCCCTGATGTGGCAGCATCGAGTCCCGCAGGGCTTTCGAGGCCATATACATGGTCATCAGCGCATCATTGGCGCCCGGCGCGCGCACGGCGGAATGCGACTGCGGGATCGGTGCCCCGTCGCTTGCTCCCCAATTCTCTGGCTCGTCGCAGAGGAAGCGGTAGATCATCGAATAGGCGGCGCCGCAATGCGTATCCCAGCGCACCGTGTTGCAGAGCGGCAGCATGTAGAAGGGGTGAAACGAAAACATGCCGTCGAGGCCGTCATAATAGCCTTTGGCCGCATGGATCGGCTTTGAACCACGGACTTTCTCCGCAGGTTCGCCGGTGAAGCGCAGGCTGCCTGCAATGCCGTGCCGCTCCATCGCCGCCTTTGTCGCCAGCAACCCGCCAAGCGAGGCAATCCCGAGTGCCGAATGCGGGTCGGTATGTCCACCGGCAGCAAAACCCAGATTTCCCCGCGGCTGGCGACTGGTCAATGCAGCCTGGCAATTGCCCGGCACGGCATCATATTCCGCATACATGCCGACAACAGGCCCGGCGCCATTGCTCCAGTGAGCGCAAAAGGCCGTCGGCATGCCGCCCGACCCTTCCTCGACGGAAAAACCATGTCGTCTCAGAAGATCGACATACCAGGCAGCCGACTGGTATTCCCGCCAGGCCGTCTCGCCGAAATCGAATATCGTCGATGTCCAGAGCGAAAGGTCGCCCCTGATGGTATCGATGAATGTCGCAGCTGACGACTGGGCGGCGGAGACGGACATTGCGGGAAACCATATCCTCATGGTGAGAAACGAAACCTGCGCGCAGTAAACCGCCGATCGCCAAAGGGAAAAAGTGAAACCTTTTTTCGTCTTTGACAAATTGCGTTCGCCATTGCCCAAATTCCGGTCTAGCCTCACGGTCTGAGGAAAGGACAGAGGATGCGAATCCCATCGACGCAGGCGCTTCGGGCGCTCGAAAGCTTTGCCCGTCACGGCACGGTCTGGAAGGCCGCCGACGAATTGAATCTGACGCGCAGCGCCATCAGCCACCAGTTGCGACTTCTCGAGCGCGAGCTCGGCTTCCAGATCCTCAATCGGGTGGGGACGCGCATCGAGCTGACGGAACAGGGGCTCGGCTATGCCGCCGATATCCGGCAGGCGCTGAACACCATCGCCGGCTCGGCATCCCGCCATGCCAGCCGCGGCGCGTCGGGTGCCATCACCGTCAGCTGCCCGCCGGGCTTTGCGTCCAACTGGCTGTGCAACTACATCTCGCACTTCCACGACGCCTATCCCGATGTGCGGATCTCCATCGTCACGCCCCGGCGACTGGACGATATCAGCAATCCTGACGTTGACCTTTTTATCGCGTTCGGCACCGGAAACTGGCCGTCCATGCAGGTTGAGCGCATTGTCGAGGTCGAGTTTGCGCCGCTTTGCAGCCCGGTTTTGCTCAACAAGATCGGCGGCCTTACAGATCCTGATGACATCAAGAAAGTCTGCCTGCTGCACCTCAGCGACTATGAGGACTGGGAGAACTGGCTGGCATTGGCCGGCGTCGATCAGGACTATGCGTCGACCGGCATCATCTTCTCGGACATGAACCTTGTCTTTGCGGCGACACTTTCGGGGCAGGGGGTGGCGGTCGGCGATCGCTTCACCTGCCGGCATGCCATGACAAGCGGCCAATTGGTCCAGCCTTTCGATATCAGCATCAAGTCCAGCCGCTCCTATTACATGGTCGTCTCGGAGGCGAAGGCCGACAGCCAGGCGGTCGTCGCCTTCAGCACTTGGCTTCGCGCGGAAATGCTTAAAAATAACGCAGATGCCTAGCGTACAGCGGCGTTTCGCCGTCAGAACCGGCAGGTCTTCGGCAAATATTGTTTGCCAAAGACAGGAAAAGATTTCGTTTGTTCTCAATGGGAAACGCTCTTACGATTTCCCCTGTTGAATAAGGAGCGTCCATGCACGGCGGACACGATGCGGCCGAAATCAATGCAGCGGGAATCGGCAAGGCCTATGGTGATTTCCATGCGCTGCGCGACATATCGCTGACGATCGGCTCCGGCGAGTTTCTGACGTTGCTCGGACCTTCCGGTTCGGGCAAGAGCACCTTCCTGATGATCCTGGCGGGCTTCGAGGAGCCAACATCCGGCATGCTGAGCAAGGACGGCACCGACATTACGCGCGTACCCGCCGAGAAGCGCGCCTTCGGCATGGTCTTCCAGGGCTATGCACTGTTTCCGCATATGAGCGTCGAGCAGAACATCGCCTTTCCGCTGCGGGTCCAGAAGCGTTCCAGCGCTGATATCAAGCGGCGTGTCGATGAGATGATCGACCGCGTCGGCCTGCGCGGCCATGAGCACAAGCGTCCGTCCGGCCTTTCGGGCGGCCAGCAGCAGCGGGTAGCGCTCGCCCGTGCGCTGGTATTCGAGCCCTCCGTGCTTCTGCTGGACGAACCTTTTTCCGCACTCGACAAAAACCTGCGCGGCGCGATGCAGGAAGAGGTGCGCAGGCTGCACCAGGAAACGGGGACGACCTTCGTCTTCGTGACCCATGATCAATCCGAGGCGCTGGCGCTCTCGACGCGGGTTGGCATCTTCAATCAGGGCCGGTTGCAGCAATTGGGCACGCCACGCGAGGTCTATGAGCGGCCCGCCAACCGTTTTGTCGCCGAGTTTCTGGGCGACGTGAATTTCCTCCAGCTTTCTTCGATGCGGGCGACCGGCGATGGTGCCGAAGGGCTTTTCGAGGGGCGGCCGATGCGGATATCGGCACCGGGACAGGCTGTCAGTGCGCAGTTCGCGATCCGGCCCGAGCACATGGTGCTGCACGAGCAGGCGCCGACGGACGGAAATGTCCTGGAGGCGACGATCGGCGAGATCACCTATCTCGGTGCTGAAACGCGGTTTGCGCTGAAGACACCGGGCGGGATCGATCTCGTTCTGCAAATGCCGACGCGTGAAGTGACTAAAGCCTTCGAGCCCGGCCGTACTGTCTGGGCCGGGTGGCCGGCAAACCAGGGTTTCTTTCTGTAAGTGCCGAACGTGTATGTGCCTGAAACGAGCAGTCTCGCCAAAGAGGCCGCCGCAAAACCAGAGGAGAACGTTATGACCGATATTTCCAATCCAAAGGGCCAGTCCGGCCTGTCCCGGCGCCGCTTCACCCAGATGGCAGCGCTTTTCCTGACCGCGAGCCCCATCGCGCTCAATGCCTCCTGGGCGAACGCGGCCGAGGGTGAACTCGTCTTCGTCAACTGGGGTGGCGATGCAGGCCCCGCCTATGACAAGGCCTATGGCGCTCCGTTCAAGGAAGAGGCTGGCGTGACCGTCAAGCAGGATGGCTCCGGCCCAACGGAAGGCGCGATCGCCGCGCAATTCGAAAGCGGCAAGCCGAGCTGGGATATTGTCGACGCCGATCCGTTCTCGGCCCAGGCGCTTGGCAAGAAGGGCATGATGGAGCCGATCGACTATGCCGTCGTCGACAAGACAAAGATGCGCGAGGGCTTCGCCTGGGAATATGCTGCCTCGACCTATTTCTTCTCCTATATCATCGCCTACGACGCCTCCAAATTCGGCGACAAGGTGCCGACAGGCATGGCGGATTTCTTCGACGTGGAGAAGTTCCCCGGCAAGCGGTCGCTCTACAAATGGGGCGCCGGCATGTGGGAAGCCGCATTGATGGCCGATGGCGTCGAGCCGTCCAAGCTCTATCCGCTGGATCTGGAGCGTGCCCACAAGAAGATCGCCGCCTTCAAGGACAACATCGTCTCCTATTGGGGTGGCGGCGCCGAGAGCCAGTCGGTTCTTCTGAACGGCGAAGCCTCGATGGCGCTGATCTGGTCGACCCGCGCCGGGCTGATCGAAAAGGATTCCGGCGGCTCGATCAAGTTCGTCTGGGACCAGGGGCTGATTTCTCCCGGTGCCATGGGCGTGATCAAGGGCAATCCGGGCGGCAAGGAGGCCGCGATGAAGTTCATCGCCTCCGCGCAGGATCCGAAAAAGCAGGTGATCATGTTCGAAATGCTGGGCCAGGGTCCGGCCAATCCGGCCACCGATGCGCTGCTGACGCCGGAACAGGCCAAGCTCAACCCCGTCGATCCCGCCAACATGGCCAAGCAGGTGCCGCTCGATATGGCCTGGTACGAGACCAATTACGGCCCGGCGCTGGATGAATACACCAAGATCATCTCGGCCTAGTTCATTCGGCCCGGTGCAGACAACAGGGATCCTCGGGTAACGCCCGGGGATCCAAACCACAATCGTGCGGTCGCATGAGGCCGCGGCTGCATCCATCGCCAAACGCACCAGAAAGGAGGACCGAAATGACCTATGACAGACTGAAACCGGCCCTTCTGTTCGGTCCGCTGGTGCTGTTTCTCGGGCTCGCCTATTTCGTCCCCTTCCTCGGCGTCATGCAGTGGAGCGTGACCCTGCCGGAACCGGGGCTGGGGCAATATGCAACGGCGGTCAGCGATCCGCTGATTCAGTCGGTTTTCATCAGAACCTTCCGCATCTGCCTTGTGGTCACGGTCGCAGCGGTGGTCAGCGCCTATGCCATTGCCTATGTCTGGGTGCGTGGAACGGCGACACAACGGCTTGTCACCGAGCTGTGCATTCTCATTCCCTTCTGGATCTCCGTGCTGACGCGGGCCTTCGGCTGGGTAGCGCTGCTCTCCAATCGCGGCCTGCTCAATACCTGGATGCAGTCGCTCGGCATCATCGCCGAACCGCTGACCATGGTGCGCAACGAATTCGGCGTCGTTCTGGGCATGACACATTTCCTCATTCCCTTCGCCGTGTTCCCCATTGCTTCGGCCATGCGCAGTCTCGATGAGCGGGTGCTTCTGGCAGCGCGCGGCATGGGCGCCTCGCAGCTTCGAACCTTCTGGTCGATCTTCGTGCCGATGACATTGCCGGGCATTCTCGGCGCCGGATTGATGGTCTTCGTCTTTGCGCTCGGCTTCTTCATCACGCCCGCGATTCTTGGTGGCGGTCGCAGCGTCATGATCGCCGAACTCATCTATCTCAGGATCTTCCAGAGCCCTGACTGGGGCCTTGGCGCCGCGGTCAGTGTTCTGCTCATGCTCTTTGTCGGCGCGCTGATCGGACTTCTCCTGCGGTTTGCGGCGCCCAAGGGAATGCTGGGATGATCCGATGAAACCGACGCCGATTGCCGTCATCCTTGCCTTTGTCGTGGCGCTGTTCCTGCTGATGCCGCTGATCGCGGTCGTTCCGGTGTCCTTCACACCGGCGCGTTTTCTGTCGATGCCGACCGACGTCTGGTCGTTGCGCCACTACCAGGCACTGCTCGACAATCCGGCCTGGCTGCAGGCGACGTGGCTCAGCATACGCATCGGTTTGCTCTCGTCCGTCATCGCGACAGTGCTGGCATTGATGTTCAGCCTCGGTCTGTGGATGTTCCGCCCCTGGTTCGCAAGCGTGCTGTTCGGCTTCGTGCTCTTGCCGATGGTGGCGCCGCCGGTCGTCTCGGCGATTACGCTGTATTTCTTCCTGATCGGCCTTTCCAAGGTCAATGACGTCGTCGCCTATGACACCTGGATCGGCGTCGCCATCGCGCATGCGGTGATGATCGCACCCTTTGCCGTTGTGCTCGTCACCGTCGCGCTGAGCCAGGTTGACAGGCGCATCGACCTTGCCGCTCGCGGCTTTGGTGCCAGCATCAGCCAGCGCATCTTCAAGGTTATCCTGCCGAACATCCGCTTCGGCATCCTCACCGCCTTCTTTCTGTCCTTCGTGCTGTCCTGGGAGGAAATCGGCGTCACGCTGTTCATCACCAGTATCGATGCTGTCACCTTGCCGCGGATGATGTGGATGGGCTTGCGCGACAATATCGACCCGGCAATCGCTGCCATTTCGGTCATCCTGATCGTCATCGTGGTTTCGGTGATCCTCATCAAGACCGCCGTTACCCACCGCCTTTCGCGCAGCTCGTAGATCTTCAACCCAGCATGGACGGCAGGCATTCCTGGCCTTCGTACGGTCAAGGAACTCGCCAATGCGATAAAGCCGCAGTTGCGAGAACGGTCCCCAACATGCCATGAGTGTGACACGGCGAATGGGCCGCTACGGCAAGGTTCGGCCAAGGCCGCCGGATATGAATTTCTATGTAAGCGCCGTGCATGAGAAGGACTGGACATGACCAAGACGGATATCGCCCGGCGGGTTTACGACAATGCGTGGAAGCTGGACCCGGTCGTGCGGAGCCTTCTCGATACGGATTTCTACAAGCTGTTGATGCTGCAGATGATCTGGCGGCTTTATCCCGATGTGGACGCGACCTTCTCGCTGATCAACCGAACCAGAACCGTGCTCCTCACCGAAGAGATCGATGAGCAGGAACTGCGCGAGCAGCTGGATCATGTGCGCACCCTGCGGCTGGCGAAGAAGGAAATGATCTGGCTTGCCGGCAACACATTCTACGGCCGCAAGCAGATTTTCGCGCCGGACTTTCTCGCCTGGCTGGCTGACTTCCAGCTTCCGGATTACGAGCTTTCGCGCCGAAATGGTCAGTATGAGCTTACCTTTCCGGGAAAGTGGACCCATACGAGCATGTGGGAAATTCCGGCATTGGCCATCATCAACGAGCTGCGCTCGCGAACGGCGATGAAGGATATGGGGCCGTTTGCACTCGACGTGCTCTATGCCCGTGCCAAGGCCAAGATGTGGTCCAAGGTGGAGCAGCTGAAGGCCTATCCCGATCTCCGGATCTCCGACTTTGGCACGCGGCGGCGGCACAGCTTTCTCTGGCAGCGCTGGTGCGTGGAAGCGCTGAAGGAAGGTATCGGCGCATCCTTTTCGGGCACGAGCAATGTCCTTCTTGCCATGGATACGGATCTGGAAGCGCTCGGCACCAACGCCCATGAACTGCCGATGGTGGTCGCGGCCCTCGCCAAGACCGATGCCGAGCTTGCGGCTGCTCCCTACAAGGTGTTGCAGGACTGGAACCGGCTTTATGGCGGCAATCTGCTGATCGTCCTGCCTGACGCCTTCGGCACGGCCGCTTTCCTGCGCAGCGCGCCGGATTGGGTTGCCGACTGGACGGGCTTCAGGCCGGACAGTGCACCGCCGATCGAAGGTGGCGAAAAGATCATATCCTGGTGGACGAAAATGGGTCGCGATCCCCGCGATAAGCTCCTGATCTTCTCGGATGGCCTGGACGCGCAAACCATTCTCGAGACCTACCGCCATTTCAAGGGCCGGGTTCGCATGAGCTTCGGCTGGGGCACAAACCTCACCAACGACTTCGCAGGTTGTGCGCCGATGGAAATCAAGGGGCTCAACCCGATTTCCATCGTCTGCAAGGTGAGCGATGCGGATGGTCGCCCGGCGGTAAAGCTGTCGGACAATCCACGCAAGGCGACAGGTGAACCGGCCGAGGTCGAGCGTTATCTGAAATTCTTCGGGACAGAGGATTTCATCGAGCAGACCGTCAAAGTCTGACTTCGACCACTCGTCCGGATAAGTGGCCACGGCCGACGTCCGGATCGGATGGCACCCCGCTATTCGATGAAAACCCGGACGCTTGCGGCGCGACCGACCGCGTCGATGACAGTCAATGTGGAGTAGCCGCCGCCATCGGGAACCCATTGGCTGGTGCGGCGGCGCGTCGTCTCGGGCAAAAGCTTGCCATTGGCGAGCCATCGGAACGGTGCGCGCCCGCCCTGTAGCTTCAGCGCCAGCGGCATGAGATCGCCCCCCGAAGCGGCGCCGAGTTCGACCCGAGCGCCCTCGGGTGGATAGACGATCTGTGGTGCCGGTTCGCGGCTGGACGACGACAAGAGCCCACTTGGTGTCATGGAAAAACGCCGCTGGCTGATCGGCAACTGTGTCTGCGAAATGCGCACGGCACCCGCGGGTGCGCCGGGCAGGCTGGTGATCGCGACGCCGGATTTCGCAAAGGCCTCGAACAGGATGGGTGCCGCGCTGCCATAACCGGTGATGCCGGGCACCGCGCCATTGTCCGGCCGGCCGACCCAGACACCGAGCACGTAACGCCCGTCAAAACCGACCGACCAGGCGTCGCGGTAGCCGTAGCTGGTACCGGTCTTGTAGGCGATGCCGCGCTGGCGGCTGCCGGCTGGCGGGATAACGCCGGACAGAATGTCCGCCACATGCCAGGCTGCGACCGCTTCCATGAGCGGTGCGCCGATGATGCGTTCGGGCTTGTCCTGAATGCCGTCGCCGAGGCGCACCGGCTGGCCGCGATTGGCGAGGCCAGCATAGAGTTGCACGAGATCCTTCAGCGAAATGCCGACACCGCCGAGACCAATCGCAAGACCCGGTGGTTCGTCTTTCGGAAGCGAAGGCCGGACATCGGCGCGGCGAAAGCGGACCATCAGCCGCGTCGGCCCAACCGCATCCAGAAGCCGGATCGCCGGCACGTTGAGCGACAGTTGCAGCGCCTGGCGGATGCTGACATCCCCCTGGTAGCTCATGTCGAAATTGCGCGGCCGGTAGCCGAAGAAGTCAGCCGGCCGATCCTCTATGATGGTTTCCTGGGAAACGATGCCTTCCTCGAAGGCAAGGCCGTAGATAAACGGTTTCAGGGTCGATCCCGGCGAGCGGGTGACCCGCGTCATGTCGATCCAGCCCGAACGGCTCGCGTCGAAATAATCAGCCGAGCCAAGTTCCCCGACGATCTCGCCGGTGCGGGCATCCGCCATGATCATGGCAATCGATATCTTCGGGCCGAGCTTGGCGGCCGCATCCCGTGCGACGGTTTCCAGTCCCTGTTGCATGCGGCGCCGCAGGGTCGTCTGGTGCTGCTGAACGGCCGGCTGCCTGCGCCGGGCGGCCTCTGCCACATGGGCGGCAAGAGCGGGCAATTGCAGGCGGCGGGAGGGAACAGCCTCCAGCGCCGCGCGCCCGGCCTCGCCCTCGCCAATGACTTCTGAGACGGCCATTCGCTCGAGAACCCTGAGGCGTGCTGCTTCGGCCGCGGCAAGGTGTCTGTCCGGACGACGACGTTCCGGAAGCTGCGGCAGGGCGACAAGCAGGGCGGATTGCGCAACGGTCAACCGCTTCGGCTCCTTGCCGAAATAAGCGAGGCTTGCCGCACGAATGCCCTCGAGATTGCCGCCATAGGGCGCATGCGTCAGATACAGATCAAGGATTTCCGCCTTGCTCAACCGGCGCTCGATCTGCAGCGCACGGGCGAGTTGACGAAGCTTGGCGGTGAAGGAGCGGCCCTCGCGCGGTTCGATCAGCCGAGCCACCTGCATGGATAGGGTCGAGGCGCCGGAAACGATACGGCCATTGCCGACGAATTGCGTCGCGGCACGCAGAAGCGCCATGAGATCAACGCCCCGATGCTCGGCAAAGCGCTGGTCCTCATAGGCAATGAGCATGCGAATGAATTGCGGATCAACGTCTTTTGCCGTCGTCTTCAGGCGCCACCGCCCCTCGCGCGTGGCAAAGGCGCGCAGCAACTGTCCATCCGCATCAAGAACTTCGGAGGAGACCTCGTACGCTTTCTCGAGCGGCGGCGGATAGGCCTTGTCGGCTGCTCTCAGGCCGAAAAAGCCGGCTACGGCCAGCAGGACGCTGGCCGACAGGCCGATACCGATTGCCCGCAGGATCGCCATTATTGCGCTCCAACGACCTCCATGCGGCCGGTTGCCGTGCGGGCCGAGAACTGCGGACGATACATGTCCTCGACGCTCGCAGCCGGGTGATCGTAGGTTCCCGGCGTGACCGCGCGCACGACGTAAGCCAGCGTGATTTCCCTGTTGTCGCCGGTCGCGCGATCGAAGGCCGCAACGAAACGGTCGCTGCGGAATTCGGTATGGGCCGCCTCGACCTCGCCGATCCAGTCGAAATTCGACAGCTTGGCGCTATCGACGAGACCGGGATTGTCGATTTCGAAACCGGCAGGCAGAAGATCGGTGATCAGCACGCGCGACGGCCAGTCATTGGTCTCCGTGGCCTTGAGAACCACGACATAGCGCTCGTTCTGCTGGGCCTGGCTGACATTGGCCTCCTCGCCATCCAGCGTGTAGTAGGTGCGCGTGATGGCAAAACCATCGCCACCTGCCGGCAAGGGTTGTGCGGGTGCGGCGATCGTGGTCACGACAGCGGCGACCGGATCGTTCGTCCGGTTGCGGATCGTCACTGGCTGCGCGAGCAGATCGTCTCCGGTCACGCGGGCGGCATAGCTGCCGGCCTGCATGGTGCCGTTGATTTCCAGCTTCAGATCCTGATCGCCATCCTGGATGGCGCGCGCTGCAAGCAGCATCCAGGTCTGTTCCTGGGTGCTGGTGTAGCGCTTCTGTTCCCAGTTGCGGGCGACGATCTTCGACAGTTCCGGAATAATCGTGGGAACCGGCCGGCTTTCAGCGGCAAGGGCCAGAACGGCGGCATCGTCGCGCAGCGAGGAGCCGTAGTCCGAGCGTTTCAGGCTGACATTCACCAGCCCGGTCGACATCTGCAAGGAATTTTCGAAGATGCTCATGGCGCGCTGTGCATCCCCGTAAAGCGCAAGCGCGCCGGCGATATGCGCCCGGGCAAGCGGTGTCGGGAACTCCGCAAGCTTCGTATCGGCATAATAGCGCAGATCGCTGATCGAGGCCTTGCGGTTGCGGGCCAGAACATAGAGCGCATAGGCAATCTCATTGCCCTGGTCCTGCACATTGACGTCATAGGCGAGCGAATTGCGCAGGTTTTCCAGTGCCTGCACCATGGCCGCTTCCGGCACATCGTATTTCTGTTCGCGGGCCCGGGTCAGGAAATCGCTGACATAGGCGTCCAGCCAGAGGTCACCCGACCCCGGGCTCCAGAGGCCGAAGCTGCCGGCCGAAGACTGATAGGCGAGAACGCGGTAGATCGCTTCCTGCACCCGCTTCTTGACTTCGCCATCATCGGCAATACCCGATTTCTGGGCCATTTCGCTCAGATAGAGCAATGGCAAAGCGCGGCTCGTGGTCTGCTCGGCGCAGCCGTAAGGGTAGCGATCGAGCGTCATCAGCAGTGCCGGAATATCGAAGGCCGAGGAGCGAGAGACGCTCAGGCTCACGGATGCACCCTGCAGGATGCTGTCGGCCAGCAGTTCGCCATCGACCAGTAAGGCTGCCATTCGGCGGAATGGTCACGGGGCGCCGCGTGGTGACCGGCAGGGAGGCCGGGCGAACGGGAATGTTCAACACCTGCTCCAGTGACAATCCGGACGCATTGGACAGCTTTACCGAGATCACGCCATCGCCATTATAGCCGCCCATCAGGGGCAGGGTGGCATTGAACTTTCCACCCGCGGCAAGTGTTATGGTTTGCGCCGCGGCCTCCGGATCAACGGTGACGACCGGATTGCTGGTCACCTGCAACTGATAGTCACCGGCCGGCGCATCGGTATTGGCGATATCGAGACGCAATTCCGAGAGGTCACCGGGCGCCAGGAATTTCGGCAGGCTGGCGGTGACCACGACCGGGTCACGGATGATCACATCGGCCGTGGCATGGCCGACACCGGTCTTCGACCAGGCAACCGTCATGATACGGGCCGTGCCGTTGAATTGCGGAATGTCGAAGCTGATGATCGCCTTGCCGTCCGCATCAAGCTGCACCGGACCGGAGAAGAAGGCGACGAGCTTGTTCCGTCGGAGGATTGCCCTGAAGCGGCATTTCCGAACCATCGCCACCCGTGCGCAGGCGCCCGGTGGCGCCAAGCGAGCCGTCGATCAACCGGCCGTAGAGATCGCGGATTTCAAGGCCAAGGCGGCGCTGGCCGAAATACCAGCCATCCGGATTCGGCGCCTCGTAGCGCGTCAGGTTGAGAATGCCGACATCGACCGCCGCGACCGTGACATAGGCTTCTTCCATCCCTGCACCCGTGACGGCTACCGGGATGTTCAGGGTCTGGCGCGGCAATGTCTTTTCCGGGAGGTCCAGCGTTACCGCCAGCTTGCGGTCGCCGGGATCACCGTCAGCCACTTGATACCGATGGCGCGCATCGGCATGCGGCTTTCCTGGGCATCGCCGGGACGAAAGAGCGTGGCGGTCACATAGGCACCGGCACCCCATTCGGCTGTCACCGGAATGTCAATCTCGCCGCCCTCGGCCGCGATGCTGGCATTTTTCGTTGCGATCAGGCTTTCCGCACCGACCGTGACCATGAGTTCACCGGCAAAACGGGAGCTGACCTTGAGTTTGGCAGTCTCGCCGACAGCATAGCTTTCCTTGTCGAGGGCAATCTCCAGCCCATCCGGCGTTTCCGTCGATGTCGCCTCGACATACCAGCCGGCATCGAATTCGACGCTGGACGTCGGTCCATCGATCGCCGCCGTCTCGATCTCGAGCCGGTAGCGGCCCCAGGTGACGGGAGCGGCGATCTCGGCACCATCCAGGGTGGCGTCGACGGTGCCATCGGCGATCAGCTTGGTCGAAACGACCGGCTCATAGCGCCATGACGTGCCTTCGCGGTACCACTGGTAATTGCGCTGGACGCTGACGAGCTTCCAGGCAAGGCCCGACATGGCCTGCTTCTGGCCCGCGGCATCCACAGTGATCACATGGAATTTGCCGATCGAGTTTTCGGCGAGATCGCCGGAAAATTCCGGCTTGATGCCGATCATCGAGCCTGTCGATTTGACCGGCAGGGTCAGCGTCCGCTCGACTGCCCGACCGCCGGCTTCCTGCATGCGCAGCACGATGTCGGCATTCAGGAGCTGCGTTGTCGAGGGAACCTCGCCCAGCGTCACATCGAAGGTCGCCTTGCCATCCTCATCGAGAACGTCGAGGCCTTCCAGCGTCGTGCGGCTGTCTTCGCTCGCTTCCTCATCAGCCAGACCGAAAACATAGCCCGGAAAAGCGGCGCTGCTGCGGGTCGGCTTCAGAGCGACGTCGCCTTCGATTTCAAGCCCTGCGGCCGGCGCACCGTAGAGATAGCGGCCATCGACCGAAACCGGCGTCGCCGCATCCGGGTCGATCTCCTTGGCTTCGCTGGTCAGGTCGAACTCGATCCTGTCAGGCACGAAATCATCGACCATGAACTGTTTTTCGGCGATCGATGTGCCCTTGGGATCGGTAAAGACCTGCATCGTCCATGTGCCGCGCATCGAATTGGACTGCAGGGCAAGATCCAGCGTATGGCCACCGGCCACGCCGCCATCGCTGACGACACGGCGATCCTCGACACCATCAGGGCGCAGGAAAACGAAGGTGAGCGGCAATTTTTCGACGGCATTGGCCTCACCATCGCGGGCAAGGGCCGAGACGTGCACGGTTTCGCCGGCACGGTAGATGCCGCGTTCCGTCCAGGCCAGCACGTCGATGGCACCGGGCGCTGCGCGGCCGGTAACGCCGCGGTCGGACAGGTCGAAGCCGGCGCGCGTCATGTCGAGGAAGACGTAATCCTGCGTTCCGCTGCGGGCGGTAATGACAGCCGGGGTCATGGCAGCCGTGCCGCGCATCAGGCCGGCGGTGAAGGTCGCGCGACCGTCCGCATCCGTGGTCGCCGTTCCCAGGATTTCATTGTTTTTTGCCAGCAGCTCCAGCGTCACGCCGACAAGAGGCTTGGCGCTTGCCAGCGAACGCGCAAAGACGTTCAGGCCATCGGTCCCTGCATAGGTCGTGACGCCGATGTCGGAGACGACGAACCACTGCGTTGCCTTGGTGTCCCATTCATTCGTGCGGCTGTTCGATGCCAGGGCCGTGAGGACATAGACGCCGGGTTTGCGGTCCGGCAGTGCCTCATCAACAGGGAAGCTGGTGATCACGTCCTTGTTGAGTTCTGTGGGCAGATCGATCTGGCCCTGCCAGACGAGTTCGCCGCTTTCGTCCTGGATGCGCTGGGCACTGTAGCCGTCCATCTGCGTCAGGAACTGCGAATTGGTCAAAAGGCTGGCAATGCTGCGATCACCAACCCGATAGAGCTTGAGATCGGCACTTTGGGTATTGACCGAGACGATCGGGATGCCGCGACGGGCCGTGCTTGGCAGAACGAAGCTGTCGCCGGTGAAGCGCACGCTTGCCGACCGGTCGGGCACATAGATATCGAGATCGACCTGGGCTTCCAGAGATTCTTCCACGCTCGACGGCAGGCCGGCGCGGAAGGCGAGCTTGTAACGCTGGCCATGCGCCAGGCCCTCGATGCAGATTTCGCTTCCCTTGGCTTCGACGCCCTTGGGTGCTGCGCCATCGATCGTCACGAATGGTGCATAGTCCGTACCGATCTTGACGAGAAGTTCCGAAAACTGAACGCAGGCACGCGGATTGGCACTGTCGGCGTCAATCGTATTGCCAACCATGCGGAAGCCCTCGCGCGACTTCAGATCGACGTAGGTCGCCCGCACGGTCTGCGAATCCACGATTGCCAGGCTTGCCTTGTAGGCACTGAGTGCCGCGCGGAAGTTCTGGTTGTTGCGAAAGGCGTCGGCAAGCACGGCCAGCGCATCGGCGCGGCCCTGCGCCGTACGGCTGAGTTGATAGCCGTTGAGCGCGCTCAACTGTGCGTCCGCCGCAATATCCGACCCGACGGAGGCGCGGTTCCCGGCCCGCGCCGTCTCGATCCACAGCGCGCCGTCCTCGGGCGTGATGGCAAGAGCACCCTTCAGCGTGTTCACGCCCTGCTCGAACTGCGACAGGCCAAGATTGGCGCGGGCAATCGACTGCAGGCCCTCATAGCCCATCGTCTGCTGTTCATCCGTCAGCGCAAGGCCGGCTTTCTGCTCACGCGCCTGCTGCAGCAACTCGTCGGAGACGAAGTCGAGTTTTGGCGCAGCGCCGATATCCGGATCACCATCGACGGTGACGACCTTGCCGGCGACAGCGCCGGCAAAGGTGTTCAACTGGTTGAAGTCGGTCTTCAGGAAGCACCATTTCACCTTGGGATTATAGGTGAACGCGCGGCAGGACTGATCGTCGAGACAGGACGTCTTGCACTGGTCGAGCGAGACATTCTGGACGGTGCGCAGATCGAAGCCGAAATAGTCGCTATCGTCAGTCGTGACAATCTCGCGAACAGGATCCGTGGCAGCCGCCGGCTGGCTGGTGACAAGAGCAATCAGAATAAAGGCTGAAAACCCGATGAACGCGCGCATAGACATAAGTCCTCCCACCGCTGCCCGTCTCGATGGCCGCATGTTGAAACTTCGTAGGAAATTGTCAACTGAACATTGTGGGGTAGATGGCTTTCGATGTCTCTATTGAGGGGCATCGCTTCAGCAGGGCACGGGTTTCAGCAGGGTTTCGGCTTGGGTTCTGTTGCCGATTTGCCGCATATTTTACTTTCTGGTAAACATGGCTTGAATTTGCTGCAATGCAGCATTATGTTGAACCTATCGAAACGGTTCACCTCCTCCCGAATACGTTTCGATCCGACGGACAGCACTCCTCCTCCCAGCTGTCGGTCATCATTGAAAGCCCGGTGCACCTCCTCCCGCGCCGGGCTTTTTCTTTGCCATTTTTTCGATTTCCAGATGTCTCGCTGCCTCTGCCGCGAGTTTGCCATGAACGCCGGTCAAAAGCTGACCTCCGCTGAATAGGCCATCCCTGCGTTCGGGAGACGTGTTCGGCAATGAATGCAGTGGAGAATCAGGGCTTTTGGATACCAGTGACAACGACATCCGCTTCCTTCGGGGCATGAAGTTGTATTTCGAGGCAAAGGCGCAAGCCGCTCTTCTCAAGCACAGGCTGGAAGAGGCCCGCAAATCAGCCGACAGCAATATCGCAGATTTCTACGACCCGCGCATCAATTGGGCCTGGGCAGACGAGATCGCGCGCATCCACGCGCTGAAAGCCGAAATGAACCGGCTGATGATTGCCGCCGAGGCCTGGGGGAATGGCGAAGCTTTCGATATTCCACCATCTGGGCGCCAGGGCGGACAGGTCAGCTAATCTGCCTGAGGGTCTGCGCTGCGCGCTGAAGCGGCATTACCTCGATACCGTCGCGCAAGGGGAAGGGCTCCATGCCGGGATAGATGACGATACGGCGTTCCGGCTTGAGATCCTCGCAGGCGTGGTAGAAACCCCGCTCCAGTTTCGGCGACAGGCTGCGCTTGATCTCGATGGCGGCGATCTGGCCGCCGGGCAGCGTCAACACCAGATCGATCTCCGCGCCGGCTGACGTTCGATAGAAATTGGCCTGCGTGCCTTCCGGTGCCGCGGCGCACAAGGTCTCGATGACAAAGCCCTCGTAGCTGGCGCCCGCCACCGGATGTCCAAGCACGGCCTCCTGATCGGCCAGACCAAGCAGCGTGTGGACCAGCCCGCTGTCGCGCACGTAGACACGCGGTGACTTGACCAGCCGTTTGCCGGCATTGGCATGCCATGGGGCCAGCCGGCGCACGAGCAGAAGATCGACCAGCAGATCCAGATAGGTGGCAACCGTCTTGCCGTCGACGCCGAGCGCACGGGCGAAGTCTGCTGCGTTCATCAACCCAGATTGATGATGCGCGAGCATGGTCCAGAAGCGCCGCAAGGTCTCGGCGGGAATACGCGGGCCAAGGAGAGGGATGTCCCGCTCCAGATAGGTCCGGATGAAATCCTGCCGCCATCGCTGGCTGGCACGGTCATTACCGGCAAGGAAGCTGTCAGGAAATCCGCCCCGGACCCAGAGTTTTTCGAGGTCAACTGCCGGAACCTCCAGGCCATCCAGCGGCTGCATTTCCAGATAGGCGACGCGGCCGGCAAGGCTCTCGCCGGATTGCCGGAGAAGGTCGATCGAAGCCGAGCCGAGCAAAAGGAACCGCCCGCTGCGCAGCCCCTTGCGACGGCCGCTATCAATGAGGCCGCGCAGGCTTTGGAAATAGGTTCGGCACACGATGAACCTCATCAAGGATGACGAGCTTGTCCTCATGCGCCTGGAGATAAAGCTCAGGCTCGGCCAGCTTGGCTCGGTCAGCCTCCGATTCCAGATCGAGATAGATGGAGGGACGGCTGTCGCCCAGTTCGAGGGCAAGTGTCGTCTTGCCGACCTGCCGCGGTCCGATCAGCGCGACGGCCGGTACGGTGTCGATCAGTTCCGCCAGACGAGGGGTAATATTTCGCTTTATCATCCTTGCAATTATGGAGTTTCATTCCGGATTTGCAAGGTTAATTTAGCGATGCAGGGGACTTAGTCGGCCAGATGGGCCATGTCGCTTCGGGCGTTCTTGCTGGCATAAAGCGCGCGGGATCGCTCCAGATGCCGAAGCACCGCCTGTTCTGCAGCATCCGGATCATTGCCTTCAAGGCAGTTGATGATTTCCGCGTGTTCGGCAAGCGTCAGCTTTTCCTTGCCGGTCCAGATCAGCATTTCCGTGTGATATTCCTTGAGCCAGGCAAGCATGGCCTCGCTGATGGCGATGAAGATGGGATTGCCGGAAATGGCGGCTATTCTCGTGTGAAACTCCATATCTGCGGAGATGAAGGCTTCGGCCTGACCGAGCGAGGCGCGCTGACGCTCCAGGATGTCGCGAAGCTCGCTGATATCCTGTTTGCTCGCCTTGGCGGCAGCCTCGCGCGCCATTCCGCGCTCAAAGAAGATACGGGCGCTTTTCAGATGCTCCAGCGAATCGGATGATTTCGACAGCATGATCTTTGCCGTCATGTCGACCTGTCGGAAAATCGACTGCGCCGTGAGTTCGAGAACCCTGGCGCGCTCGCCATGGGAGATGACCACCAGCCCCATATTGGCCAGTGACTGCATCGCCTCGCGGATCGCCGGCCTTCCGACGCCGAAACGTTCCATGAGTTCCCGCTCGGACGGCATTTCATCGCCCGGCTCCAGTTCGCCCGAGGTGATCATGCTGCGCAGCCGCGAGAAAACCTCGTCGGAAAGCTTGCGGCGGACAATCTGTTCTGTTTGCGGTCCCATGGTTTCTCGCTGCCTGACGCTTTCCGTCTGAGTATGCACTGTTGCTTGAGGAAAACGAAAGACGGAAACGCACCGGCACGCCGTCGTCCACATTCCTCTTGGAACCCTGAAAGGTTTCTATTGCAGTATTGCTATACTCATTATACCAGTTAGCCGATCCATTCCACATTCAAAATCTGATTTCGCGAAACACCGGGACTGGCCTCCATGACGACGATTACCATCACCTATCGCATCGAAACCGCCGGCAGCGTCGAGGCCATGGCCGCCAAGATTGCCAGTGACCAGTCCACGGGCACCTTTGTCGCGGTGCCGGGCGAAACGGAAGAACTGAAGGCGCGGGTTGCGGCCCGGGTCATGGCTATCCGGCCTCTTGCTGACGCAACGTATCCCTCCTGGCCGGAACTGCGGGCAGGGGATGGCCCGATCAAGCGCGCCGATGTCGATATCGCCTTTCCGTTCGATGCGATCGGAACCGATCTCTCGGCCCTGATGACGATTGCGGTCGGCGGCGTCTTCTCGATCCGGGGCATGACAGGTATCCGCGTCGTTGGCCTGCAATTGCCCCAGGAATTCAAGGGTGCCTATCCCGGGCCGCAATTCGGCGTCGCCGGCAGCCGCCGCCTGACGGGCGTCGAAGACCGGCCGATCATCGGCACCATCGTCAAGCCGGCGCTCGGGCTTCGGCCGCAGGAAACCGCGGAACTCGTCGGAGAACTGATCGGTTCGGGTGTCGATTTCATCAAGGACGACGAAAAGCTGATGAGTCCGGCCTATTCGCCGCTGAAAGAGCGCATTGCCGCGATCATGCCACGCATTCTCGACCACGAACAGAAGACCGGCAAGAAGGTGATGTATGCCTTCGGCATCTCGGCGATCGATCCGGACGAGATGATGCGCAACCACGACATGGTGCTTGAGGCCGGCGGAAACTGCGCCGTTGTCAACATCAATTCGATCGGCATGGGCGCCATGGCGTTCCTGCGCAAGCGCTCCGGCCTCGTTCTGCATGCGCATCGCAACGGCTGGGACGTGCTGACGCGTCATCCGGGCGTCGGCTTCGATTTCAAGGTCTGGCAACAGTTCTGGCGGCTGCTTGGCGTCGACCAGTTCCAGATCAATGGCATCGGCGTCAAATACTGGGAGCCGGACGAGAGCTTCGTGGACTCCTTCGAAGCGGTGACGACGCCACTCTTCGACGTGTCGGACTGCGCGCTTCCCGTTGCAGGCTCCGGCCAGTGGGGCGGACAGGCACCGGAAACCTATCGCCGCACCGGACGTACCACCGACCTGCTCTATCTCTGCGGCGGCGGCATCGTCAGCCATCCGCATGGCCCGGCTGCGGGCGTGCGTGCCGTAACGCAAGCCTGGGAAGCGGCCGTCGCCGACATCCCGCTCGATGTCTACGCGAAGGACCATCCGGAACTCGCTGCATCCATTCAGAAATTCGGCAGTGGCAAGGGCGAATAGGCAATGACGACATCGACGACCAACCGCCTGCTGCTGAGCTATTACGGTGATGATCTCACCGGTTCCACCGACGTCATGGAAGCGCTCGCTTCCAACGGCGTTCCGACCGTGCTGTTCATGAACCGGCCCGATGCGGCCCTGCTCGCCCGCTTTTCCCATTGCCGCGCCATCGGCCTTGCCGGAACCAGCCGCAGCGAAACGCCGGACTGGATGCGCGAAAACCTGACGCCGGCCTTTCAATGGCTGCGGTCGCTGAACGCCGATCTGTGTCACTACAAGGTCTGCTCGACTTTCGATTCGAGCCCTGCAGTCGGCAATATCGGCACCGCCGTCGAAATCGGCAAAGCCGTTTTCGCTCAGGCGCTTGTGCCGCTTCTGGTCGGTGCACCGCAACTGAAACGCTACACCGCCTTCGGCCACCTCTTTGCCGCCTATCAGGGCGAAGTCTACCGCATCGACCGCCATCCTGTGATGAGCCGCCATCCGGTCACCCCGATGGCCGAGGCCGATCTGCGCTTGCACATGGCGGCACAGACCTCCCTTCCGATGCGACTTGCCGATCTCGCAATGCTGGCGGCAGAGGATGCCGACCAGCGGCTGGATGCACTGTGCCGGGACCATGACGGCATGGTGCTCCTTGATGTCGACGGACCGGAATCGCAGAAGCAGGCCGGGCGCCAGCTCTGGCGCATCCGAAAGGACGGGGGCTGTTTCGTCGTCGGCTCTTCGGGCGTTGAATATGCGCTCCTGCCTGCCTGGCACGCAGCCGGCCTGACCGAAGCCGTCGACGCCTTTCCGCTTCCCGGAAAAGTCGATCGGCTGGCTGTCGTCTCCGGCAGTGTGTCGCCGACCACCGAACGCCAGATACGGACGGCGCTCGCAGACGGTTTCGATGGTGTCGGGCTTGATCCGGTGGATCTGATCGGCGAGGGAGGCCAAGCGGCGCTCGAAAAGGCCGTGGCCGCCGGTATCGAAAGCCTGAAGGCGGGCCGCAGTGTCATCCTGCATACGGCGCTCGGCCCATCGGCCGACAAGGGCGGCGAAATCGACCGTGTTTCCGGCAGCCGTCACCGGCTCGGCCGCATGCTTGGCGAAATCCTGCGCCGTCTCGTGGAGACTGAAAAACTCGGCCGCGCCGTGATCGCCGGCGGGGATACGTCGAGCCATGCCCTCAGGGAATTGCACGTGCAGGCACTCACGACACTTCTGCCCCTGCCGCAGACGCCGGGCTCACCGCTTTGCACCGCCCACGGCACCTATGCCGCAACCAACGGCCTGCAGATCGCGCTCAAGGGAGGCCAGGTCGGGTCCGATGGTTATTTCGCACAAATCAGGGATGGTGCGCGCGACTGACGGGCGGATTTAAAACTCGTAAGAAAAAATCTTCCAACGATATCGTGACATACTGATTGACTCATCATACCAGTTGTCTATAGTCCTCACCACAAGAGACATCGGGTGAGGAAACATGACTTCGATTGCACTGTTCGGCGCCGGCGGAAAAATGGGCTACCGGCTGGCCAAGAATCTCAAGGGCTCGCGCTTCGAGGTGCGCCATGTCGAGGTCAGCGACGCCGGCAAGGCCCGCCTCAAGGATGATCTCGGCCTGTCACTGCGTCGATGCCGACACGGCGCTTGCCGGCGCCGACGTCGTCGTTCTCGCCGTTCCGGATACGGCCATCGGCAAGGTCGCCGCCGGGATCGTCGACAAGCTCGAAGCCGGCACGATGGTCATCGTGCTCGATGCGGCCGCCCCTTCTGCCGGGCATCTGCCGAAGCGTGACGATCTCACCTATTTCGTGACCCATCCCTGCCATCCGCCGATCTTCAACGACGAGACCGACTGGCCGCCAAGCGCGACTTCTTCGGTGGCGTCACGGCCAAGCAGCATATCGTTTCCGCCCTGATGCAGGGTCCGGAAGAGCATTATGCGCTGGGCGAAGAGGTCGCCAAGGTCATCTGGGCGCCGGTCATGCGCTCGCACCGCGTCACCGTCGAGCAGATGGCGCTGCTGGAGCCGGGCCTTTCGGAAACCGTTTGCGCCTCGCTGCTGGTCGTCATGCGCGAGGCCATGGACGAATGCGTTGCCCGTGGCGTGCCGAAGGAGGCCGCGCGCGACTTCCTGCTCGGCCACATGAACGTGCTTGGCGCCGTGATCTTCGAGGAGACGCCGGGCGTCTTCTCCGACGCCTGCAACAAGGCGATCGAATTCGGCAAGCCCGTCCTGATGCGCGACGACTGGAAGAAGGTCTTCGAACCCGAGGAGATCGCCGACAGCATTCGGCGCATCACCTGATCGAAATCGGGCTTCACGCCTGACCATCATCGGCCCCGCCGGGAACGGGGCCGCTCAACTCAACCGGGAGGACTATCATGAAACTGACACGCAGACTGACCCTTGCTGCCTTTGCCGGCGCCCTTTCGCTCAGCGTCGCCATGCCGGCCTATGCCGCCGACCTGATCGCCATCATCACGCCAAGCCACGACAACCCGTTCTTCAAGGCAGAAGCCGTCGGCGCCGAAGCCAAGGCCAAGGAACTCGGCTACGAGACGCTGGTGCTCGTCCATGACGACGACGCCAACAAGCAGACCCAGCTGATCGATACGGCCATCGGCCGCGGCGCCAAGGCGATCATCCTCGACAATGCCGGCGCCGAAGCCTCGATCGCCGCCGTCCAGAAGGCCAAGGATGCCGGCATTCCCGTCCTTCCTGATCGACCGCGAAATCAACGCCACCGGCGTTGCCGTCGTCGCAGATCGTTTCCAACAACTACCAGGGCGCCCAGCTCGGCGCCGAGGAGTTCGTCAAGCTGATGGGCGAGAAGGGCAACTATGTCGAGCTCGTCGGCCGCGAAGCCGATACTCAATGCCGGCATCCGCTCGAAGGGCTATCATGACGTCATCGACGAATATCCCGGACATGAAGATGGTCGCCCAGCAGTCGGCCAACTGGAGCCAGACCGAAGGCTATTCCAAGATGGAAACCATCCTGCAGGCCAACCCCGACATCAAGGGCGTGATCTCCGGCAACGACACCATGGCCATGGGTGCCTGTGCGGCCCTTGCAGGCTGCCGGTCGCAAGGACGTGATCGTCGTCGGCTTCGACGGCTCCAACGACGTGCGCGACTCGATCACCTCGGGCGGCATCAAGGCGACCGTGCTGCAGCCGGCCTACGCCCAGGCCCAGATGGCCGTCGAGCAGGCCGACGACTACATCAAGACCGGCAAGGGTCCGGCCGAAGAAAAGCAGCTGATGGATTGCGTGCTGATCAACGCGCGACAATGCCGCCAAGCTCGAAACCTTCGCGCTCACGAACTGATCCTCCCAAGGCGATGCGCGCAGGGCGGATCGCTTCCGCCCTGCGTCTGTCTTCCATGAGACGGAGTCGAACTTCATGCCGATGTTGCGAGAGCTGCCTGCCCTGATTCACCGCTCTGCCATCGCGCTGGCTCTGCCGGGCTGCAAGATCGTCAAGACGCCGACGGCCGACGAAGCGGCCGAGGATGCCAGCGGCGGCTTCAATCCGGCCCGCCAGGTGGCCGACATCTGGGACGACAAGGTCATTCCGTATCTCCACGCCAAGGCCGGCACGTTCGCAGGAGGTTTCAAGCGCTGGCCGACAGCCGATCTCGATGCTGCTGCCGGCAGAAATATGGCCACAAGGAAAAGCAGGCAATGCGCCCTGGACCTTTGCCGCCAAGGTCGACAGGCACGATCGTCGAGGCCGAGACCAAGTCGCGCGCCGCCTATCGTCGAGATCGACGTCGATGGCGACGGCAAGGCGCGATGTGCGCATCCAGATCGGCCCGGCCATGCGCGGCACGGCGATCCGCGACAGCCTCGACTTCGTCAATTTCAACGAGTTCAAGAACCAGATCGACTGGGCCGCAGTTCGGCAAGGCGTTCAACACCCATGTCATCGGGCTGACTGCTCGACAAGCTTCCGCGCGAAGGCCTCGAAGGCAAAACGATCGAAGCGCTCGGCGCCTATCCGCTGCCGTCGCTCCGGACAGCCGGCCCTGTTCACGCCCGCCGACAATCACGATCGGCGGCTGAGCATGGCGCTGACCGAACCCCACGACATCGATCCTCAAGCTGGAGGACGTCACCAAGGTCTATTCCGGCATCGTCGCGGTCAAGCAGTGCCAACTTCGAGCTGCGGCGCGGTGCCGTCAATGTGCTGGTCGGCGAGAACGGCGCCGGCAAGTCGACCCTGATGCGGATCATCGCCGGCGTCGAGCAGCCCGACGCTTGGCCGGATCCTGCTCGATGGCAAGGAAGTCGAGCTTCAACTCCCCCGCCGACGCGCGTGCGCCACGGCATCGGCATGGTGTTCCAGGAGCTCAACCTGTTCGGCAATCTGTCGGTCGCCGAGAACATCTTCGCCACGCGCGAGATCACCCGCGGCCTGCGCGGCATCGACCACAAGGCGCAGGTCGAAAAAGCCAACGATCTTTCTCGACCGGCTGCGACGCCGGCATCGCCGCCGACACGCTGGTCGAGGACCTGCCGATCGGCCAGCAGCAGCTGGTCGAGATCGCCAAGGCGGTCTCGCTCGACGCCCGCATCCTGATCATGGACGAGCCGACCTCGGCGCTGTCGCGCCGCCGAGGTCGAGATCCTGTTCAAGGTCATCGCCGATCTGAAGGCGCAGGGCGTGGCGATCGTCTACATCTCGCACCGGCTCGAAGAGCTGATGCGCATCGGCGACTACATCACCGTGCTGCGCGACGGCCAGATCACCGGCCAGGCGAGGTGCCGCGATATCGACACGCAATGGATCGTCCGCTCGATGATCGGCTCGGACGCCAAGGATTTCGCCAAGTCGCGTCGATCACGAACTGGGCGCGGAAGTCTTCCGCGCCGAGGATATCTGCCTGCCACGCCGGACCGGCGGCCTTGCCGTCGATCATGTCTCACTGTCGGTGCAGACCAGGCGAGATTCTCGGCATCTACGGCCTGATGGGCGCCGGGCGCAGCGAACTCTTCGAATGCATCATCGGCCGCCACGCCCATTCGACGGGCAAGATCTTCGTCGATGGCAAGGAGGTCGTCGCGAGCGGACACGATCGACGCGCATCCGCACGGGCCTGGCCCTGATCCCGGAAGACCGCCAGCGCGAGGGCCTCGTTCAGGTCCTGTCGATCGCCAGCAACCTGACCTTGGCGAGCCTGGCACAATTCGCGAAATTCGGGTTCCACATCGCTGGCGATCGTGAACGCAGCCGCCATCAAGGACGCGATCCGCAATCTGTCGATCAAGGCGCCGAATCCGGACTTCGAGGTTACCTCCATGTCGGGCGGCAACCAGCAGAAGGTCGTGATCGGCAAGGCGCTGATGACCAATCCGAAGGTGCTGCTGATGGACGAGCCGAGCCGCGGCATCGATGTCGGCGCCAAGGCCGATGTGTTCCGCACCATGCGGCGGCTGGCCGGCGACGGGCTCGCCATCCTGTTTTCGACCTCCGATCTCGACGAGGTCATGGCGCTGTCCGATCGCATCGCCGTGATGAGCAATGGCAGGATCACGACGATCCTGGACCGGGCGGATGCCACCGAAGCAGCTGATCGTCGGCCGCGTCCGCAGGGACACGAATCGGCCGAACAGAAATCGATAAGGGAAACTGCGTGATGACCGACGGCAACCGCGACCGCAAAAGCGCCTGCGACTGGACAGCGGCTCAATCCTCCTGACGCTGATGAAGCTCAGCACCTTCATCGCGCTGTTCGCCGTGCATCGTCTTCTTCTCGATCTCCGCGCCGAATTTCCTGTCGACGGCCAATCTCATCCTGATGTCGAAGCACGTGGCGCTGAATGCGTTTCTGGCCATGGGCATGACCTTCGTCATCATCACCGGCGGCATCGACCTGTCGGTCGGCTCGATCGTCGGTCTTTGCGGCATGGTCGCCGGCGGCCTGATCCTCAACGGCATCGACCTGCAGATCGGCTACACGATCTATTTCAACGTCGTCGAGATCATGCCTGATCACGCTGCTCGTCGGCATCGCTCATCGGCGCGGTCAACGGCCTTCTGATCACCAAGCTCAATGTCGCGCCGTTCATCGCCACGCTCGGCACGCTCTATGTCGCGCGCGGCGTTGCGCTGCTGTCGTCCGATGGCCAGACCTTTCCGAACCTGGTCGGCAAGGCGGAGCTCGGCAACGACCGGCTTCGGCTTCCTCGGCTCGGGCCGCATCCTCGGCCTGCCGGTGTCGATCTGGATGCTGATCGTCGTGGCGCTGGCCGCCGCCTACGTCGCGCGCATACGTGCCGCTCGGCCGCCACATCTTCGCCGTCGGCGGCAATGAGCGCGCGGCGCGCATGTCCGGCATCCGCGTCGATCGCGTCAAGATGTTCGTCTACATGTTCTCCGGCTTCTGCGCGGCGATCGTCGGCCTCATCATTTCGTCCGAACTGATGGCCTCGCACCCGGCGACCGGCAAGACGCTTCGAGCTCAACGCCATCGCCGCAGCCGTGCTCGGCGGCACCTCGATGTCGGGCGGCCGCGGCACGATCGGCGGCACGATCATCGGCGCCTTCGTCATCGGCATCCTCTCGGACGGCCTGGTCATGATGGGCGTCAGCTCCTTCTGGCAGATGGTCATCAAGGGGCTCGTCATCATCGTCGCCGTGGTGGTCGACCAGGCCCAGCGCCGCCTGCAGCAGCGGTGACGCTGATGCAGCTGGCGAAGAAGGTCGATTGATAAGCCGCTTCCATCCGTCGCACAAAGGGCGGAGTTGGGAGGTGCTCCTGGATGATGAAGGAAACGATGACGGATCTCAAAGGCGCCCTGATCGGCTGCGGCTTCTTCGCCGTCAACCAGATGCATGGCTGGAGCGACGTCGACGGTGCCAAGATCGTCGCCATCTGCGACCGTGATCCCGAGCGCCTGAAGATCGTCGGCGACCAGTTCGGCATCGAGCGGCGCTACACCGACGCGGAGCAGATGTTTGCCGAGGGCGGCTTCGACTTCGTCGATATCGCCACCACCGTCAACAGCCACCGCGCGCTGGTCGAAATGGCGGCTGCCCACAAGGTGCCGGCCATCTGCCAGAAGCCCTTCGCGCCGACGCTCGCCGACGCCAAGGCCATGGTCGCCGCCTGCGATGCTGCCGGCATTCCCCTGATGGTCCATGAAAACTTCCGCTGGCAGACGCCGATCCAGGCCGTGCGTAAGGCGCTCGACAGCGGCGCGATCGGCACCCCCTTCTGGGGACGCTTCTCCTTCCGCTCCGGCTACGACGTCTTTTCCGGCCAGCCCTATCTGGCGGAAGGCAAGCGCTTCATCATCGAGGATCTCGGCATCCACACGCTCGATATCGCCCGCTATCTCCTCGGCGACGTCACCGCGCTGTCGGCCCGCACAAAACGCGTCAACCCCGGGATCAACGGCGAGGATGTCGCCACCATCCTGCTCGATCACGAGAGCGGCGTGACCTCTATCGTCGATGTCAGCTATGCGACGAAACAGTCCGTGGAGCCTTTTCCGGAAACGCTGATCGAAATCGACGGCACCGAAGGGTCGATCCGCCTGTCGCAGGGTTACAGACTGCAGGTCACCAATGCGCAGGGCATAGTCAACACCGATGTCGCACCGACGCTTCTCCCCTGGGCTTCGCGGCCCTGGCACAATATCCAGGAAAGCGTCTATGCCATCCAGCAGCATTGGGCAGACTGCCTGAAGACCGGCAGGGAGACATCGACGTCAGGCGCGGACAATCTGAAGACATTCGCGCTTGTCGAAGCCGCCTATGAAAGTGCTGCCTCGAAAGCCACCATCGACATCGAAAGCCTGTTGAAATGACCGCTGCCGACCTTGCGTTCAACCTCTACGGCACCAGGCATGCGGAGCCTGCCCCAAGGGTCCTGAGGGCCGGAAAGCTGACGGCGCAATTGGCTGGCGGCAATCTGCGGATGATCGCCTATGATGGCGTCGAGGTCCTGCGCGCCATCTCCTATCTGGTGCGCGACCGAGACTGGGGGACTTACGATCCGGCGCTGTCGAACCTCGTCGTCACGCAGACGGAAACAGGCTTTACCGTCTCCTATAGCGCTGGCTGCAAAGGCCCGGACGACACCCTTCTCGAAATCACCGCCTTTATAGAGGCTACAGCGAGCGGCAGACTGTCGTTTAAGGCCGAAGCACGCTCAACCACCGGGTTCGAGACCAATCGCTGCGGCTTCTGCATCCTGCATCCGATCGTTGGCGTTGCCGGCACGCCCGTTGCCGTCGAGCATGTGGATGGCACAATCGAAGATACGGAGCTTCCTGATTTCATCGACCCCTGGCAGCCTTTCAAGGACATGCGCGCCATCACCCACACAGCGCTGCCGGGTGTGAGCGTCGAATGCCGCATGGATGGCGACACGTTCGAGATGGAAGACCAGCGCAACTGGTCCGATGCGTCATACAAGACCTATGTTCGGCCGCTGGCTTTGCCCTGGCCGTATCAGATCCCTGCAAAGGATCCGGTCAGCCAGGAGATCACGCTCACCATAACCGACAGACGCGATGCCCCAGGCGATGAACTTGCGCGCGCCGGACATGACCAGTCTATCCGCCTGACCCGAGGCACCGCCACCGGCACCATGCCCGCCATCGGCCTGCTGATCACTCCGGAGGAAGCCGAAGCCAGTCTCGTCGTCCTCCGCGGGCCGGATGCGCCAGCCGTTCAGGAGTTGCTCTTCCATTTTGACCCCGTTGCCGGGCACGGTGCCCGTGCCTTCATCGATTTCGCAGCAATAGCCGCGCTCCACAACGGCACCACGACGCTGGAAATCGCCGTTCCCTGCCAGCGCCCATTGGATACGGAATTTCAGGAGATTGCGGCGCAGATGCGCGCTGCGACCTTCGCGCCTGATGCCATCATGGTCAGTCCCGCCGTTGATCGGCAGTCGACACCGCCCGGCAGCCAGTGGCCCGAATGCCCGCCCTTGCAGGAGGTCTACGACGCAGCCAAAAAGGCGTTTCCGGGCGTACGGCTCGGTGGCGGCATGCTCTCCTATTTCACCGAGCTCAACCGCAAGCGCGTTCCCGGCGAGGATCTGGCCTTCGTCAGTCACTGCACCAATCCGATCGTGCATGCTGCCGATGATTTGAGCGTCATGCAGACGCTGGAAGCTCTGCCCTTCATCACGCGCTCGGTGCGCGCCGTCTATGGTGACAAAGCCTATCGCATCGGCCCGTCCACCATCCCCATGCGCCAGAACCCCTATGGCAGCCGGACGATGGAAAACCCCCATGGTGGCCGCATCGCCATGGCCAATCGCGATCCGCGCCACAATGCCCTGTTTGGCGCGGCTTTCGCCATGGGTTACGCAATCCAGGTCCTCGATGCCGGATTGGAGAGCCTGACGCTTTCGGCACTGACTGGAAGCTTCGGTCTGATTGCCGGCACGGACGAACCGGTTGCAGCGGGCGGTGAACGTCCTCTCGCCACTGTCGTGCGAATGCTGGCTCAGTTTTCAGGAAGACGCTGGCAGGCCTGCGCATCGTCCCATCCTGAAAGGGCGCTGGCATTCCTGGTCGAGACGGGGGATAAAACGACCCTGCTGGCCGTCAACATCACCGCTCAGTTGCAGAAGATCGACGTGTCGGCACTTGGCCCTTTGTCTCCGGGCAGCCTTTCGATTTTCGATGGCACATCGATGCTGCCGGGCAGCGCGTCTGATAGCATAGTTTTCGACGGACTATTGGCGCTGCCAGCATTTGGCATCGGGCGTATTGAATTCTGAGAGGCCTTTGGCCTCTCGCATCCCTCGCGAATTGCCGTTTCCCGGCTCTGCGCCATATATCGATTCCGATTTCCCCTGAGATGCAGTAGCGTCGCCCGCAAATCAGCGGATGCCGCAGCGGCGGGAACACGGCTGAACCAAAAACGCACGAGGAGACCCAAGACATGGCGGATGAAACGTGGAGCGGAATGAGGATACCGGACCTGGCCGGCAAGGCGGTGCTGATCACCGGGGCTTCCACCGGTATCGGTGCAGCGCTTGTGCGGGCTTTCGTGGCGCAGGGCGCAAAGGTCGCGATCCACTACAATGAAAGCCGCGCGGCCGCGACGGAACTTGCCGCAGAAGTCTCAGCCGCTGACGGCGATGTGGTGCTCGTCCAGGGCGACGTGTCGGTCGAGGGTGAGACCGAGCGTGTGGTGGCCGAGGCCGCAGCGCATTTCGGGCGTCTCGATGGCCTGATCAACAATGCCGGCGGCATGCTTGGACGCATGACGACCGCGGACATGAGCGACGCCCACTACGAACGGGTGATGAACCTCAATGCGCGTTCGGTTCTGGCCGCAACGCGGGCAGCCCAGCCATTCCTTGCCAAGCAAGGCGGCTTCATCATCAACACGACCTCGATCGCTGCGCGCAATGGCGGCGGCAATGGCGCCATCCTCTATGCCGCATCCAAAGGCTTCGTCTCGACCATCACCAGGGGACACGCCAAGGAATTCGTGGGGGATCGCATCCGCGTCAACGCGGTTGCGCCCGGCGTCATTTCCACGCCTTTCCACGACCGCTACACCAGTCCGGAGATGCTTGATGCGCAACGCAAGACGGTGCCCATGGGCCGTGTCGGCACACCGGACGAATGCGTCGGTGCCTATCTGTTCCTTGCCTCCGACATGCTCTCCGGCTACATCACCGGGCAGATCATCGAGGTCAATGGCGGGCAGTTGATGCCGTAGCTGCGGCTTCGACACCGACACCTGATTAAACGTCCACAATCGCAAAGGATACGCCGATGGCACGCAGACCGCTCAATCCGATGGATGCGGCCGAAGCCCTGTTCAAGCCGGCAAAAAAGGCTGTCTTGCCAGCGCGCGAAGCGCCAGCCATACCCAACACAAGAGAGCTTGTGTCGATCAAGATCGACAGCGTCGTTCTTGAATATTTCCAGAAGGATGGTCCCGGCTGGCAGGACCGCATCAACGATGTCTTGCGCAACGCGATGCAGGACAATCAATAGACTGGTGTCGCCGCGCGGTTGCCCGTCGCGCCGACACCAGGAATTTCATCGTAGAAAAGCTAGACGCGGCAGCTGTGATTATTGTGCCGTCAGCGTTTCCGTGCCGGCGCCGTCCTTGCCGGTGATCGTCCATGCGCCTTCGAGCGTGCCGTCGCCGTTCACCTTGTAAACCACGAGACCGAGTGCATCACCAAGCACATAGGCCGCGGCAAAGGCATTGCCGTTGAGCATGCACACGCCGGTCGATTTGGTTCCGTTGGTGTCCCATTCGATCACGCAGGTGGTGTCGCTGGCCAGAGTGATTTCGGCCGTGCCGGAATAGGCCGAGCCATCCAGATTGGTGCCTTCGACATCGTATTTTCCGGCATTGACCGTCTGTGCGGCGGCTGGAGCGGCCAGTGCAAGACCGAGCAGGGTTGCAAACAGAACGCGTTTCATGGAAGTCCCCTTCAAAAGACAAGTTGGCTCGATCATCGAGCGACAAACAGCAATATGCGACTATCCTTATGTTTTAAAGTCATCGTGTTTATCGACTGCAGGCTATTTTTGGGGGAAACACATAAAATTCGCCAATCGCAAAACCGCCCGCCGAAATCAGGCCATCGTCACGGGAATTTCAGGGGCAAGGAGACCCTCTGCGATCCGGGCTGCTTCGGTAATATGTGCCCGGCAGGCGGCGGTGGCCGCATCCGGATCGTTGCGCAGGATCGCGTCAAAAATGGCGCGCAGATTGGCCGGCCCTGATATCGTCCGGTTCGCCGTCGCAAGCGTCATGACGCGCAGACGCGAGATGCGACCATTGAGCCTTTTGACGATATCCCAGGCAATCTCGTGGCCGCCGGAGAGAAAGATCGTCTCATAAAAGGCATTGGTCGCGGCAAGGATCGTCAGCGCGTCATTCTTGCGGGAGTTCCGGTCGAGATCCTCGAGCACGGTGCGCAGCTTTTCCTTGGTGTCCGGGTCCGCGCTGCGGGCGCAATCGGCAACGGCCGTGGTCTCCAGCGCAATGCGGATTTCATAGATCTGACGGGCCTGATGCCAGGCAATCAATGCCACGATCGGCCCCTGCTTCGGCGCGGTCTCGACCAGTCCTTCTGCTTCCAGGTGTCTCAACACTTCCCGGATGACCGATCGTGAGACGCCGAGCTGGTCGCACAGCGCGCGCTCGACCAACCGCTGACCCGGTCTGAAAATACCGGCAATGATCGCGTTGCGCAGACGATCCAACGCCATCTCGCGCAGGGTCACGGGCGGATTGTCGATCCGCAGCATGGCAGTGTCCTGGATAGGGTCGTCGGAGGTGGCGGCAAACAGCTTCTGGCTCATTCACAAGTCATAGACGCAGAAAAGATCAGAAACAAGACTTGACACTTTATATGATGGTATACCAACATACGGAATATCAAGTTTTAGGCAGGGACACCCATATGGCCATCCAGATTCGCAAAACGCTGCTGCAGGTCGAAACGACACTGATCGAGGGCGGCAAGGCTGCCGGAACGCCGCTAAAAATGTTTGCCGCCATGGCGGTGGTCAAGAATCCATGGGCGGGCCTTGGCTATGTCGAAGACCTCAAGCCGGAAATTCATGCGGCGGCCCCGGTGCTCGGGGCTCTTCTCACCAAGATGATCCTTGATGCCGTCGGTTCCGGCGAACTCGTCGAAGCCTACGGCAAGGCCGCAGTGGTTGGCCTCGACGGTGAGCTTGAACATGCCTCGGCGCTCATACACACGCTGCGTTTTGGAAATCATTATCGCCAGGCTGTTGGCGCCAAATCCTACCTCGCCTTCTGCAACACGCGTGGGCCGGCGAATGCGCCGGTCATGATCCCGTTGATGGACAAGAATGATGAAGGCCGCCGCTCGCACTACCTCACCATCCAGACGGCGATTCCCGATGCACCTGCGGCCGACGAGATCGTCGTCGCGCTCGGCGCTTCGGTCGGTGGCCGCCCGCATCACCGGATCGGCGATCGGTATCAGGACCTGAAGGATCTGGGCCACGACAGCAACAATCCGGCTGCGGTCTGAATTCGCCATGGATACGATCCGGCGGCTCCACAGCAAAAGCGGTACGGCCTGGGCAGAGGCCGGCAGCGGTGCGCCGCTGGTCCTGATCCACGGCGTCGGCATGCGCCTGGAAGCCTGGGCGCCGCAGATGGCCGCCCTTTGCGACAGCCATCGGGTGATTGCCGTCGATATGCCGGGCCATGGCGAAAGCCGCGCGCTTCCGCAGGGATCCGGCCTTGAGGCCTTTGTGGACTGGCTCTCGGTGTTTTTCGATGATCTGGGGCTGGAGCGTGTGAATGTGGCAGGCCATTCGATGGGTGCGCTCATCGCCGGTGGCGCAGCAGCCTGCTTCGGCAAGAGAGTAACGCGCGTCGCGCTTCTCAATGGCGTTTATCGCCGTGATGCCAAAGCCAGCGCGGCGGTCATCGCCCGGGCAAGAGAGATTTCCAAGGGTACCATCGACTTCGAAGGGCCACTGCTGCGCTGGTTCGGCGAAGACAGCCACGATAGCGAGGCCTGCCGCCTGACCAGGAACTGGCTGTCATCCGTCGATCCCAAAGGCTATGCGACTGCCTACACGGCCTTTGCGACCGGCGACGCCACCTATGCCGATCGCTGGCCACAGGTTCGTTGTCCGGCTCTGTTCCTGACCGGTGCGGATGACCCCAACTCGACGCCAGCCATGGCGAATGCGATGGCAGAGGCTGCACCCGCCGGTTATGCGGTGGTGCTTGAGGGGCAAAGGCATATGGTCAATCTGACGGCGCCCGACGAAGTCAATGCAATCCTGTCGGATTGGCTGGCTCTTGAGGAGAAGATCAAATGAGCGACGCAATCTTCGACGCCCGCGCTCTGCGCAATGCCTTCGGGGCCTTCCCGACCGGCGTGACGGTGGTGACCACCCATGATCCGGACGGTCAGCCGATCGGCTTCACGGCAAATTCCTTCACCTCCGTCTCGCTCGATCCGCCACTGCTTCTGGTCTGCCTTGCGAAAACCTCGCGCAACTTTGCCGTGATGACGCAAGCCCCGGGTTTCGCCGTCAATATCCTGTCGGAAACCCAGAAGGATGTCTCCAACACTTTTGCGCGGCCAGTCGAAGACCGGTTCGCGGCCGTCAGATGGGAAAATGGACCGCATGGCGCCCCGGTGTTCGACAGCGTTGCGGCCTGGTTCGACTGTTCGATGGAACAGGTGATCGAGGCCGGCGACCATGTCATCCTCATGGGCCGGGTTCAGGCCTTCGCCGACAATGGTGTCAACGGTCTCGGCTATGCCAAGGGCAGCTATTTCACGCCGGCACTGGCGGGCAAGGCGGTTTCCGCTGCAGCCGATGGCGCGGTCGAACTCAGCGCCGTGCTGGAACGCAACGGATCTGTCCTGGTGCTGGGGGACGAGCGCTTGTCCCTGCCGTCCTGCGCCATGGATGAGGCGGATCCGCCGGCGACACTTGGCGCCTACCTGCAGAAACTCACCGGACTTCCAGTCTCTGTCGGCTTTCTCTACTCGGTTTACGAGAGCCGAACCGATGGCCGCCAGCATATCGTCTACCGCGCCTCCGTGGGCGAGGGGGAGCCATCCGAAGGCAGCTTCCTGCCGCCCGGCGATCTGTCGCCGGAGAGGCTCGCCAATCCGGCCACCGCAGATATTCTGAGGCGCTTTGCCGCCGAAAGCTCGATCGGCAATTTCGGCGTCTATTTTGGCAATGAGACCGCCGGCAAGGTCCACCCCATCGCAAGGAAGCCTGAACGATGAAATTCTCCCTCTTCGTCCATATGGAACGCCTCGATGCCGAACAGGACCACAAGAGCCTGTACGAGGAGTTCGTGGCGCTCTGCGAAATCGCCGACAAGGGCGGCATGCACGCCATCTGGACCGGCGAGCATCACGGCATGGACTTCACCATCGCGCCCAATCCCTTCGTGACCATTGCCGATCTGGCGCGGCGCACCAAGAATGTCCGGCTCGGCACGGGGACGGTGATTGCGCCCTTCTGGCATCCGATCAAGCTTGCCGGCGAAGCGGCCATGACCGACCTCATCTGCGACGGTCGCCTCGACATCGGCATTGCCCGCGGCGCCTATGCCTTTGAATACGAGCGCCTTCTGCCCGGCCTCGACGCCTGGGGTGCGGGCCAGCGCATGCGCGAACTCATCCCGGCTGTCCAGAAGCTCTGGGAGGGCGACTACGCCCATGACGGCGAGTTCTACAAGTTTCCCTCGACGACATCGGCTCCGAAGCCGGTCCAGAAATACCCGCCGATCTGGGTTGCGGCACGCGACCCCAACAGCCATGAATTTGCCGTCGCCAACGGCTGCAATGTGCAGGTCACACCACTCTGGCAGGGCGACGAAGAAGTCGAAGCGCTGATGACGCGCTTCAACGACGCCTGTGCCAAGAATGCGGATATCGAACGCCCGAAGATCATGCTGCTGCGCCATACCTATGTCGGCTCGGACGAGGCGGACATTGCGCAGGCGGCGCATGAAATGAGCGTCTACTACAATTATTTCTTCGCCTGGTTCAAGAACGAGAAACCGATCCATCAGGGCCTGATCGAGCGCATTTCCGCAGAAGACATTGCCGCCAATGCCATGCTCTCGGGCGACGTCATGCGCAAAAACAATGTCGTCGGCAACGCCGATGCGGTGATCGCGCGGATCAAGGCCTATGAGGCGATGGGCTATGACGAATATTCCTTCTGGATAGATACCGGCATGAGCTTCGAGCGCAAGAAGGCCTCGCTCGAGCGCTTCCTTGCCGATGTCATGCCGGCCTTTGCGGAGTGAGCGGGATGCGCCAGTTCCAGTGCTACATTGATGGCCGGTTCGAAGACGGTGAAGCCCGTTTCGACAGCGTCGACCCCGCAACCGGCAAGCCCTGGGCGCAAATGCCGGAAAGCCGGGCAGGCGATGTCGACCGTGCAGTCGAGGCGGCGCATGAAGCGCTTTACGGCAATGGTCCCTGGGCACGCATGACGGCCACGCAACGCGGCAAGCTGCTGTACCGGCTGGCCGATCTCGTCGCCGCCAATGCGCCGCGGCTGGCAGAGATCGAGACGCGGGATACCGGCAAGATCATCCGCGAAACCTCGTCGCAGATCGCCTATGTCGCCGATTACTATCGCTATTATGCCGGTCTCGCCGACAAGATCGAGGGTGCCACGCTGCCGATCGACAAGCCGGATATGGATGTCTGGTTGCGGCGCGAACCGGTCGGTGTGGTCGCGGCGATCGTGCCCTGGAACAGCCAGCTGTTTCTCGCCGCCGTCAAGATCGGCCCGGCGCTGGCTGCCGGCTGCACGCTGGTGGTCAAGGCGTCCGAAGATGGTCCGGGTCCGCTGCTGGAGTTTGCGCGGCTGGTCGATGAGGCGGGCTTTCCGGCCGGCGTCGTCAACATCATCACCGGCTTTGGCCCGACCTGCGGCACGGCGCTGACCACCCATCCGAAGGTCGCGCATATCGCTTTTACGGGCGGTGCCGAAACCGCACGCCATATTGTCCGCAGTTCCGCCGAAAACCTCGCCTCGACGTCGCTGGAACTTGGCGGCAAGTCGCCGCTTCTGGTGTTTGCCGATGCCGATCTCGACAGCGCCGCCAATGCGCAGATCGCCGGCATTTTCGCCGCCACAGGCCAGAGCTGCGTCGCGGCCTCGCGTCTGATCGTCGAGCGCAGCGTGAAGGATCGGTTCCTCGCCATCCTGTCGGAAAAGGCTGAAGCCATCCGGATCGGCTCGCCACTGTCGATGGACACGGAAGTCGGCCCGCTTGCGACCGCGCGCCAGCGGCGGCATATCGAAACGCTGGTCGCGGCATCGCTCGATGCAGGCGCGCGGCTGGTCACGGGCGGGTCCGCGCCGGAAGGGGACGGATATTTCTACCGGCCGACCATTCTCGACTGCGACAATGTCCACTCTCCATCCATGGACAAGGAATTCTTTGGTCCGGTGCTGTCGGTGGTGTCCTTCGAGACCGAGGCGGAGGCGCTGACGCTTGCCAACGACACCCCCTATGGCCTCGCCTCCGGCATCTTCACGCAGAACCTGACCCGCGCCCACCGGCTGATGAAATCGATCCGGGCCGGCATCGTCTGGGTCAACACCTACCGCGCCGTCTCCCCGATCGCGCCCTTCGGCGGCTCGGGCCTGTCCGGCGATGGCAGGGAAGGGGGCATACAGGCGGCACTCGGCTATACCCGGACCAAGACGATCTGGCTGCGCACCTCCGACGACCCGATCCCCGATCCCTTCGTGATGCGGTGACCGGCATGTTTTACGAGATCCGCACCTACAGGCTGAAGAACGGCGCCATCCCGACCTATCTCAAGGTCGTCGAGGACGAAGGCATCGCTATCCAGAAGCAGCATCTCGGCGAACTCGTGGCTTACTTCTTCTCCGAGATCGGCCCGATCAACGAGATCGTCCACATCTGGGCGTTTGCCAGTCTCGATGATCGCGAGGCGCGGCGTTCGCGGTTGATGGCAGATCCCGCCTGGCAGGCCTTTCTGCCAAAGATCCGCGACCTGATCGAAGTGGCCGAAAACAAGATCATGAAACCGGCAGCCTTCTCACCCGCGGGAGGATCGCGCCCGGCCTGAGCCGGGAAGGGCCTCGGGTCCATGAAATTTCAGGGCAAGGCATCATCGTCCGGGGAAAGGAAAACCCTGGCACGAAACGCAGATTCTTTGCCGGAAGACAGTGAAAACAACCATAAGCAACGGAGCAAGGGAACATGAAAAACTTTACGATAATCGCAGCAATGGCTGCAACGCTTGGCCTCTCGACTGCCGCAAGCGCCGCCGATCTGGTCTTCACAAGCTGGGGCGGCACGACGCAGGACGTGCAGAAAGCCGCCTGGGCCGACAAGTTTACCGAAAAGACCGGAACGACGGTCGTGCAGGATGGCCCGACCGACTACGGCAAGATCAAAGCCATGGTCGAGGCAGCCGGCGTCACCTGGGATGTCGTTGACGTTGAGGGAGACTATGCCGTGCAGGCCGGCAAGGCAGGTCTTCTCGAAAAGCTCGATTTTTCCGTTATCGACAAGACCAAGCTCGATCCGCGCTTCGTGACCGATTATTCGGTCGGCAGCTTCTATTATTCCTTCGTGATCGGCTGCAACAAGGATGCGGTCTCAGCCTGCCCGAAGACATGGGCCGACCTGTTCGACACGGCGAAATTCCCCGGCAAGCGCACCTTCTACAAATGGTCTGCACCGGGCGTGATCGAAGCCGCTCTGCTGGCTGATGGCGTTGCAGCCGACAAGCTTTATCCGCTGGATCTCGACCGCGCCTTCAAGAAGCTTGATACGATCAAGGCTGACATCGTCTGGTGGTCGGGTGGTGCACAGTCGCAGCAGCTTCTCGCCTCCGCCGAAGCACCTTTCGGCTCGTTCTGGAATGGCCGCCTGACCGCATTGGCTGCAACCGGCGTCACCGTTGAGACCTCATGGGAACAGAACATCACCGCTGCGGATGCTCTGGTGGTGCCAAAGGGTGCCAAGAACAAGGATGAGGCCATGAAGTTCATTGCGCTCGCCACATCGCCCGAAGCGCAGGCGGAAATGGCCAAGGGCACCGGCTACGCCCCGATCAACATCGACTCTCCCGCCCTGATGGATGCCGAACTCGCAAAAACGCTGCCCGACCAGCAGACAGCAAGCCAGGTCAATGCCGACATGGGCTACTGGGCGGAAAACCGCGATGCGATCGGCGAGCGCTGGTACGCCTGGCAGGCGCAGTAAACAGAGACAGGTATAGCGGGCACGCCTGAGCCGTGCCCGCCCCTTTACCAGACCCCTCGGAAGGATTTTCGGTATGGCTTTGCTGACCGATCTCAGCGGCAGTGCAGGCGCGGCTAAACCCCGTATCGTGCGCCAGTATAATTTTGCGCAGACCCTGCCGGCGCTGCTGCTGATCCTTGTCTTTTTCGTCCTGCCGGTATTCGCCCTTCTGCTGCGCAGCGTGCTGGAACCGGAGCCTGGCTTTGGCAATTATGCCGAATTGCTGGGCACCACGACCTATCTCAAGATCTTTCTCAATACCTTCACCGTTTCGGCTATTGTCACGGCCGTCTCGCTTCTGATCGGTTTCCCGGTCGCCTGGGCGCTGGCGATCATGCCACAGCGGCTGTCAGCGGTGGTTTTTGCGATCCTGCTCCTGTCGATGTGGACCAATCTTCTGACGCGCACCTATGCCTGGATGGTGCTGCTGCAGCGCACCGGCGTGATCAACAAGACGCTGATGGGCATGGGTCTGATCGACGAGCCACTGCCGCTGGTGAACAATCTCGTCGGCGTCACCATCGGCATGACCTATATCATGCTGCCCTTCATCATCCTGCCGCTCTACGGCGTCATCCGGCGCATCGATCCGGCCATCCTGCAGGCGGCAGCTCTGTGTGGCGCGACACGCTTCCAGGCTTTGACCCGCATCCTCATTCCGCTTGTCGCTCCCGGCATGGTGGCCGGCGCTCTGATGGTTTTCGTCATGTCGCTCGGCTACTTCGTGACGCCGGCCCTGCTTGGCGGGACCGCCAACATGATGCTCGCCGAACTCATCGCGCAATTCGTGCAGTCGCTGGTCAACTGGGGCATGGGCGGGGCGGCAGCTCTTGTCCTGCTCGTCGTGACGCTGGCGCTCTACGCGGTGCAACTCAAGCTTTTCGGCCCTGGCCGCATGGGGGAGCGCTGACATGCTGTTGAATTTCGACAGGCTCGGCGCCTGGAAATGGATACTGCTCGCGATCACCGGCCTGACGGCGGCCTTTCCTGATCCTGCCGATCCTGTTTATCGCAGCCCTTTCCTTCGGCTCTTCGCAATGGCTGATCTTCCCGCCGCCGGGCTGGACGCTCGACTGGTACCGGGCGTTTTTCGATGATCCGCGCTGGCTGGAGGCCGCCTGGACAAGCTTCCGGATCGCTACCATCGTCACCGTGTTGTCGGTCGTGATCGGGCTTGCTCGCCTCCTTCGGGCTGGTGCGCGGCCGTTTCATCGGCAAGGAGGCGTTGCGCGCGCTGTTCCTGACCCCGATGATCCTGCCCGTCGTGGTGCTCGCCGTGGCTCTCTACGCCTTCTTCCTGCGGATCGGGCTGAATGGCACGACCACGGGCTTCGTCATCGCCCATCTCGTCGATGGCGCTGCCCTTCTCGATCATGTCGATCACCAATGCGCTTGAAGGTTTCGACAAATCGATCGAGGATGCGGCCGTGCTTTGCGGCGCCCATCCGCTGGAGGCGCAAGCTGCGCGTGACGCTGCCGGCGATCAGCCACGGTCTTTTTTCGGCAGCCATCTTCTCCTTTCTCACCTCCTGGGACGAGGTCGTGCTGGCGATCTTCATGGCGAGCCCGACGCTTCAGACGCTGCCGGTCAAGATCTGGGCGACGCTGCGGCAGGACCTGACACCCGTTGTTGCGGCCGCCTCGACACTTCTCATCATCGTTACAATTGCCCTCATGCTTCTTGTGGCATTGGTGCGCAAAGGATTGAAATCATGACGGAACCCTTCCTGCACATCCGCGGCCTGCGTAAGGACTACGGGATTGTCACCGCCGTGAAAGATGTCAACCTCACGGTTGAGCGCGGCGAGTTCATGACCTTCCTCGGTCCCTCCGGTTCGGGCAAAAGTACGACGCTCTATATTCTGGCAGGTTTCGAGAATCCGACCGCCGGCGACATTCTCCTGGATGGCAAAAGCCTGATCGCGACGCCCTCGCACAAGCGCAATATCGGCATGGTGTTCCAGCGCTATACGCTGTTTCCGCATCTCTCCGTTGGCGAGAACATCGCCTTTCCGCTCAAGGTGCGGCGCTGGGGCAAGGCCGCGATCGACGCGCGGGTGCGGGAGATGCTGCGGCTCGTGCGGCTCGAGGGCTTCGAAGACCGCAAGCCGGCGCAGATGTCCGGAGGCCAGCAGCAGCGCGTGGCCCTGGCCCGCGCACTGGCCTATGATCCGCCGGTGCTGCTGATGGACGAGCCGCTATCGGCGCTGGACAAGAAGCTGCGCGAGGAAATCCAGCACGAGATCCGCCGCATCCATCAGGAAACCGAAGTCACGATCCTCTACGTAACGCATGATCAGGAGGAGGCGCTTCGCCTTTCCGATCGTATCGCGGTGTTCTCGAAGGGCGTTATCGACCAGATCGGGACAGGGCCAGAGCTTTACGCAAACCCGTCGACCCGCTTCGTTGCGGAATTCATCGGCGACAGCGATTTCGTTACCTGCACGGTCTTGTCAACCCGGGATGGGCGGGCTGATCTGTCGATTGGTTCCGGGGCGCCCATTATCGGCGTTCCCGTTCATGGGACGGGAATGGCAGGCGGAATGGCGGCCCTGATGCTGCGCCCTGAGCGCCTGTCGCTGACACGCGATGCTGCAGCGGACGGTCTTCCAAGCCTTCGGGCTCTGGTGAGCGACATTACCTTCCTCGGCAGCAACATCCATGTCACAGCATCCGCGCCCTCCGGTGAGACGCTCTCGGTGCGCTTACCCTTCGGGCACCAGACTGCCGCAGGACTTGCCCGCGGCGACGCGGTTTTCCTTGGCTTCGACCCCGCAAGCGCGCATGTCTTCTGCGGCTGAAGTCTTTGCAAACCGCGGGTTCTTAAGGGAATAGCTTCTTTGAATTCGGCACTGAACACAAGGTTGTCCTGGTGAAGCCCGAGGCGACCTTTGGGTGTTTCTGACACTTAGAGCGGTTCCCTTGCTGATTGAATCTGCGGGGCTTTGCAAATCAGGCTGGCTCTGATTCAAACTATCTGCCGATGGAGGTCGGCGGATATGTCGAAAGCCCTTTCTGTCGATCTGCGTGTTCGCGTGCTTGCTGCAGTTTCTGCTGGTGCGACGCACCGCGAAGCCGCCGAACGGTTCGGTGTGAGCGCCGCAAGCGTCAGCCGCTGGCGAAATCTGCAACTGCGCCAGGGGGACGTGCGGCCTGGCCCTCTCGGCGGAGATCGAAATTCCCGTAAAACAGAGGCGCATGGGGACAAGATCATGGCCTGGCTCGCTGAGCACCGGGACGGAACCTTCTTCGAGCTGCGCGACGCCTTTCCGGCGCAGGGCATCACGATCAGCAAGTCGGCTTTGCACCGGTTCCTGGTCCGGCACGGCCAGACGCGTAAAAAAAGACTGGCCACGCGGTAGAGCAGAGCCGCCCAGACGTCCTGGAGCAGCGCCAGCGCTGGTTCGATGACCAACTGGACCTTGATCCCGCACAGCTCGTCTTCATCGACGAGACCTGGACCGCCACCAACATGGCGCGCACCCACGGGCGCTGCAGGAAGGGAGAGCGCCTGCGAATGGGCTTTCCGCACGGCCACCGCAAGACCACGACGCTGGTCGCGGGCCTGCGCAGCACAGGAATGGTTGCGCCGCTGGTGATCGACGGGCCGATCAACGGAGAATGGTTCGAGGCCTATGTCGCTCAGGTTCTCGTGCCGACACTGAAGCCTGGCGATGTCGTCATCCTCGACAATCTCTCCAGCCACAAGCGACCGGCTGCACGAGTGATGATCGAGGCTGCCGGTGCAAGCATGCTGTTCCTCCCGCCCTACAGCCCGGACTTCAACCCCATAGAAAAGGCTTTCTCCAAGCTGAAAGCGCTTCTGCGCAAAGCGGCAGAACGCACGGTGACAGGTCTTTGGGACAGGATCGGAAAACTGATCGACCTTATCGAGCCTCAAGAAGCACGAAACTTCTTCAACTCCTGCGGATACGATCCAATATGAAAGGGAAACGCTCTAAGACTGTCCGGCGTCAGGCTGCGACCTGTGCTTTCTCCTTCAGTTGGATCTGGCCGGCGGCGGAGACGGATGGCTTCCTGGGCGATGGAGCGACGGGCGATGGCGATTTCGCGCGGATTGATGCCCGCGTCGCCGGCCGAGAGATCCGATTCGATCATGCGGCGCTGACGTGCACCGATCGAGGCCAGGACCGATTCGCGTAGTTCCATGCTGGAGCCGCGCAGCGCCATGGTGATGATGTCGCCCGAGATGTCGTTGAACAGCAGGACGCGGCTGCGCTGCGGCATGTCGAGCAGGTCCTCGAAGAGGAAGATCTTCGGGCGAACCTTCTTGACGGCATCGGTGCTGAGACTTTCCAGCGAAGCGAGCAGGCTGTCGACCTGGTTCTTTTCCAGCTCGTTCATGAGTTCCGCGACCTTGATCGAACCGGTCGAGTTCCTGTCGGCATCGAGTTCGCGCATCATCTCGAGGACGCGGGTCTCGATGATTGCGCCGCCTTCGGGCTGACGCTCTTCAGGTTGACGGTACGGTTGATGATATCGGCGCGATTCGCCTCGGGCAGCTGCAGCAGCACCTTGGCGCCGAAGGTCGATGGCATCATGGAAAGGATATAGGCGATGGTCTGCGGATGTTTCCTTGCCGAGGTACTGGGCGACGAAAACCGGATCGGCATCCTGCAGACGGTCCCAGATGGTGGCCTCGTAGGCCTGGAAGGTGGTGCGGCGGCCAAGCAGGCCATCGACTTCGTCCGGCGTCAGCCCTTCTTCGAGGATGCCTTCGATCGCCTTGGCATTGTCCATCAGGCCGGCACCCTCGGTGAACAGGTCCTCGAACTCGTTGACGAGGATTTCCAGTTCATGGGGCGGGATCGACCGAAGCGACTGCGCAGAGGCGATGATCGCCTGCAGTTCGCTCTGCGTAAAGAATTTCAACAACTTGCCGGCAATGGGCTTGCCCATGGCAAGAAGGACCGCTGCAGCCTTGTCGATCTGGCTGAGAGGGCTGGTCGGCGCTTGTGCCGCGAAATTGTCGAAATCCATCATGGATTGATCCTCGTGGCCCAGGTCTGGGCTTTAAACTTTACTGGTACCCTTGATTTCGATGAGCTTCACACCGAAACGTGTTTCGTCATTTTCCAGAACGGTGATTTCGCCGCGACCGATCATTCGGCCGTTGACGACGATATCGACTGGTTCGCCGATCTTGCGGTCCAGCGCGATCGTTGCGCCTTCGGTCAGGTTCATCAGGCCGAAACCTGCATCCGGCTTGTCCCAGAACGATCTGGACATCGATCGGGATGTCCATGATCAGATCGAGATTGGCAGTCAGGCCGCTGCCTGGTTCGCTGGATGCCGAGCCATCAAAAGACGCGCCGCCGAAATCGCTGGAACCACCAAAATCGCTTGTCCCGAATGCGGCGCCGGAGGCGGCCTCATCGCCAAAGCTGGTCGAGCCGAAATCGCCACCGAAACTGTCGAGCGCGTCTGGCGTCGCTCCAAAGGAGCTACCGAAGTCCGAAGTCGCGTCGGTGGTTTCGGCAGCGCCAAAATCCATTCCGAAATCGGATCCGGGCAGGGCGCGCTGTCGCTTTTCAGCACGCCGCGCAGATCGTCGATCGCCTGATCGAGTTCGTCATCGCCGACGTTCGGAATCGCCTGTTCGTCAATGGGTGCTTTTTTGGTAGCCATGTTTGAATTATTCCAGTTGAAACTTGCCCCAACCATACTCCTGGTCGGCGCGCGGTTCTTTTAACCCATGATATGGTGAAGAATGTCGTTCTCGGATCCGTGTGTGTCTTTTATCCGAACAGTGTACTTCGCGCCGGAGCGCCCGAATTCGCAGATATACAGATCCCTGCCATTGGCATTGACCTCGACCCGGACGTCCTGGACGTCGTGAAAAGGAATGACGTCGCCCGGCTGCAGGCGGCTGATCGTATCGAGCGTCAGGCTCTCCAGCTTGATTCGCGCCTCCAGCGTGACCGCAGAACGACGAACCTGCTGCTCCAGATGTTCGTTCCAGTCGGACTTTGCCTTCTTGTTCTGTCCGACGCCCTTCGGCATCACGACCGTCGTCTTCAGCAAGTTCTCTGCGGCACGATAACGGAAAATGTTGAAAGAACCGGACCGAGGCCGACCGTGACGTTGATGCAGGCAGCGTAGCAATCTTCGACATCGGGATCATCGGCCGGACGCTCGCTCGCATTGTAGGGGCGGCCGACAAGCGGCTCGAAGCCGCCGCTTGCATTGACCGCCGAGCGCAGGACGTCGGCGAATTTTTCGAAGATCATCGTTGCTACATCGAGTTCGATGGCCGAGAGCGCCCTTGGCTTGGGCTCCTCGATGGCCGATGGCGGCGCACCGAGCAGTGTTTCAATCAGGGTGATGATCAGCGGGCTGTCGCAGCTCAGCGTGAAATCCGCAGCCCAGTTGCGCAGCGAGGCATCGCTGAGCGCGACGGCCGTGCCGAGCTCGGTGATCAGCTTGCTTTTCAAGCCGATCTCGAAGCCGGCATAGGCGATGGCGATGTCGAGACCCGTTTCCGACTTGAGAATGTCCGGCAGGAATTCCGAAAAGATCTGGCCGAGATCGCCGCAGATCTTGCCGATCGTCTGGCTGTCGCCGAGCGCGCCGGTCATGCGCGCCAGGAGACGCCGGTCGAAGGGATGAACGTTGCTGGTGGTCGGTTCGGTCATCGATCAGGCCGCCTTGCTTTCGCCGCCGCCGCCAGGATTCATCATTTCCTGCTCGACGGCGTCGATGGACGGACGCTCGTAAGCCGAGATGGTCTTGCGTCCGTATTCCAGTGCAACCTGGGGAACCGAGCCGTTCATATAGGCCAGCAGTGTCTGCTTGACGATGATGTAGAGGCGGTCCTGCTTGTCGCGCACCGTCTTGATGTTGGCGATGATCGGGCTGACGATACAGTAGGACAGGAAGATGCCGAGCATGGTGCCGACGAGGGCGGCGGCGATCTTGCCGCCGAGCACTTCCGGCGGCTCGCTGATCGCGCCCATGGCCTTGATGACGCCGAGAACGGCGGCGACGATGCCGATGGCCGGGAAGGCGTCGCCCATGGTCTGCAAGCGCGTTGTAGGCCTTCATCTTGTCATGGGTGATGGTGTTGATTTCCTCGTCCATCAGCGCTTCGATCTCATGGCTGCGGGCATTGCCGATGATGATCAGGCGGACATAGTCGCAGATGAAGGCGGTCAGTTCCTTGTTCTTCAGAACGGTCGGTGCCGACTGGAAGATCGAGGATTCGTCCGGATTGTCGATGTGGCTTTCGATTTCGTTGCGCGACTTGGTGCGCAGGTCGCGCATCAGGCTGTAGAGGACGCCGAGCGTATCGAGATAATGGCGCTCCTTCGGAACCTTGTGGGTGAAGGCCTCGCCGAGCGACTTCCCGGTATCCTTGATGACCTTCATCGAGTTCGCCATGATGAACCCGCCGACGCCGGCGCCGCCGATGATCACAAGCTCGAAAGGCTGGTTCAAGACCTCCATATGGCCGCCCATGGCGATGTAACCGCCGATGATGCAGCCGAATGTCAGGAGAAGGCCGATGATGATGTTCATGTTTTTGTCCGCCAAGATCGCAGTTTTCACGATCACAGTTACGGTTTCTGCCTTGCGTGAGGCTGGCCCAGGGGGCTTTTTCCGGCTTCTCCCGGATCAGGCTCGCGCAAGCAAGAAAAGGCAGGTTCTCGCCAATGGGCGCGTGCTGCGCTGTTTCGAATATGAGCCAACAGGGGTGCCGTCGTGACGACGACCTATACCAGCTACAAACTCATCACCGGCGATATGTCGAAATCGCTGGAGCGCGTCGCGAAACAACCCGATGTTGCGCGCGAGACCGAATATTACCTCGCCAAGATCGGCGATGTGAAATCCATCGACGAGTTTTTTGCCGATAGCCGGCTTTATAACTACGCGATCAAGGCGCATGGCCTCGAAGATATGGGCTATGCCAAGGCCTTCATGCGCAAGGTGCTGACCGAGGGGATCGACAGCGAAGATGCCTTCGCCAAGAAACTCACCGACAGCCGCTATTCCGAGCTCGTTGAATCGCTGAACTTCGCCCGCAACGGTGCCGCAGCGACATCCTTCGACAAGGCGCAGAAGGGCGTGGTGGACAAATATGCCCGCCAGACGCTCGAGCAGAACGCAGGCGAGGAAAACTCCGGCGTAAGGCTCGCTCTTTATTTTGAACGCATGGCGCCCTCGATCACCAGTGGCTACGGCCTTCTGGCAGACGAGGCCCTGGCGCAGGTTGTGCGCACCGTCATGCAGCTGCCGGACGAGTTTGCCGCATCGGACATCGACAAGCAGGTTGCGACGATCGAAAAGTCGATCGATGTCGACGATTTCAAGGACCCGGCAAAGCTGAGCAAATTCATGGAGCGGTTCACAGCTCTGTGGGAGCTGAGCAATTCCTCCGATCCCTACGATCCGCTGGCGGTCTTCGGCTCGTCCAGCGGCTATGGCATTTCCTCGGACTTGCTGCTCTCCATCAATAAACTGAAACTCGGGGGGCTCTGACATGCAGACCGGTCTTTATGTCGCGATTTCCTCTCAGGTTGCGCTCGAAAAGCGCATGAACACGCTGGCCGACAACGTCGCCAATTCGAGTACGGTCGGATTTCGCGCGACCGAGATCAAGTTCAACCAGGTGATCGCGGATACGCAGCCAGCCAAGGTTGCCTTCGTGTCGGAAGGGCAGGAGTTCATCAACACCAACAATGGTGGTCTTCGGCAAACCAACAACTCGCTGGATTTTGCGATCAAGGGTGATGCCTGGTTCCAGATCGAGACGCCGGCGGGTCCGGCGCTGACCCGCGACGGACGCTTTACGATCACCGACAATGGTGACCTGGTAACGCTCCGCGGCTATCCCGTACTCGATCCCGGCGGTGCCCCGATCCAGCTGGGCAATGTTGCCGGTCCCGTGGAAGTCGGCGCTGACGGCCTGATCCGCCAGAACGGCGCACAGGTCGCGTCCTTCGGCCTCTTCGAGGCAGATTTCAGCAATGGTTTCGTCCGGCAGGAGAACAGTGCCGTCATTCCGGCGACGCAGCCTGAGCCCGTGGTCGATCGTTTCGACGTTGGCGTCCTCCAGGGCTTCGTCGAAGAGTCCAATGTCAACGCGGTGCAGGAAATGTCCCAGTTGATTCAGGTTTCGCGCGCATTCGAAAACATCACGGCCCTGATGCGCGACAGCGAAACCACGCTCGACGAAGCGATCAAGACCTTCGGCGGCAGCCGGTAAACCGATATCGTGACAGGAAACGGCATGCAGGGCGAGAAAATCCAGATCCGCAGCACATCGACATCGCTTGCAGCCCTTGCAGGCCTGGTCGGGCGATATTCCAATCCGGATTTTTCGATCGCGCCGGGCGGCCACGTCAAGACGATCTCGGCGGGCCACTACACCGTGAGCGGGCTTTCGCGTCACGTGCGCCTCGGCGAATTCGTGGCGCATCGAAGCGCCACGGGCATTCATCTCGGCGAAGTCGTCAAGGTCGAAGCAGGAGACGGTGGTGGTCTGCCCGATCGAGCCCGGCGATCCGATCGGCATCCATGACACGGTCATCCGCAAGGGGGCCTTCCGCGTTGCGCCGACCGAAGGCTGGTGCGGCCGCACCATCAATGCGCTTGGCGAGCCGATCGACGGCCTCGGACCTCTCCTGCAAGGCGATATCCGCCGTCCGATTTCCAATACGGCGCCACCATCGATGACACGCCAGCGCGTGCAGCATGGCTTTCAGCACCGGCGTGCGCGCCATCGACATCTTCTCGCCGCTCTGCCTCGGCCAGCGTCTCGGCATTTTCGCCGGTTCCGGCGTCGGCAAGTCCACGCTGCTGTCGATGCTGGCGCGTGCCGATGCCTTCGACAAGGTCGTCATCGCGCTGGTCGGCGAACGCGGCCGTGAAGTGCGCGAATTCATCGAGGACACGCTCGGCGAAAACCTGTCCAAATCGGTTGCCGTGGTTGCCACAAGCGATGAAAGCCCGATGCTGCGCAAGATGGCGCCGCTGACCGCGATCACCATTGCCGAGCACTATCGCGACCAGGGCGACAACGTGCTTCTGATCGTCGACAGCGTCACGCGTTTCGCCCATGCGATCCGCGAAGTCGCGACCGCCTCCGGCGAGCCGCCGATCGCGCGCGGCTATCCGGCCTCCGTCTTTACCGAACTGCCGCGTCTGCTGGAGCGCGCAGGGCCGGGCGCCGGAGGGCACGGGCACCATCACCGCGATCATCTCCATCCTCGTCGATGGCGACAATCACAACGACCCGATCGCCGACTCGACGCGCGGCATTCTCGACGGACACATCGTCATGGACCGCAGCCTGGCCGAAGAGGGGCGCTATCCCCCGATCAATCCGCTTGCTTCCGTTTCCCGTCTGGCCCGCAAGGCCTGGACGCCGGATCAGGAGAAGCTGGTGTCGCGGCTGAAATCGCTGATCCATCGTTTCGAGGAAACCCGGGACCTGCGCCTGATCGGCGGCTATCGTCCGGGCAGCGATCCGGATCTCGACATGGCGATCAAGCAGGTCCCGGTCATCTATGAAATCCTGAAACAGACGCCCGGCGAACGGCCAGCCTTCGACGCCTTCACCGATCTTGCCAATGCGCTGAAGGCGGCGGCCACGGTCGGCAATCAGCCATCAGCCGGTTCGAGATCAAGAGCATGACCATGAACGATCAAGACGCCGACGAAATCGTCCCTCAGCGCAAGCGCGGCGAGCGCATACCCAACATCGACAAGGCGCTCGGTGCTGCAGGCATCACGCTTGCGGTGATCGCCACCTTCTTTCCGTGGTATGCCTTCCTGCACCAGGACAAGTTTTCCATGCCTGCCCCCTGGAGCGGCGCCACGCGGGATCTGCCAAAGAAGATCGGCTCGGGTGCGGTTGCCTCGCTATCCACCGAGGCAGAGCCGGAAACGGACCCCGAGATCAAGGCCGCGGTCGACCAGCTGTTTACGGCAACAGTCCCGTCGGCGAGCCTGGATGATGCACCGGCAAGCCAGAAGGATGGTCCGGAGCAGCCCTTTCCGGGGTCTTCAGGCTTCAAGCTGATGCATGTCGCCAATGGTCGGGCTCTGATCGAAGATGCCAGCGGCATGTATCTCGTGCGTGTCGGTTCTGTGCTGCCGGACAATAGCCGGCTGGCCACGCTCGAGCAGCGCGATGGCCGTTGGGTGATGATCACCTCCAACGGCGACGTCTTCCAGACCAACTGATTGGACAGCGGCCGCATCCGCGCGCCGAACAATCCGCCATGATGGCCGAATATCCGGGCGCGACAGCGCGACCCGGTAATCGCTGCCCATCGCCGCGGGTTTCCCTGCCGGCAGGGCAGGATTTTGCGCATCCGCATCCAAGACAAGTCCCACGCAAGATTACGGCTCTAGGTTCGGCATCAACAAGCATGGAGTCGCATGATGCAACCTATTCAGCTTTTCGATCTCGCGTCCCGTCAGGCCCAGTGGCTATCGGTCCGCCAGAACGTTGTCGCCGGCAATATCGCCAATGCCAGCACACCGCAGTATGCGGCAAAGGATATCAAGCCCTTTGAAAGTGTCCTCCAGTCGACGGGTGTCCAGATGGCTGCGACGCAGCCCGGACATTTCACGCAAGGGCCCGAAGCCGCTCAAATCACGGAAGTCGGCATGCTCGAAAACGGCGAGGTTCAGATTTCCGGCAACAGCGTGTCGCTCGAGGAGGAAATGATGAAAACCGGTTCAATCAAGCGTGACTACGAGCTCAATACCGGCCTCGTGAAAGCCTTCCACCGGATGATGCTCATGACGGTACGGAAGTAACAGCCATGGATCCTCTGGTTTCAGCCCTCAAGATTTCGGCCACCGGCCTTGAAGCGCAATCGACGCGTCTGCGCATCGTCTCCGAAAACATTGCCAATGCGCGTTCCACGGGCGACGCGCCTGGCCCGATCCTTATCGCCGCAAGACCGTCAGCTTTGCTGCCGAGGTGGACCGCGCAAGCGGCGCCTCGATGGTCGAAGTCAAGCGGCTGGGTACGGACGACAGCGATTTCATCACCGAGTTCGATCCGGGCAATCCGGCGGCCGACGACAAGGGCATGGTCAAGTTGCCCAACGTCAACGTGCTGATTGAAATGGCCGACATGCGGGAAGCCAACCGCTCCTACGAGGCCAATCTCCAGACCATCAAGCAGGCACGCGACCTGATTTCGGCAACCATCGATCTCCTGAGGGCTTCGCAGTAATGATCAACGCAATCCAGAACATCGGCGGTCTCTCCAGCATCCAGGGGCTCGACGGTACCTCATCGACATCGTCCGCAGCCTCCACCGCCCAGGCCATGCTTGGCGGCACATCGGCGGCCGGCAAGACACAGAGCTTCGCGGACGTCATGGGCAGCATGGCCACCGACATGGTCGGCAGCATGAAAAAAGCCGAAGTCACCTCGCTGCACGGCATCCGCGGCAAAGCCAACACCCGCGAAGTCATCGACGCCGTGATGAACGCCGAGCAGTCGCTGCAAACCGCCATCGCCGTTCCGCGACAAGGTGGTCAGCGCCTATCTCGAAATCGCACGATGCCCATTTAAAGGATCAGATTGATGAGAGCTCTTTCCATCGCCGCAACCGGCATGAACGCCCAGCAGACCAATCTTGAGGTCATCGCGAACAACATCGCCAATATCAACACCACCGGCTACAAGCGTGCGCGCGCCGAGTTCTCCGATCTGCTCTACCAGACCGAACGGGCAGCCGGCGTTCCCAACCGCGCCAACCAGGCGGTCGTGCCGGAAGGCGCCAGTGTCGGTCTCGGGGTTCAGACCTCGGCCGTGCGCAATCTGCATCTGCAGGGCAACCTCGTCTCGACCGGCAACGATCTCGACCTCGCGCTGGTCGGCCGCGGCTGGTTCCAGATCGAGACACCGGACGGCGAAACGGCCTATACCCGCGCCGGCGCCTTCAACACCAATGCGAATGGCCAGCTCGTCACCATCGACGGCTACACGGTCGTGCCGGGTATCACCGTACCGGCCAATACGAGCGAGATCACCGTCATCCGTTCGGGCCAGGTCTTGGCACGGATCGGCAACGATACGATCCCGCAGGAAATCGGCCAGTTGACGATCGCCAACTTCGTCAATGAGGCCGGCCTCGAGGCGCTGGGCGACAACCTGTTCCAGCAGACGCCTGCCTCCGGCGATCCTGTCGTCGGCACGCCGGCAGATCCGGGCTATGCCCAGATCAAGCAGGAATATCTCGAAGCCTCGAACGTCGATCCGGTCAAGGAAATCACCGACCTGATTTCGGCGCAGCGCGCCTATGAGATGAATTCGAAGGTCATACCAGGCTGCCGACGAGATGGCCTCCACCGTCAGCAAGAACCTGAGATAGTAGAAGGAAGGCAAACATGACGTTTCGCCTGACTGCATCGGCAGCAAAAGCAAAAGGCACCCGCGGAAGACTTCTTCTGCGGGCACTAGCCGTCGGCGCCTTGCTGTGCACGAGCCTGACGGTACAAAGCCCGGCGCAGGCGCAGACCCCCATGGCTGTCATTCCGACCCGAACGATCTATCCCGGCGAGACGATCCAGAGCGATCAGGTCCAGGCGGTCGAGGTCACCAACCCCAATCTGACCGGCGACTATGCATCCGCCGTAAGCCAGGTGACCGGCAAAATCACCAGCCGCACGCTTCTGGCCAGGCCGTGTCATTCTGACGTCGGTTCTTCGCGACCCCTACGCCGTCGAGCGCGCGCAAGGCCGTTCGCATCGTTTTCAACAATGGTCCGCTGACGATCACGGCAGCCGGCGCCCCGCTTGAAAGTGCGGCGATCGGCGATCTGATCCGTGTTCGCAATACTGATTCCGGCATCATTGTTTCCGGAACCGTAATGGCCGACGGCACAATCCATGTGGTGGCAAAATGATCTTTCCCTTCGCCCGCTTGCTTTTGGCGCTGGCAATCGCCCTGTCGTTTGTGACGACTGCCGGGGCTGCGGCCTCGCGCATCAAGGATGTGGCCTCGCGTTCAGTCCGGCCGTGACAACCAGCTCATCGGCTATGGTCTCGTCGTCGGCCTGCAGGGCACCGGCGACAGCCTGCGCTCCTCGCCGTTTACCGAGCAGTCGCTGCGCGCCATGCTGCAGAATCTCGGCATTTCGACGCAGGGCAATGATTCCCGCTCGAAGAACATCGCAGCCGTCATGGTGACGGCAAACCTGCCGCCGTTTGCCAGCCCGGGCAGCCGCATCGACGTAACCGTCAGCTCGCTTGGCGATTCGACGTCGCTGCGCGGTGGTACTCTGGTCATGACCTCGCTGACCGGCGCGGACGGCCAGATCTATGCCGTCGCGCAGGGCTCCGTGGTCGTGTCGGGTTTCACGGCGCAGGGCGATGCCGCATCGATCACGCAGGGCATCACCACGTCGGGCCGCGTGCCGAATGGCGCGATCATCGAGCGGGAATTGCCTTCCAAGTTCAAGGATGGCTTCAATCTCGTCCTGCAATTGCGCAATCCGGATTTCTCGACGGCGGTCGGCATGGCCGAAGCGATCAACCGCTACGCGACCCAGCAGTTCGGCGGTCGCATCGCAGAGGCGCGCGATTCCCAGTCTGTCGTTGTCGACAAGCCGAAGATGGCCGATCTTGCACGCCTGATGGCGGATATCGAAAACCTGGTCGTCGAGACGGATGTTCCGGCCCGCGTCGTGGTCAACGAGCGGACGGGAACGATCGTCATCGGGCAGGATGTGCGGATTTCGGAAGTCGCGGTCAGTTACGGCGACGCTGACCGTGCAGGTGACGGAAACACCGACCGTCGTTCAGCCCGAACCCTTCTCCGACGGTCGAAACCGCCGTGGAGCCGAGACCGACGATCAAGGCGGTGGCCGATCGGGGGCACGGTCGCAATCCTCGACGGCCCGAACCTTCGGACTCTGGTCGCCGGCCTCAACAGTATCGGCGTCAAGCCGGACGGCATCATTTCCATTCTCCAGGGCATCAAGTCGGCCGGAGCCCTCCAGGCGGAGCTCGTTCTGCAATGACCAGCATCACGATAAAACTGTCCGTACCACGGCTTCTTGCTGCAGGCATGATCTGCGGGATGCTCGCGATCCCCGGGGCATTTGCCCAGGAGGTTGCTGCCCCGGTCGCCGCCAGACGGCACGCGGATGAGATCAAGGCAATTCTGCACCAACATCGCCGATGCCGCGCGCGACCAGCGCTATCTGCTGCAGAAGAAGGAACTGGCGGATCTGCAGGCTGGCGTCAACGAGCGCATCACCGTGCTGGAAAAGCGCCGGGCCGAATATGAGGACTGGCTGAAGCGCCGCGACGATTTCCTGAAACAGGCCGAGCTCGGCCTTGTCGATATCTACAAGACCATGAAGGCGGATGCGGCTGCGGGCCAGCTCGAACTCGTCAATGCCGAAATTGCCGCCGCGATCATCATGAAGCTGCCGCCGCGCCAGTCGAGCCTGATCCTCAGCGAGATGGCGCCCGACAAGGCCGCGGTTCTGACCAATATCATCTCGAGCGCCAGCGACCCCAACACATCGAAGGAACCATCATGAAATATCCTCTTCCGGTGCTGATGGTCGCCAGTCTTTTGTCGGGCTGCCAGAGCCAGACCGTTCAACGAAATCGGCCGTGCCCCGTCGATGAGCCCGATCGGCAGCGGTCTGCAATATGCGCAGACGCCGCAGATGGCGATCTATCCGAAGCAGGCGCAACCGACAGCGCACGGTTATTCCTTGTGGAGCGACCAGCAGGCGGCGCTTTTCAAGGATGCCCGCGCCCTCAATGTCGGCGACATCCTGACGGTCGATATCCGGATCGACGACAAGGCCTCGTTCGACAACAAGACGGATCGCAGCCGCACAAACGACAGCGGTTTCAGTATCGGTGCCAACGGCGAATCGGAGGTCAGCAACTTCGGATGGAAGGGTGGCCTCGATTATGGTTCGAACACTTCGACAAAGGGCGAGGGCACGACCGAACGGGCCGAGAAGCTCGTCCTGCTCGTTGCAGCGGTCGTCACCGGCGTGCTGGAAAACGGCAATCTGCTGATCAGCGGTTCGCAGGAAGTCCGGGTCAATCATGAGATCCGCATTCTCAACGTCGCCGGTATCGTCCGGCCGCAGGATGTCGATGCCAAGAACATGATTTCCTACGACAAGATCGCGGAAGCGCGCATCTCCTACGGTGGCCGCGGCCGCCTGACGGAAGTCCAGCAGCCGCCCATCGGACAGCAGGTCATGGATATCATCTCGCCGATCTGACGAGACGCGCGGCCGCAGGGCCGGGTATGGTTGAAACAGGTATGGACTTTGATCATGGAAGAACTCGACGGCAAGCCCAGTCCGAAAAAGCCATCGCCGGTCGTAACGATTGCGGCGATCGGCGTGCTGACCTTGCTCGCAGGCGGCGGCGGCTGGGTGCTGGGCGGCATGATTGCACCTCCACCGGAAAACGCAGCTGTGGCCGCCGTGGAGCCTGCTGCAGAGCCCGCTGCAGAGGAGCATGGCGGCGACAAGAAGAAAAAGGACGAAGGGCTTCCCCATATCGCGACGGAGGCCAACGGCGTCGTCCAGCTTGAACCGATCACCACCAACCTTGCCTACCCGTCAGAAAACTGGATCCGGCTCGAGGTTGCCCTGCTGTTTAACGGCGCAGCCCGATGTCACCTTGTCGGAACAGATCCATCAGGATATCGCCGGCTACCTGAAAACGGTGTCGCTTCAGCAGATCCAGGGACCGCGCGGATTTCAGTATTTGAAGGATGATATCCAGGAACGGGTTGACCTGCGTTCCGAAGGGCGCGTAACCAATGTGATATTCAGGACATTTGTCATCCAATGATTCGCCCATGATCCGTACCGTCGCATTCATAGTCGCCATGCTGGCGATGTCCGGCATTGCGGGTGCGCAGGGCTTTCCTGCGGATATTCTCACGCAGCCGATCGACGGTTCCGTCGCTATCGTGGATCATCCGGACCTTCGGTCTTTTGACGGTGCTCGTCGGTTGCGCCGGGCATTCTGATCATGGTCACCAGTTTTCCGCGCTTCGTCATCGCCTTCTCGATCCTGCGCTCGGGCATGGGCCTTGCGACCACGCCGTCCAACATGATCATGATCAGCCTGGCGCTGTTCATGACGTTCTATGTCATGGCGCCGACCTTCGACCGGGCCTGGCAGACCGGCGTCGCACCCGCTCCTGAAGAACGAGATCACCGAAACCGAAGCCATTGCGCGCGATCGCCGAGCCCTTCCGCGAATTCATGGCCGCCAACACCCGCGACAAGGATCTCCAGCTCTTCGTCGATATTGCCGAAGAGAAGCGGACAGACCGTCGTCGTCGACGACAAGGTCGATCTGCGCGCTGCTGGTTCCGGCCTTCATGATTTCCGAAATCCGTCGCGGATTCGAAATCGGCTTCCTGATCATGTTGCCGTTTCTGGTCATCGATCTGATCGTGGCCACCATCACCATGGCGATGGGCATGATGATGCTGCCCCCGACATCGATCTCGCTGCCGTTCAAGATCCTGTTTTTCGTGCTGATCGACGGCTGGAACCTGCTTGTCGGCAGCCTGGTGCGTTCGTTCAACTGAAACGGCCGCTTTGGTTAATTTAGCCGTTTCTTCCGAAACGAAGAATTTCCGCGGAAATCCATACACAGCGATGAATTCGTTATCTTATTCTGGCTCTCTAAATAATGCCGGAATGACACATGCGTATATTCGACTATTAAAAACCTCGAGTCGATTTAAGCAAATTTCAAGATATTGCTGAGATATTGCCCTGACATAACGGGTTTGGTGGCTCGTCCTTAAAGACAGCGCCAAGCGGCATGATGCCGATACCGTTATCACCGGTAATTTAGTAGTCCGGTATGTCCCCTATCCTTGTATCTTGTATCCTAGAGGGACACTCTAAATGACAAGCATTCTGACTAACTCCTCCGCAATGGCGGCACTCTCCACCCTGCGTTCTATCTCCTCCGACATGGAATCGACCCAGGGCCGTATCTCGTCCGGTCTGCGCGTCGGCAGCGCTTCGGACAACGCCGCCTACTGGTCGATCGCAACGACCATGAAGTCGGACAACAAGGCTCTCTCCACGGTTCAGGACGCTCTCGGTCTCGGCGCTGCCAAGACCGACACAGCCTATACCGGCCTGAACGCCGCCATCGACGTCGTCTCCGAGATCAAGGCCAAGCTGGTTGCCGCCCGCGAACCGGGTGTCGACAAGACCAAGATCAACAAGGAAATCACCGAACTCAAGAACCAGCTGGTTTCGACCGCTGAATCGGCTTCCTTCTCCGGCGAAAACTGGCTCTACAACACCTCCACGACCGCTATCGGCACCAAGGAAATGGTTGGCTCGTTCACCCGTTCCGCCGCCGGCACCGTTTCGGTCGGCGTTGTCTCCTTCGACGCCTCGACCTCGGTTCTGATCGATACCAAGGCTGCCGCCAACGGTCAGCTGACCAAGGGTGTTGCCGTTGCCCAGCCGAACGGTGCAACCGCTGCCACGACCGCAAACGCCACCTACTACCTCGTGCTTGCTTCGGGCGGTACGGCTGCAACCGGTGCGACGGCGATCTCGCTGACGTCCTCGACCAGCGACGACAACATCGAAGGCATGATCAGCGCCGTTGACGCCATGCTGACGAGCCTGACGGACGCTGCTGCAACGCTGGGCGCGACCAACAAGCGCATCTCGATGCAGGACGACTTCATGGCCGACCTGATGGACGTGATCGACAAGGGTGTCGGCCGCCTCGTCGATGCCGACATGAACGAGGAATCGACCCGCCTCAAGGCCCTGCAGACCCAGCAGCAGCTCGGCATCCAGGCGCTCTCGATCGCCAACTCGGACTCGCAGAACATCCTGTCGCTCTTCCGTTAATCGAAAAACGGCGCGGACCGGGCATTCCCCCCCAAAGTCCGGTTCGTGACCTACAGAAAACCGCATCTCGAAAGAGGTGCGGTTTTTTCATTCTTTCGAAAATTAAATATTAGCTTCAGGTTTCCTTAACCATGTTGGTGTTTTCTATGATCATCGAAACGGCAGGTTAACCAAGAAGATTAACGTGTTAGCAGGCATGACGCTGGCTGCTGTTTCCCGGTGAAGACCGGAATGTCCCTTCCATTTCATCTGTCAAAAGGGGCAGTTTTACCATGACAAGCATTCTCACGAACTCCGCTGCAATGGCAGCACTCTCCACCCTGCGTTCGATCGCATCGGGCATGGAGATGACCCAGGGCCGCGTTTCGTCCGGCCTTCGCGTCGAGACCGCAGCTGACAACGCTGCCTACTGGTCGATCGCAACGACCATGAAGTCCGACAACAAGGCTCTCTCCACGGTTCAGGATGCCCTCGGTCTCGGCGCTGCCAAGACCGACACAGCCTATACCGGTCTGAACAATGCCATCGACGTCGTCTCCGAGATCAAGGCCAAGCTGGTTGCCGCCCGCGAGCCGGGTGTCGACAAGACCAAGATCAACAAGGAAATCACCGAACTCAAGAACCAGCTGGTTTCGACTGCCCAGTCTGCTTCCTTCTCGGGCGAAAACTGGCTCTACAACGAATCGACAACTGCTGTCGGCACCAAGGAAATGGTTGGCTCGTTCACCCGTTCCGCCGCCGGCACCGTTTCGGTCGGCGTTGTCTCCTTCGACGCCTCGACCTCGGTTCTGATCGATACCAAGGCTGCCGCCAACGGTCAGCTGACCAAGGGTGTTGCCGTTGCCCAGCCGAACGGCGCAACCGCTGCCACGACCGCAAACGCCACCTACTACCTCGTGCTTGCTTCGGGCGGTACGGCTGCAACCGGTGCAACGGCGGTCTCGCTGACATCCTCGACCAGCGACGACAACATCGAAGGCATGATCAGCGCCGTTGACGCCATGCTGACGAGCCTGACCGACGCTGCTGCAACGCTGGGCGCGACCAACAAGCGCATCTCGATGCAGGACGACTTCATGGCCGACCTGATGGACGTGATCGACAAGGGCGTCGGCCGCCTCGTCGATGCCGACATGAACGAGGAATCGACCCGCCTCAAGGCCCTGCAGACACAGCAGCAGCTCGGCATCCAGTCGCTCTCGATCGCCAACTCCAACTCCGAAAACATCCTCTCGCTCTTCCGTTAATCGAAGATCGGCGCGGCCCGGGCACTCAGTCCGGGTCGCTCGGATACCAGGAAACCGCATCTCGAAAGAGCTGCGGTTTTTTTATTCTTTTGTTTCCGTCAAAGGGCCGGGGTTTAGGTTTCCTTAACCATGTTGGTGTTTTCTAAGGCCATCGAAACGGCAGGTTAACCAAGAAGATTAACATGTTAGCAGGCATGACGCTGGCTGCTGTTTCCCGGTGAAGACCGGAATGTCCCTTCCATTCAATCTGTCAAAGGGGCAGTATTACCATGACAAGCATTCTCACGAACTCCGCTGCAATGGCAGCACTCTCCACCCTGCGTTCGATCGCATCGGGCATGGAGATGACCCAGGGCCGCGTTTCGTCCGGTCTGCGCGTCGAGACCGCAGCTGACAACGCTGCCTACTGGTCGATCGCAACGACCATGAAGTCCGACAACAAGGCTCTTTCGACCGTTCAGGATGCTCTCGGTCTCGGCGCTGCCAAGACGGACACAGCCTATACCGGCCTCAACAATGCCATCGACGTCGTCTCCGAAATCAAGGCCAAGCTGGTTGCCGCCCGCGAACCGGGTGTCGACAAGACCAAGATCAACAAGGAAATCACCGAACTCAAGAACCAGCTGGTTTCGACTGCCCAGTCTGCTTCCTTCTCGGGCGAAAACTGGCTTTACAACGAATCGACGACGGCCCAGGGCACCAAGGAAATGGTTGGCTCGTTCACCCGTTCCGCCGCCGGCACCGTTTCGGTCGGCGTTGTCTCCTTCGACGCCTCGACCTCGGTTCTGATCGATACCAAGAATGCCGCCAACGGTCAGCTGACCAAGGGTGTTGCCGTTGCCCAGCCGAACGGTGCAACTGCTGCCACGACCGCAAACGCCACCTACTACCTCGTGCTTGCTTCGGGCGGTACGGCTGCAACCGGTGCGACGGCGATCTCGCTGACGTCCACGACCAGCGACGACGACATCGAAGGCATGATCAGCGCCGTTGACGCCATGCTGACGAGCCTGACGGACGCTGCTGCAACGCTGGGCGCGACCAACAAGCGCATCTCGATGCAGGACGACTTCATGGCCGACCTGATGGACGTGATCGACAAGGGTGTCGGCCGCCTCGTCGATGCCGACATGAACGAGGAATCGACCCGCCTCAAGGCCCTGCAGACACAGCAGCAGCTCGGCATCCAGTCGCTCTCGATCGCCAACTCCAACTCCGAGAACATCCTCTCGCTCTTCCGCTAATCAAGCGGCGGTCCGCCGCCAGAGCCTGAACAACGCATCAAGACCGCATTCCGAAAGGAGTGCGGTTTTTTTGTTTGCTGAAAACAGGCCTGCGAAAGGCACGCACATTAAGGGTTTGGCAATGGAAATTTATTTCCGTTCATATTGATTGACAGGATACTAACGGCGTTAACCATTTGTTAACCATAACCTCGTTAAGTGTTCGTTAAGAGCGATGGACTGCCTCTCAGGGTAAACAGGGGGTAGTTCGCATGATGCTGGTCCCGTCGCTACCGGTCTTCAGACTCCGGCATGTTCCAATCACTTCGAAATGGGGCAATGACCAATGACCAGCATTATGACCAATGGCGCCGCCATGGCGGCCTTGCAGACCTTGAGATCCATCAATTCGAATATGGAAGAGGTGCAGAGCCGCATCTCCTCCGGCTATCGCGTCGAAACCGCGGCCGACAACGCCGCCTACTGGTCGATCGCGACCACCATGCGGTCCGACAACGCAGCACTTTCCACTGTTCAGGACGCGCTGGGGCTCGGCGCGGCGAAAGTGGACACGTCCTATGCCGGCATGAGCAATGCCATCGACGTCATTTCCGAAATCAAGGCCAAGCTGGTTGCCGCGCGCGAACCGGGCGTGGACAAGACCAAGATCAACAAGGAAATCGCCGAGTTGAAGAATCAGCTGGTTTCCTCGGCTGAATCGGCATCCTTCTCCGGTGAAAACTGGCTGTTCAATGCCAGCACGGCAGCGGCCGTGACCAAATCCATCGTCGCCTCCTTCAATCGCGCGACGAACGGCACGGTTTCGGTCTCGACGCTCGACTACGATACCGCCGCATCGATCCTGATCGATACCAAGGCGGCATCGAGAGGACAGCTGACGAAGTCGGTTGCAGGTTGCCCAGCCGAGCGGCGCGCACGACCGCTAACGCCACCTATTTCCTTATCAATGTCGGATCAACGACGGCTGCCGCAGGCACCGAGATCATCCTGTATTCGACGACAACCGACGATATTCTCGACGGCATGATCAGCGCTGCTGATGCAATGCTCAGCACCATGACGGATTCGGCCGCGACGCTCGGTGCGATCCAGAGCCGCATCGACATGCAGGAGAACTTTGTCGCCAACCTGATGGACGTGATCGACAAGGGTGTCGGCCGCCTCGTTGACGCGGACATGAACGAGGAATCGACCCGCCTCAAGGCCCTGCAGACCCAGCAGCAGCTCGGCATCCAGTCGCTCTCGATCGCCAATACCAACTCCGAAAACATTCTGCGCCTGTTCCAGCAGTAATCGCTGGACCGCAGCTTCGAGGCTGAAGGGCATTGGCCCCGGCCTTGATACGAAACGAAAATCCAGACGGCTGATCGCGCTGACTGGTTTATGCTCTGCCTCTCTCTTCTTTGCCCGCCGCCTTCGTTCAAAGGCAATATTGCCCGATGGGGCTTGTGCGGCCGAAGAGGAAAAACGGCTTTTCGCCACGCCGCGGTCATCGGCCTGGTGGAAACGGTTGGACCGCGCTAATTGCCCTGGCGCGGTCCAACACCTACACTTTCGCACAAGTTTGACCGGATATTCTCCCCTTGCAGCTCTCTCTATCCGTGCTGCCGATGCAACATGATCATTGCGTCGTCGCTTGTATCGATGTGTCTGTTGTCGCCGGCCAATCCTGCCAGCGACGTCGATACGGATCAAAAATGTTGGGACCCCGGGTGCGGTATTTCATGCATCTGGTCCCGAAGGGGACTTTGAACGTGCAACGCTCTGATGAATTTTGGGCCATAAGCCAGATGTCTTTCGCTATGGGCGCGACATTCCCGTCGTGCACGGCATTCCTGTCCGCCCACGCGGGAGGCAAGCGATGAGCGCCTCCCTGTCGCGATACCTGAAGGATTTCAGCGCGCCCAAGGCGCCGTTGTCGCTCATGCCTCCGAAATATTTCCCCGACATGGACGGCGAGTTTCCGGAGCGGGGAGGGTTTGCTGTGCCGCAGCCACCAAGCATTGACGTCGAGGCCGAGCGTCGCGAGGCCTTCGAGCAGGGGCGGGACGAGGCCGAGGCCGAATTGCAGTTCGAGCACAAGAACGAAATCGCCGAATTGAAGGCGCAGCACGCGGCCGAACTCGAAGCGATGCGCGTGCGCTGCGACAATGAAATCGCCGCGATGATCTTCGACAGGTTTACCGACATGTCGCAACAACTGGCGATGCTGCTGGGCGACCAGACAGCGCGGGTGCTTGCGCCGGTCATGGACGAGGTATTGCAGCGCAAATCGATCGAAGACATGGCCCGCATGATTGCCCAGACGCTTGCAGCCGGCGAGGCGTGCACGATCACGGTGCGTGGGCCGCTCCCGCTGTTCGAGGCGCTCAAGTCTCATCTGAAGGATGATGCCCTGGTTTTCCGGCATCATGAAACCGCCGACATCGATCTTTCCGTCGAGTTTGGCGATGCCATTCTGGTGACGCGGATGGCCGCGTGGGCCGATACGGTGCGAAAGGTGCTGGCATGAGCGAAGCCGAAAGCCAACACCATGGCAAAAACGAAATCATCATCATCAAGCGTCACGCGGCCCATCATGAGGGCCATCACGGCGGCGCCTGGAAAATCGCCTATGCCGACTTCATGACGGCCATGATGGCGTTCTTCCTCGTCATGTGGCTGATCAACGCCGCCAACGAGGAGACGAAGGCTGCTGTCGCTTCCTATTTCAACCCGGTCCAGCTTTCCGACGAAAAGCCCTCCGAAAAAGGGCTGAAGGAGCCGGCCAAGGACGCCCAGGGCGAGCAGACGCAGCAGAAATCCAAAACCGAAGGCGAGCGCGCCAAGACGGGTGGATCCGCCAAGACCGGCGAGGACCAGACGGCCACATCAGGCGAGGAAACCAAATATTCGGACGCGGACTTTTTCGAAAATCCCTACTCGGTCCTGTCGGAAATCGCCAAGGATGTCGGGCAGCAGGCGAATATCAGCGTGAAGGGCGAGGGTGGGGCTTCCCTGTCCGGGCCGGCCACCGGCGCGGATGGTGGCGAAGCCTATCGCGATCCTTTCGATCCCGATTTCTGGACCAAGCAGGTCGAGGTGACCGGTGCCGAGAAGCCGGAGGTTGCTGCAAGCGAGGCGGACGCATCGAAAGACGTGGCGTCTGCGGAGGCTGCTGGAGACAAGCCCAAGGACGGCAAGACCGACACTGAAATGACGGATGCCGAGAAGCAGGCTGCAGAGGCAGCCGCTGCAAAGACCGAAGCCGGTAAGACCGAAGCGGAAAAGCAGGCGGATGCCTTGAAGGCACAGATTGAAAAGGAGATCGGCGGGGCAGCCGGAAAGCTTGCCGAGGGTCTCCTGGTCACGCCGACCGAAGGCGGTCTGCTGGTTACGATCAGCGAACAGGCGGACACGCCGATGTTCGGTGTCGGTTCCGCTGTGCCGCAACGTGACCTCGTCGTTGCGATGGAGAAGATCGGAAAGCTGCTTGCAGCGCGCAAGGGGGCGGTTGCCATTCGCGGCCATACCGACGGACGTCCGTTCAAGGACGGCAAATACGACAACTGGCGTTTGTCCGCAGAGCGCGCCCAAAGCGCCTATTTCATGCTGGTCCGGGGTGGCCTGACGGAAAGCCGTGTCAGTCAGATCAGCGGTTTCGCCGACAAGCGGCTACAGGTTCCGACGGATCCTTATGACCCTGCAAACCGCCGTATCGAAATCCTCCTGCAGAACGATCAGGGCTGAGCCGGATGATCAAAGCGCTCCGTATTCTTTTTCTTTGCGCATCCGCGCTCGGAGCGCCGGTGGTTCATGCCGAAGAGCTGGATGATCTCCCGCCTTACAAGATCCTGCGATCGCTGCAGTTCATCCAGGATTCCGTCGTGCTCGGTGATCATTCGGCCATCGAGATGCAGCGCTACATGCTGGGGGCAATCGACAAGCGCTTGCGCACGGCGGGTATCGCGCAGTTCGAGGATCCCCGCAACATCGACGCAGCACTGATCTATGCGATGAGCGGTGGTAATCCGGAAACGCTCGACTTCCTGACCAGCCGTGACATCGAGGGAAACTTCGACAGCCGCGTGACCGACGCCCTGCGCCAGTATCTGAACGGCAAAGGCGCGCTGATCGTTGCCAATCTGGCCAAGACCATACCCGAATACCGCAATTCGCGGATCGGTCCCTACCTCTACCTTATCCTGGGGAATGCTTCGTCCTTGCAGGATCCCAAAGCCGCGATCGGCTATTACGACTGGGCGCGTCTGATGGCGCCGGGCACGATCATCGAGGAAGCCGCCCTGCGCCGGTCGATCTCGCTTGCGATCCGCGGCGGCATGCCGGAAAAGGGCTTCTCCTATTCCTTGTCCTATGCGCGCCGTTTCATGACGTCGCCCTATGCCAGCCAGTTCGCCGATATCTTCGTGGAACTGGCCGTCGCCAATTTCGGTGAGCAGACGCAAGGCACGATCAGCGAAATTCTCGAATTCATGGATCGGCCGCGCCGGCGGGAAGTCTATCTGCGTATTGCGCGAAGGGCAGCCATTTCCGGGCTGCAGCCACTGGCACGATTGGCGGCAGAGCGCGCCGCCAACCTGTCAGACGTCGCCGATGGTAAGCCAAACGCACTGGCGAGCCTTTATGCGGGGCTGGTCGATGTGCCCTCGGCCGATATTCTGGACGCCGTCAAGCAGATGTCCAACATTCCGGAGGCAGACCTCTCGCCGCGCGACCGCGCCCTGTTACAGGCAGCGAAAGCCGTGGCACAGGAGGTTTTGCGGGCGCCAGATCCCGAAAGCCTGACGCAAGCGACTGTTTCTAATGTCACTCCGGAAGTGAGCAGTGAGCAGAGTGGCAGTGGCGAAAGCCCGTTTGCTGAACCGGTTGCCCAGGAGGCCGACAAGACGGTTGAGGGCGGCGGGGAGCAGGAGGCAACGACTCTGGAAAAGCAGGGCGATCCGGAGCACGACAATTTCCTGACGTCCAGCCGCTCGAAGATCGACGAGATCGATATGCTCCTGAAGGGAGAGGCAGAATGAGTTTTGTGGATGACAGCCTGATGGGCACCAGTCCGGCGCGGTCGACCAAGTCCGGAGCCAAATCGGGAGCAGTCTCATCTTTTGGAGCTGGCGAAAAGAACGCCGCGTTTGAAAGCGCGATCGCCGATGCCGGAAAGAAAAAGCCGGCCATTGAAGTATCGATCGGCAAGGACGCAAGGTCTGTTTCAGACGAGGCGCCCGGCAACGACACCGGCAAGAGGAATCGGCAAGATTGATATCGGCAAGTCCGACAAGGATGGCAGGATCCTGCTGTCGGGCGATCGGAATGCCATGTCCGGCTCAAGGGGGGAGACAGCCTCCCCGCCTCTTCAAAACCTTGCACTGATGAAAGAAAAGGTCGCTGGTCTCTCGATGCAGGAGAAGGCGACGAGCGGGTCCCTGCAGAACCGGCAGATCGCCGACAAGAACATGCCTGCCGATGGGGGAATGGAGATTGCCGGCCAAGAGATCGAGGCAAAGCCACCGACATTGGGCGAAACTGGCGATACCCGGCTGTCTTCCAAAAGCGAACTCCTTCTGTCTGCCGGCGAAATCGCCGATCTGGTGAAGGACGGAAGGTTCGCGAAGTCAGTCGAGAGCGCGAAGGCTCTTGCTGTGGATAGCAGGAAGCCGCAGTCCCTCCAGGACCAGGCTCACGAGGACGATGAAGCTGCCCTTGACACTGACCACCCCGAAACCGGTGGCGTCAGCCAGTTGCTGGCACTGCTGGGCTCACCCGAGGGCGTGCCAACCGCTGCCTCTTCCGAAGTGCCGACGACGCCGACCGAGTTGATATCGGAGTTTCAGGCTTTGGCAGACAGGGCTGGTGCGGACAGGGCCGGGGAAGGCACGCAACGACAGCCCGCAGACCGCGGGTGTCACTACACAGCATCAGACCGCAATCGCAGCTGATTCCACCGCTGTGGACAATGCGACGGCCTCCGGCACGGACCAGACATTCCGCTTTGCGCGCGCAGACGGCAAGGGCCAGTCCGTGTCGATGAGCATCAACAAGGATGGTGATACGCCATCGGCCAGGATCGATGCGAGCGGAACGAAGGCAGACGCGGCTGCCAATGCCAAGGCTGAGGCAGTCACCGTTCTCGATTCCCGCCGCTATCTTGGTATCGCGGCCAATACCAACTCGCAGGCCGTTGCGGCTGCAGTAACCGGCAGCACGGAATGGGCGAGGGCCATGCAGCCGAGTTCGGGGCTGTCCAGCCCGGAAGCCGCTTCCGCAGCCGGCAAGGTCGTGAACACGCTCAAGATCCAGATGCACCCGATCGACCTCGGCACGGTGACGGCGACGTTGCGGTTGAAGGACGACGAGCTGCATGTCGATCTGAAGGTTGAAAGCGGCGAAGCCTTCCGGCAGCTGAGCGACGACCAGAATGCGATGGTCAAGGCGCTGCGGTCGCAGGGCTTTGCCGTGGACCAGATCAACATCACCTTCAATGCGCCTTCGGATACATCCGCCGGCAATGGCGGGTCCCAGCAGCCGCAGGCGCAGACTGGGCAGCAGGGCAGGGAAGCCTCCGGTGATGGGACAGCCCAGGGCCGGAACCGCAACAACGACAGCAGTCAGCAGCAGTCTGGCGAAAGGTGGACGGGCAATGATGCCAAGGATGAGGTCTCTGCTTCTTCTGAGCTTGGCCGGGCTGATCACACCTATATGTGAGGCACAGGCGAGCACAGGCGTTTGCGAAAGCGAGATCATTGCCGCGGCCGCGAAGTACCAGGTTCCCGCCGGCATTCTCTATTCCGTCGGCCTGACGGAAACGGGACGGAAAGGATCGTTGCAACCCTTTGCAATGAACATCGAGGGCAAGGCCTATTTCGGCAGCAGCGCAGCCGATGTTCTCGACCGGTTCGCCACCGCCCGATCCCAGGGCGCCAAGCTGATCGATCTGGGCTGCATGCAGATCAATTATCACTTCCATGGCGAGAATTTTGCCTCGCCGGAGGAGATGCTGAACCCGCGGAAGAACGTCGAATATGCCGCTCGGTTCCTGCAAAATCTTCATGCCAGGCATGAAACCTGGACCATGGCCGTGGCACGCTATCACGCCGGACCCAACAATGACCCGGCGCAGAAAAGATATGTGTGTCGGGTGATCGCCAATCTTGTGGCAACCGGCTATGGAAAATGGACTCCCAACGCGTCCGCATTCTGCCAGTAGTGCAATCTTAAATTGAAAAAATTCTCACAACTGCTGCCATGCAGCATTGTGTTCGAGTCTGTGGCGAAAAAAGGCAATAGAAGCAATTCCTTGTGAACCGTTAACTTTTCCACATAATTTTTAGTCGTCATTGCGAAGGTACCCACTAGATATAGATCAAATCGCCATCAAAATCTTAAGCAACTATTAATTTCTGCCACTGACTTTCAATAGTTGTTCAAGATTCGCCCGATTCGTACCTCTAATGCATCGAGGCACCATACTGATTCGGAGGCGGACGAATGATCGTAGTGGTTGATGAGCGTGAGCTCGTAAAAGACGGATATACTTCTCTGTTTGGACGTGAGGGCGTACCCTCCACGGGGTTTGATCCGCGTGAATTTGGCGAGTGGGTTTCAACGGCTGCCGATAGCGATATCGATGCTGTCGAAGCTTTCCTGATCGGCCAGGGCGAAACGGCGATGAGCCTGCCCCGCGCCATCCGCGATCGCACAATGGCACCGGTTATTGCGATCAGCGATTCACCGTCGCTGGAAATGACGCTGGCCCTCTTCGACTGCGGTGTCGACGATGTGGTTCGCAAACCTGTGCATCCACGGGAAATTCTTGCCCGCGCCGCGGCCATTCGCCGTCGCCTGAAGGCACTGACCAATTTCACCGATATCGGCCCGATCCGGGTTTTCTCCGATGGGCGTGATCCGGAAGTGCATGGCGAAGTCTTCGCCCTGCCGCGCCGCGAGCGCCGCATTCTCGAATATTTGGTCTCCAACCGCGGTCGTCGCGTGTCGAAGACGCAGATCTTCAACGCGATCTACGGCATTTTCGACGAGGACGTCGAAGAGAACGTCGTTGAAAGCCACATCAGCAAACTTCGCAAGAAACTGCGCAAGCGGCTCGGATTCGATCCGATCGATTCCAAGCGCTTCCTTGGCTACTGCATCGACTGGAGCTGAGTGACGCGGGGTTCTCGGTCGGGGTGCGGCGGCGGCCCGATCGATAGCCTGAAGAAGGCAAGTACAGGTTCACGCAAGGCCCGGCTTCTAGTCTTGCGATAACGAAGAAAACGAGGATCCGACATGAGTCTTTACGGAATGATGAGAACAGGCGGCTCTGGCATGAATGCTCAGGCAAACCGTTTGGGCGCAGTGGCTGAAAACATCGCCAACGCCAACACCACCGGCTACAAGCGCGCATCGTCGGAATTTTCCTCGATGATCCTGCCGACGACCAATGGCTCGTACAATTCCGGCGGCGTCGAAACCAAGATCCGCTACAGCATTTCGGCCGAAGGCGCCAAGGTCTATACGACCTCCGCCTCCGACCTGGCGCTTGACGGCGGTGGTTTCTTCATCGTCGAAGGCGCCAACGGCCAGGAATACCTCACCCGTGCCGGTGCCTTCACCCAGGACGGCGACGGCAATCTGGTGAACTCGGCGGGCTACAGCCTGCTCGGCTACGAATACGGCGACGGCGCCGATCCGACGGTCGTCGTCAACGGTTTCGACGGTCTGAGCAAGGTCAACCTGTCGTCGGACGGCCTGGTTGCCAAGGGTTCCACAGCCGGTTCGATGGGTGCCAACCTGGACTCCGGCGCTGCGGTCGGCGACATCTCCACCACTTCGCTGATCGTCTACGACAGCCAGGGCAATACCCGAATTCTCGACTTCAACTACGAAAAGACGGCTGCCAACAGCCTGGTCGGTCGAGATCGTCGACCGCGATACCGCCACAAGCCTTGGCACGATGGCACTCACCTTCGATTCGTCCGGTGTTCTGACGACGAGCCCCTCGACGATCACGACGGCCACAATGACCGGTCTTGCCGGAACGGGCGCAGACCTCGGTGCGATCACGATCGATCTGACGGAGACGACCCAGCTCGGCTACAAGTTCAATCCGGACGGCGGCACCATCGATGGCAATGCGCCAAGCAAGGTTGCCGGCTTCCAGATCGACGACGACGGCATCGTCTACGTCAAATACGAGAACAACAAGCTCGAGCCACGCTACCGCATCGCACTTGCCAACGTTCAGAGCCCCGACAATCTGGTGCCGCAGTCCGGGAACGTCTATTCCCAGGGTACCGACTCCGGCGTCATTGTCACCGGTTTTGCCGGGTCCGGCGATTTCGGCAACATCATCTCCGGCGCTCTTGAAAGCTCAAATGTCGATATCGCCGAAGAACTGACGGCGATGATCGAATCCCAGCGTAGCTACACGGCAAACTCGAAAGTCTTCCAGACGGGTGCAGACCTGCTGGACGTCCTTGTGAACCTGAAGCGCTAATCATTTAAAGGGACGGGACTGCGTCATGTCGCTCTCCGCCGCAATTAATACGGCCCAGCAGATTTTCAGCAACACGGGGCAACAGACCGCCATCGTGTCGAAGAATATCGCGAATTCTGGCAATGCGGACTACGTTCGCCGCCTTGCCATGATGGGCGTCGATTCGGAGGGCGGCTACTACATCAAGATTCAGCGGGCGCAGAACGAAGCTCTTTTCAAGCAGACGATCACCAGCATCTCGGCTGCCTCTGGCCAGACCCGCCTCCTGGATGGTTTGACACGGATGCAATCGGTGTTCGGCGGAAACGACTATGCTTCGTCTCCGTCCGAAAATCTGGGGAAATTCCGCTCGAGCCTTCAGACCTACGCGGCTTCGCCTGGCAACATCACCATTGCGTCCTCGACGATTGCCGACGCCAAGGACCTCGCCTATTCCGTCAGCACCAGCTCCGCTGCCGTCCAGGATATCCGGGCGGATGCCGACAAGGAAATTCTCGAACAGGTCGGTATGCTCAACGGCTATCTGACGAAGTTCGAAAAGGTGAACAACGAAATCGTTGGCAATCTGGCGACCGGCAAGGATGCCAGCGACGCGATGGACCAGCGCGACAGCCTCTTGAAGCAGATGGCGGAGATCGTCGGGATTTCCACCGTTACTCGCTCCAACATGGATACGGTCATCTATTCGGCGGACGGCACGGTTCTGTTCGAAACCCTGGCCCGAAAGGTGAGCTTCACGCCGACGGCGACCTTTGACGCGACTGTGACGGGAAATGCAGTCCTGGTCGATGGCGTTCCTCTGAAGGCAGGCACGGGCGGGAACACGACCAGCGAAGGCACGCTCGCCAGTCTTGTGCAGCTGCGCGATGACGTCGCACCGAAAATGCAGTCGCAGCTCGATGAAGTCGCACGCGTGCTCGTCACGATGTTTCAGGAAAACGGCGGCCCGGGCCTGTTCACCTGGTCGGGCGGTACAGTTCCCGCAGCCGGCACACTCGTCCCGGGTATTGCGGCAAGCCTCAAGGTCAACCCGATCGCCGATGCCAATCCGACCGTCCTGCGCGATGGCGGATTTCAACGGCCTCGTTTCGAATACGACGGGAAGTGCGTCCTACACCGCGCTGCTCGATACATACATCGTTGCGATGGACGCGACCCAATCCTTCGACATAAGTGCGGATCTGGGCGGCAGCGCCTCGATCCTGACCTATGCCTCGTCCTCGATCGGCTGGCTGGAGCAACTGCGCAAGGCCGCGTCCACATCGAACGACAACAAGACTGCCATGCTGGCGCAGACTCAGCAGGCCTTGAGCAACGATACAGGGGTCAGCCTCGATGAGGAACTCGCCCTCATGCTCGACCTTGAACAGTCCTACAAAGCGTCTGCGAAGCTGCTCAGCACCGTTGATGAGATGCTGACGACACTCCTGAATACGGTGAGATAATCATGAAGACGTCTTTCGTTTCAAATCTGGCAGTCCAGAATGCCATGCGGGTTACCATTCAGCAGGGGCAGCTTGAAGTCATCAAGCTGCAGGAAGAGGTAACGACAGGAAAATACGCCGATTCGGGCCTGGCATTGGGCGCGGCCTCGTCGCGCGCCGTCAGCCTGAAGAACGAGCTTGATCGGCTTGAAAATCTCAAAGACACCAATGCGATCGTCACGCAGCGGCTCTCCGCTTCGCAGATGGCGCTGGAGACAATGCGCAAGGCCTCGGAGCAGATCAATACGACGCTGATCGCCACGCTCGGCAATGACGATGCGACACGGCTTTCGATTGCCAAGACCGACATCAACGGCTCACTGAGCTCGTTCGTTGCCGCGGCAAACGTTCAGTTCAACGGCGAATTTCTGCTGTCGGGTATCAATACCGACGTGAAACCGCTGGCCGAATACAACGCATCGTCGCCGGCAAAGGCTTCGTTCGATACGGCGCTTTCAACGTTCATGACCACCAACGGCATCGCCACGATGAACGACTTCACGCCGGCGCAGATGACCGATTTCATTGAAAACACCCTGGAGCCGATGTACACCGGCGCGCAGTGGGACACAGACTGGTCGAACGCATCCGACCAGAATGTCATGAGCCGCATCAGCGCCAATGAAGTCGTGGCCAGCACGTCGAACACGAACACAAATGGTGTACGGAAGTTCGCGCTCGCCGCCGTTCTCGCGACCGAGCTGCTTGGCGCCGATGTATCGACGGCCGTGCGCGACACCGTCAATTCCGCCGCACAGAATTATGTGCAGCAGAGCATCACCGGCCTCATCGAGACGAGCAGTACGCTCGGCATCTCGGAATCGCGCGTCACCAAGGCGAACACCTCGCTCGAGGCGCAGATGAAGCTGGTGAAGACGCATATCAACGATATCGAGGGTATCGACGTTTACGAAGCGTCGACCCGTATGAACACTCTACTGACCCAGATCGAAACCTCGTACACGCTGACCTCGCGGCTTCAGCAGTTGAGTTTGATCAATTTCCTCTGATGCAATGAGGATCAGGACAAACATGAAGGATGTCTGAATGTATCAGTTTTCATATGCCGAGATCATGGAGGACGGCGTTGCCGACTCCAAGGATCGCGAGCGTCAGGTCCTAGATCGGTCGATCGCGCTCCTGGCGGCCGCGAAGCAGCAGAAAGGCTATTCGCGGGAGGCCATCGAGGCAATCTACTATACCCGGCGCGTCTGGATCCGTTTCATCGAGGATCTTCGCGCGCCGGACAATCAGCTCAATGATGAATTGCGCGCCAATCTGATTTCCATCGCCATCTGGATATTGAAGGAGACAGAAAAGATCCGGAAACGGAACTCGTCCAACTTCCAGGGCATCATTGACATCACAACCATCATCAGGGATGGACTCAAATGAAGAGCACACTGCGTATTTCGCTGAAGTCTGGCGAACGGATCTTTATCAATGGCGCGGTGCTTCGCGTGGACCGCAAGGTCGCTGTCGAATTCCTGAATGACGTGACCTTTCTGCTGGAAAATCACGTCCTCCAGCCGGAGGACGCCAACGACGCCGCTCAAGCAGCTCTACTTCATCGCGCAGATGATGCTGATCAACCCGGAAGGTGCCGAGCAATCGATGGTCATGTTCCGCAAGTCGATCGTCATGCTTCTGACCTGCTTCAAGAACGAGGAAGTCCTGGCGGAACTGAAGCGTATCGACGGCATGGTCACCTCGGGACGGGCCTTTGACGCGCTCAAGGCGATCCGCGGCGCTCTACGCGATCGAAGATCGTATTCTCAACGATCAGGAGATCAGCCCCGGCCACCATCGAACAGATTCGCAAGGAGATTGCACCATGGCGGTAAGCGGCGTTTCAGGCACGCAGCAGCTACATGCCGACGGCAACCGGGGCCGAGCTCCTCGGCGCGATCAGGCGAGTGCCACGACCTGAACTACGACAGCTTCCTGAAGCTGCTCGTCGCGCAGATGAAGAACCAGGATCCGACCGAGCCGATGGACTGCCAGCGAGCAGATGCGCAGCTTGCAACCTTCTCGCAGGTCGAGCAGACGATCAAGACCAACACGCAATCTGGAAAGCCTGATGCAGCGCAACGTCTCTCAGCGAAGCGACATTCGTCGATCGGCAAGACGGTGACCAGTGCCGATGGCGAGACGACTGGCGTCGTCACGGAAGTGACGCTATATTCCGACGGAATTGTCAGCGACGCTCGATAACGGCGACAGACGACATCCGCGTTGATCGGACCGGCGCGTCAACCGATAACACGTGAGCATGACCATGAACGAGGCCGATGCACTCGATATCGTGCAGGCGGCGATCTGGACGGTGCATCGTCGCCTCCGGTCCGGCCGTTCTCGCCGCCATGGTCGTCGGTGTGGTCGTCGCCTTCATCCAGGCGCTGACCCAGGTTCAGGAAATGACCCTGACCTTCGTGCCGAAGATCCTGGCCGTGCTGGTCACCGTCGCGGTTTCGGCTCCCTTCGTCGGCTCGCAGATTTCGATCTTCACGAACGTCGTCTTCTCGCGGATCCAAACCGGCTTCTAAGCCGCAGATCGCCTTCTTTCTTCCCTGTCTACCATTTTCGCGCAAGTTTGGTGCGCTAGTCCTGTCGGTAGTTTGGGCAGCAGGTATGAATGCTGCCCGCCTCTCATGAAGAGACGGAATTGACCGATGGCACAACCACCTGCTCTGATCATCCCGAAAGTCGCGCCCAAGGGCCGGGACATCGGCTTCGCGCTCGGCATCGTGGCGATCCTGTCGATCCTGTTCCTGCCGATCCCGCCCTTCCTGATCGATATGGGCCTGGCCTTTTCGATCGCCTTCTCCGTCCTGATCCTGATGGTATCGCTGTGGATTCAGAGGCCGCTCGATTTCTCGTCCTTCCCGACCATCCTGCTGATCTCGACGATGATCCGGCTGTCGCTCAACATCGCGACGACGCGCGTGATCCTCTCGCATGGCCATGAAGGGCACGATGCGGCCGGCGGCGTCATTGCCGGCTTCGCCGAACCTCGTCATGTGCGGCGATTTCGTCATCGGTCTGATCGTCTTCCTGATCCTGATCATGGTCAATTTCATCGTCATCACCAAGGGTGCGACGCGTATCGCCGAAGTCGGCGCGCGCTTCACGCTCGATGCCATTCCCGGCAAGCAGATGTCGATCGACGCCGATCTCTCGGCCGGCCTGATCGACGAGAAGGAAGCCCAGCGTCGCCGCCGGGAACTGGAGGAGGAAAGCTCCTTCTTCGGCTCGATGGACGGTGCGTCGAAATTCGTGCGCGGCGATGCGATCGCCGGCCTGCTGATCACCGCCATCAACGTCTTCGGCGGCATCATCATCGGCTATTTCCGCCATGACATGCAGATCGGCGAAGCGGCCGACGTCTTCGTCAAGCTCTCGGTCGGCGACGGTCTCGTCTCGCAGATCCCGGCTCTGATCGTTTCGCTGGCCGCCGGCCTGCTCGTGTCGCGCGGCGGCACGACCGGCTCCACCGACAAGGCCGTCGTCAACCAGCTGAGCGGCTATCCCCGCGCGCTGACGCTGGCCTCCGGCCTTGTCATCCTGCTGGCGATCATGCCCGGCCTGCCGTTCGTTCCCGTTCTGCGCTTCTCGGCGGCGGCATGGGCTTTGCCGGCTGGGTCATTCCGCGCCAGCTCGAGGCGGCCAACAAGGTCAAGCGCGACCGAGGAAAGCACCAAGCAGCAGCAGACGAAGGACAGCGAAAAGGACTCGGTCAAGTCGGTCCTGAAGACCGCCGAAATCGAACTGCTGCTCGGCAAGCAGGTCTCGACCCGCCTGCTCGGCGCCCATCAGGAACTGGCCTTCCGCGTCGGCAAGATGCGCAAGAAGTTCGCCAGCCAGTACGGTTTCGTCGTGCCCGAAATCAAGGTCTCCGACGATATCGCCATTCCGGACAAGGCCTATCACATCCGCATCCACGGCACGACGGTCGCTTCGAACACGCGTGCGCGTCGGCGAAGTGCTCGTCGTCACCGGCGGCGGCCGCAAGCCGTCGCGTGCCGGGCGACGATATTCGCGAACCCGCCTTCGGCATGCCGGCCGTTTCGATCCTCGAAACCTTTACCGAGGATCTGAAGCGCGAAGGCTTCCACCCGATCGACAATGTCTCCGTCGTGCTGACGCATCTCTCCGAAGTGATCCGCAACAACCTGCCGCAGCTCCTGTCCTACAAGGACGTCAAGATCCTGATCGAGCGTCTCGATCCGGAATACACGCAAGCTGGCCGACGAAATCTGCACGTCGCACATGTCCTATTCCGGCCTGCAGGCCGTGCTGAAGCTGCTGCTTGCCGAGCGCGTGTCGATCCGCAACCTGCATCTGATCCTCGAAGCGGTGGCCGAACTGGCGCCGCATGTCCGCAAGACCGAGCAGATCGTCGAGCATGTGCGCGTGCGCATGGCGCAGCAGCTCTGCGGCGATCTGGCCGACAACGGCCTGCTGCGCGTGCTTCGCCTCGGCAACAAATGGGACATGGTGTTCCACCAGGCGCTGAAGCGCGACGCCAAGGGCGAAGTCGTCGAGTTCGACATCGATCCGCGCCATCTGGAAGAGTTCACCGAGCAGGCGACCAAGGTAATCCGTGAATATCTCGACCGCGGCATGCCGTTCGTACTGGTAACTTCGCCCGAAACCCGCTCCTATGTGCGCATGATCATCGAACGCCTGTTTGCAACATTGCCGGTTCTCGTCCATGTCGAGCTTGCCAAGGGCATCGAGATAAAGATCATCGGCTCGATTTCATGATCACCGATCCGGAAGGGACGGTGCTGGCCTTGTTTGCGGCCTTCTGCCGGATCGGCGGCTGCATCATGGTCCTGCCCGGATTTTCCACGGCCCGCGTTCCGGTACAGCTTCGTCTCTTTCTGGCATTGGCGATCTCAATGGCCATCCTGCCGGTGATGTGGAACGATATCTATCCGCAGATCAACGGCAAGGGTCATACCTATATCTACATCATCGCGACGGAGACCGTGATCGGCACCGTCATCGGGCTGATCGCCCGCTATTATGCGCTCGGCCTGCAGTTTGCCGGCACGGTCATCACCATGATGATCGGCTTCAATGCGCCGCCAGCCGCCGACGTTCTGGAAGATACCGCCGAAAACCAGATGACCAACCTGATCAGCTTTGCCGGACTGATGGTCCTGTTCATGCTGGATTTCCATCATGTCATCCTGGCAAGCGTCGTGGAATCCTATCGCCTCATGCCGCTCGGCATCGGCTTCGATCCGCAGGGCGTGCTGATAACGCTGACCAATGCACTCGAACAGACCTTCTACATCATGCTGCGTCTTGCCAGTCCCTTCATCATCTATGGGCTGCTGTTCAACGTGGCGATCGGCATGATCAACAAGCTGGCGCCACAGATCCCGATCTACTTCATTTCCGCGCCCTATCTGATCATGGGCGGCATGTTCCTGGTCTATCTCTCCATATCCGCCATGCTGAAGCTGTTTGCCGCCGGGTTTGGCGTGGTCATGCAGGGGAGCTGATCGATGACAAAGACACGTTCGGAAAAACTCAAGCGACTGGTTGCCGTCCAGCGCCATCTCGAACAGATGGCCGAGAGCGAGCTTGCCGAAACCTCGCGCCAGCGTCGCGACCTTGCCGACACGATCGATGTCGTCGCCGACGCGATGGGCTCGGCGCATCCGCTGCATGCGATGTTTTCGGGTCATTATGCGTCGCAGCTCGGCCGGCTTGCGCAGAAGGACCAGATGCTGCTCGGCATCCAGCAGGTGCACGAAAACCGCGTTCTCAAGGAAAGGGCCAAAGGCGACAGGCTTGAGGACAACATGCGCGACGCCCGCGACCTCGAGGACCGGGCTGCGGCGGATGATGCGGTCTACGATCTCGTCGATCAGCACGTGCTTGGCGCTTCGCCAGCTTCCGGTAAGGTTGGCAGGTCATAGTCCACCCTGAAGCTGGCCCTGCGGAATGCATGGCCGATCGGGTTAATATGCTGAAATCGCAGGTGTTTCACGGCGGCGCATGACGTGCCGGAAACATTCGTGGCAAAGAGGACAAAACATGGCCATTTCGCCTCCCAGTGACCTCGTTCTGGATGTCGTTCGCGCTGCGGATCCGACAGAAGTGCAGGAAGCCCAGTCACGGCTGAAGGCCAATCGTGCGGCTTTCCAGGCGACGAGCCTGGCGGAAAACGGCAGCGGTTTCGCCAGCGCGGTTTCGATCCTGAACCAGAATTCGCCAAGCAACAGCCTCGGCGACATCAACAATCGTGTCGAGCAGAAGAAAATACCCGAGACCTATCGCAAGTTCGAGGCCATGGTCCTGCAGAATTTCGTGAAGTCGATGCTGCCGGCCGATAGCGAGGAAGTCTACGGCAAGGGGACTGCGGGCGACATCTGGAAGAGCATGATGGCCGAACAGATCGGCAATGTCATGGCTAAGGGTGACGGCATCGGCATTGCCTCCAGCATGGTGAGCGACCGCCTCGTCGAGGGTGCGGATGCAGAGCGCGTCAAAGCCTCGCTCGACGGCAATGATCTGAACGTCGCCGCGAGCATGGTCCAGGAATACGAGCGCAAGGCCGTCGCCGATTTCATGGCGACTGACGAAACCAACGATAGATACAGCGCCTGACGGGCGTTTGGCACACTCAACTGTTTGAATCTGCGCATGGGCGTTCCGGTCGGTTACCTTACTGATCGCGACAGGCGCTAACCGGAGCGAAATAATGGAAGTTGCAGCAGCGGGTGACGTGCTTATCCAGAACGTCCTGGGCCGTCTCGAAATGATCATCGATAACGAGAACAGCCGGATCGGTATCGATTCGAGCTTCGATCTCAAGGCTTCGAACGCCCGCAAGAGCCGTTGCCTGTATGAATTGACCATGCTGCGCCGGAATGCGCCGATCATGGATCTGTCGCCGGCCTTCGTATCGCAGACAAAACACATTCAGACCAAGCTGGTGGCCAATTCCCAGAAGGTGGAAGCCCATATGGAGGCCATCCGGTCCGTCGTCGATCTTCTCAAGACTGCCGTCCAGGATGCGGATGCGGACGGCATCTACTCCGAGCAACAGTTCCGTTACAGCGATTTCTGATGCTGAAACTCGTCTTCACCGGTGTCTGGGTCTGCGCGGTCTCGCTGGGCTCGGTGTATTTTTCGATGAAATATGCGTCGGCGCCGGTCGTCACTGATGATGAGGCCGAACGTCGCGCCTCCGAAGAATATGTGACCGGCGAAATGGTCACGGTTCCGGTGATCACCAACGGCTCCGTGCAGGGCTATTTCCTGACGAAACTGTCGTTTTCGGCGAAGAAGGACAAGATCAAGAATCTGCCGGTTCCGCTGAAGGAAATGGTCACCGACCAGTTGTTTGATATCCTCGTCGGCGATCAGTTGATCAATGTGGCCGATACGAGCAAATTCGACCTTGTCAATTTCAAGACGAAGGTGAAGGAGGGGCTTAACGCCAAGCTTCGCGACGAGGTGATTACCGAGGTGCTCGTCGAGCAGCTGGAATACCTGTCGAAGGGCGATGTTGCGCGGATTGCCGACAGCCAGAACCAGCCGCGTGAAAAGCCGGTGGCGATCAAGGACAAGGACGGCAACGTCGCCCATGACGTGGTTCCCGGCAAATCGTCATCCGAAGCCGCCGCCCATTGATCCGCGACGGGAATTGAAGCGCACCAGACAGTGGGCGATCCGCACGGCGGATTGCCCTAATTTTTTTCCGGATTTCTGTATTGCTCGTTGACGAAGCCCAGTTCGATCATCAGGCGACCGACTGCCACATAAAAATGGTGGTTCCCGGCGCTCGGCAGCCCCGTCTTTCGCCATAGCTTGATGCCACGCCAGGGCGACATCACCAGAAGCGCCAGGGATTTGAAAAGTGTCCTCAGCCGTCCGCGCAAGCTCGGATCGGCCCGATGCTCGAGTATTGTCGAAACAGCGCCGTTGCGCAGGCTTCGCGCGCGCATCCAGGACGGTTCCGTGCGCCTTGCCGGGATGGATTCAGCCACCCATGCTTCTGCTGCCCAGGCAAAGTCGAAATTCCGTTCGCGGCTGCGCCGGTAGAAATCGCTGTCGCCCCCACCGATGAAATTGAAGTGCGGGTCAAGGAACGGCTGCGGCATCGCCTCCAGCACTGCACGCGTGATCAGCACATTGCCGGACGAGTACAGGATCGGCACAGGCCCCGTTGTGTCATAATGAGGCGTAAACACAGGGTGTTTCTTGGCGATATTGCGCGTTGTGTCCTCGAAGACAGGCAGTTGTGGCCCCCCGACAATGGCGGCACCGGTCTGTTCCTGTACTGAAATGAGACTGTTCAGCCATTCCGGCGAGGCAATTTCGTCGTCGTCGATAACGGCGATGCCACGCAGATTGCGATAGGTGGAGAGCGCCATGGCCCAGCCGGCATTATAGGCATGGCAGTTTCCGCGCTGGTGCGCCACGACGACCATGGCATTCACACGGTGTTCTGACAGGAACTGTTTTGCTGCATGGGCACCGGCCATCCCATCGGCGTCGTTCTCCATCACGACGACCGCGAAAGGGCTCGCAGGTCGTTGTGAAACAACGGTTTTCAGCGTTTCGATCAAATGCTCCGGCCTCCGGAACGTCGGCAAAGTCACCACGTACTCGATGCTGTCGGGAGCATCCGCTGTCATCTGGCAGAAGACGCTCACATCCTGGCCGGGAACTGTCATTTGAATAAAACCTGTCGGAGACGATTTGCTGACAAGCACTAAAGCAAACTTTCCTAAACAGATGCTGAATTTCCAAATTCGCTTTTGAATGAATAGCTTAAACGCGATTTCATATCGTGGCGCTATGGTGCGGATCAGTCACATCAAGGTCTGCTGCCATCATGCATCTCGTCCTCGTTTCATCACTGGTGCCGGTCGAAAATCCGTCTTCGGGTTTCGATATAGCCAACCGCATCGTGCTCGACGCGCTTTGCGCACTCGGGCATCGCGTCAGTGTGATCGGCTATCTGCAGCCGGGACAGGTGCCCGCCTCGGGTGCCGATATGCGCCTGCTCGGCGAGCTTGAGGTGACAAATGCCAAGGTCGGCAAGGTAACCAAGCTGCGCTGGCTGGCGTCTGCCGTGCTCAATCGCACGACCCTTTCGTCAGCCAAGATGCTGAATGCCGGCGAGGCGCGGATCGAAGCGCTTTTGAACGCGTTGCAGCCGTTCGACGGTCTCGTTCTCAATTCCGTTCAACTTCCGAACGCCTATGTTGAAATCTTTCAGCGCTACCCGTCGGTCTATGTCGCCCACAATGTCGAGGCGGATTCGGCGCTAGAAAATGCCGCCGCAGCCACTGGCTGGATCGAGCGCATGCTGTTCGAGCGCGAAGCGTTCCATCTGGGAAAATCCGAGCGCAGGCTGACGCAAGGTGCCAGCGCAGTTTGGACCTTTAGCGAGGCCGATCGCTTCGGCTTCGGCAAGGGCGTCTCTGAGCGCGCATCGGTTCTCCCACTGGTGACGCAATGGATTTGTCCTCCAGCCGCCGCGTCGGCTCCTGTTCAGCATGACCTGGGGCTGATCGGGACCTGGAGCTGGAAAGCCAACCGTATCGGACTGGACTGGTTCCTGAGCGAGGTGACACCGCTTTTGCCGCTGGAGATGACGATCGTCATTGCCGGTCAATTGCAGGATGCCCCCGCCGTTTCCCATCCCGGTGTTCGCTTCGCCGGTCGCGTTGGGGATGCGCGCGAATTCGTGCGCGCCAGCGCCGTGGTGCCGCTGATTGCCCGTGGCGGCACCGGCGTGCAACTGAAGACGATCGAAACATTCGAGCTGGGCATGCCCTGCGTCGCAACGCGTGCCTCGCTGCGTGGCATTGATACTGTTCCTGAAAATTGCGCTGTCGCCGACGATCCCGCGATCTTTGCCCAGCGTCTGATCGAGCGCGTCGCGTCGGTTAAGGCCGGCAATCCTGGACGCGTATCAGGCGCAGCCTTCCACGCGATGCAGAAGAACGCACTGCTGGCCACCATGCGGCAGGGGCTCAAGACCTTCGGAAAAGACACGCTGCCCGTATTGTCCGAGCCCATCACGCTTCCTCTTGCAAGGCAGCGAACCGCGCCTGTCGATGCCGTCAGACTTTCCGTAAACGAGGGAGGGAGATCCTGGTGAACCTGTTTTCTGCTACCTCCATCGTTGCGTCCCAGAGACCGATACTCGATCTGCCCGTCTGCGATTTCGGTTGGGCGGATGCGCTCGCCTTTGCCGACGAGCTTGCGTCCATGCCAATCGGCCAGACCGTGATTTCCTTTCTCAACGCCAACAATGCCAATCTGATGATGAACGACCCGGAATACCGGGCCATCCTCAGCCGACAGGTCGTGTTGCCGGACGGTTACGGCGTCGATATCGCATCCTGGCTGTTTCATGGCCATATGTTCCCGGCCAATCTGAACGGTACCGATTTCGTGCCGGCCCTGATGACGTACATGACCAAACCAAAGCGCATCGCGATGATTGGGGCATCGCCGTCTGTGCTGGCCAAGGCCGCAGAGAATTTTCGCAAGCATGCGCCCTGGCACGAGTTCATCCCGATTGCGGACGGCTATTTCGATGCGTCCGAGTCCGATGAGATCATGGCGCGGGCTCGTTTGGCCAAGCCGGATATCCTGCTGGTCGCAATGGGCAGCCCGAAGCAGGAAAAATGGATCGATCGATATGTCGGTCCGGGCCATGCGCGCCTTGTGATAAGCGTCGGCGCCCTGTTCGATTTCATGGCCGGCGAGGTGCCGCGGGCATCCGAAACCGTGCGCAGCTTCAGGCTTGAATGGCTGCACCGCCTGGTCCATGAGCCGGGCCGGCTGTGGCGTCGTTATATCATCGGCAACCCTTTGTTCGTATACTATATCCTGCGCCACAAGCTCAGTGGACGCGCAAAGAAACCCCGCGGAGCTTCCAGGCGCGCAGGCTCAGGTTCTTTCTGACAGGTGGATGGATGCGCACTGCAGTCGTAACGGCTTCCTATGTCCGCGATTTCGACCGTTGCCGGCTGATGTGCGAAAGCGTCGATGCGCGGCTGAAGGGCGACTGGATTCACTACCTTCTCGTTGCTTCCTGCGATGTTGCGCTGTTTCGGCAATTGGAAGGGCCGCGGAGGCGCGTCATCGACGAGCGAGATCTCTTGCCGTCCTGGCTGGTCTCCATGCCGGATCCACTGTCGGGCGGTCGTCGCAGAATGTGGGTAAGCCCCTATAGCCTGCCGTTGCGGGGGTGGCACGTGCAGCAGCTGCGCCGCCTCGCTTTGGCGCGCCATATCGAAGAGCCCGTGATGTTCGCGATCGATTCCGACGTCGTTCTTCTTCGGGATTTCGATGTGGCCGGTCTTTGGCAAGGCGATCGCCTGACGCTGTATCGCCGCGATGGGGACATCGGCGCCGTCGCACGTTCCAGGCACATCGAATGGCTTGCCCATTCGGATCGCCTGCTCGGGATCGGTCCCTATACCCTGCCGGCCGACGACTACATCAGCACCCTGATCGCCTGGCGCAGCGACACCTGCCGGGCCTTGCTCGACTACATAGAGGAACTGCACGGGCGCAACTGGGTTCGGGCAATGCTTCGATCCCGGCAGTTCTCCGAATGCATGATCTATGGCCGCTTTGTCGACGAGGTGTTGTCGGGCGCCGGCCATCAGGCGTCGCCGGACGGCCTATGCCATGTGCTCTGGGTCGAAGACAGCTACCCGCGCGATATCGACGGCCTGCGCCAGTTCATGAACGATATAGAACCGCATCAGATCGGTATCGGTGTGCAGTCCTTCATCGGCCACGATCTTGGCGATATCCGCAACGTTCTTCTGGAAGCAGCCTGACGCTCAGATCGCGCGCACCACCTGCTTGCGCAAGACGCTGTAGGTCAGCACGAACGACGCCATATACAGCGCGAGATAGACGCCGTTGAGCAAAGGCGCCCAATGCGCGACATCCGTGCTTGTCTTCAGCACTGCCGCCAGAAGCGCAACCTTCAGCAGTCCGGCGACGATGAGATTGAAGATTCTCCGGATCGTGTGGCCGGTCGCATAAAGAAGTTCGGAGTGATATTCGACCAGATTGCGGAATGCCGGAACAAGCAGCACAGCCATCAACCAGGGCGCCACCTGCGCGACATTGTTGCCAAGGCCGCTCGGAATGATCCGCAGATAGACCGCCATTGCGGTGATCGCGGCACAGGAGACAGCTGCAATAAGCGCCTCGATAATCAGTCGCAGCCTCCAGGAGCCGATCGTCTCCGGCGTGCGCATGATTTTCTGGACGAGCAGCGTATTGAACGAACGCACGGGCAGGGCGGTCAGGTCGGCAAGCCGCATGATGATGGCGTATAGGCCGGAAACTTCCGGCCCACCGATTGCCAGAACGGCGATCTTGTCGAATTCAGACTGTACGTAGAACAGCACCTCCGCCCCGGCCACGGCAACGGAATCCGCCCAGCGGCGAAGGTAGAGTTCCGGGCGCCAGCGCAGCCGCAGGCGGGGGAAGAAGAAAGTCAGCGCGATCACCAGGCAGACGGCATTGGCAAGCAGATAGAGCAAAGACCAGGTGGCGAGCGAGGCCTCGCCATGCTGCAGGGAGAAGGCGAGTGCGGCGATGGTGCGAATACCGGTGCCGATCACGACAAGCATGGCCGCGCGGCCGAAGCGGCCAAGGCCGTTCAGCACGATGACGACGACTTCGAGCCCACGCCAGCACAGGATTTCGGCCACCATGAAGGTCGCAAAGACCGAAAGCGCCATGTCCGTTGCAAACACGGCATAATAAACGGCAAGCGCAAGCACAGCGATCAGCGGCAGGGAAAGCAGGGCGCCGACAAGAAATCCGAGGCTGTAGGTTCCGACAAGCAGCGGCTTGACGGTGGCCACGCGATAAAGCGGCGACATGAAGCCGAAGGCAAGCAACCGGGAAATCATGATGCCGCTTGCCGATGCAGTCGCAAACAGCCCGAATTCCGCGATCGAAAGGCCGTTGGCGACGCAGATGAAATAGACAAGCGACAGCACGAGCCGCCCGGCCGAGCCGCCGGTCATCGACAGATAGGCATGAACGATGGCGCGATGGCGCGCGTAGACTGTCCGGGCGAAGGTGATCAAGCAGTCACTTCCATTTCTTTCTCCGTCTTCCTAGCCGCTAAAGTTTAATGAGCAGTTTTGAAAGGGGCGACGCTGTGCAACGAGGCGATGTTTCCCGCTCCATGTTAACGTTTTGTTTTCCATAAAAACTTAACCTGTATTCACATTTGAAGAACTTCCGCGCTGCCGAAGCGCATGCAGGGCATTTCATGTTTGATCCGGTAGATAGAAAACGGCCAGTGCCCCGACGCTCATTGCTCGACCTCGCGCCGGGCGAGGACAGGTCGGGTGCCCGCGTGCCGGGTGCACAGCCTCGCGGGCGCAGTGGGTCCATGCTCGATCGCGTGCCCACGGACGCCGAAAGGCAACCGAGCGTTCGTCCCGCCCGCATAAAAGCGTCCGATTTCCATCCACAGTCGAAAGGCCCGTTGCTCGGGGCACAATCATCGCAGCAGGCCGAACCGGCCGTTGTGCGCTCCGGAAAATCGACACGGTCTGTCAACTGGCTGACGGGATGGCTGAACGGCGACCCCGCTGTCCGCCAGTCCGCACAGCCAGACTTCCGCGACCAGCCGGCCGAGGTTTCTCCGACACGGGCTCGGAAAGCGGCCGAAGAGGAGGCTTTCGAAGTCGAGCATACCCGCGAGGCCGCCCTCAGCAGGGAACGGCCGCTGGTCGATATCGGCATCATCGTCAGCTCAGTCTTGCAGTTGCGTCACATCATTCTTGCAACGACGGTTCTCGGAGCCTTGGGCGGTGTGGTGCTCGCCATGGCGACACCCAGCATCTACATCGCGGAAAGCAAGCTCTATGTCGACCCGCGCGAGATTCGCCTGACGGATTCCGATCTCTCCAAGGAAAGCCTCGCCACCGAAGCGATCCTGGCGCTTGTCGACAGTCAGCTCGAAGTCCTCCGGTCGAGGACCGTGCTTGAAAAGGTCGCTGCCGATCTCGGTCTGGATCGCGATCCGGAATTCGGCGGGTCTGCCACGACCAGTGGAAACATGGCGACGGGTATCGGCCTCGTCACCGACCTGCTGACCGGAGGTAAGGCCCAGTCCGCGCCGGCTGCAACGGCGGGCGTCGGAGCACGGACGCTGGAAAATCTGAGCGAAGCCGTAACGGTCTCCCGTGATCCCAAGACCTTTATCGTGACCATCGAGGTTGAAACGCGGGATCCGGCCAAATCGGCCTTGATCGCCAATCGCGTTGTTCAAACCTTCCTCAACGAGGAAACCGCGGCCCAATCAGGCTTTTTCCAGCGCACCACGGCAGCGCTCGACAGCCGTCTGGCGGATCTGCGCACGGAGCTCGACAAGTCCGAGCACGCGGTCGAGAAATACAAGGCGGACAACGATATCGTCGGCGCGGCCGGCGAACTGATTTCTGAAAAAGAACTGCTTGCCCTGAACGATCAGGTCGGCCGCGTTCGCAGCCGCATTGCCGACGTGCAGGCAAAGGCCGATGTCGCGATGAAGATCCAGCTGAACGACGTTCTCAGCGGTGCATATCCCGAAGAGCTTGGTTCGGTCACCCTTGCCGAACTGCGCAAGCAATATTCCGAAGCGCGGGCACAGCTGAGTGCGCTGGATGCGAGCCTTGGGCCGCGCCACCCGCAGCGGCTTGCGGCGGCGCAATCGCTCGAGGTGGCCCGTGGCGAGATCGGCAACGAATTGCGCCGTATCGCAGCGACCACCAAGACGGAACTGGATCGCGCCAAGCGCACCGAGCAGGATCTGGTGCAGCAACTGGCCGTCCAGAAATCACGCCAGGTAAACTCGTCGCAGGATTTCGTCCAGTTGCGCGAACTTGAACGCAAGGCGGCGGCAACACGCTCGATCTATGAATCCTTCCTGAAGCGCGCCAACGAAACCGGGCAGGAAGAAAAGCTGACCTCGAAGAATATCCGGGTGATTTCGTCGGCCGAACCGCCCCTGCAGCCGGAAGGACCCTCGCGAAAGCTGATCGCCATCGGCGGCATGGTCGCCGGATTGATGGGCGGCCTTGGTCTGGCGGTTCTGCTGGGGATCTACAGAAGTCTGCGCAGCACCCTCAATCTTCCCCGCCGTTCATCCAACGATCTGCCGGAGCAGGATCCGCCGGGTCATGACGATGAACCGGAGCGCCATCACCCTGTCGTCGAGGAACCGCTCGAGGCGCCGGTCTGGCGTCAGCCCGTCACCCGTTCGGTGATGCCGTCACCGCATCATGAACAGGCGGCTCTTGCCGCGCGCGGCGCCGTGCAACATCCGGTCTATCGGGAACAGCCGCAGGACACAGGCGTGTCCCAGGTACGCGACGATTTGCGTGCCCTGCGTTCCAGGGTCGAGCAATACGCCCGCCAGAAAACCGGTACGGGACGCTGAGCGGCACACTCTTCCCCTGATCTCTCCTGTCGGTTGCCTCGACAGACTTGCATTGCTGAAAGAAAAGCCCGTGCTCTGCCGTCCTTGGCGGGGAGAGGCATTGCGTCGACGCTTGTATTTATTCAATCGGGACAGCATAGGACGCATTGAGGCCATCGTGGTATTCAGTGAAAACTACAGTGGACAACGAAAAGACGAACATCGGGAGAAGCGCCGTGGCGACTGTGATTGATGGCAAGGAAGTGGCTGGGTCCGTGATCGAGGCCGTCAAGGCGGCGTCGGAGATTCTGCAGAAGGAGAATGGCGTCAAGACCGGTCTTGCCGTTGTGATCGTCGGCAATGATCCTGCCAGCCACGCCTACGTGTCCTCGAAGAGCAAGATGGCCAAGGAATGTGGCTTCACCTCCGTCCAGCACACGCTGCCCGAGGAGACGACGCAGGAAGAGCTGGCTGCCCTGGTGCAGACGCTCAACGCCGACCCCTCGCTGCACGGCATCCTCGTTCAACTGCCGCTGCCGAAACACCTGAATTCCGAACCGATCATCCAGTCGATCCTGCCGGAAAAGGACGTCGATGGTCTGCATGTCGTCAATGCCGGCAAGCTGGCGACAGGCGATCTCGAAGGCGGGCTCGTATCCTGCACGCCTGCTGGTTCGATGGTTTTCGTACGCCGGATCCATGGTGAAGACCTGTCTGGCCTGAACGCCGTGGTCATCGGCCGCTCCAACCTGTTCGGCAAGCCGATGGGGCAGCTGCTGCTCGCCGCCAACGCGACCGTGACCATCGCCCATTCCCGCACGCAAGGACCTCGCTTCCGTCTGCCGCAATGCCGATATTCTGGTTGCAGCCGTGGGACGTCCCGAAATGGTCAAGGCCGACTGGGTCAAGCCCGGCGCAACGGTCATCGATGTCGGTATCAACCGCATTGCAGCGCCGGAAAAGGGCGAGGGAAAATCACGCCTGGTCGGCGACGTCGCCTTTGCCGAATGCGCCGATGTGGCGGGCGTCATCACGCCGGTTCCAGGTGGTGTCGGCCCGATGACGATCGCCATGCTGATGGCCAACACCGTTATCGCCGCCTATCGCAAGGCCGGCCGCAAGGCGCCTCGGTTCTAGTTCGGGATTCATTGGTGTCTGTTCCGGATCAGGCGCGCGGCGCCGGTCCGGTCGAGGCGCGCACGATCAGTTCGGTGCGCCAGAGTTCCTGATCGGGGTAGTCCGCTGTCTTCAGGATGCGCGAGATCAGCCGGGACGCGATACGGGCGCCGGCGGCGCGCAGCGACGAGCGTGTCGTCGTCAGCGGCACCGTGAAATTCTCCGGTTTGAGCATCGGCAAGACATCGTCATGGGCGATCAGCGAAATGTCCCGGCCGATCTGCAGGCCGGCGCGGTTGATGGCGCGCACCGCGCCGAGCGCGAGAACGGTCGAGGAACAGAGAACCGCCGTCGGCGGATTTTCCTGTTCGAGAAAACGCTGCATGCTGCGGAAGCCATGTTCATCGGTCATGAAGGAATGGTGCACCAGCCGTTCATCGAGCTCCAGGCCCCGCTCCGACAAGGCGCGCAACATTCCCTTTTTCCTGCGCTGTGAAAAGGCCAGATAGTCCGGCCCGTTGAGCAGCGCAATGCGGGTATGGCCAAGCTGCATCAGCAGTCGGGTGGCATCGTAGAAGGCACCGGTATTGTCGATGTCGAGGTAGGGATAGTCCGGCGGCCCATCCATCGAACGGCCATGCACGAGAAAGGGGATCGACAGGGATTTCAGGATCGAAATCCGGGGGTCGCTGGCGCGCATATAGGCAAGGAACAGCGCATCGACATTGCCGCTGGCAGCCAGGCGCCGGAACGTTGTTTCCTCATCTTCCGGCGTGCTGGGATTGAGGACGAAATGAAAGTCGTGCCTTACCGACTCCTCGGCAAGGCCTGCAAGAAATTCGCCGAAATGCACATCGGAATCAATGCCGGGCGCTATGGGCATGACAAGCCCGATAGACCCGGCACGCCCGGTTGCCAATCTCTGGGCCGCGCGGTTGGGCCGGTATCCGGTGGTTTGAACGGCTTTCATCACGCGCTGCCGGGTTTCGGCATTGACCTCGGGATAGCCGTTCAGCGCTCGGCTCACCGTCGTCTGGGACAGGCCGAGAATCTCCGAAAGCTGTTTCAAATTTACGCCCATGAGGTGCGCAATCTCCCAAAGCGCTTTGATTTTTCACCGATTTCCGGTTTATTTAGCCACCCGATTTTCGTTCTGTACCACCGGCTTGACGGCCTTTAAAGCGAAAATGGTCGCGTTGCGACGCAAAAATGCGCTGCAATGCACTAAAATGCAGCGGTTTTCTGCTCATGCGGGAAAATCTCTTGACGAGGCGACTGTGCAATGGTTTGTTAGCAACTTCAAAGCGCTTTGAATATGGCGTGTATTGAAATTCTGCCCGCCTCCGTCAGGGTCGGGCCTTTTGGGAGGAAAATGACGTGAAAAAATCATTTGTAATGGGAGTGGCGGCGCTGGCTTTGATGGCTGGTGCGGCGCATGCGGCCGAACTCAAGTTCAAGCCGGGTGAAGATGCCAAGTTCAACTGGGCGAGCTACGAGGAATTCAAGAAGGGTCATGACCTCAAGGGTCAGACGCTGACGATCTTCGGCCCCTGGCGTGGTGAAGACCAGACGCTGGTTGAATCCGTGCTCGATTATTTCCGCGACGCCACTGGCGCCGAAGTCAAGTATTCTTCTTCGGAAAACTACGAGCAGCAGATCGTCATCGACACGCAGGCCGGCAGCCCGCCGGATGTCGCCGTGCTGCCGCAGCCGGGTCTCATCGCCGATCTCGCCTCGAAGGGCTATCTGACGCCGCTTGGCGAAGAAACCCAGAAGTGGCTTCTCGAAAATTATGCCGCCGGTCAGTCCTGGGTCGATCTCTCGACCTACAAGGGCAAGGACGGCACGGCTGCGCTTTACGCATTCCCCTACAAGATCGACGTGAAGTCGCTGGTCTGGTACGTGCCTGAAAACTTCGAGGACGCCGGCTATGAAGTCCCCAAGACCATGGAAGACCTCAAGGCCCTGACCGAAAAGATCGTCGCCGATGGCGGCACACCCTGGTGCATCGGTCTGGGTTCCGGCGGTGCGACCGGCTGGCCGGCAACCGACTGGGTCGAAGACATGATGCTGCGCACGCAGCCGGCCGATGCCTATGACAAGTGGGTCACCAATGCCATGCCGTTCACCGATGCAGCCGTAACCGGCGCCATCGACGAGTTCGGCTGGTTTGCCAAGAACGACAAGTTCGTTGCCGGTGGCGCTGCCGCCGTGTCGTCAACCGACTTCCGCGACAGCCCGAAGGGTCTCTTCTCGTCGCCGCCGAAGTGCTACCTGCACCATCAGGCATCCTTCGTTCCGTCGTTCTTCCCGGAAGGCACGGTTGTCGGCGAAGATGCGGACTTCTTCTACATGCCGCCCTATGCCAGCAAGCCGGACCTCGGCAATCCTGTTCTCGGTGCCGGCACGCTTGCCATGATCACCAAGGACACGCCGGCCTCGCGCGCCTTCATCGAGTTCCTTCAGACGCCGATCGCGCATGAAGTCTGGATGGCACAGTCGAGCTTCCTGACGCCGCTCAAGAGCGTCAACCAGGATGCCTATGCCAACGGCCCGATGAAGAAGCAGGGCGAAATCCTGCTCAACGCCACAACCTTCCGCTTCGACGGCTCCGACCTGATGCCGGGCAAGATCGGTGCAGGCGCCTTCTGGACCGGAATGATCGACTATGTCGGCGGCAAGTCTTCGGCCGATGTCGCAGCCGGCATCCAGAAGTCATGGGACGCAATCAAGTAAGCGACGCAGTTATCGTCCAGTAAGCGAAGTTTCCCCGAGCCTTCAGGCTCGGGGCAATAAACAAGAATAAGAGCCAGTCGCCGACGCCTTATGCGTCTTTCACGCGGCAAGGCGAAGCGAGCGTGCATCCGAGGGGCGGTTCACCGTCCGGCCGGCGCGCAAGGGGCGGTGCAAGTCCGCGCATTCCTGGGGAGGAAGGTGCCATGCAGCAGTTGTTTTTCGCCATTTTGACGATGATCGCCGGGGTTCTCGCCTGCGTCGTCTATTTCTTCGGAACGAACTTCATCCTCGACCGGATCTTTCCGTCGAAGGGATTGAGCGGCCCGTCTGCCTCGCGCAATCTGCGCATCACCAATGCGATCCGTCCCTGGCTGTTTCTCGGACCGGCCCTCATCACGCTGGCAGTCTATCTCGTCTATCCCGTGATCGAGTCCATCCGGCTGGCCTTCCACGACAAGAGCGGCATCGAATTTGTCGGCATCCGCAACTTCGTCTGGATGGTCAATGACGGCGAATTCCGCCAGTCGATCTTCAACAATTTCCTCTGGCTGCTGGTCGTACCGGCCCTTGCCACCTTCTTCGGGCTGATCATTGCTGCACTCACCGACCGTATCTGGTGGGGCAATATTGCCAAGACGCTGATCTTCATGCCGATGGCGATCTCCTTCGTCGGCGCCTCGGTCATCTGGAAGTTCATCTACGACTATCGCCCAGAAGGCACCGAACAGATCGGCCTTCTGAACGCGCTGGTGGTCTATTTCGGTGGCTCGCCCGAAGCCTGGGTGACGCTCCCCTTCTGGAACAACTTCTTCCTGATGGTCATCCTCATCTGGATCCAGACCGGTTTTGCCATGGTCATCCTCTCGGCCGCGCTGCGCGGCATTCCCGAGGAGACCGTCGAGGCTGCCGTCATCGACGGCGCCAACGGCCTGCAGATCTTCTTCAAGATCATGATCCCGCAGATCTGGGGCACGATCGCCGTCGTCTGGACGACGATCACGATTACGGTGCTCAAGGTCTTCGATATCGTGCTCGCCATGACAAACGGGCAGTGGCAGAGCCAGGTGCTCGCCAATCTCATGTTCGACTGGATGTTCCGCGGCGGCGGCGACTTTGGCCGCGGTGCGGCCATCGCCCTGGTCATCATGGTTCTGGTTATCCCGATCATGGTCTGGAACATCCGCAATGCAACCAAGGAAATGGAGGGCCATTGAGATGATCGCTTCGTCCCGCTCACCCCTTGCCTGGGTCGTCCACCTTTCCGTCGCCCTTCTCGTCATCCTCTGGACGGTGCCGACCGCCGGTCTTCTCATCTCGTCGCTGCGCGACAAGGACCAGCTCGCTGTGTCCGGCTGGTGGACATCGCTTGCCGACTCCACCCAGAATGCCGTTTTCCGTGCACCGGGGCCTGAAGCGCAGGTCGAGAAGGACGGCAAGTTCGTCATATCGGGCAATGTGCTTGAGGGCGGCGCCGGTGAAGTCGCGGCCTTCGGTTCCTCCAGCCTGAAACCCGGTGATTTCGAGCCGGGCCAGACCGCCGACCTGAATGGCGGCGAAAAGCTCACCGTGCAGGCCGACGGCTCCTTCGAGATCGTCTCGGATACGGCGATGGAAGGCACGCGCGGCCAGCGCATCTTCTATCAGGCCACCGTGCCGTCGCGCTTCACCTTCGACAATTACCGCGAGGTCTTTGCTGCCGCCGGCATCGGGGCGTCCTTCATCAATTCGCTGACCGTCGCCATTCCCTCGACCATCATCCCGATCCTCGTTGCTGCCTTTGCAGCCTACGCGCTCGCCTGGATGAAATTCCCCGGCCGCGCCATCCTGGTTGCCGTTGTCGTCGGGCTTCTGGTCGTGCCTTTGCAGATGTCGCTGATCCCGTTGCTCAAGCTCTACAATGGCGTCGGCCTCTTCCTCGGCGTGCCGGCCAAGACCTATGTCGGTATCTGGCTGGCGCATATGGGCTTTGGCCTGCCGCTGGCGATCTATCTGCTGCGCAATTACATGGTCGGCCTTCCCCGCGAAATCATGGAATCCGCCCGCGTCGATGGCGCCAGCGATTTCGACATCTTCGTCAAGATCATCCTGCCGCTGTCCTTCCCGGCGCTCGCGTCCTTCGCCATCTTCCAGTTCCTCTGGACCTGGAACGACCTGCTCGTCGCCATGGTCTTCCTCGGCGCCGGCAATGAGGAGCTGGTGCTGACCGGGCGCCTCGTCAACCTGCTCGGTTCACGCGGCGGCAATTGGGAAATCCTGACGGCATCGGCCTTCGTCACGATCATCGTGCCGCTGATCGTCTTCTTCAGCCTCCAGCGCTTCCTCGTCCGCGGCCTGCTTGCCGGCTCGGTGAAGTAGGCAGGGGCATCCAGGGCGCGCTTCTATGAACACACGGGAAACTGCAATGACTGCGACTGAGGTAACCATCCTGAAAGCCGACCGCGACTGGTGGCGGGGTGCGGTGATCTACCAGATCTATCCGCGCTCCTATCAGGACACCAACGGCGACGGTGTCGGCGATCTCAAGGGGATCACCACGCGCCTGCCTTACATTGCCTCGCTCGGCGTCGATGCGATCTGGGTCTCGCCGTTCTTCACCTCACCGATGAAGGATTTCGGCTACGACGTTTCCGACTATCAGAACGTCGATCCGATGTTCGGCGATACTCGCGGATTTCGACGCGATGATCGCGCGAGGCCCATCGCCTGGGTATCCGCGTCATGATCGACCTGGTGCTGTCGCACACCTCCGATCAGCACCCCTGGTTCAAGGAAAGCCGTTCCAGCCGCTTCAATCCGAAGGCGGACTGGTATGTCTGGGCGGACTCCAAGCCGGATGGCACGCCGCCCAACAACTGGCTGTCGATCTTCGGCGGCTCGGGCTGGGCCTGGGATCCGACCCGCCTGCAATATTACATGCACAACTTCCTGACGTCGCAGCCCGACCTCAACCTGCACAATCCGGATGTTCAGGATGCGCTGCTGGCGGTTGAGCGGTTCTGGCTGGAGCGCGGCGTCGACGGGTTCCGCCTGGACACCATCAACTTCTACTTCCACGACAAGGACCTGCGCGACAATCCGGCACTGGCGCCGGAACGGCGCAATGCCAATACCGCGCCGGCCGTGAACCCCTATAACTACCAGGAACATCTCTACGACAAGAACCGTCCGGAAAACCTCGAATTCCTCAAGCGTTTCCGCGCTGTCATGGACGAGTATCCGGCGATCGCGGCGGTGGGCGAGGTCGGCGACAGCCAGATCGGCCTTGAGATCGCCGGGCAATACACGTCCGGCGGCGACAAGATGCACATGTGCTACGCCTTCGAGTTCCTGGCACCCGATCCGCTGACGCCGGCGCGTGTCGCCGAGGTTCAGCACGATTTCGAGCGTGCCGCACCGCAAGGCTGGGCCTGCTGGGCCTTTTCAAACCATGACGTCGTGCGCCATGTCAGCCGTTGGGGGCAGGGGATTGCCGATCCGGAAGCCTATGCGAAGTTCCTCGCCAGCCTCTTGATGACGCTGCGGGGTTCGGTTTGCATCTATCAGGGCGAGGAACTCGGCCTGACCGAGGCCGATGTCGCGTTCGAGGATCTGCAGGACCCCTATGGCATCCAGTTCTGGCCGGACTTCAAGGGGCGCGATGGCTGCCGCACGCCGATGGTCTGGGACGACAAGGCCGTCAATGGCGGTTTTGGAGCCGGCAGGACATGGCTGCCGGTTGCGCCTGCGCACCTGCCCAAGGCTGTATCGGTACAGGAAGCGGATAGTGCCTCGGTTCTTCACCATTACCGACGGTTTCTGGCGTTCCGCCGGCAGTATCCGGCCTTCGCCAAGGGCGAGATCGAATTCCGGGCCTATGAGGCGCCGCTTCTCGGTTTCGTGCGGACCCACGGCAACGAGCAGATCTTCTGCCTCTACAATATGAGCGACGCAACGGTGACGACCAAGCGTCCGCCGGAGCAACTGGAAGCTCTGGACGGTCACGGCTTCACATCGACGATCAATGGCGACACCATCACGCTTCCGGCGTGGGGCGGTTTCTTCGCGCGACTGGCATAAGCGCCGACGCGGCCGTGAGGCTGCTGCCGGACAAAACAACGGAATGAATGGGGAGGATGACATGGCAGGCCTGCAACTGAAGAATATCCGCAAGTCCTATGGCGCGGTGGATGTCATTCACGGCATCGATCTTGATATCAGGCAGGGCGAATTCATTGTCTTCGTCGGTCCATCCGGCTGCGGAAAATCGACGCTGCTGCGCATGATCGCCGGTCTGGAGGAAATCTCGGGCGGCGAGATGTACATCGCCGAGCGTCTCGTCAACGACGTGCCTCCCTCCCAGCGCGGCATCGCCATGGTGTTCCAGTCCTACGCGCTCTACCCGCATATGACGGTCTACGACAACATGGCCTTCGGCATGCGCATCGCCAAGGAAAGCAAGGAAGAGATCGACCGTCGCGTCCGTGCTGCTGCCGATATCCTGCAGCTGACGAAATATCTCGACCGGCTGCCCAAGGCGCTCTCCGGTGGCCAGCGCCAGCGCGTCGCCATCGGCCGGGCCATCTGCCGCGATCCCAAGGTCTTCCTCTTCGACGAGCCCTTGTCCAATCTCGACGCGGCGCTTCGCGTTGCCACCCGCATCGAGATCGCCAAGCTCAGCGAATCCATGCCGGATACGACGATGATCTACGTCACCCATGACCAGGTCGAGGCGATGACGCTGGCCGACCGCATCGTCGTCCTGTCCGGCGGCCATATCGAACAGGTCGGTCCGCCGCTCGAACTCTATGAGCGCCCGGCAAACCTGTTCGTTGCGCAGTTCATCGGTTCGCCTGCCATGAATGTCATTCCGGCCAAGATCACCACAGCAGGCCAACAGACAACGGTCATTCTGACGGGCGGAAAGTCCGTGACGCTCGACATCGCCACACCGGCATCGGAAGAGGGCAAGACCGCCAGCTTCGGCATCCGGCCCGAAGACCTGCAGATCGCAACCGACGACAATTTCCTGTTCGAAGGCACGGTCGCCATCGTCGAGGCGCTCGGCGAAGTGACGCTTCTGTACATTGAGGGTCTGGTCGATGGCCAGCCGATCATTGCCAAACTGCCGGGCATTCTCGACATCAAGCGTGGCCAGAAGATCCGCTTCACCGGGGATCGGGCGAAGCTGCACCTCTTCAACGCCGAGGGCCGCAGCTACCGCAATTGAAAGCCGCCTGTTTTTCCAGACGACCGGGAGGCGGCAACGCCTTCCGGTGTCCTGCTGCCCGGTCACAGGTTTTTAAATGTCTGAGGCTAAGGTACCCGCAACAGCGGGCGAAGAGGCGGCAAGCGCATGGGCATGCAGACGACCGGCGATCGTCCGACCTATCTGAGCCGGGAAGAATCCTTCATGTATGACCGGGAAGTCACTTTCCCGATGGAGGAAACCCGCAATGAAGCCCGTATCGAATATACGGAAAACAGCATTCAGAACCTCTCATCGCGCCGTTGTGAAATCCTGCAGATTTCCCGAAGCAGCGTCGTTCTCGGCATCTCGACCCAGTTCCGCCTGCCGCCGAATTTCTATCTCGACGTGCCAAGCGCCCGCATCGGCATGATCGGCTGCGTCGTCAAGCGCGTCCATATCAACAATGTCGTCGAGGCCCGCTTCCTGCGCCTGGTGGCGGAACGCGACCTGAAACGCATCTTCGTCTACAGCACGCATCCGAAGCACCGGAACCTGACGCTGGATATCTACGGTTGATTTGCTTTTGAGTTTCGAGTGCGGGGCTTTACCCCCCTCTGTCACTCCGTGACATCTCCCCCTCAAGGGGGGAGATCAGTCACCTCCCTCTCGCGCAATGTAAGGGACACAAGAGTTTTGCGGTCTATCTCCCCCCTTGAGGGGGAGATGTCGGCGTCGCCGACAGAGGGGGGTAAGCGTCGGCATACTCGAAGACCTAACTTACACCTAGGCCGATCCCTCAGTGAAAAAACACGCTCGCGCCGTTGTCGGCCGTGCCGGTCATCGCGCGGAACGGTGCAAAAAGTTCGCGGCCCATGCCGAATTCGTTGCCGGAGAGATCGGCTTCCGCGGGTGCACGCGCTGCAAACTCGGCGGCATCGATGATCACCTGGACCGTGCCGGCTGTCGCATCGAGGCGGATGATGTCGCCTTCGCGGATCTTGGCGATCGGGCCGCCATCCATGGCTTCCGGGGTCATGTGGATCGCTGACGGCACCTTGCCGGAGGCGCCGGACATGCGGCCGTCGGTGATCAGTGCCACGATCTGGCCGCGGTCCTGCAGGATGCCGAGCACGGTGGTCAGCTTGTGCAGTTCCGGCATGCCGTTGGCCTTCGGGCCCTGGAAACGCACGACCGCGACGAAATCGCCCTCGAGCTTGCCGTCCTTGAAAGCCGCCTGCAGCTCCAGCTGGTCGTGGAAGATCTTCGCCGGGGCCTCGATGATGTGGCGCTCCGGCTTGACGGCGGAAATCTTGATGACCGCCTTGCCGAGATTGCCGGTCAGCATCTTCAGTCCGCCGGAATGCTGGAAGGGGTGCTCGACCGTCGACAGCACCTTCGGATCATGGCTGTGGGCCGGCGCCGGTTCGCGGGCAACCGTGCCGTTTTCGCCGAGCTTCACATCGATCGCGTAGGATGCAAGACCCTGGCCGAAGACCGTGCGCACGTCGTCATGCAGCAGCCCGTGTTTCAGAAGCTGGCTGATCAGATAACCCATGCCGCCGGCCGCATGGAAATGGTTCACGTCGGCAAGACCGTTCGGATAGACGCGGGCAAGCAGCGGGATGATGTCGGACAGTTCCGAAATATCCTGCCAGGTCAGCGCGATGCCGGCGGAACGGGCCATGGCGACAAGGTGCATCGTGTGGTTGGTCGAGCCGCCGGTCGCGTGCAGACCGACGACGCCGTTGACGATCGAGCGTTCGTCGATCATCTCGCCGGCGGGCGTGAATTCATTGCCGAGGGCAGTGATGGCCAGCGCGCGCTTCGTTGCTTCCTTGGTCAGCGCATCGCGCAGGGGTGTGCCGGGATTGATGAAGGAGGCGCCGGGCAGGTGGAAGCCCATGATCTCCATCAGCATCTGGTTGGAATTGGCAGTGCCGTAGAAGGTGCAGGTGCCGGGGCCGTGATAGGATTTCGATTCCGCCTCCAGCAACTCGTCGCGGCCAACCTTGCCTTCGGCAAAGAGCTGCCGCACGCGGGATTTCTCGTCGTTCGGCAGGCCTGTGGTCATCGGTCCGGCGGGAATGAAGACGGCCGGCAGGTGGCCGAAGGTCAGGGCCGCGATCATCAGGCCGGGCACGATCTTGTCGCAGACGCCGAGATAGACCGTGGAGTCGAACATGTTGTGCGACAGGCCGACGCCGGCTGCCATGGCGATCAGATCGCGGGAAAACAGCGACAGCTCCATGCCCGGCTGGCCCTGGGTCACGCCATCGCACATGGCCGGAACGCCGCCGGCCACCTGCGCCACGCCGCCGGCTTCATGGGCTGCCTGGCGGATCAGCGCCGGATAGGTTTCGAAGGGCTGGTGGGCCGAAAGCATGTCGTTGTAGGAGGTGATGATGCCGAGGTTCGGCACCTGGTCGCCCGAAAGCGCGACCTTCTCCGAGGGGGAACAGACGGCGAAGCCATGGGCGAGGTTACCGCAGCCGAGCACGGAGCGGCTGACGCTCTTGGATGCAGCGGCGCGCACCCGCGCGAGATAGGGTTCGCGGTATGGCTTGGAGCGTTCGACGATGCGGGCGGTGATCGCGGCGATGCGGGAATCGGCGGACATGACACATCCTTTTCCGGAGTGCGGGGCACTCCTTTGGTCAAATTCGTCTTCGGTGCGGTTGGGCTTGTCGCCCGGCTCCGGTTCAGGGAGCCCAGTAGATCTGCAGTGGCGAGGCCGCCCGGCGCAGCACTGCGCGGATCGGCATCTCTGCCTCGTCGCCATCGGCCTGCGCCTTGGCAAGCACGTCCTTCTTGCCGGCACCTTCGATATGCAGCACGAGAAGCTGTGCATCCTGAAGGCTCGAGAATGTAAACGTCAGACGCGGTTCGCCGGCTCCGTCGGCTTCCATGGTCATCACGCCGCGCGGTGTTGCGGCATCCAGCGCTTCGGCAAGCCGCGATCCGCCAGGAAAGAACGAGGCCGTATGACCATCCGTCGCCCATGCCGAGGATAACAACGTCAAAAGGCGATCCTATGGCGGCGGTCTGTTTCGTTGCCGTTGCCGCCGCTTCCTCCGCGGTTGCTGTCGGATAATAAAGCGGTACGAATGTCGCCGCCGATGCGGCCTCTATCAGCAGGTTGTCCTTGACCAGCTTTTCGTTCGAACGATCGCTGTCCGGCTCGCACGAAGCGTTCGTCGACAAGGGTGATCGAGACCTTGCTCCAGTCGATCGTCGACTGCGACAGCGCCTTGAAGAAGGCCTTCGGCGTCGAGCCGCCGGACACGGCGATGCTCGCCGTTCCGCGGGCGTCGATGGCGGCACTGAGTGCTGCGCTGACTGCGCCGGCAAGCCCTTCGGCAAGGGCCGGCCCGTTGTCGAAAACATGCATTTCAGTCGTCATTCCTAAGTCCTCAGATCACTTCATGCCAGGTGCGACCGTCACGCTCGATCAGCGCGATGGCCTGGCTCGGACCCCAGGTGCCGGCCGTGTAGCTCTGGACCTGCTGACCGACGGCTTCCCAGGACTTCAGGATCGGGTCGACCCAGCGCCATGCCGCCTCGACTTCGTCGCGGCGCATGAACAGCGTCTGGTTGTTGCGGATGACGTCGAGCAGCAGCCGTTCATAGGCATCGGCATTGCGTGCATCGAAAGCTTCGGCAAAGGTCATGTCGAGCGAGACGTTGCGCAGCCGCATGCCGCCCGGACCCGGGTCCTTGATCATCAGCGACTGCTTGACGCCTTCGTCCGGCTGCAGGCGAATGATCAGCTGGTTTGCCTCGATGCGGCCGGCGGCTTCGTCGAAGATCGAATGCGGGATCGGCTTGAAGGTGATGACGATTTCCGACATGCGGCCGGCCAGCGCTTGCCGGTGCGGATGTAGAAGGGCACGCCGGCCCAGCGCCAGTTGTTGATCTCGGCCTTGATGGCGACGAAGGTCTCGGTGTTGGAAACGCCGCCTTCCAGTTCCTCGAGGTAGCCCTTGACCGCGCCGCCTGCAGAAGCGCCGGCCTTGTACTGGCCGCGCACGGTCAGCTTTTCGACATTGGCGGGTGTGATCGGCTTCAGCGCGCGCAGCACTTTCAGCTTTTCGTCGCGCACCGCTTCCGCGTTCATCGACGGACGGCACTTCCATGGCCACCAGGCAGAGAAGCTGCAGAATGTGGTTCTGCACCATGTCGCGCAGCGCGCCGGCCTTGTCGTAATAGCCGGCGCGGCTTTCAAGGCCGACCGACTCGGCCACCGTGATCTGCACGTGGTCGATATGGGCGGAGTTCCACAGGGGCTCATAGAGCGCATTGGCAAAGCGCAGCGCCATCAGGTTCTGCACGGTTTCCTTGCCGAGATAGTGGTCGATGCGGAAGATCTGTTCTTCCTTGAACACCTTGCCGATCGTGTCGTTGAGTTCGAGCGCGGAGGCGAGGTCGCGGCCGATCGGCTTTTCGACGACGATGCGCGTCTTCTTGGTGATCAGCTTGTGATCGCGGATCTTCTCGGAAATATCGCCGAAGATGGCCGGTGCCACGGCGAGATAGAAAGCGCGCACGCGCTCCTTGCCTTCGTCCAGCAGCGCCTTCAGCTTGTCCCAGCCCTGGTCGGATTTGGCGTCGACGGAAATGTAGAACAGGCGGTCGGTGAAGGTCTTCGACCTGCGGCCTCGTCATATTCGCCCTTCTTCAGGTGTTCCTTCAGGGCGTCGGTCGCAAACTTGCGGTATTCCTCGTGGCTCAGCGCAGCTGCGCGATGCGCCGATGATGCGCGTCGGATCGGTCAGCTGGCCGTCCAGCTGGCGATGGTAGAGCGCGGGAAGAAGCTTACGCTCGGCAAGGTCGCCGGTGCCGCCGAAAACGACATAGTCAAAGGGTTCGACGGGAATGATCTGGCTGCTCATGAGAAATCTCGATCTCGTTCTGTTCGGAGAGGTTTATAATCTAATCGATTTAAAAGCGCTAGAGCGGGATAAGGAAAAGTCTGATTCGATTTCCATCGGCGTCTCGCTCTGTCTTCTATCGTGAGCCGAAATCGAATTTTAGCCCGGATGGCCGCTAAAATCACCCGCCTTTTGGTGCAATGCAACAAAATGATTCCGGACGTCGACTTCTAGAACTTGTCCCGCAGTGCATACCAGCTGAGCGCGAGGAACAGAAGCAGCGGCCGGAAGCCGTGCGCCGCCCGGGAAGGCCGGTACGTTCAGATCCCGGAACAGCTCGAGTTCGGTCGCCTTGCCCAGCAGCCATGTCGGCATAGAGCTTGCCGCAATAGTTGGACAGCATGACGCCATGGCCGGAATAGCCGCCGATCGAGGTGACGCCCGGCATGACCTCGCGCACGAAGGGCTGGCGCGGCATGGTGATGCCGACAGAGCCGCCCCAGGCATGGGTCATCTCGATATCGGCGAGGTGCGGATAGATCTCCGTGATCTGCCGGCGGATATGGTTGGAAATGTCGCTCGGATTGTCCGCCGTATAGGCCTCGCGACCGCCAAACAGCAGGCGTCCGTCCTTCGACTTGCGGAAATAGCGCACGACAAAGCGCGAATCGGCCACCGATTCGCCACCGGGCAGCACATCGGGAATGGTCGCTGAGAATGCGGCTCGCCCCGATGAAGGAGCGGATCGGCATGACATGGCTTGCCGTCACCGGTTCGAGATTGCCGATATGGCCGTTGCAGGCAATCAGCGCCCTGTCGGCGGTGATGATGCCCTTGTCCGTGTGGATGACGACCTTTCCGGCGGCGTTTTCGATTTTCAGGGCTTTGGTTTTTTCGTGCAGGGCCGCTCCGGCCAGGGCCGCCTGCCTTGCCAGCCCGACCACAAGTTTCATCGGCTGGATATGGCCGGTGCCGTTGTCGCGGACGCCATATTTGTAGAAGGTCGAGCCAAGTCGCTCGGCCGTCTCCTTGCCATCCATGAAGGTCAGATGCGGATAGTTATAGCGGGTGGCGGCGATTTCGGCATTGGCCCGATAATCCTTCTCCATGCCGCTCTTGTGCGAGACAGACATGTGCCCCTGCACATATTCGATATCGATGCCATGCGCCGCGGAAAAGTCGAGCAGGTGCTTCTTGGCGTTTTCCGCCAGGTCGAACAGCGCCTTCGAACGCTCGTAGCCAAGCGTCGCCTCGAATTCCTCGGGCCACCAGCGCTGACCGGTGCCAAGCTGTCCGCCATTGCGCCCCGATGCGCCATCGCCGAGGCGACAGGCCTCGATCAGCGTGACGCGCACGCCGTTGCGGGCAAGGTTATAGGCAGCCTGCAGCCCGGTGAAGCCGCCGCCGACAATGGCGACATCGGTCTGTACCGAACCTGAGAGCGGCGGATATTCCGGCCGCTCCGCTACATTGGCCTCATACCAGGAAATTCCCGGCGATATCGGGCTTTGCCACGGCATGGCCACGCCTTTCCTGTCAGACATTGAGAAGCAGGTATTCGCGTTCCCATGGGCTGATCACCTGCATGAAGGTTTCGAATTCGCCCGCGCTTGACGCCGGCATAGATGGCCGACGAACTCGGCGCTGAAGACATCGGCGAAGGCTCGGTTCGGATTCCAGAAGCGAGATCGCCTCCAGCAGGCCGCGCGGCAGGTCGATCGTGCCACCGTTGACGGTATCTTCTGCCGGCGCCGACGGTTCGAGACCCTGCACCATGCCGAGATAGCCGCAGCCGAGCGACGCTGCGAGCGCCAGATAGGGATTGGCGTCCGAGCTTGGCAGCCGGTTTTCGACGCGCCGTGCGATCGGTTCGGAAACCGGCACGCGAAACGCCGTTGTGCGGTTGTCATAGCCCCAGGCATTGTTGACCGGGCGCCGACATGTCCGGCGTCAGGCGACGATAGGAGTTCACATAGGGCGCCATCATCGACCAGCGCCTTCGGCACGTATTTCTGCATGCCGCCGATGAAGGAGAAGAACTCCTTCGAGGCCGAGCCGTCAGCGATTGGAAAAGAGATTGCTTGCCGGTATTCGCCTCGATCACCGACTGGTGAATGTGCATGGCCGAACCCGCCTGGCGCCTGCATCGGCTTGGCCATGAAGGTGGCATAGATGCCGTGCTTGAGGGCTGCTTCGCGGATCGTGCGCTTGAACATGAAGACCTGGTCGGCCAGCTCGATCGGATCGCCATGACGAAGGTTGATTTCAAGCTGCGCCGGGCCTTCTTCGTGGATCAGCGTGTCGATCTCAAGACCCTGCTTTTCCGAGAAGTGATAGATATCGTCGATCAGTTCGTCGAATTCGTTGACGCCGGCGATCGAGTAGCCCTGGCCGCCCTGGATCGCACGGCCGGAGCGGCCCTTCGGCGGGTGCAGCGGATAGTCCGGGTCCTCATTCTTGGCAACGAGATAAAATTCGATTTCGGGGGCGACGACCGGCTTCCAGCCTCGTCGCCGTATAAAGCTTCAGCACATTCTTCAGGACATTGCGCGGCGTGTAGGGAACGTCTTCGCCCTTCGAGCCGGCGATGTCGCAGATCACCTGCGCCGTCGGGTCGCTTTCCCAGGGCACGACCGAAAGCGTCGAGAGGTCGGGCACCAGCTTGATGTCGCTGTCGCGGGCATCATAGCGGAAGTCGCCGGTCTCTTCCGGATATTCACCTGAAATCGTGTGGCGATAGATGGCAGAGGGCAGCGCCAGCGAGGTGTTCGACGTGAATTTCGACGACGGCATCATCTTGCCGCGCGGCACGCCGGCAATATCGGGCGTGATGCACTCGATGTCTTCGATGCCACGGATCTTCAGCCAGTCGGTGGCTTCCTTCCAGGTCTTGACGCCACGTGGCGATTGCAGGGCAGCGGGTATTTTCGAACTCTTGCTGGTTTTCGTTGTTGATTGGGCAATGGTTCTCTTTGAGGGCATAAATCACCGGTTTTGGGTTCGGATAACCCATCATAGCCTTAGTTTGCCAATTGGCTAGGGTGAAAACCCGCGGTTTCCGCCCCGTACAGGCTGTATTTCCGATCGGAGCGATAGAGTTGGAATTGACTTTCGATGCTGCTGGCGGAAGGAAAGGGAAAAAGGAAGCGGATTTTGGCAGACAGGCAGGACGTAGTGATCATCGGTGCCGGTGCTGCCGGCATGATGTGTGCGATCGAAGCGGGCAAACGCGGGCGCCGCGTCGTGGTCCTCGATCATGCCAAGGCGCCGGGCGAAAAGATCCGCATCTCGGGCGGCGGGCGGTGCAACTTCACCAACATCCATGCGAGCCCGAAGAATTTCCTGTCGGAGAATCCGCATTTCTGCAAGTCCGCGCTTGCCCGCTATACACCCCGCGATTTCATCGACCTCATCGAGCGCCATGGCATTGCCTGGCATGAAAAGACGCTCGGCCAGCTGTTCTGCGACGAGAGCGCGAAGGACATCATCCGGATGTTGTTGACGGAAATGAAGGCGGCCGGCGCATCCCTGCGTCTTGGCGTCTCCATCCAGTCCGTTGAAAGAACGCCGACCGGTTTTCGCACGCTGACCAGCGAAGGGCGCGATCGAAAGCGCTTCTGTGGTCATCGCCACCGGCGGGAAGTCGATCCCCAAGATGGGCGCCACGGGCTTTGCCTATCGGGTGGCGGAGGAATTTGGCTTGCCGCTCGTCGAGACCCGTCCGGGCCTCGTGCCGCTGACGCTCGATCCGGGGCAACTCGAAACCCTGAAGGATCTGGCCGGCGTTGCTGTCGAGGCGGAGGCGAAGAGCGGCAAGATCGCATTTCGGGAGGCGCTGCTGATCACCCATCGCGGCCTGAGCGGCCCGTCCATCCTGCAGGTGTCGTCCTACTGGCGTGAGGGCGGCGATCTCAGACTGCATCTTTTGCCGGACACCGATCTGCTGGCCGTGCTGAAGGCGGCGCGCAAGGACAATGGACGTCAGGCGCCGCAGACGGCGCTTGCCGAGCATCTGCCCAAGCGGCTGGCGCAGTTCTTTGCCGACAAGGCCGGGTTGGCCACCAAGGCCCTTGCCGATCTCTCCGACAAGTCGCTCGATGCCCTCTGCCTCGGGATACGCGACTGGATGATCCGTCCTGCCGGATCCGAGGGCTACCGCACCGCAGAAGTGACCCTGGGCGGTGTCGATACCCGTGCACTGGATTCCCGCACCATGCAGGCCAAGGATGTGCCGGGTCTCTATTTCATCGGCGAATGTGTCGACGTGACCGGCTGGCTGGGCGGCTATAATTTTCAATGGGCCTGGGCATCCGGCTTCTCGGCCGGGCAGGCTGCATGAGGCTGTGCGCCAAGCGGCCTTGTTTCTTTAGCGGTTGTTAACGGAAATACGAGACGCTCTATTTGGCCGGGACAACCGAGCTGGATCGTCAGGAAGTGCGGTTTCGACAAAAAGGCAGTTTTTGCTGTTTATTTTCGGCTTTGTCGCTTTCGACTATTGTCTGGGCTGGCGGTCTGGATCAACCGCGTCTATTGTTGAGCATTGTCTGAAGGACAGGAAGCCATGAACCAGAACACTCGTCGTGCTACCGCTCGTGCCATCGCAATCACCCGTGCCGACGAAAGTCGTGCGCAGAAGGCTTTTGTCTTCAAGCTGACGGTCATCGCCCTTTGCGCCGTTGCCGCCATGGCGGTCCTGCCATCGGTCTGGTCCTTCTAAAGGACACGCAGACCGTTCGATTTTCCTTGCCCCGTCGGTTGGATATGCCCATCCCTGCATGATGCGCGACGGGATATGGCCGCAACTGGTCGCTGCTGCGCGCAGCCACGCCTGGTTCATATTTTCCGGCATGCGAAACGATTAAATGGCATTTATTTAAATATTAAAGTTTCCATCCGAAGATCGTCCTCCAAAGAAGTCTGCCGTGATTGGTGCCACGAATGGGGCGTGATCATGCAATGATTGCCTGGCAGGCTCGCGGCACCATTCCGCATGTATCCACCATAATATTAGCTGTGCCATGTCCGGGAAGCCTATTCAGGTTGGGGGACATGTTTGGCTGCGAACCAAGGTGTGTTCATGTTCATCGACAAGATTCTGGCCCGATTCAAGATTCAGACCAAGGTTCTGCTGTTTATCTTTCCGTTCGTCGTCAGCATCTGTGCGGTCGGCATAACGGGTCTCTACGCGTCGGGCCTTCTGCAGGGGCGGATGGAGATTTCCAACAATGTCCTCCAGTCGTTGAGCGGCTTCAAGGATGTCTATGCCGGAATGAACGCCTTCCTGCAGAACACCAGCGAAAAAAGCCGCGACGAGGTCTATGCCCGCCTGACGGCGCAGAAATCCGTTCTGGCGAACACCATGGGCGGTGTCGGCGAGGGCGTCGATACCAGCAAGCTGGCCGAGGCAACGACCCTGACGTCCGACATCGAAACGAAGATGGACGGTCTCTGGAAGCTCTATGTCGGCGAGCAGGCGCTGCGCGAGGCAATGACCAAGAATCTCAACTTCATGGCCGGCGAACAGATCAAGGTCCTGGAAGAAGCCACGAAGATTCAGCGTTCGGTTCGCAAGGACGAGAACTCCGCGAAGACCATGCTGCGCGAGGCGGACCGACTGTCCAACGGTGCCAAGTTCTTCGGCGATCTGGTTTCTGCCTACTCGATGGGCCGGACTCCGGAAGCAAAGATCAAGGCCTACCAGGACAAGATGCCCTTCATTGCCAAGAACCAGCGTATCGTGGCGCCGCTTCTTCCCAAGAATCTCGTCGGGCTGGGAAAAACCATTACGCAGACGGTGACCGACATCAACGCGCGAATCGCTGCCGGCGGGCCCACCGACGTCATGGCGACCGAGATTTCGGTCATGATATCCCGCTTCCGCAGTGTCACCACGCAGCTTCAATCCCTGTCGCGAACCAAGACGCTGCAGGCGAGCCAGACCTTCAGCGAGCTTGATGAACCGATCATCCGCAGCGAGGCGGTTCTGGGCGCCACCCGCACGCTGGTCAATTCCGTCTATGCGATCCAGATCAGCGCGGCAGGCTTCCTTGGCAAGACCACGGAAGAAAATCGCGCCAAGCTCGTCGCCCAGCTCGCGATCGTGAAAAGCGACATGGAAGCCCTGAAAGGCAGCGCCAGCGGCCTGACCTTCTTCGATAAGATTACGGAAACCCTGCTTCCGGCGATCAAGAGAATGGACGCCGACAGCGCGTCGCTCGTGACCATCAGCCAGGATCGTGCGCGCGAATTTGCAGCCGCTGCCGCATCGATCGATACGATCTGGGGGCAGCTGAGCGACTTTGCCGAAGAGCAGAAAGCAAAGTGCCGGCACCGAACGGCAGGAGGCCAATACGATCTCGGTTGCTGCAACGGTCGGCGGCGTGCTGATCGCCCTGATCGCCGGCGGCGCCCTGGTCCTGACGCTGAAAGGTCCGATCGGTCGCATCACGGCCGCCATGCGTGGTCTTGCCGCTGGCGCACTCGATACGACCATCGAAGGTGACGCCCGTCGCGATGAAATCGGCGACATGGCGCGGGCTCTCGGTATCTTCAAGGAAAATGCCCTGTCGAAGGTGCGCATCGAGTCGGAGAGCGAAGAACAGCGCGCCCGAGCCGAGCAGGAGCGTCTGCGCAACGATGCGGAAAAGCGCGAGATCGACCGTCAGATCGACTTTGCGGTCGGCGAACTGGCTGCCGGACTCGGTCGTCTGGCCCAGGGCGACCTGTCGCGCCAGATCGACACGCCGTTCAGCGGCCGCCTTGAGCAGTTGCGCATGGACTTCAACGGCTCGCTGGTTCGCCTGCAGGATACGCTGATCCAGATCCGCAACAACGCCCTGGCAATCCAGCGCAGCGGCAACGATCTGCACGGATCGGCTGACGAGCTCTCCAAGCGCACGGAAGCCCAGGCTGCTTCGCTTGAGGAAACCGCAGCTGCCGTCGATGAGATCACGGTTACGGTCCGCTCCTCTGCCGATCGCGCCCATGAAGCCAATCTGGCCGTTTCGCAGACCAAGAAAAGCGCCGATAGCTCCGCCGTTGTCGTCAGCAACGCAATCTCGGCGATGAGCCGTATCGAGGACGCCTCAAGGCAGATCGAGCAGATCATCGAAGTCATCGACGAGATTGCCTTCCAGACCAACCTCTTGGCTCTGAATGCCGGGATCGAGGCGGCGCGTGCCGGTGATGCGGGCAAGGGCTTTGCCGTTGTCGCCCAGGAAGTCCGCGAACTCGCCCAGCGCTCGGCGGGAGCAGCACGCGAAATCAAGGACCTGATCAACAAGTCGACCAATGAAGTCAGCACCGGCTCCCATCTCGTTCAGGAAACCGGCGCCGTGCTCGCTTCGATCAGTCAGCAGATCGTTTCGGTCAGCGGCCACGTCGAAATGATTGCGACCGCCAGCCGCGATCAGGCCGCAGCGCTTCATGAGGTCAACGGTTCCGTCAATCAGATGGACCAGATGACCCAGCAGAACGCCATCATGGTGGACGAGGCAACGGCTGCCAGCCGCCAGCTCGCCAATCAGGCGGATACGCTGATGATGCTGGTCGAGCAGTTCCGACTGGAAGCCGAAGCGCCTGTCGGCCGAAACTATCGCGCCGCTTGAGGAACGATCCAATCGTCCTGGCCAAATGCATGCCCGGCCCGGCGGCCGGGCTGTGCTGATGTGTAGCCTGTATGCCCGATGAAATCATCATGGATGCTAAATACACAATAATTTGCAGTATCCGTACAGTATTTCTTAATGTTTTAAATCAAGATTTACTAAAGTCTTATGAGAGCTAAAGGGTAAACTATGTTCCGCTTCTTCAAGTCGTCGATCGTGTATCAGAATGTCGCCATAACGCTTGGGCTGATCTTTCTGACCATTGCCACCATCGCTGGCGTGATGCATTACAATCTGCGCTCAACTGTCATGCAGGAAGCAACAACGGATGCGCGCGACGCAAGCCGCGCCATGGCCGTCCTCTACGGAATGACGGTGGCCGACACGGCGGTCACTGTAAAGGACGGCGTTCTGAGCGGCGTTACCGCCGAGAAGATCGCGGCCCTGGCGGATCACGACCTCGTCGACCGCACGGCTGAAACGATCAGCGGCGTCGCGACTGTTTTCGACAAGCAGGGCGCAGATTACGTCCGTATCTCGACCAATGTGAAAAAGGAAAACGGCGAACGCGCCGTGGGGACGAAACTCGCAGCCGACCATCCGGCACAGGCCTATCTGGCCCGCGGCGAGGCCTATTACGGCCCCGCCGTCCTGTTCGGTCGCGATTTCATCACCGGTTATTTCCCGGTGAAAAATGCGGCAGGCGCCAATGTCGGCATGCTGTTCATCGGCATCCCGACGGAGGTCTATTTCAAGAAGATCAATGATCTGCAATATCTGATCCTGGCGATCGGTGTCGGCGTCATGCTGCTGTTCGGCTGTCTTGCCTATCTTGCGATCCGCGCGTCGATCAGCCCGCTTCGCAAGCTGACGGGCTCGGTACAGACCATCTCCACCGGCAATCTCGACATCGACGTTCCCTATCTCGAGAAGCAGAACGAGTTCGGCGGCATTGCCCGCGCGCTCGCCGTCTTCCGCGAAAACGCGCTGTCAAAGCGCCGGATGGAAAGCGAAAGCGAAAACCGCCGCCTGGAAACGGACGCGGAGCGTGCGCACCGCGACGCGGAAAAGAAGGATCTTGATCGCCAGATCGATTTCGCCGTCAGCGAACTGGCCGCCGGTCTCGGTCGCCTGTCTCAGGGTGATCTGTCGCGCCAGATCGAAACGCCGTTCACCGGGCGCCTCGAGCAGTTGCGTGTCGATTTCAACGGATCGATCGTACGCCTGCAGGATACGCTCGGAAACATCCGCGACAACGCCATGGCCATCCAGCGCAATGGAACGCAGATGCGGTCCTCGGCCGATGCCCTGTCGAAGCGCACCGAAGCGCAGGCTGCCTCGCTGGAGGAAACCGCCGCCGCGGTCGAAGAAATCACCGTCACCGTCAAGTCCTCCGCAGGCCGTGCCCATGAAACGAACCGCGCGGTTGCCGAAACCAAGAAGAGTGCCGACAGCTCGGGTGTCGTGGTCTCCAGCGCGATTGCTGCCATGGGCCGCATCGAGGAGGCGTCGCGCCAGATCGAGCAGATCATCGAAGTCATCGATGAAATCGCATTCCAGACAAACCTGCTCGCCCTGAACGCCGGCATCGAAGCCGCCCGTGCCGGTGATGCGGGCAAGGGCTTTGCAGTCGTTGCCCAGGAAGTCCGCGAACTGGCCCAGCGTTCGGCGGGGGCTGCGCGCGAGATCAAGGACCTGATCAACAAGTCGACCAACGAAGTCGCGACCGGTTCAAGGCTCGTGCAGGAAACCGGCGCTGTCCTGGCCTCGATCAGCACGCAGATCGTTGCGATCAGTCAGCATGTCGAGATGATCGCAACAGCCAGCAGCGACCAGTCTGCAGCGCTCTCCGAAGTCAATGGTTCCGTCAACCAGATGGACCAGATGACCCAGCAGAATGCCGCAATGGTCGAACAGACCACCCAGTCCAGCCGCCAGCTTGCCAATGAGGCCGATACCCTGATGCATCTGGTCGAGCAGTTCCGGCTGAATGCCGCGACAGCCGCCCCGCAGCGCAGCCGCGCTGCCTGAACCAAGGCCCAGGAATTGTCTTCTGGACTTTCAAGACAAGCAAAACCCGGCGGACATCCATCCGCCGGGTTTTGAGGTTCGCGACTGCTCTTCCCTTCAGCCGCGACCTTGTGTGACGATAACCGGGATCAGCAGATCGCCCCAGTTGCCTTCGCCACCATGGTGGCGGGCCGAGCGGACGAGTTCGACGGAAACGCCGGCATCGACGGCCTTCATGACGGCCTGGTTGAGGCGGTGCAGGTCGTTGGCGACCATGCGGATCATCGCCTGCTGTTCCTGCGTCATGGCTGAAGATTGTTCCTCGGCGCGTTCCTTGACGTGTGTCTTGATGGGGGTCTGGACTGTCATGGCATTTCTCCTCTTCTATTCGGGGTTCTTGAAGTTGGTTTTGAGACCCTCCCCAACGCGCCCAACATTGGGCAGCGGGTGGGGAGGGGGATTTCCTTACTCCGCCGCGGGGCGGAACTGGTCGTGCTCGGTGGATTCCTTCATCGCCGTCGTCGACGACTTGCCGCCGGAGATCGCCATCGACACGGCATCGAAATAGCCGGTGCCGACTTCGCGCTGATGCTTGGTGGCGGTGTAGCCGTTGACCTCGGCTGCGAATTCCGCTTCCTGCAGCTCCGAATAGGCGGCCATCTGCCGGTCCTTGTAGCCGCGGGCAAGCTCGAACATGCCGTAGTTCAGCTGATGGAAGCCGGCCAGCGTGATGAACTGGAACTTGTAGCCCATCTCGCCGAGTTCGCGCTGGTACATGGCGATCGTCGCGTCATCGAGGTTCTTCTTCCAGTTGAACGACGGCGAGCAATTGTAGGCGAGCTTCTTGCCCGGATGCACCTTGTGCACGGCTTCGGCGAATTTCTTCGCCTGGCCGAGATCCGGCTTGGAGGTTTCCATCCAGATCATGTCGCAATAGGGCGCATAGGCGATGGCGCGGGCAATGCAGGGCTCGATGCCGTTCTTGACCTGGTAGAAGCCTTCGACCGTGCGGCCGGCATCATAATCGACGAAGGGCTGGTCGCGCTCGTCGATGTCGGAGGTCAGAAGCTTGGCGGCTTCGGCATCGGTGCGGGCGATGATCAGCGTTGGCGTGCCCATGACGTCGGCGGCAAGCCGCGCGGCAGTCAGGTTGCGGATATGGGCGGCCGTCGGGATCAGAACCTTGCCGCCGAGATGGCCGCACTTCTTTTCCGATGCCAGCTGGTCCTCGTAGTGAACGCCGGCAGCACCCGCCTCGATGAAGGCCTTCATGATTTCGAAGGCGTTGAGCGGCCCGCCGAAACCGGCTTCGGCATCGGCAACGATCGGTGCGAACCAGGTATCGACCGAAAGGCCGTTGCCTTCGGAGGTTTCGATCTGGTCGGCGCGCTGCAGCGTCTTGTTGATGCGCTTGGCAAGCTCCGGGGCTGCATTGGCCGGATAGAGCGACTGGTCCGGATACATGGACGAGGCGGTGTTGGCATCGGCGGCAACCTGCCAGCCGGAGAGATAGATCGCCTTCAGCCCGGCGCGAACCATCTGCATGGCCTGGTTGCCGGAGAGCGCGCCCAGCGCATTGACGAAATCTTCCTCATGGATCAGCTGCCACAGTCGGTTGGCGCCGCATCTCGGCCAGCGTATGGCTGATCTGGACCGAGCCGCGCAGGCGCTTGACGTCTTCCGCCGTATAGGGGCGCTCGATGCCGTCGAAACGACCCTGCGGTGCGCTCGGATATGAGATTGTAAAAATCAGTCATTGTCTTCCTCCGTACAATTTTCGCTAAGCCTTATACTTTCGTGCAAGGTGCGTTTGGTCTGTGATCTGATGTGACAAGATTTACATTGCAGAGCGGAATATCGCCAGAAAAAACAGGATATTCAGACTTGAAAAGAGGTTATGGTGTCTTGCTTTTGACAAGATCGGGCTTGTAATTTTGTAAATATTGTAAAACTGAAATCTGCCGCCTGAAGCTGTAAAGGATGTGACAGATGGCCGAAACCAAGATTTTTGCGGGGCCGCGCGTGCGCCGTGTGCGCAATGGCCTGTCGCTGACGCAGACGGCAATGGCAGAAGCTCTCGGCATCTCGCCGTCCTATCTCAACCTGATCGAGCGCAACCAGCGCCCGCTGACGGTCCAGCTGCTCTTGAAGCTGGCATCCGTCTACAAGGTCGATCTGGATGAGTTGCAGGGCGAAACGTCGGGAAGTGCCGCACAATTGCGCGAGGTGTTTGCCGATCCGCTGCTGGCCGGCGAATTGCCGGGCGACCAGGAACTGATCGAGGTGGCGGAGGCTGCCCCCAATGCGGCGAGCGGCATCCTCAAGCTCTACCGGGCCTATCGCGAACAGTCGATGCGGCTGAAGGACCTGACGGGACTGCTGTCGCAGGAGGGCCATGGTGCAGCCCTTTCTGAAACGCGGCTGCCGATCGACGAGGTTCGTGAGGTGTTCGAGACCCGGCCTGCCTATTTCCACAATCTGGATGCGGCGGCAGAGGCGTTTCATGCCCGGCTTGCGCCCGCGGATGATCTGGTTGCCGCGCTGAAGGACTGGTTGCGCCGGGAGCAGGGGCTTGCTGTTCGCACCCTGCCGATCCATGCCATGCCGAACCTGCGCCGGCGCTACGATCGTCACTCGATGCGACTGTTCCTGTCCGAGCGGCTTTCCCCGGATGAACAATTGCGCGAAATCGCCATGGAGGCCTCCGCGCTTGCATTCCCGGATGTATTTACCGAGATGCTGGATGGCATGGCCTTGTCCAGCGGCGAAGCGCGGCGCATCGCGCGCTTCGAGCTTGCGCGCTACGCCGCCCATGCCCTGATGATGCCCTATGCCGCCTTCCATGCCGCTGCCGTGCGGGCGCGATACGATCTTGATCTGCTGAGAGCGCGTTTCCGGGTTTCCTTCGAACAGGCGGCGAGTCGGCTGACGACCTTGCAGCGGCCGGATGCCATGGGTATCCCGTTCTTCCTGATGGAAATCGACAATGCCGGTCATCGCTTGCGCCGGGGCGGCGCGCAGGGCTTTCCCCATGCGCGTTTTGGCGGCCACTGTCCAAAGCTTGCCATCCATACAGCCTTCACGCAGCCGGGGCAGGTTCTTGTCGACAGGGTGGAAATTCTGGGAGGCGCCAGTTTCCTGACGATCGCGCGCACGCTGGAAGGGCCGCAGGCCGGGTTTCAGGAGCGCGTTCGTCGCACCGCCCTGCTGCTTGGCTGCGATGTCGCCCATGCCGCAGAAACGGTCTATGGCGATGCGGCGCTGCCGCCGGTTCTGGCCGGCACCGCCTGCCGCCTGTGTGAGCGGCAGGGCTGTCTTTCAAGGGCGGAACCGCCCGTCACGCGTCCTCTGGGCCTCGACGAAATGGTAACGGGCCTCAGCGCTTTCGACTTCCAGTAACCTGGGCTCAGTAGCTGACGGGGTGGTGGCTCGGCAAAAGCGGTGCGCTTGGAGCAAAGCACTCCGAGGCGAGGCCGGTGGTGTAGCCGCGCGTGATGTGTGCCCGGTCGGCGTAATTGCGGTTGCGCATGAGCACGGCATGCAGTTCCGGAAGGTTGTAGTAGGGAACGCCCGGATAGAGATGGTGCTCGAGGTGATAGTTGATGTTGTGGGGCGCGAAGAACAGCTTTTCCCAGGCATGCGGATAGACGGTACGGGAACTGCCGAGTTCGTCGGAATAATCCATGCTGCCGAAATGCTCGGCAACGGAGCGAACATAAAGGAACAGGCAGAAGAAGGTGAAGAACGGAACCAGCCAGTAGGCGGCGAAATCCGTCCAAAGCCCGAAGATGGAAAAGACGATCGAAGCGACAACGTAGAAGCCGACGCGCAGGATTTTGTAGGTGCGGGTCGAGCGGTCATGCTTGGAGATGCGCTTGGCCATGTGCAGGATGTCGCGGATCGAGTTGATCGCCACGAGATAGCCGAGCAACTGGACGATGCCGTGCAACAGCTTCTGCGGGAACGTAAACTGCGCCATGCCGAGCTTTGCTGCCCAGTCCGGGTCGTCTTCGGTATTGGTGTGCTGGTGGTGGGCGAGGTGGTTCTGACGGTAGCCGTCGACCGTTGCCATGATCGGCCAGGCCAGAAGAAGGTCGCTCATCCAGTCGCTGGCCTTGCGGTTCTTGATGATGCGGTAATGGGCCGCCTCGTGCATCAGGCAGCCGAAGGCGTGCATGCGTCCGGCAATGACAAGGACGGCGGCGAAATAGGCGAGCGGATGCTGCAGATATTTGCTCGCCGCGATCGCCGCGGCGATGATCGCCCAATCCGCAAAGATCGCCAGCAGCGTGCGGTGGGGCTGGAGAACGGAGAGCTTTTTCAGCTCTCGCGGGTCGATGCGCTGCGACTTCATACTCATGATACTCAACCCTGTGACGCAGAAACGAGGAGGCCTAAAATCGCAGCTTGAACAGGGTTAATCAATCGTTAATCAGGCCGCCCGGCTGCAATCTGCCGGTATGGTTAAAATGCGATCCAGTGCTCAAAAACGGCCCATCTTCCTTCGGATGCTACTGAAAACCTTGTCTATTTGTCCATTTGCCTGAATTTTGCGCACTGTTAAAACTTGCCCTGCACGCTTGCGTAAAAGCGCTTGTGGTTGTCTGAAAACATGCCTAACTTCCAATTTGAACAATCAAGAGAGACCGGTCCTGGGAGGCTTAGGCGGCGCGCCATGCTCCTCTAGGGCCGATAAAAAGGGGAAATTTATGTCGAGTAAGATTGTCGCAACCCTGTCCGCCTTGCTGGTTGCCGGGTCGGCGTCCTTTGCCGCAGCACAGGAAAAGGTCGTCAACGTCTACAACTGGTCCGACTATATCGATGCCAGCATCCTGGAGGATTTCACCAAGGAAACCGGCATCAAGGTTGTCTATGACGTCTTCGATTCCAACGAAATTCTCGAGACCAAGCTTCTCGCCGGCTCAAGCGGCTATGATGTGGTTGTGCCGACGGCCGACTTCCTTCAGCGCCAGATCCAGGCAGGTGCCTTCCAGAAGCTGGACAAGTCGAAGCTGCCGAACATTTCCAACATGTGGGACATGGTGATGACGCGCACCGCCCAGTATGATCCGGGCAACGAATACGGCCTTGACTATATGTGGGGCACGACTGGCATCGGCTACAATGTCGAAAAGACCAAGGCGATCCTCGGCAGCGATGAAGCCCCGACCTGGGACGTGATCTTCAAGCCGGAAATCGCTGCCAAGTTCAAGGATTGCGGCATCTACCTGCTCGATTCCCCGACCGATATCGTTCCCACGGCGCTGCTCTATCTCGGGCTGGATCCAAACAGCCACAATCCCGACGACCTGAAGAAGGCGGAGGAACTGCTGCTGGCTGCTCGCCCCAATATCCGCAAGTTCCATTCCTCGGAATATATCAATGCGCTTGCCAATGGCGATATCTGCCTGGCCGTCGGCTGGTCGGGTGATGTGCTGCAGGCCCGCGACCGTGCCGCCGAAGCCAAGGCCGGCGTCGAGGTCGGCTATGTCGTTCCCGCACAGGGCGCCAAGATGTGGTTCGACATGATGGCCATTCCCGCAGATGCCCCGCATGTCGAGGAGGCCCATGCCTTCCTCAACTTCATGATGAAGCCGGAAGTCATCGCCAAGGCCAGCGACTATGTCTTCTATGCCAACGGCAACAAGGCTTCGCAGGCCTTCGTCAGCAAGGAAGTCCTCGATGACCCGGCGATCTATCCGAAAGACGAGGTCGTCGCAAAGCTCTTTTCCTTCCTGCCCTATGACCCGAAAACCCAACGCGTTGTGACGCGTTTGTGGACCAAGGTCGTCACCGGCCAATAATTTGAAAAGCGAATTGCCCGGACCTTGAAAATCCGGGCAATTTCTTTCTGTGGGTGCCGGGGGCATCCTGTCTTTGTCATTCGGGGATCAATGATGAAATCACTCGGCAGTATACGGCGTTCCTTTGCTCCATGGTCGGACCCCGCGTCCAAGCCCTTCATCTCGTTCAAGAACGTCACGAAGAAATTCGGCGATTTCGTTGCTGTCGATAATCTGTCGCTCGATATCTTCCCCCGCGAGTTCTTCGCGCTTCTGGGAGCGTCGGGTTGCGGGAAGTCGACGCTTCTGCGCATGCTCGCCGGTTTCGAACAGCCGACATCGGGCGAGATCATCCTCGACGGTCAGAGCATTGCCGGCATCCCGCCCTACCGGCGGCCCGTCAACATGATGTTCCAGTCCTATGCGCTGTTTCCGCACATGACTGTCGAGAACAACATCGCCTTCGGTCTGAAGCAGGACGGCATGCCGAAGGCGGAGATCACCGAGCGCGTCGACCAGATGCTGAAGCTGGTGAAGCTCGACAAGTTCGCCAAGCGCAAGCCGCACCAGCTCTCCGGCGGTCAGCGGCAGCGCGTGGCGCTCGCCCGCTCCCTGGCCAAGCGCCCGAAGGTGCTGTTGCTCGATGAGCCGCTCGGCGCACTCGACAAGAAGCTGCGCGAGGAAACGCAGTTCGAACTGATGGATCTGCAGCAGGAGCTGGGCCTGACCTTCGTCGTCGTCACGCACGACCAGGAAGAGGCAATGACCATGGCCGACCGCATCGCGGTCATGGCGCATGGCAAGGTCATACAGGTGGCGACGCCGCCCGAAATCTATGAGGCGCCGAATTCGCGCTTTGTCGCGGATTTCATCGGCGATGTGAATATCCTTGATGGGACCGTATCGGCAGCCGGCGGCGGATATGTTCAGCTTACAACCGATGGCGGTCTTTCCATACGCGTGGCCTCGTCCGAAACGCCGACGCTTGGTGCCAAGGCCGGCTTTGCGGTTCGCCCGGAAAAGATCAGGGTCGGCCGTGCGCGGCCGGACTGCGCTCCGCTCAATGCCGCCGAGGGCGTGATCTGGGATATCGGCTATCTCGGCGACATGACGGTCTTTCATGTCAAGCTGAAGGACGGCCGCGTGGTCAAGGCCTCCTCGCTGAACGCTGTTCGCGGCGTTGAGGATCCGCTCGGCTATGATCAGGAAGTCTGGATCTGGTTCGATGAAAATGCCGGCGTCGTGCTGAAGGATTGAGGCCATGACAAAATTCGGCTCGGCAGTGTTCAACCGGCTCGTGATCATCATTCCCTATGCCTGGTTGATGTTTTTCTTCCTCATCCCGTTCTTCATCGTCTTTCGCATTTCGCTGTCCCAGACGGCGGTGGCCATGCCGCCCTACCTGCCGGTCTTCGATCTGGCCGACGGCCTGTCCGGCATTTTTGCGGGCATAAGGGAATTTTCGATCGACAACTACCTCTGGCTGACCCAGGACGCGCTTTATATCAATGCCTATGGCGCCAGCCTCTGGATTGCCGCGGTCTCCACGCTGTGCACGCTCCTGATCGCCTATCCGATCGCCTATGGCATGGCGCAGGCCCCCAGCAATCTGCGCGCGACGCTGCTGATGCTGGTCATCCTGCCGTTCTGGACGAGCTTCCTCATCCGCGTCTATGCCTGGATCGCCATCCTCAAGCCCGAAGGCTTGCTCAATCAGCTTCTGCTCGGCATCGGCGTGATCGATCAGCCCCTGATCATCCTCAACACGAATTGGGCGATCTATATCGGCATCGTTTACTCCTACCTGCCCTTCATGGTGCTGCCGATCTATTCCGCACTGGAAAAGATGGACCATAGCCTGAACGAGGCAGCACAGGATCTCGGTTGTACGCCGATTTCCGCCTTCTGGCAGGTCACGTTCCGGCTGTCCTTGCCCGGTGTTATCGCCGGCTGCATGCTTGTCTTCATTCCGGCCGTCGGTGAATTCGTCATTCCGGATCTGCTCGGCGGATCCGAAACGCTGATGATCGGCAAGACGCTGTGGAACGAGTTCAATGCCAACCGCGACTGGCCGGTCTCGGCCGCCGTGGCGACGATCCTGCTCCTCATACTGGTGGTGCCGATCATGTTTTTCCAGCAGGCACAGGCCAAGGCCGACGGGGAGGGCAGATAAGATGCAACGCTGGTCCCGCTTCAACATCGTCTCGCTGATCTTCGGCTTTGCCTTCCTCTATCTGCCGATCGTGCTTCTGGTGATCTTTTCGTTCAACGAATCCAAGCTCGTCACCGTCTGGGCCGGTTTCTCGACGAAATGGTACGTGCAGCTCTTCCAGAACCAGGCGCTTCTTGACGCCGCCTGGGTGACGATCCGTGTGGCGCTGGTCTCGGCCACCTGCGCGACCGTGCTTGGAACACTGGCCGCTCTCGCCCTGACCCGCTATACGCGCTTTCGCGGACGCATGCTGTTTTCCGGCATGGTCTTTGCCCCGCTCGTCATGCCCGAGGTCATCACCGGCCTGTCGCTGCTGCTGCTGTTCGTTGCGCTCGGCTTCGATCGCGGTTTCTGGACGCTGACCCTGGCGCACATCACCTTCACCATGTGCTTCGTCGCCGTCGTCGTGCAGTCGCGGCTGTCTGAGCTTCGACCGGTCGGTCGAGGAAGCCGCCATGGATCTGGGGGCAACGCCGGTCACCACCTTCATGAAGATCACGCTGCCGATCATTTCACCGGCCGTGTTTTCCGGCTGGGTTCTGGCCTTTACCCTGTCGCTGGATGATCTCGTCATTTCCAGCTTCACCTCCGGGCCGGGAGCGACGACGCTGCCCATGAAGATCTATAGCCAGGTGCGGCTCGGTGTGACGCCGGAGATCAACGCAGTCTGCACGATCCTGATCGGCATCGTCGCCATCGGCGTCATCATCGCCTCGGTCGTCTCGCGTCAACGCGAAACCCAGCGCGTCAAGGACGAACAGGCGGCGTTCGGACATTAGCGGAATGAATTTGACATGTGATACCCGCTTGCGGATCGCCCGTCGATCAAATGTCTAGTTCGAGAATTCCACTAGAATCATGGTCTTGCTAGTGCCTCTCCTGCTTCCGGGATTTGCTTGCGAGGGGTGCTGCTAAGGAATGCAAATGTCGGAATCGAACCACTTGGATTGTCCCAAGTTCCGTGTTGTCGCTTGTTTTGCTGTATGGAGGGCCGCGGGTTTCGGTTGTGACATGATTTGAACAGTTTCCGAACGTCTAAAGAAAGCGGCAGTTGCGCAAAGCGCGACGTCCCTTTCGAGAACGACGTTGGCACGGTGCTTCTTTGGTGGACAGGAAGACCGTGGATGTTTTGATGGAGGCATTGGAATGAGCAAATGGCGCAACGAACCCATGCTGCCGCACCATGTCGATCTCTGTCAGCGTGTTTTCGACAGGGCGCGCGCGGCACGGATGATTTCTGCCCAAAGCGATGCCAACGATCCGGTTGCCGCCCTTGTCCTGACGCTCTACCGGCACGGTGTTCACGATGAAGAAGAACTCCTGAAGCGTGTCCTGAAGGCGCTTGACGAAGATTCGTAGGGTCTTTGGCAGGCCCTTTTCCAGGATACAAAGGTCGCGGTCAGTCGCGTTCGCGTTCGCGCGGCGGCAAAAAGACGTAGGTCAGGAACCACAACGGCAGCACGATCATCGATCCCAGAAGCATGTTTGGCACAGCCCAGTTCGTCGCGCGCAGGACATAACCCCAGACCGCTTCCGGCGTCATGCCGATCTGCTCCAGGATTTGCGCCGAAGAGATGTTGAACAGCGAAAGCCCGGCTCCCGCCAGCAGCGATGCAAGCGCGATCTTGAACAAGGCGGCCAGAAAACGCAGCACGGGCACATCTCCTGCAGACTGATTCGGTGATTTATTTTAGAGGCTTATCACGCTCTGCGCATAAGGCTTTTGAGGGTGATCCACCTTCTTCAAGGCTGTATGAGCACGGAAATCGGTGAAATGATCGCGTTTGGCCAGGAGCCGCCGACAAAAAAGCGCAAGGGGTCAGCGATGGCCTTCGGATCCGCCGGTTTCAGGGTGCCGGCCAAAGCGAGGCTGCTGGTTCGATAGGGAATGCGTCCCGTCACCGACAGAGCCTTCTCCTCGGTGACGATTTCGGCTCTCGTCAGTTCCGCGACGCCATCTGCAAATGTTGCTTCCATATCGGCTGTCGAAAACGAAAATGCGCCGTTGGAGACCTCCGAAAGATTGAAAAAGGCATCCCTGGCCACCATCGATTCGAAGGCATCCGCGTTGAAATTCACCAGCGTCCCATCATTGACCGTGACCCTGATGCGCCCCGACAGATCATCAAGCGTCATCGCCCAGATCGGCTTGTCGGTCGAAAGATCGAGGCTGACATCGCTGCGCCCGATCGGCAGTGGACCTTGAAGGTTGAGCTGGCTTGCGATCGGTGCGAGATCTGCCCCCTTGAGCGAAAGTGCCAGCTGTCCCCCGCCATTGATCCATTGCTCGGCGATGGCGATGCGACCGCTGAGCGAGCCGCCGGCATAGGTGCTGTCGCCGATATCGAAGGACGCCCGTCCATCCCGGACCATGATGCCGGCAGCAAGATCGGTGAGCAATACCGGGCCGAGGTTTGCCTGTTGTGCGGAAAGCCGCAGATCGAGACGCAACCATTCCAGAAAATCGGTATCGACGGCCCTTGCAATCCCGGCGGTGGTGCCGGGCATCGGCGCGAGGGATGAAAACAGGGTGTTGAGATCAAGCCGGTCGAACGCCAGTGTTCCGCCTATGCGGGGAAGATGTTCAACGGGAAGCGCGATATCGAGCACGCCCGTCGCATTGGCACCGTCGATCGTCAGGGCGAGATTGTCGAGCTTGACCGCCTGGCTGCCAATGGTGAGGGCTGCGTTGAGGTTGATTGCTCCAAGCGTCGGATCTTGAGGGATGTCCAGGCCGTACCAGCGCAGAAGGGCGGTAATCGAGGGAGCGGAAACGGATGTTTGCCCGGAAAAGAAGGCGTTTGACGCAAGACTTCCGGCGCCTTCAAAAGCAAAATTGACCGGCGCCGATCTCAGGGCCGTATCGATCGACGTGCTCCGCCCCGAAAAGAACAGAAGCGGTTCGTCGCAGGCAAAGGACCAGTTGACGACTTCACCCTTGATGACCGCAGAGAGATCGATGCCGATCCGCTCCGAGGGGCTCTGCCAGCGTACCATTCCGGTTATGTCTGTTATGCGCTGGGCGCCGCCGGTCTGTTGATCGATTATCTCGAGAGCACCGTTTTCGATCGCGATGTCGCCGATCGGCACATCCTGCGCAAGCATGGGTGCCTCGTCCGGCCTGCCGTGCATCGCGTCGGACATCCACCCGGATCGACGCCAGTTCAGCGCGCCATCCTTCAGCCGTTCGATGCGGAAAACGGGAGCGAGCAGACGGAAATCGTAAAACACCGGAGTGCCGCGAAGGGCGGCCAGCACATCGAAATCAGCGGTAATCGCATCGGCTCTTGCCAGCGGCAGCAGATTGTCGACCTCCGATACGATCGTGACATCGTGCAAGGTCAATTGCGGACGGGGCCAGAAACTGATCGTCGGATCGCCGCTGATGCTTGCGCGGCCGCCGGTCCAGGAGGATAGCGCTTTCTCCATGTTCGTCTTGACGCTGGCCGTGGAAACGAACTGTGGCAGCGCGACCTTGAAAAGCAAGAGGAGGACAACGGCTGACAGCAGGGCAATCCGGAAGAGGCGGGTGCGCAGCAATCGGCCCAGGTCGGCGATCCTTATTCTGGTCTGCGCGAGGTTTCTCATTGGTGTCCGACGATTGTTGCGATCGTACCCGACCCTGGCCTCTGGATAGGCCCAAGATCAGGAGAAATCAAACGGTCGGGACCGAAAATGTCGTTTTGGTGTCATTGCGGGCAGGGGCCAGCTGTTTATCTTGCGGCGCAGCATGATATACACTCTTGCGATTGGAGTGGAGGAAAGCATGCAATCAGAACGGCCTTTGTGGATACCGTCGGAAAGCTTTATCGCGCAGACGCCGATGCGCGAGTTCATGACCTGGTGCGAGACGCGGTTTTCGCGAGAATTTGCCGATTATGACGCTTTTCACGCATGGTCGGTTGCCGAGCGCGGCGATTTCTGGACGGCGGTCTGGGAACATTGCGGTGTGATCGGCGATCGTGGCGAACGGACCCTGGTCGATGGCGACGTCATGCTCGATGCGCGGTTCTTTCCGGATGCGACATTGAATTTTGCCGAAAACCTGCTGACGAAGACCGGTCGCGACGATGCGCTGGTCTTCCGCGGCGAGGACAAGGCCAGTTCGCGCCTGTCCTGGGACGAGTTGCATGCCCTGGTTTCGCGGTCGCAGCAGGCCTCCTTGCCATGGGCATCAGCAAGGGCGACCGGGTCGCGGCGATGATGCCGAACATGCCGGAAACCATCGCGCTGATGCTGGCGGCGACCTCGATCGGCGCCATCTGGTCTTCCTGTTCTCCCGATTTCGGCGAGCAGGGCGTGCTCGACCGTTTCGGCCAGATCGAACCGAAGCTGTTCATCGCCTGCGATGGCTACTGGTATGCCGGCAAGCTGCAGGACGTCGCCGACAAGGTCCAGGCTGTGGCACGGAAGCTCGGCGTGCCCGGTCGCTGGTCATCCCCTATGCCGGCGATGCCGATGCGCTGGCCGCTGTCGCTGGACGATGGCGCGCACGCTTTCCGAGTTCATCGCGCCATTCGAGGCGAAACCGGTCGAATATCGTCCGCCTGCCATTTTCGCATCCGCTCTATATCCTGTTTTCCTCCGGCACGACCGGCGTTCCCAAATGCATCGTGCATTCGGCCGGCGGCACGCTTGTTGCAGCACCTGAAGGAGCATCGCTTCCATTGCGGCCTGCGCGAGGGCGAAAAGCTCTTCTATTTCACCACCTGCGGCTGGATGATGTGGAACTGGCTGGTCTCGGGGCTGGCCGTCGGCGCGACGCTCTGCCTGTTCGACGGTTCGCCGTTTCATCCGGATGGCAATGTCCTGTTCGACTATGCGCAAGCCGAGCAGTTCGCGATCTTCGGCACCTCGGCCAAATATATCGATGCCGTGCGCAAGGGCGGCTTCACGCCGGTCAGCACCCATGATCTCGTCGCGCTGCGGCTGATGACCTCGACCGGTTCGCCGCTCTCGCCGGAAGGCTTTTCCTTCGTCTATGAGGGCATCAAGCCGGACGTGCAGCTGGCCTCGATTTCCGGCGGCACCGATATCGTCTCCTGCTTCGTGCTCGGCAATCCGCTGAAACCGGTCTGGCGCGGCGAAATCCAGGGGCCGGGGCTGGGCCTTGCCATGGATGTCTGGAACGACGAGGGCAAGCCGGTTCGCGGCGAAAAGGGCGAACTGGTCTGCACCAGGGCCTTCCCGTCCATGCCGGTGATGTTCTGGAATGATCCGGACGGCGCCAAATACAAGGCGGCCTATTTCGAGCGCTTCGACAATATCTGGTGCCATGGCGATTTCGCCGAATGGACCGAGCATGACGGCATCGTCATCCACGGCCGCTCGGATGCGACGCTCAATCCGGGCGGCGTGCGCATCGGCACGGCGGAAATCTACAACCAGGTCGAGCAGATGGAGGAGGTCGCCGAGGCGATCTGCATCGGCCAGGACTGGGATGATGATGTCCGCGTCGTGCTCTTCGTGCGGCTGGCTGCCGGGCTTCACCCTGACCGAGGCGCTGGAAAAGGCGATCAGGACCCGGATCCGCACCGGCGCTTCGCCGCGCCACGTGCCGGCCAAGATCATTGCGGTCGACGGATATTCCGCGCACCAAGTCCGGCAAGATCGTCGAACTGGCCGTGCGCGAAGTCGTCCACGGACGGGTGGTGAAGAACAAGGAGGCGCTTGCCAATCCGGAGGCACTCGACCTTTTTGCCGATCTTGCGCAGTTGAGGAGCTGACCGCAGCGCTGTTAACCTGTTCGGCGCTGTGGAATTAACCAAGCCTTGCAGTTACGAGCTGACGCATAGAATTTTAAGCAAACGCGGCAAGGTTTTGTTAACGGCTGGCAGCGCATGGTGGGTTCAACTTGATGGCGCCCAATGACTGGGATGCTCACAGCAGAGATGCTGTCTAGACATGATGTCTTTCCCCCTGTCGAGCGTCTGTTAGCATTCAACTTATCGAGGCAGCCTATGCGCTGCCTCTTTTTTTGTCCTCACCTCTGCCGGAAATGTGTCAGCGCGGACGCTCCAGCGACCGTGACACGAGAATGACCGGAATCATGCCGGCGAGAATGATGATGATCGCTGCCACGGATGCATCCTCGACCTTCGACCGTGAAGCATCCTCATAGACCAGCGTCGCCAGCGTATTGAAGTTGAAGGGCCGCAGCATGATCGTCGCCGAAAGTTCCTTCATCGTTTCGATGAAAACCATCAAGGCTGCAGACAGAACAGCCGGGCGCATCATCGGCAGGAGCACGCTTTTCAATGTCTGGCCGCTGGTTCGGCCAAGCGTTCGCGCCGCCATGTCGAGATGCGGCGAAAGCTTCTGGAAGCCGGCTTCGATCGATGCCCTCGGCCATGGTCAGAAAGCGCACGGAGCAGGCGTAGACGATGGCAAAGCCTGTGCCGGACAGAAGCAGGCCGGTGGAGATTCCCGCATGGGTGCGCAGGAACCCATCGATGCCGTTGTCGATGCCGGCCAGCGGAAACAGCACGCCGATGGCAAGCACGGTGCCGGGAACACCATAGCCGAAGGCAGACAACCGCCCGGCAAGGCTGATGAAGCGGGACCGGCTGGTGCGGGCCGCATAGGCCAGAATGAAGGCCAGGATCGACGGTGATGACGGCGGCGGATCCGGAAACGAAGATGCTGTTGCATCAGCGCCTTGAGCAGCCTCGGCTCGGCAAACTGGTCGAGACGCTTCATGGCATAGCCGCCAAGCACGATCAGCGGCACGGCAAATCCCAGGAGCACCGGCAGCAGGCAAACGAGCATGTCGCTGCCCATTTCTTCCAGCCGGTCAAGCCGCAGCCGCACGGCATCATGAACGCACCGCGGTCGTCTTGTGGCTGGCGAAACGCTGGCGGCGGCGCGCGGCGCGCTCGATCATCATCAGGATGCACCACGAAGACCAGCATGACGCAGGCGATCTGCGCCGCGCCCGCAAGACTGCCGCGGTTGAGCCAGGTATCGTAAATCGAGAAGGTCAGCGGTCTGCACGCCGAGATACTCGACGGCGCCGATATCGTTGAGCGTCTCCATCATCACCAGCGTCAGCCCGACCATGATCGCCGGGCGCGCCATCGGGATCTGGACCTTGAAAAACACCTTGAGCGGCCCTGCGCCAAGCGTGCGCGCCACATCGGCGGCCGCCCGGCCCTGCATCAGGAACATCGACCGGCAGGCGAGATAGATATAGGGATAGAGCACCGAGCCCAGCACCAGCACCGCGCCGCCGAGCGACCGCACATCCGGAAACCAGTAGTCGCGGCTCGACTGAAAGCCGAAAACGGCGCGGACCGCAGATCTGCAGCGGGCCGGTGAAATCGAAGAATTCGCCGAAGGCATAGGCCGCGAGATAGGCGGGAATGGCCAGCGGCAGCACCAGCGCACCGGCAAGAAACCGCCGGAACGGAAATTCGCAGGCCGCCACCAGCCAGGCCGTGACGATGCCGGTTATGGTGGTCACTGCGCCGGTGAGCGCGATCAACAGCAGGGTGCGTCCCGTGGCGCGGGGAATAACATTGGCCATCAGATGCGGCCAGTCGCTGTCGCCGCCGGTCAGGGCGAGCCAGACGATGGCGAGAACCGGCAGCAGAACAACGATACAGGTGAGCGCTGCCGCGGCGGCAAGCAGCGGATGCGCACCGCCGATACCGGCAGAGAACCGCGATCGCTTCAGGGCAGGGGTATCAGCCGGCAAGGTTCATCTTTCCGCAGCGCAGGCATCAGGTCGAAAACGCTGGCGGGCAAACTGGTTCGCCTCGCTCAACATTTTCTAGCCTACTCGGCTCAATCCGCAAGCACGCGCTGCGACGGGAAGGTGATTTCCACCAGCGTGCCTTCATTCGGGCGCCGAGTTGATCGAAAACTGCGCCCGGTTGGCCTCCACCATCGCCTTGGTCAGCGGCAGGCCGAGACCGGTGCCGTCGCCGCGCTTGCGCGGCGCCGGTCGTCACCTGCCGGAACGGCTTCATCGCCTGTTCCAGTTCGCTGCGCGTCATGCCGATGCCCGGTATCGCGGATCCGCAGCGACGACGCTGCCGTTGGCCTCATAGGCCGTCGACACGACGATCTGGCCGCCGGACGGCGTAAAGCGGATGGCATTGGCGAGGATGTTGAGCGCGATCTGCTTGATCGAGCGACGGTCGGCGACGATGTTCGGCACCGATCTGGAAAGCGAGGTGCGGATGATCACCCGCTGGCTATTGGCCTGCGGCTGCACCAGCGACAACGGCTTCGGCGACCGCATCGTTGATGCCGACGGCGGCAAAATCGAGATCCATCTCGCCGGCTTCGATCTTGGAAATGTCGAGCAGGTCGTTGACGATATCGAGCACGTGGCGGCCGGAACGGCCGATGTCATTGGCATATTCGACATAGCGCGGATGGCCGATCGGGCCGAAATGCTCGCTCGCCATCATGTCGGAAAAACCGATGATGGCATTGAGCGGCGTGCGGATTTCGTGGCTGACGCGGGCGAGGAAGTCGCTCTTGTGGGCGTTGGCGGTTTCGGCGGCACGCTTGGCGTTGCGCAGTTCTTCTTCCGTGCGCTTCCACTGGGTGATGTCGCGGATGACGGCGCAGTAGCCGTTGGACGACGAGAGCCGGCCCATGGTCATGAACAGCGGAATGAAGCCGCCGGATGCTTCGCGGCCGATCACTTCGCGGCCGTCGTTCAGCACGCTGGCAACGCCGTGGCCGGCCAGGCCGGCCAGATAGTCGAGCACGGCCTTCTGGCTCTCATGGGCAAACAGCATGGCAAAGGGCTTGCCGCGGGTTTCGGCGTCATCAAAGTTGAACAGGGCGCTGGCCGAGCGGTTCATCGAGCGGATTTCGCCATCGGCACCGACGATCGACCACGCCATCGGTCGCGGTTTCCAGGATCGAGCGCAGTTCCTCCGCTTCCTGCCGCAGGGTCTCGATCGCCACCTTGTCCGCGTCTGTCTCGACAGCTGTCGATTGGACCTCCGTTTCGAGTGGCTCAACGGGCTTGGCATCCTGCGTTGCAGGCGAAAGCGCCATGATCAGGGCACCTTTGTCTTCCCAGCGGGTCGACTGCAGCCGCGCCTTGACGGGCATGAGGTGACCATCATTGCGGATCAGCATCATCGTCCCATCAGGCATGTCGAACAGGCCGTCCTCCTCTGCGACGAAAAGCGCGTCGATGCCGCCTTCCTCGCGCAATTCCTCGAGCGAGGAGAAGCCTGTCAGGGCGAGGAACTCCGGATTGGCATGGAACAGCTCATCACCCGCATGAATGAGGAGAGCCACAGGCAGGCTGTTGAGAAGGTCCCGGCTCAGGCCGCTGGCGTCCGTGCTGCTGCGGGTCGGCAAGACATCGACGACCGGTTTCGGCGCGTCTTCCGCGACCTCGACCTCGACTGCGTCTGGCATATCCGCGTTCTCGACAACGGTCTCGCTGTCGCCGCTGCTGTCGCTATCGCTGTCGAAAGCTACGGTCTCCGGTTGATCCTCGCCGACCGGAGAAAAACTGATCTCATCCGGCTGCTGTCCCGTTGCTTCCGGCTGCATGACGGGTTCGATCGTCTCAACAGTCTCAACAGTCTCAACAGTCTCAACAGTCTCAACAGTCTCAACAGTCTCAACAGTCTCGTCCGTTGCGACAGGCGGCGGGGTGTCCTGCCGCTTTCCAAAGCTCTCGCCGAGCTGCCGGGCGATTTCGCGGAAGGCCGCCTGTTCGCCGCGTGTCAGGCTTTCGGCGCCCTGCGGGCGATGATTGTCGAGCCGCACCACCTTGTCGGAGGCCCGTCGCCCCGGATTGTCAACGATCTGCAGGGCCGGAAGCTCGCCGCGGAACGGATCCTCGACCGTGTCCTCTGTTCCCGACGTGTCAACGGTTTCGCTGCTTGGCTCAACAGTGTCGTCAGGCGCCTGCGCCGGATCGCCCGTTTCCCCGTCCGTCTCCCCGTCCATGTCTTCGGATGGCGCAGCGCTGTCCTCTATAACAGCCGCTTCTTCCGGCTGAGTGTCCGCACCTTGCGCCTCTTCGGCTTCGGCTGCATTCGCCGACACTTCGCTCGCAGCAGGCTGATCGTCGGCCTGCGGCGCGAGAGGCTCGACAATGGCCTGCTGCAGCCAGGTCCGTTTGCAGGTCTTCGTCTTCATCCGACGGCTCGGCGACAGGCAGGCCGATGGTCTGGCCAAGCGTCAGGCCCGTGCCGTGCGGGTCTTCGATGGCATCGGCGACGCGCACGATGCCGAAACCGCGGAAACCGTCGAATTCGCGGTTGCGGGAGTAGGTCGGCAGGGCAGCGAGATCGACGGGCACATGCAGGCTTGTGCCTTCGACCGGCCAGAGAATGGTCTTGCCCGACCATGTGTCGCGACGCTTCAGCAGCTCGCCGATCTTGCCGTCCCGATCGAGGTCGTAGCGTTCGGCTATTTCACTGAAGGTGACGCCGGAAATATCCGCCGATGCCGGCCCGACAGCCATCGCGAATTCATCGGATATCTCGCGGAAGCGACCATCGGAATCGATCTTCCAGACGAAACGCACGGCGCGGCTGTCCGGATTGAAGACAAAACCGGTGGCGCCGTTTTCGGCTTCGGCTTCGGCTTCAATGTCAGCGGCATCAGTCTCCGTTGACGCAATCATGTCGCCGTCGCTGACAGGTTCGTCCGCCATCGGCGTCTCTGCCTGTTCGTCGATCGCTGCCGCTTCGTCCTCGTCCATACCAAGGGGCAGGGACGGATCGCTGGCCGTCTCTTCGATCAAGGGGGGCAGCAATCTCTGTGTCCGCGGTGACAGCTTCATCTTCGTCAGCGGCGGGGACGTCGCCTGCCGGCTCATCGACGCCGGAGGTGTCTTCTGCGCCGGAATTCACTGCGGTAGGCGTGGTGTCATCCGTCTGCGGCTGTTCGAGTTCATCGACAGCTTCAATCTCCGCTTCGACGCCTGAGGCCGTTTCAGGTGTTGCGGTTTCATCCGTTTCAGGTTGATCGCCCTGGATTTCGGCCTCGGTGTCGCTGGCAGTGTCGTCAGCAACCGCGTCTTCGACGGCGATGTCGATCTCAGGCTCGGTCGTGGTCTCCGAAATGGCAGGCTCATCAGAGACAGGCGTCAAGGTTTCGTCTTCGACAGACGGCGTTTCCTCGATATCTGCCGGAATATCTGCCACCTCGCTTGCGTCAGGGACCGCATCGAGCGTTTCAGCAATCGCAAGAGGTGTCGCGAGATCGGATGCAGCCGCCTCTTCGGCCGGCGCTTCGTCGTCAAAATCCGCGCCGGGGTCCATATTTCCCAGAATGGTTTCGACAGCGAAGAGCAGGTGCAGGGCAGGGCTGTCCGAGAGTTTGCCGATGGCTGCAGGCAGGTGCCCCTTGCCGGTCGGGACCGGGCGCTTGACGAGCCAGTCGCTATCGCGGGCAACAGCCGTGACCAGCGCCCGGCAGGTCTGCGGCGTCATCGCGAGACTTTCGAAACCCGATGACGCTGCTATGATGTGTCCCTCGCCATCGAGTACGGCCATATGGGTGTCCGGGTCGTCGAAACCCGAAATCATGGTGCGGGCAATCTCCGCCGGTGTCCGCGCCTTGAGGGTCCCGGGCGCCGTGAACAGGATTGCAGTCTCGCCCGGATGGACGCTGATCATTTCCACCAGCGCATGCACAGGCATGCGGCGAAAGCCGGAGCCGATGCGCATCAGGAAGGTGCGGTTGTCGCCGACGCGTTGCAACTGACGCGCGGTTGCCTCCATCTGGCGAAAGGCCACATCGCCGGTATTGGCACCGCTGTCGATGAAATCATAGATCGACGGCGTGCCGAAAAGAGCAGCACCTTCGCCGTTCGACCAGAGAACCTGCCCCATGTCTGCCGAAAACAGCACCGCCGCATCGCCCCGGGCGAAATGCCCGCGCACCTGCTCGTGCACGGCAATGTCGATGAAGGGGTACAATTTTGCGGACATGAACGGACCTGTTGGCAGAAACGTCATCGGGACGTGATTATTAACAGTCTATTAATACCCGGCGCGTCCGCAAGGGTCCAGCATCCCGTCGGATCGGCGGCGGTCTTTCGTTTTTAAAGGTTAATACGCGATCGCCCAATTTTTATATGCGATGCACAATTATGTTGCACCGCACAATAATTTAAGGTATAGACTGCTCATCATCAACGGGGCGCCTCTGAAGAGGGCCCGAAACAGGAGCGCTGATCATGGCTACCAAGAAGACAGATGACGTATTTTCGATGACCTCTTTCGATCCGGCCAAGGTGACCGATAGCCTGCGCGAATTCGCCGAAAAGGGCGCCGTGCAGTCCAAGGAAGCCTATGCCAAGATGAAGACCGCTGCCGAAGACGCGACCAAGACCGTCGAGGCGACGCTGGAAAGCGCGCAGTCCGGCACGGTCGAACTCGGCCTGAAGGCCATTGATGCCCTGCGCACCAATGCTGAAAATTCGCTTTCGCACATGGAAGCTCTGCTCGGCGTCAAGTCGGTTTCCGAACTGTTCGAACTGCAGACCGCCTTCATCCGCAAGCAGGCTGAACTGGCCATGGAACAGGCCAAGGCGATGCAGGAAGCCACCAAGAAGGTTGCTGAAAACGTCACCAAGCCAGGCAAGGACGCCGCCGAAAAGGCCATGTCCACGTTCAAGAAGGCCTAATCAGCCTCATCTGCTCCCGATGACGGGTGCAAAATTCCTGATATGACGAACCGGGCGGGCGACCGCCCGGTTTTTTTACGGCTTTGTTTTCAGGCTGTCCTGGCATATCCCGTTTTTTCACGGGAAGTCGCAAGATGGGACTTGCAAAAAAGACAGACTGCCCGTATTTGACGCGGAAAGCGGCCCTGCAGTTCAGGGCTCTCGCTTGTGCGGTTGTAGCTCAGTTGGTTAGAGCGCAGGATTGTGGATCCTGAGGTCGGTGGTTCGAGACCACCCAACCGTACCATTTTTCCAACAATCCCATCGATCCTTCTCAAGACGGATTTGGTCCGAACACGGTGAAGCCGTGTGGCCACATCTTGGACCGCCCTGTAAACATTGTGTTTACCTCGTTCTGTCTCCTTTCAGAACTCTCCCGCTTCATTAGGATTCTATTGACCGTTTGCACCCTAGGGTCGGCCTGTCCAATTGCGGACCGGCGCGCATGATGCGTTGCTGAAATGACCAATGAGGCTAGTTGCACATGCGGTGCGGTAAATTTCTGGCAATTCCTGCCGGTGCGGTCGGACTGTCTCTGATCCTCCTGCCAATGAGTTTGCAGGCGCAGCTGATGCTCAGCTTCGCCGTTCTCGGCGTCATGTTCATCGGCATGACGAGGCCGAACAACAGCACGTTCCGTCTGGTCACATTGGTGTTCGCCGCGATCATCGCGATGCGCTACGGCTTCTGGCGGACGACCGAAACGCTGCCGAGCATTTCCGAACCTCTCAATTTCATTCCGGGCTTCCTGCTTTATCTCGCCGAGATGTATTGCCTCTGCATGCTGGCGATCAGTTTTTTCATGGTTGTCGATCCGATCAAGCGCAAGACGCCGGAGATCGGCGCCAATGCCGACCTGCCGACGGTCGACGTCTTTATCCCGAGCTACAATGAAGATGCCGAATTGCTGGCGGTGACGCTGGCTGCTGCCAAGTCGATGGCTTATCCGAAGGACAAGCTGAAGATCTACCTGCTCGATGACGGTGGCACGGATGCCAAGCGCAACCACAAGGACCCGCATGTCTCGGTTGCTGCAAATCGCCGCCATGAGCAGCTGAAGGCGCTCTGCGAGGCAATGGGCGTTCAGTATCATGCCCGCCAGAAGAACGACCACGCCAAGGCCGGCAATCTCAACGAAGGCCTGAAGATCTCCAAGGGCGATCTGGTCGTCGTGTTCGACGCCGACCATGCTCCGGTGCGCGACTTCCTGCGGGAAACGGTCGGCTTCTTCCGCGAGGACGAAAAGCTCTTCCTCGTGCAGACGCCGCACTTCTTCCTCAATCCCGATCCGCTGGAAAAGAACCTCCAGACGTTCGCGCGCATGCCGTCGGAAAACGAGATGTTCTACTCGATCCTGCAGCGCGGGCTCGACAAGTGGAATGCGTCCTTCTTCTGCGGCTCGGCTGCGGTCCTGCGCCGCAAGGCGCTCGAAACCATCGACGGCTTTTCCGGCCAGTCGATCACCGAGGATTGCGAAACCGCGCTGTCGCTGCACTGCCAGGGCTGGAACAGTGTCTATGTCGACAAGCCGCTGATCGCCGGCCTGCAGCCGGAGACCTTCGTTTCCTTCATCGGCCAGCGCGCCCGCTGGTGCCAGGGCATGTTGCAGATCCTCATTCTCAACCGGCCGTTTCTCGCCAAGGGTCTCTCGCTGCCGCAGCGCATCTGCTATGCCGGCATCAACATCTTCTGGCTGTTTCCGCTGTCGCGCCTGGCCTTCATGTTCTCGCCGCTGCTCTACATTTTCTTCTCGCTGGAGATCTACAAGGCCAATATCCTCGAATTCGCATCCTACGCCGTCACCTATCTGGTGAGCTCCTTTGCCATGCAGAGCTATCTCTACGGCAAGGTGCGCTGGCCGTGGATTTCCGAGCTGTACGAATATGTCCAGTCCGTCTTCCTGGTCGGCAGCATCGTCAGTGTCGTGCGCAATCCGCGCAAGCCGACTTTCAATGTCACAGCCAAGGGCCAGACACTCGACCAGAGCAAGCTGTCGCCGCTTGCAAAGCCCTATTTCGCGATCTTCTTCCTGCTGCTCGTCGCCGCCCTTTATTCGGGTTACCGCGTGCTGACAGAGCCGGTTGCCAGCGAGCTGCTGCTGATCGTCGCCATGTGGAACCTGATCAATCTCGGGCTTGCCGGTGCAGCACTCGGCGCGATTGCCGAGCGTCGCGAACTGCGCCGCAACCAGCGCCTGCCCGTCAAGCGCCATGGTTTGCTGCGCATCGCCGATGCCGTCTATACCGTGATCATCAAGGATGCTTCCAGCGGCGGGGTTTCGATCGAGTTCGTCGATCCCGAGCCGAAGATGGACCTCGCCAATCCGACGCGGGCGCAGGTCGAGGTGCGTCGTGGCGGCCAGACGATTGCCTTCAATGTCGTCTACCGCTCGCGCCGGACCATGGACAAGACCTCGATCTTCGGTTTTGCCTTTGCCGAACGCACGCCGGAAACCTTTATGGCGATCGCCGAGCTGATGTATTCCGACCAGTCGGTGTTGCAGGATCGCCTTGTGCGCCGCCAGGTGCGCCGGAACTTCTTCTGGGGGACCAGCCGCTTTGCGCTCTGGAGCCTGACGGAATCGCTGCGCGCCATTCGCTATGGTGCCGGTCTCATCCGCGAAAGCGTCGCCCATTCCTTCGAGGATGCGCCGATGGTTCTTCAGGACAACAAGGTCGTGCCCGTCGGTTTGCCGGCCAAGACCACCGATGCCGCAGCGCCGGCCAATTCAGCGCCGGTCCAAACAGGCCCTTCGCACTCTGGCTCGTCTCATTCGGGCTCATCCCACCCAGGTCCGTCTCACTCAGGCCCGTCTCTCGCCGGCCCGGTGCACACAGGAACACAGCTCTATGGTTAAGTCCCTCAGCGTAAAGACTGTCGGCCTGTCGCTTGCCGCCCTGATGGCGCAGGCGCTGCCGCTTTCCGCCCAGAGCCTGCTCGAGGCGGCACCGGTTGTCACCCGTGCCCAGCCCGGTGCCAGCGACGCCATCCTGTCGACGCGCGCAGCACCCGTCGAGCCGGAGGAAAACACACTCGCCGGCCTCGTTCCCTTCGAGCAATCCGCCCCGTCCTACCGGCTGGCCGGCGAAGACGATATTGGCCGCTTCACGTTCAACCTGTCGGCAGAACAGGTGGCGCTCGGCGGCAGCCTGTCGCTTCCCTATCGCAATGCCGTGTCCGTCCTGCCGGATACGTCGGTGATGGATGTCACGGTCAACGGCAAGCCGGCCGGCACGTTCCGCATCGCGTCTCCCAATGATTTCAAGCCGGAGCAGATCAAGGTCGCAGGCGCTTTGCTGAAACCGGGTCGCAACGAAGTGACGCTGCGCGCTCGCCAGTTTCACCGCGTCGATTGCTCGCTGGAAGCGACCTACGAACTCTGGAGCGAACTTGATCCGAAAACGAGCGGCTTCATCGCTGCCAAGTCGGATGGCTTCAACTTCTTCGACGACGTGTTGACGGTCGCCAGGAACGATGCCGGCGTCACCGATATCCGGCTGATCCTGCCGCAGACGGCCACGGCCGAGATGCTCAACGATGCCGCACCCGTTCTGCAGACCCTGGCGCTCCTGATGAACCGCGACGATCTCTCCGTCAGCGTTGGCGACAAGCCCGGAACCGGCCCCGGCATCGATCTGTATGTTTCCACGGAAAAGACGCGCGCCCTGCTCGGCGGCGCATCGGCTGCTGCTGCCATTCCCTACGGGCTTTCCGTGGCGGATGCCGGCGAGCCGGGTCGCGCAACCGTCAGCCTGCGTGGCGCAACCCGTGCCGAAATCAGCAGCCAGCTGCTGGCCGCCATTCGCGGCCCCCTGAAGGAAAGCCTCGACAGCGGCATTTTCGCAAACGGGACCGGCACGATCCGCGCCGATGCGTCCGGCAGCTACCAGCTGAGCGATACCGGCTATGAGACGCGCGTGTTTTCCGGTCGCCTGTCGCGCACCGATTTCAATATGGTCATGCCGGCGGATTTTTACCCGGCCGACTATGACACGATCGGCATCCGTCTGTTTGCCGCCACCTCGCCGGGCCTGAAGCGCACCGCGCAGTTTCTCGTGCGCGTCAACGACAAGGTCGTCACCAGCTATCCGTTTCGCAACACCGAGGGCGAACAGTTCGAGGGCAAGCTGATCGAACTGCCGCTGCGGGCTTTCCATCCGGGCGAAAACAAGGTCGAGCTGCTGGCGGAAGTGCCGATGGCGTCAGACGACGTCTGTGCCCCGGAAGCCCGCAACGATGCCAAGCCGCGCTTCATTCTGCTGAAGAACACCGAGATCACAGTGCCGGCGCTCGCGCGGATCGGGCGTCTGCCTGACATCGCAGCATTTGCCGGCAACGCATATCCCTATGCCGATGGCAAGCCGTTCGATGTCTTCGTCGAGCGGCCGGACGGGCAGTCCGTCGGTGCAGCGCTGACCGTTCTGTCGCGACTGGCGCTTTCGGCGCGCAATCCGCTGAATGCCAATATCAAGCTGAGTGCCGCAACGCCGACCGAGGGCCGAAATGCCCTGGTGATTACGACCGACCAGGAATTTGCCGAACTTGGCAATGCCGGCAAAGGCCAGTTTCCGCCGAACGGCTTCTCGGAAGATACGAGTGCCGCCGCCGTGGGTCCCGATCCGTTCAAGACAGCGGCCATCACCGATGATGCCATGCTGCAGGCCGTCGCTGTTTCGTCCGGAAACGACGATGCCGACGCCTTGCTCGACGCCTTCAAGAAATCGACGACGCAAAGCGACGCAATGTCCTGGAGCGGCCGCATCGGAAATTGGTTCTCGCTTGGCGGAACCCGGTTTGCCCAGTGGCTCAATTATGATGACGGGGTAAACAAGACGCTGGCGCTGAAGCCGGACCAGTCGCTCCTGACCCTGTCGCAGATTCCCTCGCCGGAAGGCAGCGCGACGTGGACGGTACTGCATGCCCGCTCGCCGAGCGACGTTGCGGCTGGTGTCAAGCGTCTCGTCGACCCGGCCGTCTGGAGCAGACTGGACGGCGGCTCCGCAGAAATCGAAACGGCGAGCCTCTCGGTCAACACCATGCCGGCGGCAACGCATTTCATCGGCGGGATGACAGACCAGAGCCCGGCCAATCTCCGCCGTCTCGCGGCCGCCTGGTTCTCCGATAACTTCCAGTTCTATGTCCTGCTTATCGTTGCTTCGATGGGTATTTTCGGGGTTTGGCTCGGCCGGGCCGTTCCCCGCAAGGGAGTGAGGTCCGATCAATGATCAGCAAACGTTTTATCGCTCTGCTTGCCGCATCCTGCATGCTGCTGCCGGTTTCCGCTCTGGCGCAGGATTCGGTGGTTCTCCTGACCGAGGCGGAAGGTTCGTTCCGTCTGGTGGATGACGCGATTACCAGCGCGGTTTCAGGCGGCACAGCCGTGACCGACCCGCAAGCAGCAGGAACAGGCGCTCAGTCCGCAACCGGCGTTGCCAAGCCGGCGCCGGATGCCGTCGAAATGGCGGCGCTCTATTATTATGCCGAGCAGAAACAGGATGAGCGTGTCGCCGCCGAGAGTGCGCGGCTGCGCCTCAAATATCCCGGTTTCGAGATGCCGCAGGACCTCTATTTGCCGCAGACTGCGCGCGGCGCCGATGAAACGCTGCTCTGGAAACTCTATGAGAAGAACGATTTCACCGGCATCGATGCCGAGATTATCCGTCTGAAGAGCGAGGCGCCGGACTGGACGCCGACGGCTGACTTCAGCGGAAAGCTGGCGACAAAGAAACAGCGCGTGTTGATGACCGAGGCCGCTGCTGCGAAGAACTGGACGGGCGTGATCCAGGCAGCGAGCGCCATTGATCCAGCCAAGGAAACCGAAATCGATCTGCTCTGGCTTCTGATCGACGCCTATTCGCAGACCGGCATGCGCGAGCCGCTGGCCAGCGTCTATCGCGGCATTCTCCTGAGGGAAGGCGACGAGCGCCTGCCGGACGCTGCGCTCGTGACCACGCTGCAGAAGGCGATCCGCGATTTTCCGGCGTCCGAGGTTCAGGCCGTCATAACCAAGCTTGCCGTCACCCCGGCGATGCAGGCCGGCCTGCAACCGGTTGCCTTTGATCTTCTGCGCAAGACGGTCGCGGATTTCAATGCGGACGAAAAGCGCACCGACCCCCTGGCCGAGGCCGATCTGGAGCCGCTCAAGAGGGCGACGCAGACAAAGCCTGATGCCAGCGACATGGGTCTGCTTGGCTGGTACTACCTGAAGATCAAGCAGCCAGCGGTCAGCGCCCAGTGGTTCAAGACCGCGCTTCAAGTCAAACCCGATGCCAGCAATGCAAAAGGTCTCTATCTCAGCCTCGCAGCCCAGAATCTCGAGGAGGAAGCCTATCAGGTTGCCGCAACGCATCTGAAGGACCTGACCGGCGATCCGGAATTCCTGATGAATGCCTTGTCCTTGCGCTTTGCAAAGCCCGATACGGCCGCGATCGACGAAAAGATCGTCGCTTCCTATTCGACGACGATCCTGCAGACGCTGAATGCCGACCACGCGGAAATTCTCGCCTGGTATGCCTATAATTCGAAACAGTACGAGGCTGCTGCTGCCTGGTTCGGCAAGTCGATCGACTGGAAGGTCGCGCCGGCCCGCGTCAAGGGTCTGGCCCTGTCGATGCTGCGCCTGTCCCAGAAGCAGGAATTTGCCGCACTTGAGGACAAGTACGGCGACGTCTACCCGGATATCTGGGCGGAGATCAAAGTTGCGCCCGCTCCGAGGGGCAAGAAGGCGACGGCAGTGATCAAGCCGCGCGGCGCGATCCAGGCCAATTATTACCGGAATTTCCAGGCCAAGCGCTACAGCGCCTGCATCAGTGACCTGAGTGACCTGCGCGCCCGCGGCCAGATGACGTCGAATGCGTCCTTGATCGGCGGCTGGTGCTATCTGGGCCTCAGCCGGCTGTCCGAAGCCCGTGCGTCCTTTGCCGAAGCAATGACCGCCGGCGGGCAGGCGCAGGCCGATGCCGCCTATGGTACGGCGCTGACGCTTCTGCGTGGCAAGCTCACCGACGATGCCGATGCGATCCTGCGTGCCTATCCGATGGCGGCGGAACGCGATCGTGAAGTGCGCGCCGAAATCTATGTGCAGCGGGCCCGCTCGGCCTTCGATCAGGGGCAATATCAGAACACGCTCGACGCGCTGAACGCCCGGGCGTCGCTGATTGCCGAACCCGCCGATCTCAGCCAGTTGCGCGGCTGGTCCTATTATCACCTCGGCAACAAGGGCATGGCTCGTCAGGTCTTCCAGCGGCTGAATGATCACCTGAACGATGCCGCGTCGCGCCGCGGTCTGATCCAGGCCTCGCGCATCGAAGGAGCACGCCAATGATCCGCAGGCTTTTCTGGCTGTTTCCGCTCGTGCTTTCCGGCTGCACCACCGTCGATGATCCGTTTCTGCAGACCTCTGCCCTGACGCGGAACGCCCCTTCGACTGCTCCGGCACTGGCAACGTCGATATCTCCCGAATATGCGCTCGGTTCCATACCCGTGATCGGCAATCCCGCCACGGCGGTCCGTCAAACCGCGCGCAAGAACTACGCGCAACAGACGATCGTCTATGGCAACGCGACCGATCTGCCCGGCGAAAACATGCTGCTCGTTACGGTCGGTGCCCCCGGCAGTGACAAGGGTTTTGCGCGCGCACCTTCTGCGGGGGAATTGCGGGCGGAAATCGCGTCTTCCCTTCCGGGCGTCGCTATGAAGATCAGCAATGTCATCGGCGACAATGCCTACGGGACGTTCGGCTACGCAGCCGGTTCGATCGGCAAAAGCGGCAGTTGCGTCTATGCGTGGCAGCTGGCGCGCAATGTCAGCGCCGGCGTCGCCTCGATCGGCGCTTCGAAATACACAGCCCAGGTCCGCATGCGTTATTGCGCGCCGTCGACCTCTGTCGAGCAACTCGTCGGTCTGATGAACGGCCTGAGGCTAAAGCCCGTAACGGCTGGAACGTTTGCGATGCTGCAGGGCGCTGCCGGGCAGGGGCTTGCCGCAACCGCGTCCGTTCCGGTGCTGCAACCGGTCGTTCAGCAGACCGCAATCGCAACGGAGCCGACGATGAAGCGCAAGCGCCTTCGCCGGGCTGTAAGTCCAGCCGTGGTCGAAACGGTGCAGGAGACCGATACGGACGATAAAAACAGCATCAAGAACCCCGTGAAGATTCCGATGCCCGGAGCAGCCGCTGCCGAAGCTGAAAAGGAGCCTTTGGCAGAGGCCGCTGTTGTCCAGGATATCGCGGTTGAAAAAGTCGCCGAAATCCAGATCGCCAAGCCGTCGCTGATCCCGCTGCCGAGCGCGGTTGCCACCGCCAACTGATCCGCTGCCGCCGGATTACAGAAAGATCCGGTGTTCGGCGGTAACCAGTTCCTGCAGGAAATCGGCGACGGTTCGCACCCGCACCAGATCGCGTGCGCTTTCATGATAGGTGGTCCAGTAGGCACGCCGGATCGCCGTTTCGGGCAGGATCCGGACGAGTTCCGGATATTGCCGCGCAATATAATTGTGCAGGATGCCGATGCCGGCGCCGGAGCGCACGGCTTCGGTCTGGCCGGTGGCGCTGGAAATCTCGAAGGCCGCATCCCAGCTGCGCATGATTTCGCGCGGTGAAATTCAGCGAGGCGGTGAAGATCAGATCTTCGACATAGCCGATCCGCCGGTGGCTCTTCAGCTCCTCCACGGCTGCCGGTGTGCCATGGTCGGAGAGATAGGTCTGCGAGGCATAGAGACCAAGCGTATAGTCCGTCAGCTTCGATGAAATCAGCCGCCCCTGTTCGGGCCGTTCCAGGGTGATGGCAATATCGGCCTCGCGCTGCGACAGCGAAAACGAGCGCGGAACCGGCACAAGCTGGATGCGCAGTTCCGGATAGCGTGCCGTCAGCCGTCCGAGCCGCGAGCGAGGAACGAGACGCCGAAGCCATCCGGCGCGCCGATCCGCACGGTGCCGGCGATGGCCGTGTCGATGCGGCCGATCTGCGACTGCGCGGCCAGCATCTCGGTTTCCATGCGCTCGGCGGCATTGAGAAAGATTTCGCCCTCCGCCGTCAGCTCGCAGCCATTGGTCCGCCGGATCAGAAGCCGCGTCTTCAACGATTCCTCCAGCGCTGTGACGCGCCGGCTGAGCGTCGCGTGGTTGAGCCCCAGCCGCTTGGAAGCGGCGAGAATCTGGCCGGTTCGGGCAACCGCCAGAAACATGCGCACATCATCCCAGTTCATGGGTGCACCGCGCAGGCGCGCCTTCGGCGTTACCCCCCTCTGCCCTGTCGGGCATCTCCCCCTCAAGGGGGGAGATCGTTCTTTTCCATGGCATACCCATCTGTGAGGCGGGCACGATGTTTGCGGCCAATCTCCCCCCTTGAGGGGGAGATGTCACGGAGTGACAGAGGGGGGTAGGTTTCCTCAAATGCGAATTGAACATCAATTCCTGCACAACGGTTCCTGATTATCGCGCGTTGATTTGTGCAAATTGAAGTGCGACACTCCCGCTATAATCAAGATCAGGAGGATCACCCATGTACGAGATCGGTCATTTCATCGACGGCAAGCAGGTTGCCGGCACCAGCGGCCGCACGGCCAATGTCTTCAATCCGGCAACCGGCGAAGTGCAGGCGAACCGTGGCGCTCGCCAGCGACGCAGAACTGAACGCTGCCGTTGCGAACGCCAAGGCCGCCCAGCCGAAATGGGCTGCCACCAACCCGCAGCGCCGCGCCCGCGTCTTCATGAAGTTCGTCGAGCTTCTGAACGAGAACATGGACGAACTGGCCGAGATGCTGTCGCGCGAACACGGCAAGACGATCGAAGACGCCAAGGGCGATGTCATCCGCGGTCTTGAAGTCTGCGAATTCGTCATCGGCATTCCGCATCTGCCGAAGAGCGAGTTCACCGAAGGCGCCGGCCCGAACATCGACATGTATTCGATCCGCCAGGCTGTCGGCATCGGCGCCGGCATCACGCCGTTCAACTTCCCGGCCATGATCCCGATGTGGATGTTCGCCCCGGCGATCGCCTGCGGCAACGCCTTCATCCTGAAGCCGTCGGAGCGCGATCCGTCCGTGCCGATCCGTCTTGCCGAACTGATGATCGAGGCCGGTCTTCCGGCCGGCATCCTCAATGTCGTCAATGGCGACAAGTCGGCCGTCGATGCGATCCTGACGCATCCGGATATTTCGGCCGTCTCCTTCGTCGGCTCGACCCCGATCGCCCGTTACGTCTATGGCACGGCTGCGATGAACGGCAAGCGCGCCCAGTGCTTCGGCGGCGCCAAGAACCACATGATCATCATGCCGGATGCCGATCTCGACCAGGCCGCCAAGGCGCTGATGGGTGCAGGCTACGGCTCGGCCGGCGAGCGCTGCATGGCGATCTCGGTTGCCGTTCCGGTCGGCGAGGAAACCGCCAACCGCCTGATCGAAAAGCTGACCCCGATGGTCGAGAGCCTGCGCATCGGCCCCTATACCGATGACAAGGCCGATCTCGGCCCGCGTCGTCACCAAGGAAGCCCAGGCGCGCATTCTCGGCCTGATCGACACGCGGCGTGGAAGAAGGCGCAAAGCTCGTCGTCGACGGCCGCGATTTCAAGCTGCAGGGCTATGAAAACGGCTATTTCGTCGGCGGCTGCCTGTTCGACAATGTCACCCCGGACATGGACATCTACAAGACCGAAATCTTCGGACCGGTTCTCTCGCGTCGTGCGCGCCAAGACCTATGAAGAAGCGCTCGACCTGCCGATGAAGCATGAATACGGCAATGGCGTCGCGATCTACACCCGCGACGGCGATGCCGCCCGCGACTTCGCCTCGCGCATCAACATCGGCATGGTCGGCATCAACGTGCCGATCCCGGTGCCGCTGGCCTATCACTCCTTCGGCGGCTGGAAGTCCTCGTCCTTCGGCGATCTCAACCAGCACGGCACGGACTCGATCAAGTTCTGGACCCGCACCAAGACGATCACCGCCCGCTGGCCTTCCGGCATCAAGGACGGCGCCGAATTCGTCATGCCGACGATGAAGTAACGGGCACGATTGTTTCGATCCTTCCAGAACCGGGCCTCCCTGCGGAGGCCCGGTTTTTCGTTTCGCAGGCCGCACGCGCCGTCCGCTCACTTGACCGCAGGTTCCGTCGGGTTCACACTTTTCGACTGACGGCAGAATATCGGGGGATTGCCGGCCGTTCTCTGAAGTATCGACCGAAACCTTGGGGGGAACCATGGCCGTAACCGACAATGCGCCGCTGCCTGCCGCATCCGAAACCTGGCACCGCCTTTCCTTTACCGGAAGCGGCAAGGAATATTTCGGCATCTGGATCGTCAATATCCTGCTGACGATCATCACCGTCGGGATTTATTCTGCCTGGGCCAAGGTTCGCCGCAATCGCTATTTCTACGGCAATACCGTGCTGCTCGGCCGTGCCTTCGAATATCATGCCAAGGGCATGCAGATTTTCATCGGCCGGATCATCGTCTTCGCCTATCTGATCATCTACAACGTGCTGCTGACCGTCGTGCCGCTGGTCGGCATCGCCATGGCCGTGCTGTTCCTGTTCTTCATTCCCTGGCTCGTCATGCGCGGCCTGCGCTTCAGCGCCCGGGTTACCAGCTATCGCAATGTCCGGTTCAATTTCGTCGGCGGTGTCGGCGGGGCGTTCCTTGCCTTCCTGGTCGGCCCGATTTCGGCCGCGCTGACTTTGGGGATCCTGACGCCGCTCGCCAGCCGCTGGATGTATCGCTATATCGGCAACAACATGCGCTATGGCACCAAGGCCTTCACCACCGATCCCGGTCTTGGCGCGATCTACAAGAACTGGTTCCTGTCGGCACTGATCATTCTGCTCGGCCTTCTGATCATCGGATACCTGCTGTTCATCAACATGTCGGTCATTTTCACCATCATCGACAAGCCCCAGGCCATTCCGCCGGAACTGCATGCAGCGCTGATCACGATGGGCGTCATTGGCTATCTCGTTGTGCTCCTCTCATTCGGTATTGCAGCGCTTGTCTACCGCGCCGGCGTTCGCAACGTCGCCTGGTCGTCCTCGGTGTTCGACGGCGTCCATCCGCTGAAAAGCGATCTGTCGCGCACCGGCTATGTCTGGGTGACGTTCAGCAACGTCGTCGTCACGCTGCTGACGCTCGGCCTGATGCGACCATGGGCTGCCGTGCGCATGGCGCGTTATGTCAACACGCATACGGCCGTGCGCTTCTCCGGCGATGTCGGTGAGGTTTTCGCCGTTGCCGAGAAGGATGGATCGGCCGTCGGCGCCGAATTCATGTCCTATGAAGGCTTCGATTTTGGCTTCTGATGGCCGGATCATTGCCGAAGGCGAGTGGCACCCGGCCGGTTCCAGCCTCTCGGTCGCCGCCCACCTTGTGGAAGACGCCGACGGGCTTGCTGTGAAGCGGGTGCCTGCAGGCGAAGTCCTAGCCAGCGGCGGCATGCGCGCCGTCGAAATTTCGCAGCGGGTCGGCTCGATCCCGCGGCGCGTCAATTTCACAGACGGCTCCCTGTTTGAGACGCCGGACAATGATGCGATCGATCGCCTGTTGTCCCGATCGGGCCGCCGCGGGACTGGTCTCATTCACAGTCTGGAAGGTTTCCGTCCGCGCCTGATCGCGCTGGTGGTGGCGACCTTCCTGCTTGCCGGCCTGGTCTATCGCTATGCCCTGCCGGTGCTGGTCGAGGTCGCTGTCGCGGTGACGCCGCCGGTGGTTCCCGAGATCATGTCCGTCAGCACGCTCGAGACCTTGGATCGAACCATGTTGAGCCCCTCCCGGCTCGATCCGGCAAAACAGCAGGAGATTTCGGAGGGCTTTGCAAGGATTGCGGCTCTGTCCACGCGCGGCTCTGCCGGTTACAGCCTGAATTTCAGGGCAGGGGGCGCGATTGGCCCCAATGCCTTTGCACTTCCGGATGGAACGCTGATTCTGACCGATGAACTGGTCGACTTGGCCGAGGGCGACGACGAGATGATCATCGGCGTGCTCGCCCACGAGATCGGCCATGTCGAGCTGGAGCACAGCCTGCGGCAGATCTACCGGGCGGCGGGCATGGCCGGCCTGATCATGATGCTCGCCGGCGATGTCGGATCCGGCGTCGAGGATCTTCTCGTGCAGGGCGGCGGACTTTTGGCGCTGTCCTATTCGCGCGCGGCGGAAGCCGCCGCCGACCGCCACTCCGTCGAACTGATGTCGAAGGCCGGTTATGATGCAAGCGCAATCGCGCGCTTCTTCGATCTGCTTGAAAAGAAGCTCGGGGATCGCTCGGGCACCAGCATGCTGTCCACCCATCCGGGAACGCCGGAACGCAGGAAAGCCATTCTCGACTATGCCGCCGCGCTGCGGGCACAATAACAGGCGAATGACCGTTCCGCCGGACATGAAAAAGGCAGCCGCTCCAGGGAGGGCTGCCTTCTTCAAACTCTGTCGTCGATGACGATTACATTTCAGCGCCGTCGTTATAGCCGACCTTGTCGACGAGTTCCGAAGCCTTCTTGCGGTTCGCCGCAATGTCGGAAAGCGGCAGCGGATCCGCCTTGATCGGGCCGAAGGACTTGACGATGGCGGACGGCTCTTCACCCGGCTTGACCGGATATTCGAACACCTGCTCGGCATAGATCTTCTGGGCGTCGCCTTCCGAGCAGGAATTCCATCAGCTTGATGGCATTGTCCTTGTTCGGTGCATTCTTGGCGAGCGCCATGCCGGAGATATTGACATGGGTGCCGCGATCGCCGGCATTCGGGAACATGACCTTGATGGCGCCGGCCCATTCCTTCTGTTCCGGCTCCTTTTCGTTGGTCAGCATCAGGCCGACATAATAGCTGTTGCCGAGCGCGATATCGCATTCGCCGGCAAAGATCGCCTTGGCCTGGTCGCGGTCGCTGCCGTCAGGCTTGCGGGCAAGGTTGTTCTTCAGGCCGGTCAGCCATGCCTCGGTCTCGGCTTCGCCGTGATGGGCGATCATCGAGGCGATAAGGCCGATATTGTAGGAATGCTGGCCGTCGCGGGTGCAGATCTTGCCCTTCCACTTGGGATCGGCCAGTTCCTCATAGGTGATTTCCGTCTGGGAAACGCGGTCCTTCGAAGCGTAGACAACGCGGCCGCGCGTCGTCAGGCCGAACCAGTTGCCGTCGGGATCGCGATACTGGGCCGGAATGTCCTTGTTGATGGTCTCGTCGCTGACGGACTGGGTAACGCCGGCATCCTTGGCTTCCGTCAGGCGGCTGATATCGACGGTCAGGATGACGTCGGCCGGCGAGTTTGCGCCTTCGGCCTGGATACGCTCCACAAGGCCCTTGTCGAGAAAGAGCACATTCGTCGCGATGCCGGTTTCCTTGGTGAAGGCGTCCAGCAGCGGCTGGATCAGTTCCGGCTGACGATAGGAATAGATGTTGACCTCACCGTCGGCCCGGGCGGGCGCGCTGAAAACGGTCAGCGCCGTCGTTACGGTCAGCGCCGAAAGCATCATCGTCTTGAATGGCATGGTGTCCTCCTGGTCTTTTTAACTTAACTAATCCGCTCACCTTTTGCCCAAGCCGATTTGAACAGTCAAGCGACAAGCCGATCAAGTTTACGTCAAAATGATTTTCTGGTTTTTTGGAATTGTTCCAAACTGTGTTCCGCCTTATATGAGGAGGAGTGCTGTTTCGAATCTCCCGGAGTTAAGTGATGCGCCTGACGAAGCAAACGAACTACGCAGTCCGCATGCTCATGTATTGCGCAGCCAATGACGGGCATCTCAGCCGTATTCCGGAAATTGCCAAGGCCTACGGCGTATCCGAACTGTTTCTGTTCAAGATTCTGCAGCCGCTGAACAAGGCCGGTCTGGTCGAAACGGTGCGTGGCCGCAACGGCGGTGTGCGCTTGCCCAAGCCCGCCTCCGAAATCAGCCTGTTCGATATCGTCAAGGTCACCGAGGACAGCTTCGCCATGGCCGAATGCTTCGAGGCAGGCGAGATCGATTGCCCGCTCGTCGATAGCTGCGGCCTGAACGCTGCGCTGCGCAAGGCACTCAATGCATTCTTCGAAGTGCTGCAGCAATATTCGATCGACGATCTCGTCAAGGCGCGTCCGCAGATCAACTTCCTGCTGGGTCTCGAAGAGACGAGGCGCCCGGTGAAAGCCGCTCCGGCGACCGCACAGACGGCTGCGTAAAAAAACCCGCATCCTGCGACTACAGCCGGGCTGGCACGGCATTCTGATGCGCAGACCCGCGTCAGCCCTTGCTTACATATTCCCGCAGGATGAACTCGATCGCAGTCGGGTCGAGTTCCGATTTGTCGATGCGGAAGTCAGCCCCGTATTCCTCGAATTTCTGAAAATACGGATCAGCCAGGGATGATGAGATCACGCCGATGGGGCCGATGAAACCCTGGTGGCGCATCGCCGGCACCGTCTCCCGGAAATCCGCCTGCGGTTGCAACCGGTTGTCCATCAGCACCATGCTGACGGGATTGCCTGCGCGGATAAATTCGAGTGCATCGTCGATGGTTTCGCAATAATGCAATTCTATCCTGGCGCTGGCGACCTTCTTCATCAATGCCCGCAAAATGACATTCTCCGCCGGGTCATCGTCAACGAGTAATATATGGACTGTTTGTGTCATGGTCGCTCTGACGGTTTCTGGAAGGTGGCGGACAAAACGGGGTATGCAGCTATTCTGATGTCAGGACTGGTTCTGGTCGTCCTGCTATGTCTGGATCACGCGCCAGGCGATGGAAACGATGCCGCATCAAGGCACGACCTTCGCCAAGCGTTCTGATATCACTGTATAATCTGCTCTCTGATCGCTTTTGCAACCATCTGCGTCCGGTTGACGACGTCCAGTTTCTTCAAGATCGTCGCCGTATGGGAGTTGACGGTGTGCTCGGACACGGAAACGATCAGGGCAATTTCGCTGGCGGTCTTTCCATGGGAAATCCACCGCAGGATTTCCGTCTCCCGCGGCGTCAGTCCGAGGCCTGCCTTGTTTGAAAGCACCAGTCGATAAAAGTAATCGAAGGCGGCGATGGCGTCATAACAGAGCTCGAAATGCTCCCGTCGCTCGATATCGTCGCCGTCTCCGAGAAACAGAACGGCATAGCGCGCACCGTTGATGCCGTTGACAGGCACGCAGAGCAAAAGCTCGAAACCCAATTGTGCGAGGAGGTTGCTGCCATTGCCCAGATGCGGGTCATCCGCCTTCCAGACAGAAGGGATCGTGGAGGCATGCAGGCTCTTGTAGACGACAGAATCACCGAACCGGTGCCGCTTGTCATATTCTTCGGCCAGTCCGGATGGCAAATCATGAAGCGTCAGACGATTCGACAGCATGCACGCGTCGTTTTCATTCCCCAGCTGCAGGATACCGAAGTGATCGAACCCGAAACGGAGCGACATGGTGTGAAATATGCGAAAAAAATCAACGCGATTGAGTGCTTTCTCCAAATCGCTGCTAATGGCGTATCGTCGATGGTTCTTCAGGATAGCTCCCACGATGCGGCCGCCCCCACTTTTTCCGCGGAGGTCAGTCTAGCGTGTGAATAGGCATAAGCAACTGTTTCGGGAGCGAAAATCTGTGAGGAGATTATTTAGCATGCGCTTTAATGCTCGCGAGAGGGAGAACTGTTCCTGAGTGTTTTCAGCAGCCCCGCCTGGTCACCAAAAACAGAACAGTTCTCCCGGCCCCGCCGGATCTCTATGGCAGTCGCGCATGAGCTTCGCTATCGGGTTACCTTGGGATTGACATTTCGAGATGGCGTTGGAGCGATTCGCGCCTTTGCGTTCCGTGATTTACGGTAAATATCGTGGATTTCGCAAAGTTTCGAAAATCCGGAAGAATTTTCCAGTTGGACAAATTTTTGAAGACGCTTATTGCATTGAAGGGTTAAATGTCGTTCCATCCTGCCTTGACGGGATGGCAATGGCGTCCTGCATCAAAAAAATATGAGAACAAGAACAAAACTGGGAAGCAAGCTCATGAAAAAGCTCACCACTCTCCTTGCAGCCACCGCGATTGCCACGCTGATGGCCGGGTCTGCATGGTCGAAGACCTTCGTTTACTGCTCGGAGGCATCACCGGAAGGCTTCGATCCCGGCCTTTACACGGGCGGCCAGACCTTCGATGCCGCCGCCCATACCGTGTACAACCGTCTGGTTGAATTCAAGCGCGGCACCACGGAAATCGAGCCGGCTCTGGCCGAAAGCTGGGAAATCTCCGCCGATGGCAAGGAGTATACCTTCAAGCTTCGCCCGGGCGTGAAGTTCCAGACGACCGAATACTTCACACCGTCGCGTGAAATGAACGCTGACGACGTCATCTTCTCCTTCGAGCGCCAGTACAAGGAAGACAATGCCTGGAACAAGTATGTTCCTGGTGCCTCATGGGAATACTTCTCGGGCATGGGCCTGCCCGACGTCATCGAAAGCATCGAAAAGGTCGATGATCTCACGGTCAAGATCAAGCTGAAGCGCCCGGAAGCGCCGTTGCTCGCCAACCTCGGCATGCCTTTCATCTCCATCGTTTCGAAGGAATACGCCGACAAGCTGCAGGCTGACGGCAAGATGGAACTGATGAACCAGCAGCCGCTCGGCACGGGTCCGTTCACCTTCGTTGCCTACCAGCACGGATGCCGGCGATCCGCTACAAGGCCAATCCTGACTACTGGGGCGGCAAGCAGACGATCGACGATCTCGTCTTCGCGATCACCACGGACGCTGCCGTCCGCGTGCAGAAGCTGAAGGCCGGCGAATGCCACCTGATGTCCTATCCGAACGCCGCTGACGTCGAGGACCTGAAAAAGGATCCGAACCTCACGGTCTCCGAACAGGCAGGCCTGAACGTCGCCTATCTCGCCTACAACACGCTGGTTCCGCCGTTCGACAAGGTCGAGGTGCGCAAGGCCCTCAACATGGCCATCAACAAGCAGGCCATCGTCGATGCCGTCTTCCAGGGCGCAGCCCAGGTTGCCAAGAACCCGATCCCGCCGACAATGTGGTCGTACAACGACGCTGTCGAGGACGACAAGTACGATCCGGAAGCAGCCAAGAAGATGCTCGAAGACGCCGGCGCTGCCGGTCTGAAGATGAAGATCTGGGCCATGCCCGTCGCGCGTCCCTACATGCTGAACGCACGTCGTGCCGCCGAACTGATGCAGGCGGATCTCGCCAAGATCGGCGTCGAAGTCGAAATCGTCTCCTACGAATGGGCCGAATACCTGAAGCTCTCCAAGGCGAAGGACCGCGACGGTGCGGTCATGCTCGGCTGGACCGGCGACAATGGCGATCCGGACAACTTCCTTGACACATTGCTCGGCTGCGATGCCGTGGGCGGCAACAACCGCGCGCAGTGGTGCAACGAGGAGTTCGACGACCTGGTAACGAAGGCCAAGGAAACCGTCCGACATGGCCGAGCGTACGAAGCTCTATGAAGAGGCGCAGGTCGTCTTCAAGAGCGAAGCGCCCTGGAACACGCTCGACCACTCGCTGGCCGTCGTGCCGATGAGCAAGAAGGTCACCGGCTTCGTTCAGTGCCCGCTTGGCGATCTTCGTCTTCGACGGCGTGGATATCGCCGAGTAACGACTTAATCGAAAACACGCCGCATCGCGGCTGTATCCGGCGGCTCGATATCATTCGGGCCGCCGGTTTTCGAGCAGGATGCCGGAGCGCGCGACGCCGCTTCCCGCCAAAATCCTTCGCTCCCAAAAACGGACTAAACGCCCATGTTGCGCTTTATCTTTGGACGGTTGGCCGTCCTCGTTCCCACCTTCATCGGTGTTTCGCATCATCGCCTTCTCCTTCATCCGCCTGCTGCCCGGCGATCCGGTCATGTTGATGTCGGGCGAGCGCGTGATGTCGCCGGAACGCCACGCCCAGATCATGGCCGAGCTCGGTTTCGACCGGCCGATGTACCTCCAGTATTTCGATTATCTGGGGAATTTGCTCCAGGGCGATTTCGGCAGTTCGATCGTCACCAAGCGGCCGGTGCTCGACGAGTTCCTGGCGCTGTTTCCGGCGACGGTGGAGCTTTCGCTCTGTGCCATCCTGGTGGCGGTGGCGCTCGGCATACCGGCCGGCGTACTTGCGGCGGTCAAACGCGGAACCTGGCTGGACCAGACCATCATGGGCATGGCGCTTGTCGGCTATTCCATGCCGATCTTCTGGTGGGGCCTGCTGCTGATCATCTTCTTTTCCGGCTATCTCGGCTGGACGCCGGTTTCGGGACGCATCTCGCTGACTGTATTTCTTCCCGCCGGTGACGGGCTTCATGCTGATCGACAGTCTGCTGTCCGGTCAGGCCGGCGCCTTCAAGTCGGCGCGTCACCTATCTGATCCTGCCGACCATCGTGCTGGCGACGATCCCGCTCGCTGTCATCGCCCGCCAGACCCGCTCGGCCATGCTCGAAGTGCTCGGTGAGGATTATGTGCGCACGGCGCGCTCCAAGGGTCTTTCGCCTTTCCGCGTGATCGGCGTGCATGCGCTGCGCAATGCGTTGATCCCGGTCGTCACCACCATCGGCCTGCAGATCGGCGTGCTGCTGGCGGGCGCGATCCTGACCGAAACGATCTTCTCCTGGCCGGGCATCGGCAAGTGGATGGTCGATTCGGTGTTCAAGCGCGACTATGCCGTCGTGCAGGGCGGCCTGCTGCTGATCGCCGGCGTCATCATGATCGTCAACCTGATCGTCGATGTGCTCTACGGCTTCATCAATCCCCGAATCCGGCATTAGGAGGCTGATATGGCTGTTGTCGATACAAACGCCGCCCCGCCGTCGGGCGTAGCCCCACCATCCGGTCTGGCCGAATTCTGGTTCTATTTCTCGCGCAACAAGGGCGCGGTGATCGGCCTTGCGGTTTTTCTTGTCATCCTGCTGCTCGCCGTCTTCGCGCCGATCGTCTCGCCGCATTCGCCAAGCAACCAGAACCGCGATGTCCTGCTCCTGCCGCCTTCATGGGCTGAGGGCGGTCAGTTCACCTATCTGCTCGGCACCGATCCGGTCGGACGCGATATCCTGACGCGGCTGATCTATGGCGCGCGCTTCTCGCTGTTCATCGGTCTCGTCGTCGTCAGTCTCTCGGTGCTGTCAGGCGTCATGATCGGCCTGATCGCCGGCTATTTCCGCGGCCGGACCGACACGATCATCATGCGCGTCATGGATATCATCCTGGCCTTTCCGTCGCTTGCTTCTGGCGCTCGTGCTGGTGGCGGTGCTCGGGCCGGGTCTGCTCAATGCGATGATCGCCATTTCGCTGGTCAACCTGCCGCATTTCGTCCGCCTGACCCGCGCTGCCGTCATGGCGGAACGCGACCAAGGACTATGTGATCGCCTCGCAAGGTCGCCGGTGCCGGCACCACGCGCCTGATGTTCCTGACGATCCTGCCGAACTGTCTGGCACCGCTGATCGTTCAGGCGACGCTCGCCTTCTCGGCGGCGATCCTGGATGCGGCCGCACTCGGCTTTCTCGGCATGGGTGCCCAGCCGCCGACACCGGAATGGGGAACGATGCTGGCCGAGGCCCGCGAGTTCATCCAGCGCGCCTGGTGGGTCGTGACCTTCCCCGGTCTCGCCATCCTCATCACCGTTCTGGCAATCAACCTGATGGGCGACGGGCTGCGCGATGCGCTCGATCCCAAACTGAAGAGGTCATGATGGCCCTGCTCGAAATCGAAAATCTCGCCGTCGAATTCCAGACGTCAACCGGTCCTTTCCGGGCTGTCGACGGCGTTTCGCTCAAGGTCGACGCCGGCGAAGTGCTGGCGATCGTCGGCGAGAGCGGATCCGGCAAGTCCGTCTCCATGCTGGCTGCCATGGGCCTCTTGCCCTGGACGGCGAAGGTGACGGCCGACAAACTGCTGTTCAACGGCATCGATCTGCTCGGGCTTTCCGATGCCGATCGCCGCAAGATCGTCGGCAAGGATATTGCCATGATCTTCCAGGAGCCGGTGGCGAGCCTCAATCCGTGCTTTACCGTCGGCTTCCAGATCGAGGAGGTGCTGCGCATCCATCTCGGTCTCGACAAGGCAGCGCGCCGCGCACGGGCAATCGAACTGTTCGATCTCGTCGGCATTCCGAATGCCGGCCGAACGGCTCAGCCATTTCCCGCACCAGATGTCGGGCGGCCAGTGCCAGCGCGTGATGATCGCGATCGCGCTGTCGTGCAATCCCAAGCTTCTGATCGCCGACGAGCCGACCACGGCGCTCGACGTGACGATCCAGAAGCAGATCCTCGACCTCCTGATGCGCCTGCAGGCCGAACACGGCATGGGGCTGATCATGATCACCCACAATATGGGCGTCGTTGCCGAAACCGCCGACCGTGTCATCGTCCAGTACAAGGGCCGCAAGATCGAGGAGGCGGACGTGCTGTCGCTGTTTGAATCGCCGAAGAGCCCTTACACAAAAGCGTTGCTCGCGGCGCTCCCCGACAATGCGACGGGCGACCGCCTGCCGACGATCGCCGAATTCCTCAATGACGAACAGATTTTTGCGGGAGCCGTGCGATGACCCCAGTTCTCGAAGCCCGAAACCTCGTCCGCGACTACTATATCCCGGGCGGCCTTCTGAAAAAGGGCAAGACCGTCCACGCCGTCAAGGGCGTCAGCTTCTCGGTCGAGCAGGGCAAGACGCTTGCCATCGTCGGTGAAAGCGGATGCGGAAAATCGACGCTTGCCCGCATCGTGACGATGATCGATCCGGCAACTTCCGGCGACATGCTGATCGATGGCAAGAAGGTCGATATCGCCAAGGAAAAGCTCACACCGGAAATGCGCCAGAAGGTGCAGATCGTCTTCCAGAACCCCTATGGCACGCTCAACCCGCGCAAGAAGATCGGCGATATCCTGACCGAACCGCTGATCATCAATACCAGCATGAAGGCCGATGACCGCCGCGACAAGGCGATGGCCATGCTGAAGAAGGTCGGGCTTGAGGAAAAGCATTACGCGCGCTACCCGCACATGTTTTCCGGCGGCCAGCGCCAGCGTATCGCCATCGCGCGCGCGCTGATGCTCAATCCGCGGCTGCTGGTTCTGGACGAGCCGGTCTCGGCACTCGATCTGTCGGTGCAGGCACAGGTGCTCAACCTGCTTGCCGACCTGCAGGACGAGTTCCAGCTGACCTACGTCTTCATCAGCCACGATCTGTCCGTGGTGCGCTACATCGCCGACGACGTCATGGTCATGTATTACGGCGAGGCTGTCGAATATGGTGCGCGCGAGACCGTCTTCACCAATCCGCAGCACACCTATACGCAAACCCTGTTTGCCGCGACGCCGCGCGCCGACATCGACAGCATCAAGGCGCGGCTTGCACGCAAGGCTGCCGCCGATGAATGAAGCGTTCCGGCGGCAAGGCTTTGGCTTTGCCGCGGGCAGCCTTGTTCGCAAGGTCCCTTCGATCCTGACGGGGTTCTGACGGCAAGCATGGAGCATGGTCCCCTCACGCCAGATCGGCGACAAACAACGAGGATCCCCATGCACAAGACAATTCTTTTTGCAGCGCTTGGCCTGCTTGCCTTTTCTCCTGCTGCCTTTGCCGATGACGACAGCGCCTCCTGCACCACAGAGCCGCAGGCCCAGTGGATGAGCACGGATGCGATTTCCGCCAAGGCGGTTGCCGCCGGATACAAGGACATCCGCCAGGTCAAGACCGAGGGCACTTGCTACGAAGTCTATGCCATCACCGCCAAGGGCGAACGCGCGGAAGTCGTGATGAACCCGATGAATGGTGACGTCGTCAAGGCGGAGATCGACAATTGACGGTCGACCGATCCGGAGGACGGGTGGGCGCAACAGCGCCCGCCGTTCAATCCGCGAAGATCAAAGTCTGGGATCCGGTGGTCCGGCTATTCCATTGGGGCGTGGTCGCGGCCTGCGTGCTGAACCTGTTCGTTCTGGAACCAGGCAAGGAATGGCATCGCTACGCTGGATATACGGTTCTCGGCCTGCTGGCCGTCCGTTTCGTCTGGGGCTTCGTTGGCACCCGACACGCGCGGTTCTCCGACTTTGTCCGCTCTCCCTCGGTGATCAGACGCTATATCGTCGATCTGCGCCACGGCCGGGAAGCGCGCCACATCGGACACAATCCGGCTGCGGCGGTCATGATGTTGGTGCTGATGGCCCTGCTTCTGGCGACAGGTGTCAGCGGCTGGATGATGACGCTTGACGCCTTCTGGGGGAACGGCTTCATTGAGGAAACACATGAAGTTCTGGCCAATGGTATCATGGTGCTGGCCGGTCTGCATGCCTTGGCGGCGATTGTCGAAAGCGTCCGCCATCGGGAAAATCTCGTGATCGCAATGGTCTCCGGCCGGAAGAAGCCGTAACCGCCGCGAATTTTGGAAGAATTGATGCGTCTCCTTTTGGTTGAAGACAGTCCGCGCCTGGCCGAGCTTCTGGGTGAAACCGTGCGCGAAGCCGGATGGCGGATGGATGCGGTGACGACGGTTGCCGATGCCGAGCTGGTGCTCGCGCTCAAAGAGCACGACCTCGTCCTGCTCGACCTCGGCCTGCCGGATGGCAATGGCATCGACCTGTTGCGCAGGATAAGGCGCGACTACAAGGACCTGCCGGTTCTGATTATCTCCGCGCGCGGGTCGATCGAGGAGCGGATCGAGGGGCTGGACGCCGGCGCGGACGACTATCTCGTCAAGCCGTTTCACCACAAGGAGTTTCTTGCCCGGTGCCGCGCAATGCTGCGCCGTGCGCCGACAGCGATCCAGCCGGTGCTGGAAGCGGGCCATCTTCGCTACGACCCCTCGACCGCGGAACTGAGCTGCAAGGATACGCCCCTGCCGCTTGCCCCGCGCGAGCGGGCCCTGATCGAGCTTCTGATGCGCGATGCCGGACGTGTCGTTCTCAAGCGCAAGCTGGAGCAGGCCCTGTCGGAGTTCGGCGAGGAGGTCAGCCACAACGCGCTTGAGCTGGCAGTGTCGCGGCTGCGCAAGAGGCTGCTTCCCTTCGAGACCGGCGTTGATCTCGTGACGGTGCGCGGTGTCGGCTACATGGTTCAGGCATCGTCATGAAACCCCGCCAGCCTTCCTCCCTCACTGGCCTGGTTTCCCGGCGTATCGTTGCTTTCACCGTACTGGCAATGGTTTTGCAGTTCGGCATCGTGCTGGCCGAATACTGGTCCGACGACAGCGAACTCGGGCGCTTCATCATCGAGCATGAAACCGAGGCCCTTTCGGACGGAATTACGGTTCAGGATGGCAAGCTGAGTTTCGTCTTGTCCCATGAAATGCGCGAGCGCTACACCAATCGCGGTGATGACGGCGATGGCCAGCTTTATCTGCGGGTCCGAACAGCGAGCGGGGCCATTCTGTTTTCCAACTGCGAGGCAATATGCCAGGCGCATTTCCTGCCGGTCGAGATCAATCCGCCGGCTTTCTGGCAGCGCCAGATCGCGCCGGGAAAACCGCTGAGCGTGGCGGGCGGGCGATCCTTCATGGTCGGAAGCCAGGAGGTTTTCGTTGAACTTGCGGTCATCAGGGATCCCCATTCCTTCATCTACAATGTTCTGTTCCATGAGCTTCGTGACCATCTGATCATCCCGATGCTCCTGATGTTCGGCCTTGTCGCAGGCGCCACGATCCTGTCGATACGGGCTGCGTTGAAACCGGTTGTTCAGGCCGCCGACGCTGCCGATAACATCGATCCGCGCAACGCGCTTGAGCACCTCCCGACAAAGGGAATGCCGCGCGAAATCGCCAATTTTGCCAATGCGGTCAATCGCGTGCTGGTGCGCGTTGCCGATCTTATCCAGGCGCAGAAGATATTCTCGACGGCGATCGCCCATGAAATCCGCACGCCTGTCGCCATCGTGCGCATGGAACTGGAGCGGATCGACGGTGACCGGGCGCGCAAGGCGGAAAAGGATCTCGATGCGCTGACGCATATGCTCGAACAGTTGACGTCGCTCGCCAAGCTGGATGTGGTCGATCCTGCGTCGTTCCGCATGGTCTCGCTCAGCGACCTCGGCAATGACAGTGTTGCGACCCTTGCCCCCTTCGTCTTTGCGAACGGGCACTCGCTGGAGTTTGACGACAAGGGCACATCACCTGTTCATGCGGTGCCGTCGCTGATCGAAAACACCATTCGCAATCTCGTGGAAAATGCCGTGCGTCACACACCGAACGGAACGCATATCATCGTCAGGACCGGTCCCGGGCGAAGACTGGATGTCATCGACGACGGTCCGGGCTTCAGTTCGGCTGCCGCCCGCGTCCTCGAAGGCGGGCGGATCAAGAGTTCGGATTCTCTGGGTGTCGGCCTCAAGATCGTCGAGCGCATTGCGGCGTTGCACCGGGCCGTCCTTAGCCTTGACGGCAAAGGCGACGGAGAGAAGGGAACCTGTGTTCGCCTCGATTTTCCCGCTGTCGTCGAGCCACCGGCAGCGTGATGTGCCGAAAGGTAAATCCGGTTTCCCTTTGCCGGAAACTGCGATAAAGCGCGGGGGTACGCCCTTCGCGGCGATCCGCAATTTTGATGAGGATCATCTCCATGGATATCAAACGCTTTGAAACCGGCCCGCGCATGAGCCAGGCCGTTGTCCACAACGGTACCGTCTACCTCGCCGGTCAGGTCGGCAAGGCCGGCGACGACGTCACGACGCAGACAAAGCAGGCCCTGGCTGAAGTCGACCGCCTTCTGGCGCTTGCCGGGACCGACAAGACGAAAATTCTCTCCGCCACGATCTGGCTGGCCGATATGGTCGATTTTCCGAAGATGAACGCCGTTTGGGATGCCTGGGCCTCTCAGGGCAACACGCCATCGCGTGCAACCGGTGAAGCGAAACTTGCGACCCCTGAATATCTCGTCGAAGTGATCGTTATCGCGGCACTTTAAGGGCACGAGCGATCCGGCGCGAAAACCGCGCCGGATCTCCCCATTCTTGACCACTCATTTTCCGATACGCGCTATGCCTGTGTCGCCATTGTCACGGACCCATTTGACTTTGTCTGGGCCGGTTTCGGACAATTCAAAACACATCTGCTTGCCGTTGTACCAGACCTTGAATTGCTGGCAGAGCTTGTTGGCCTCGATCCACCAGCGACCGGTATCCGTCGGCTGTATGAACTTGCCAAGACCCAAAGCTTTTCCGCTCCCGTCGACCTGGCCTGTTGGCCTGTAGTTCAGCGGAAACTCGCCGCCCATGGGGGCTGCCAGGTAAATTGTGCGTCCGATGATGGCGCTGCGAATATCGGCTTCCTGTAGCTGCCTGGCCTGCGCACCAGCAAAGCCGGTCGCTAGAATACCCAGTAGCGCAAATATCAGCTTTCTCATGATCGTCTCCTGATGGCGTATAAACATACGTGTCGCTAGACGGTTGGATCATCCATAAAGTTTCCCGGAGCTAAGTTTTTCGCCGCCATCCATGCGGGGAACCATTCTCTTCTTACCGGCGTTCAGTAAAAGTCCCAACCCATCGCGAGGAGCGCGCCATGTTGTACTGGTTTCCGAGAATTTGCCTGGTGCTGTTTTTTGCTGCAATCGTCGGGCTTGGCGTTCTGCCATCCACGTCGGAAGACGTCGCAAACACCCTCATGGTCGTCCTGCTTGGCCTCGGCCTGTTTTCGTTGACGCTTCACGTCTTTCCGCCGGAACGTCACTGACAATACATTCCCGGCTGCGAAACCGGCGCACTACCCTGAGACCGCCTTGCGCGGTCGGAGCCACACAGGGATATTCACGGCCAAGGCATATTCAGGGTTGATTTTTGATTGTGAAAAGGATTGCCTGATAGCGTGAACCGGCGACCAGCCGGTGCATCGGGGGGCGATTTGTCCATCATGTCCTTGAGTTCGTTGCAATGAACAGAGACACGGTCACCCGGAGGTCGGTGCCGCTCATTCTGCTTGCCGGCGCAGCCCTGCTTCTGGCGCTCGTTCTCTCGTCGCTTCATTTCGCAAATCTGACCAGCCGAAACGCGCAGGAAGCTCTTGATGCTGCGCGCCTCAACGGCAGGCTCATGCGTCTCTTCACTTTGATACAGGATGCCGAAACCAGTCAGCGAGGCTATTTGTTGACGGGGGAAGAGGAGTTCCTGAAATCGTTCCGGCGGTCAGAGAGCCTTGTGTCCTTGCATTTCAAAAGCCTGCTGCCGGATTTCCAGTCCATCGCGGTCAGTCCCGTCACGGTCGGTCGTCTCGACGGGCTGATCAAGGTCAAGCTCGAAGAACTGGTCCAGACCGTCGAACTCAAACGGTCGGGAAAGTCGGAGGCAGCGCTTGCCATCGTCATTACGGATCGCGGCAAGCAGGCCATGGAGGAAATCAGGCAGATCATGGTTCGCATTGATGCGATCACCAACAATGTCGGCTTCATTCGCTTGGGTGACCTGGCCAATGCGACGCGCCTGTTGCTGATCTCGATTGCCGTCGGGGCCATTCTGCTTGTTCTTCTCGTGGGAGGTGCTGTTGCGCTGATTTTCTGGCACTCCCGCCAACTCGAAAATGCGCGCGCCGCGCTCGAGCTTCAAAACGAGACACTGGAGCAGAAAGTCCGCGAACGGACGCGCTATCTGGAAAGAGCCAATCGGGAACTGCAGAGCTACGCCTATATTGTCGGCCATGATCTGCGGGCGCCATTGGTCAATATCATGGGCTTCACCACAGAACTCGAGCGGGCGTCGGAACAATTCGCCAACTATCTCGAAGCCCACCCCCTGCCGGATGATCCGAGCGCAAGGGCAGCCCGGGAGGCGGTGCAGGAGGACGTTCCGGAAGCATTGCGGTTCATTCGCTCGTCGATGAAGCGCATGGACGACCTGATCAATGAAATCCTGAAGCTTGCACGCGCCGGCAACCGGACACCTGCAGCCGGAGCCTCTCGATCTCGTTGCTCTCGTCAATGAAGTGGTGGCAACGCTCAGGCATCGGCTCGATGGCAGCGGTGCCGTCGTCATCATTTCGCCGGAGCTTCCGCCCATCGTCTCCGATCGCCTGGCACTCCAGCAAATCTTTGCAAACCTGCTGGACAATGCGATCAAATATGCCGATCCTTCCCGCAGCGCCCTCATCGAGTTGTTCGGCGAAGTCGTCGGGGAGGAAGTGACCGTGACCGTACGCGACAATGGCCGTGGCATTGCCAGTCAGGACAACGAACGGATCTTTGAGCTGTTCCGGCGCTCCGGCCGACAGGACAAACCGGGTGAAGGCATTGGCCTTGCCCATGTGCGGGCCCTGGTGCGACGGCTGGGCGGGGATGTGGCTGTACGATCGACGCTGGGCGAGGGCACCTGTTTCGACGTCACGATCGCCGCCGATCTCAACCGCGCGAGAATATGGGGCGAGCAATGATCGCAAGCGCACACGTCGTTAAAATCGTCATGATCGAGGATGATGAGGGGCATGCCCGGCTGATCGAAAAGAACATCCGTCGCGCGGGGGTTACCAACGAGATCATCGCCTTCGTCAATGGTAACGACGCGCTATCCTTTCTGCTTGGGTCGGATGGCGAAGGAAGCGGGCATGTGGGCGACATGCTGCTGGTGCTTCTCGACCTCAACCTTCCGGATATGACGGGCATGGATATTCTTGCCCGGATCCGCGACAGCGTCCATCTCAAGTCGACCATGGTCATCATCCTGACGACGACGGACGATCCTCGCGAGGTCCACCGCTGTTACGATCTGGGTGCCAATGTCTACGTGCCCAAACCCATGCAATATGAGAGATTCGTCAATGCCATCCAGCAGCTTGGCCTTTTTCTGTCGGTCATGGCCGTCCCGGAGGCGCAGTAATGTCATCCGCGTTGGAGGCAAGGACTACGGGCAGCCGTATTCTTTACATTGATGACGACGAGACCCTTGGGGTTCTTCTCAAGAAAAACCTGGGACGTCTCGGCTTCGATGTCGTCACCGTTCCAGACGGGATGACAGGCCTTGCTTTGCTCGCCGGCGGGGACATCGATGTCATCGCCCTCGACCACTATCTTCTCGGAGAGACCGGCCTCGACATCCTGCCGGAAATCCTCAAGCGCCCGGACCATCCGCCGGTTGTCTATGTTACCGGTGCGGGTGATGCCCGTATTGCGGTGCAGGCGTTGAAGGCCGGTGCCGATGACTACGTGGCGAAAAATGTCTCGACGGATTTCTTCGAACTGCTGGCTACTGCCCTCAATCAGGCTCTGGTGCGCGCCGGTTTCAGGCGGGACGCAAGATTGGCGCAGGACCAGGTCGTACAGGAGCGTGATCGCGCCGAATTGCTGCTGCGCGAGGTCAATCACCGCGTCGGCAACAGCCTGGGCCTTGCAGCGGCCCTGATCCGCATGCAGGTATCGCTGGTGACGGACCCGGTCGCCATCCAGGCCTTGCAGGAGACGCAAGCCCGCATTACCGCAATCGGCAATGTGCATCGGCATCTCTATGTCAGCAATCAGCTCGGCGCCGTCCAGGTTGATGTCTATCTGGCGAGCCTTCTGGACGAACTTCAGCTGTCGATGCATGACGACGTGCGGCCGCACACTGTCACTCTCGAGGCACAGAAGGTGCACTTGCCGACTGACAAGGTCGTGACGCTTGGACTGATCGTCAGTGAACTCGTCACCAATGCCTTCAAATACGCGTATCCTGCCGGGCAACCGGGGGAGGTCCGAGTGCATTTGTTCCGACAGAGCGGCATGGTCGGGCTGCGTGTCGAGGATGACGGGCAGGGGTTCGATCCGGAAGGCCCGGCCCTCGGCACGGGGCTCGGCAGCCGCATCATCTCGGCGATGGCGGCAACAATGGGATGCACGCTGGTCTATGATGCCCAGATCGGCGCCGGTGCCAAAGTCGAGCTGCTGTTTCCCGAATAAGCCGGCAATCCAGTGATTGCGCTCTTGTCCGTTGCGGCGCGGGCAGTCGAGTCGATGTTTCCTCCTGTGAAGGGGTTACATTCCATCGCCTGACCCGATTTCCGGGTTGGTAGTGCCCAGATCCGCTACTTAGAAACGTCCCGCCCATTGGATTGTTCCCGCCCAGTTCCGCCAGCTTCGGGGAACCTTTTCGGCTCTTCTGCGTTTCTGGGGTGCGAAACAGAAGGCAATGCTCATAAACGTTGATCACCTCCTCATTTCGCCCGGTGTGAAGCGTCGTTGCCGGGCCGCCTGTCGGCAAATCCATGACGGGGAACAAGGTCATCGACATGGACGCCGCATTGCAAGAGCAATCGAATACGCGCAAGCGAAAACACATTCGCGAGGCCGAAGAGGCCGCAATCGAAGCCGCCTATCCGCAGGTCAATCCACGCGATTCGCTGGATCTGGTTGTCGCCTGGAGCATCGTCGGCATCTTCATCATCATTGCCTCGGCCGTCATCTATCTGATGGAACCGATCCTCATGCCGATAACGCTTGCGATCGTCGTGGGCATGGTGCTGGGTCTGGCTGCAGATCGGCTCGCGAAATTTGGTCTTCCACCGGTGCTTGGCGGCCTTCTGCTCGCAGTTGTCTTCGTCGTCGGCCTCTTTATGCTGATCAACGCTCTGGTCGAGCCCATGTCCCAACTTGCCGGTGAAGCGCCGCGGATTCTGGAACGGACCGTCGAGCGGGTCCTGCCTTTTGTCGAGCGTTTCGACTGGCTGAAGTCCGCCCTTGCCGGGGCAGACGAAAAGGCGGTTGCGGATATGGCAATGCAGAATGCCGGCACAATGCTCGGCCTCGTTGCTTCGGGACTCACACCGGCGCTGATCCAGACATTGATCTTTCTCGCAGCGCTTGGCCTGTTCCTGATCGGACGTGCACAGCTGCGAAAGACGATCATCATGGCGTTCGCGACGCGCGAACGCCGACTGACCGCAATCCGGATCATGAATGCCACCGAAAACGCCATGGGCTTCTACTTCTCGACGGCGAGCCTCATCTATATCGTTCTTGGCGCGATCACCGCATTCATTGCCTTTGTCGGCGGATTGGGCATGGCGCCGCTTTGGGGTCTGTTTGCCTTCATCTCCAGTTTCATTCCCTATGTCGGCGTCACCGTGATGACGATTGCGCTGATGGTTGCCGGTCTGATGACGCATGATGCCTTGCTGCTCGCCCTGGCGCCGGCGCTCGGCTTTTTCCTTCTTCATCTCGTCATGGAAAATCTTGTGACACCGTCCATCCTCGGGCACAGGCTGGAGATCAATCCGTTCCTGATCTTTCTCGCGATCATTTTCTGGACCTGGATGTGGGGTGCTGTCGGCGCCATGCTGGCCTTGCCCATGTCACTGATCGCCATGACGATCTTCGACGAAATCCGCACCCACCCGCCAGAGCGCCACCTGCCGGCCTAGCGCCGAACGTTAATCCAGCGCGCACTTTCACACAGGAAACATTCATGTCTTCATCGCTTGATCCGGATCTGACCGGACAGAACGACCTCCGTGGCGGCACATCGCCCTGGGGTGGCGCGACAATGCGCCCGCGCGGCGCGCCCCTGACCGAGAGCATCAAGACCGACGTGCTGGTGGTTGGCGGCGGGATCACCGGATCGCTGGCAGCCCAGCATCTGGCGGCTCTTGGCATCGATGTCTGCATCCTTGACCGGGAGCAGCCGGGACTGGGCAGCACGACAGCAAGCACCGCGATGCTGCAGTGGGAGATCGATTGCCCGCTCTCGGAATTGACCGGTTTTTATGGCTTCGATCAGGCCGCATCGATCTATCGCCGCAGCCTTGCGGCCGTTCAGGGACTGACGGGCCTCGTCCAGTCGCTGCAGATCCCGTGTTTCTATCGCCAGCGGTCCACGCTCTACATTGCAGGCGCCGAGGGCAGCAGTTCGGAGCTTCTTGCGGAACATGAACTGCGCCAGCGCGCAGGCCTTCCCGGCCAGTTCCTCGAGCACCGCGACCTCCTGTCGAATTTCGGCATCGACCGGGCGGCGGCCATCCTGTCGCCCGGCTCGGCCGATGCCGATCCGTTGCTTCTTTCCTGGGGCCTGCTGAAGAACGCCGTCGCACAGGGCGCCAGGCTGATCGATGCCATGGCGACGGACTATCATTCGTCGTCCAATGCGGTGGTCGTGGAGACCGATGGTCCCTTCGTCATCGAAGCGCGCCACGTCATCCTCGCCACCGGCTATGTCATGCCGGATTTTGTCGGAAGCCCACTGCACAGCACGGCATCGAGTTGGGCGATCGCGACGGCCCCCCAGAAGGCGGAAAACCTGTGGCCGGGCGGCGAACTCATCTGGGAAGCATCGGAAAGCTATCTCTACGCCAGGACAACGCAGGACGGACGCATCATCATCGGTGGAGGTGATGACGACACGGTCGATCCGGCAGAGCGGGATGCAAAAGCCAAGGCCAAGGAAGCTTTCCTCGTCGAAAGCCTCGCTCGCCTCTGGCCGGCGGCAGATCCAACCATTGCTTACTCCTGGTCGGGCGCCTTTGGCGAAACCGAGGACGGTTTGCCGCTGATCGGCCCGGTGCCGGGTCATCCTCGCCTGCTTGCAGCCTATGGCTATGGCGGCAACGGCATCACGTTCAGCTTCATGGCGTCGCGCATTCTGGCTGCAATCAGCGGCGGCCGGCGTGAAGCCTGGTTCGATGCCTTCGCTCTGGACCGCCCTTCGCCAGTGGGCTGATGCTCAGACCAGGTCCCGATCATCGGGACCTGGTATCATTTGGCTTTGCCTTATGCGCGCCCGTGCTCGTCGAAGAACAGCGCCTGGCTGATCAGGGCTTTCACCATTTCAGGATTGAACGGCTTGGTGACGAGGAAGGCCGGTTCCGGCTTTTCGCCGGTTAGCAGCCGTTCAGGGAAGGCGGTGATGAAAATCACCGGGATCGATGTCCTGGCGAGAATTTCGTTGACGGCATCAATGCCGGAGCTGCCATCCGCAAGCTGGATATCCGCCAGAATCATCTTTGGCGGTGTCTTGCGAAAGAGCTCCATCGCTTCCTTATGCGTGCGGGCAATGCCCGTGACCGTATGGCCGAGGCTTTTCACCATGTCCTCGATATCCATGGCAATCAGCGGCTCGTCCTCGATGATGAGAATATCGGTGGCGACCTGTCCGGAGATGTCGTCCGATGCCTGTCGCAAGAGACCGGACAGCGCCTCCTCCGAGATCTGCAGCACTTCGGCTGCTTCCGCCGGCGAAAAACCTTCGACGGCAACGAGCAGGAAGGCCTTTCGGGCTGCCGGCGACACAACGGCCAGATTGTCGGCGGCGCGCTGTTCCCAGCCGAAGGGCGAATTGTTTTCCGGCAGGTCGATATTGATGCCGTCGAAGAGTGAACAAAACAGCTGAAACAGGTTGACCCTGTCGTTCGAGCCATTGGGAAACAGGCTGATATTGGCGATCAGGGCCTCCAGCACGGCGGCAACATAGGCATCGCCAGACGCCTGCGAGCCGGTGACCGCCCGCGAAAATCGTCGCAGATAGGGAAGATGGGCAGCGATCCGCATCGAAAGTGACATTGAGGACTTCCTTTAGTATGATATTTCGGTAATCGAGGTTCGCAGAAGATGCCGCCCCGTCGAAGCTGTCAGTGGTTTGACCATGATTTGCTCCGTATTGGAAGTTTGAAGCGCAGGACGTGCGGCGGCAGGGTAGCGAACTGTTCGTTTGACAAGGTGAGAATGTTCGATGAGTGGCTCCCCGGAAAAGCCTGTAAAGCCTGCCGAAACACGATCAAGCGGACAGGATGGCCTGGAGCCCAACTCCCAGATCGCCTTGAAATTGCGCGCCCTCTACACATCCGTGGAGGAGCAGCCACTTCCCGATATGTTCCTCGATCTTCTCGAGAAACTCGATCTCGCCGAGAAGCGCGAGCAATCCGAGATATAGTGCCGTCGATGGACAGGACGACTGGAGACACAAAAAAACGGGCCAAGGCCCGTTTTTTCATGCGTTGGCTTTGTGATCAGCACGCGTCGATGTAACGACGGCCATAGCGGTCGCGATAGTAGCAGCGGCCCGGCTCATTGGCATTGCCGATGAGGGCACCAGCAACACCGCCGACAGCCGCACCCACGGCTGCGCCGCGGACATTGCCCGTGGCCACGCCACCAATGACGGCGCCGGATGCTGCACCGATACCGGCGCCGCGCTCAGTCTGTGTGCAGGCGGCCAGTGGCATGATCAGCGCGACTGCGAGCATTATCTTTTTCATGGGTTTTTCCTCTTCCGGTGGCGATTGTGATTGACGTGCAGGCGGATCAGATGCGGCCCATCAGGACCAGGATAAGGAGGATGACGACCACGAGGCCAAGTCCGCCGGACGGTCCATAACCCCAATTCCGGCTGTGCCCCCAGTTCGGAAGTGCTCCGATGAGAAGAAGGATCAAGACGATCAGCAGAATTGTACCGAGCATGGGCGTTTCCTTTAATGCACTCTGCAGCCTGGATGGCCGAATTGTTGTCGGCTGTTAAACGCAGTCGAAATCAATTTGTTCCCGATGAAAACGTCGCGACCTTTCGGAACTTTGGCGGCAAAGCCCCGTTTGATGGGTAACGCAGTCATTGTGCAGGGAGCACGAAGATGGAGCATGTCGCAGCAATCATGATGCTTGTTGGATGCGGTGGGGCGAGTGCCGACTGCCGCGAGATCGCAGCACCTGCCGTCGGCTACGAGACCGTCGAGGAGTGCCGGGCGCTGCTGAAGCCGGCACTGGATAGCGTGGCGGGAACATTCAGGACGACCCACGGCACATGTGCGGCCATTGATCCTGCACTCTATCTGGAAGATGTGGTGATCACCTGGGATGTTACAGCGTCCGGTGAACTCGTTGTCCGCATTGTCGATGACGCGACAGATGAACCGGTGCTCGTTGCGGAAAAAGGTCCCCGTTCGATGGTCCTCAGCAATTAATCTGGGCGGCCTTTGCCCTTTCGATCGGGTCGGTTTGCTCCTTATGCATGCCGTCGATTTCCGGTGGAACAAACACCCTCACACTGCCGTTCCTCCTTCAGGTCGCCGTCCGGGCGACACATTCCGCCTGCGCCTCGATACTGAAATTTCTGAAGGAGATTGAAATGAACCGTACACTCTTGGCTACGACCGCTTTCGTTGCGATGTTCACTACGGGCGTCCTTGCCCAGCAGCCCGCGACGAATGATGGTGCGGTCACCACCGATCCCGCCAAGGCCGCTTCTGTCGGTTATTTCGCTGCGGCGCCAGAGCAGATTCTCGCCTCTTCGGTCATCGGCAAAACGGTCTACACCGGTGCCGACGAAGAGGGCGAGGCGGTTGGGGACGTCAATGACGTGGTCATCAATGCGGCTGGCGGTGCCGAAGCGCTGGTGATCGGCGTCGGCGGGTTCCTGGGTATTGGAGAAAAGGATGTGGCGGTGAATTTCGACCGCGTCTCGCTTTCGGACAAGGATGGCGAACGGATCATCGTGATTTCCGCGACCAAGGAAGAATTGCAGGCAGCCCCGCCATTTGATCGTGCGCCGATCATGGACGGTGCGGCGGCGACGCTTCCGGAAAGCGATGCCGCTCGATCCACGACTGAAACTTCCAAGGTGACGCCATCGGCAACGCCGCAGGCAGAACCTCAAACGGCCGAGACGGTTATTCCTGAAACCGGGACGACGCCGTTGATGACGGACCCGGATGTCGATCCGGCGACCCTTGACAAGGCGGGCCGTTGCAGCGGCGCCCGACGCGGAATTGCAGCCGGTAGACCCGGCGCTACTCAGCGCCGAAAAACTGATCGGTGCCGAAGTCAAGGTTGCCGACGATACCCAGATCGGCACGATCGCCGATGCCATCCTGAACAAGGACGGCAAGCTGGAAGCCTATATCATCGATGTCGGCGGCTTCCTCGGTGTCGGCGCAAAGCCGGTGGCGATGGACGCAAAGAGCGTGCAGGTCATGGCGGATGCCAGCGGCAAGATGATGATCTACTCGCCCTTTACGAAGGAACAGCTGGAAAAGCAGCCTGCCTATGACAAGGACAGCTATGCTGCCAACAGTCGCGGAATGATGCTATCCAGCCCGGCCCAATAAACGTCGATACCCGCGATGCAGACCTGATCTGAGCCGGCGTTCACAGCGCCGGCTTTTTCAGGTCCAGGAGAATTGCGGACACAAAAAAGGCCGCTCCCGGCGGCCCTCTTATCCTGTCGTTGCGCGCTTCAGCTGTCGCGTGTCTTGCTGTCTCTTTCAGCAACATCGAGATCGCCAAGGAGCTTGGCAAATTCTCCTTCGGTATCGGGCATGGAGCCGCCGAAGTACAGATCTCGCAAAGTCACGCCGATATGCAGGTTCTTGTCGCGCTGTTGTGTCGGCGCGCGCAGGACTTCAGAGGCGGACTTCCAGAGATTCGACGGTGATACGGTCATTTTACTATCTCGCATTTGCAACTTGCCCACTCAACGGTCGCTGATGTTGATAGTTCCACAATAGTAATGACTGGACCGTTTCAAAACGGGTCATATTCCCCGGACATGGTTAATCAATCCTTTCAATCTGTTATTCGCACGACAATGCCAGCGCGTGGCTGCAGGCAGGAACAAAATCACGCAATGCGCGTTTACCGGACAGCTTTACAAGTAGAGGAGAATGAACATGCTGTACTACGCTCTCGTCTTCCTGGTGGTTGCCATCATCGCGGGTGTGCTTGGTTTCGGCGGCATCGCCGGCGCATCGGCCGGCATCGCCCAGATCCTGTTTTTCCTGTTCCTGGCCTTCCTGGTGATCTCGCTGATCGCGGGTCTGTTCCGCCGGGCGTGAACAGGCGCTGATTTCTCGTAATCGAGATTTGAGGGGCGGCATTCTGTGCCGCCCCTTTTGCATGCTGAATTGTTCCTCGGCCGAATTGTTCTTCGGCTTGCCGGAACGGGGGCGCTTGGTTATTCATGTTCGCACGCGCAACATCCGGAGCTGGCTCATGAAATCCCTGGAACTACTCGTCGAACGGATCATCCTTTCGAGCCGCTGGTTGCTGGTGATTTTCTATCTCGGCCTTGTGGCAGCGCTTGCCCTCTACGGCGTGTCCTTCCTCTACAAATTCTTCAAGGTCGCCGAGATGGTGTTCGTCTATGACGACGCGCAGATGATCCTCGCCATGCTCGGCCTGATCGATGCGGCCCTGGTCGCGAGCCTGATCGTCATGGTGATGATCTCGGGATACGAGAATTTCGTCAGCCGCTTTGACGAGGGCGATGGCGAGGTTTCCTTCCTCGGAAAACTTGATTCGGGCAGCCTGAAGATCAAGGTCGCCTCGTCGATCGTGGCGATTTCCTCGATCCACCTGCTGCAGATCTTCCTGAACACGAAACAATATACCAGCGAGCAACTGATGTGGGCGACCATCATGCATATCGCTTTCGTGGTTTCCGCCCTGATGCTCGGCTATCTCGAGCGGATCATGAACGGACTGAAGAAATGACAAGGCTTGCAGCCATTCACCTGGCATGCACTGGTAAGATCCATGTCTTGGAAAACGGGGAACAGTAGAGAATGAAGACCGATGTTGTAGTTCTGGGTGCCGGTATCGTTGGCCTTTCGACGGCCATTCATCTTGCCCGGCGCGGCAAATCGGTCGTTCTGCTCGATCGCCGCGGCGCCGGCGAGGAAACATCCTTTGGCAATGCCGGCCTGATCCAGCGCGAGGGTGTTTTCCCCTACGGCTTTCCGCATGATTTCGGTGCGCTGTTCCGTTATGCCTTGAACAACACCATCGACGCCCATTACCATATTCGCGCGCTTCCGGGGCTGGTGCCGTTCCTCATCCGCTACTGGTGGAATTCGGGTTTCACCCAGCATCAGAACATCGCCTCTATGTATGCGCCGCTGATCGAACATTCGATCGCCGAACATGCCGATCTGATCAATGCCTCCGGTGCCGGCGATCTCATCCGCAAGGATGGCTGGATGAAGGTCTTCCGCACCGACAAGGAGCGGGACGCAGCCTATAAGGATGCCGAAAAGCTCTCCTCCACCTTTGGCGTCAGTCACCAGAAGCTTTCGAGCGCCGAGATGAAGGTGATCGAACCTTCGATCAAGGTCGATCTGGCCGGCGGCCTGCGCTGGACCGATCCCTGGTCGATCCGCGATCCGCACAGCCTGAACAAGGCCTATCTCGTCTATTTCCAGTCGCTCGGTGGACGCCTTGTCTCCGGCGATGCCGCGACGCTCGAACACATCCTCGAAGGTGCCGGCTGGCGCGTTGCCACACCTGAAGGCCCGCTGGAGGCGAAGGAGGTCGTCGTCGCGCTCGGCCCCTGGGCCGATACGGTCACGAAGAAGCTCGGTTATCGCTTTCCGCTCGCCGTCAAGCGCGGCTATCACATGCACTACGGCATGGAAGAGGGCGCAACGCTCAACAACTGGGTTCTGGATGCCGAGAAGGGCTATTTCCTGGCGCCCATGCTGCGCGGCGTCCGCCTGACAACGGGTGCCGAATTTGCCAACCGCGATGCGCCCAAGACCCCTGTGCAGCTCACCCGCGCCGAGCGCGTCGCCCGCGAGTTCTTCCCGCTGGCAGAGCGCCGTGACGACGAACCCTGGATGGGCGCTCGCCCCTGCACGCCTGATATGATGCCGATCATCGGCAAGGCGCCACGCCACGAAGGTCTCTGGTTCGCCTTCGGCCACGCCCATCACGGCATGACGCTCGGACCGATCACCGGCCGCGCCCTCGCCGAGAAGATGACGGGCGAGAAGACGGTGATCGACATCAAGCCGTTCCGTCCCGACCGGTTCGTTGCCTGACCTGAACTCGGCTTCTGATCAGCGACCGATCAACGCCGTGCGCTCGACGCCGCGCCCGGCGGAGGCGGCAAGGATGGCGAGCAATGCGCCATCCGGCTGGCGGACATGGACCTTGAGCGCGCTGTAATCCGCATCGCGACCGATCCTGTCGGCAATTCTCTGCCCGTAATAGAGGGCGGAGCCCTCGTCGAAATGATCGACACCTTCGTCATCGACCATCTGCTCGTCGCCGAAGAACAAATCGAAGAAATAGTGTTGCACCCGCCGCCCCGTAACCCTGCGCCGCCGGAGATGTTCCGGCGTCCCATCGCGAGCGTAGAGAACACCATCACACCGGAATGCAGGCTGAACCGGCTGTTCAGACTGCATTCACCTGTCCCATACGGTGACGGTCCGCGCCACATTCCGGCATCAGCCTCGAAATTGCCCACGCCGCGGCCGAGGGTCGCCGCACCCCGGTCGTTATTTTCTGAAAAAGGATGGAACCAAGTTTTGGATCGCGCGTTTTGGCGTGGGCTGAAAAGCGAGGGTTCGGTCTGCTGTGCCATGCGCGCAACAAAAATGACTGCCGGTTGGCGCGAAGGCAGGGGGAGTTTTACGATGAAAAAACAGGTTGTTGAGTTTGGTGGCGAAGCTGTGGGCGCATTGGTGCCCGATAACGGCAAGCTTCGGTTCATCGCGGTGAAATACAGCGTCTGGAACCTTGATGGCACACTCTATCCGTCGCTGGCTTCTGCGCGCGCTGCCGTAGACACTGTGTTGACAAAGGGCAGGGAGCGGACGGCAGCCATGCCGCTTGCCAGCTTCTGGGTGCCGCAGCAGGGCGAACCCGACGAAAGCCAATTCCTCTGGAACGCATCGTCTGCGATCGGCGACGGCAAGGATCAGCCCTCGGCCGCATAGCCCAATTCCGGTCAGGGATCGCTGTAGCCGGTGGGCCTGATCTGCAATTGACCAGCTTCCGGTGGCGATTGAAACAGCATCGCCCCGGACGCAGTGGACTTGGCGGGCACATAATCGAACGTCACTTCGGATGTTTCGAGAACAGCCTCGCCATCCCGCACCTGCCCCTCAACGACCACGGTTGCAGCCGTCCGGGAGCCCATATTCTCGATGAGAAACACGACCCGCTGTCCGTCACCGATTTTCTCCTGGTGAACGATGCGGGTCGCCAGCTCCGGCTTGCCCTCCTGACCTGTAAACGCCTCGTATCCGATCCAGCCGATCATGCCGGCAACCAGCACGGCGCAGAGCGCACCCGTCATCCATTCGATCCAAAGGCTATCCCGATCGCCGGTTTTCATTGTCTTCGGTGTCTTTTTGTCGTCGGCCATTGTCGCTCCTAAAGGATCAATCGGGCGCCGGCAGCACCCAGCGCGCCGGGAAAGCCAAGCACGATCATCGACATGACTGTCGGCGTCAGTCCGACGCCGTCCAGACGCCCGAACGTCCACAGCGCATAGAGGCTGATGGCCAGTGCAATGACATATCCAGGCAGGGTAAAGCGGATCAGCGCATGCCAGCCAGGCGTGTCGCTCGAGAGTTTATGCCCGCCCTTGAAGGATACGGCGTAGACGAAACCGTGCATCAGGCCGATCGACAGCAGGATGGTTGCAAGTGCATGCCAGTGTGTCATCTTGTAGGAGATGAGGATCATCTCTTCGGTCGGCGCCATGTTGAGACTGAGGAACAGCGCGCCTACGGCCATCAGGAACAGTTCGCTGCCATAGCCCTTGTCGTCAGGTGTGTCGCTGTCACCGTCCTCGTCCTCGTCTGCTCCACCACTGCCGAGCTGGCTTCGCCCGAGCATGGCGCCGATGCTCGCCGGGACCGCCTGAAGCGCGATCTTGCCTAGAATTTCGCTCGCCGGCATGTCCGGCGTCAGGATGCCGAAGAGCGACAGGAGGATGATGCTGGTGCCGATTCCGATCCCGAAAGCAATGATGCTGTCGCGAATGTCGTCCTTCCAGCCGATGGTCTTTTCAAAGCCGATGCGATGCGCAATGCCGATGAGCAGGGGGATTGTCACGATCAACAACAGGAAAAGCCGGCTGCGGTCGATGTAGAAGCCGAGTTCCCACATCTCCATGGTCATCTGCATCGGCAACGCGAACAGCAGGGCACCGCCAATGCCGCGACCGAGCCCGACTACGAACTCGTTCGGACGGTTCCTGGTCTGTCCGGTTTCTGACCGATCATCCGAAGGGTCCCGCGACAAAACGGTAGACGACATTGTTCTCCCCATCATCACAAACGGCCGCATCCCGGCCGTCCGGATGTCGCTGTAGTCTCGCCTGCTGTTATTCGTCCCAGTCCGCCGGGATATTGGCGTCGGCGGCCGTCAGGGTCAGATCATTGCGTATGCTGGTCACGCCAGGTACGCCATAGATCAGCTTTTCGATCTGGCGCCGGTGTGCGGCGGTTTCGACGAAGCCGGCCAGATGGACGACACCGCCGCTCACCTTCATTTCCATTCCCGCAGTTTCGATGTCACCGGTCTCCAGCCTCTCGGAAATAGCTTCCTCAATGCCGTCATCATTGATGTCGTCGTCCGTGCGCTCCCCGAGCAGATCGGCGCCATCGGCGCTATGGATGGCTGCGTCGGTGCTTGCCTCAAAACCAGGATTGCCGCTCTCGTCAAAATTCTGTGTGGTGTCGCCGTAGGATTGGTTGCGCACCGGAGTATCCGATCCCATGCCGGCGTCGGCATAAGGCCAGCCTTCTTTAAGGTCGCGTTCCTCGTAGTCGCGGTAGTCTTCCTCGCGGCTCGTTGGCTTTGCACTTTTCTCTGTCATGGCTTTTGTTCCTAACGGTGTTGCGTGAGGCAGAAACGGCTGGAAGCGCCTTTGGTTCAATTGTTTCAGCACGACCTTGACGGAAAGAGCAGTGCCCAAAACAAGGATGGCGGACCAACATGCGTTGTTCCGCCATCTCGCTATATTGCATCAGGCCAAGGTTATGGCGTGGTCGTCGTGCCGGTGTTCGGCGTGGCGCCATCCGTCTGCGGCGTTGTCTCGCCGGTTGTCGGCGTCTGTGTAGCCGGTGTGTCCGTTGCCGGCGTATCCGTTGCCGGAGCCTGCTGCGTCGTATCCGGAACCACTGGGGTTGCCTCAGGCGTCGGCGTTACAGCCGTATCGGGTGTCGCCGTACCGTCGGCAGGCGGCGTCGTGGTCTGCTCGGTCGTTGCCGGCTGCGTCGCCGTGTCCGAGGTGTCGGTGCCCGACGGCATCCAGAACAGCAATGCAAGCACCAGACCTGCGAGCAGGACGATCAGGACCGGCCAACTTCCGAAGCTGCGGCGGTTATCAACCTTCGTTGTGAACTCGTTACGCGGCGTCTGCGCTGCCAGCGGATCGACACGCGGTGTGGTGGCAGCGTCGCCGGGAAAGTTGACGGGATCACCGGGGCGACTTCCCTTGGGGTCAAGATGTTGGTTCATGGCTTTCACATCCTTTGAAGAGCGTTTGATGTGCCCGCACGTTTTGAAGGCAACTGCCGAACAAACGCCCATCTCCTTCAAAGGTTCCCTAAAATGCGCAGAGCAGGCCCAAACGAGGCGGTCTGGCTGGAAAAGATCGTCGAAAGCCGCCGAAAGCCGATCAGTCAGACGGCAGGTCGGCGGTTTCCCCGAATTTTATCAGAAGCCGCGGGCTGCTCATGTCGCCGGTTTCTTCATCGACCTGCACCGAATAGGCGGCAACGCCGGGAAAACGGCCGGCCATGGATGTCGCGATCTTTTCCGCACTGGCAGCGCTGCTGGCCTGCCGCATCTCGCCCGGTGCCACGCCGCCGCGAACCTTGCGATAGGGCAGGACGATGAATTTTTCAGCGGCCATGATCGTCTCTTCCATTGATTGCGGGGCGATGACCGACGTTTTGCCGGGGCATTGCACTGATTCGTTTGCGTAAGAGCAAGGGTCGCTGCCGAATACCCTGTCGCTTATAGGCGCCGCATGCCTTAGCCGCCAGTCTTGCTTTTGGACTGTGTTTGTAAAAGCCAAGGAAAATCATGCTTTTCCCGTTTCGTCGCAAAAGAATGAAGTCCGAAGGGAAATTGTGATCGTCGGAAAAGGAACCAAGGCGTAAGATTGTCGTTGTGGTGAAATGTGATGTGCAAGGGAGAAGCAGATGACAGACACTGACGAAGATCTCATCAGAAAACGGGCCTACGAAATCTGGGAAGCGGAAGGCTTTCCCGAGGGGCGGGAGTATTTTCATTGGGAGCAGGCGGTTCGCGAATTGAGTGAGAAAAGCGCTCCGGCCGAGGACGATGAAGTTTCCAAACCCGCGCCGACGCCGTTCAGCATCGTCGCCAACGATGCCCCCGTCCCCAACGATGCCCCCGTAGAGACCATGGCGAAAAAGCGCGGCAGGGCTGCCTCGTAATCGTCCCGCAATGTTGAATCGGACCGCGCCGGCACTGCCGGCGTGCAAGTCCTCTCCAAAAACGATCCGGATGAATTTTTATCGCGCCTCCGCTCTCTTTTCTGCGGACAACTACGCCCGTTTATCACATCATCAGATTCGGCGGTGCAGCATGATGTTTGTGCGACGCGGCAAGATACTGGCGGGAAAAGGAAACAGGGTTTCGTGAAAATACTCTCGGTAACATCCGAAATATTTCCCTTGATCAAGACCGGTGGCCTGGCCGATGTCACAGGCTCCTTGCCCAAGGCGCTCACCAAATATGGCGCTTTCATCCGGACGCTGGTTCCGGGCTATCCGTCGCTTCTGGCCGCGATCCAGGACAAGCAGCAGGTCTATTATTTTCCGGATCTTTTCGGCGCACCCGCGCAACTGCTCGAGGCCCAGCACGAGGGACTTGACCTTCTGATCCTCGACGCTCCGGCCCTCTACCACCGCTCGGGTGGTCCCTATGTCGGTCAGGACGGAAAGGATTTTGCGGACAACTGGAAGCGTTTCGGTGTCCTGTCCTATGTCGCTTCGGCCCTTGCGGGCGGCCTGCTACCCGGTTGGCGCCCGGATCTCGTGCACACGCACGACTGGCAGACGGCGCTGACATCGGTCTATATGCGCTACTCCGACAATGCGAACCACGTGCCGAGCGTGCTGACCATTCACAACCTTGCGTTCCAGGGCCAGTTTCCGACCTCTGTCGTCTCGCAGATCGGCCTGCCTCTTGAAACGCTGTCGACCGACTGCCTCGAATATTATGGCTATGTCAGCTATCTCAAGGGCGGTATCCAGACGGCGACCGCCATCACCACGGTCAGCCCCACCTATGCCCGCGAGATCGTCTCGACGGATCTCGGCATGGGGCTCGACGGCGCGCTTAGCGCCCGGCCCGGTGCGCTGACGGGCATTGTCAACGGCATCGACATGGATGTCTGGAACCCGGCCACGGATCCTTATCTGCCTGAAAAATACGATTATCGCCGAATGCGGCAGCGGGCCACCAATCGTGCCCACCTGCTTGATGCCTTCCGTCTCGATCATGCTGCAGGCCCGATTTTTGCGATGGTCAGCCGGCTGACCTGGCAGAAGGGGGGCGACATGCTGGCCGAGGTCGCCGAGGAAATCGCGATGGTTGGCGGCAAGCTGATCGTGCTTGGCAAGGGCGATGAGGATATCGAGCGGTCGCTGCTCGCGACGGCCGGTCGGTATCCGGGACGCATCGGCGTACGGATCGGCTATGACGAGGCGACAGCCCATCTCATTCATGGCGGTGCCGACGTGATCATCCAGCCGTCGCGCTTCGAGCCCTGCGGCCTCACCCAGCTTTATGCGCTGCGCTATGGCTGCGTCCCCGTCGTCTCCCGCACCGGCGGCCTGTCGGAAACGATCATCGATGCGAATGACGCGGCGATTTCCGCGCGTGTGGCGACCGGCTTCCAGTTTCATCCGGCCACAGCCGAAAACCTTCGCCTTGCGGTTCGCCGCGCGTTGCAGGCCTATTCCGATCCGAAAAAATGGGCGCGGCTGCAGAACCAGGGCATGAAGGCAAACTTCTCCTGGGAGCGCAGCGCCGAGCAATATGCAGCGCTCTATGCCAAGCTGCTGCCGGGCTTTGTCTATGCCGAAGAAGAACGGGCCAACGCCGCCGAGTGAACGATGTTCTCGTCACCCACGCGGCGTCGGTCCTCTGCCGATCATATGCGGTGGAACAGGGCCATGCTGCGCGCCTCGAGATCGAAGGCTTCACCGCCCAGTAGGGTGGCGGTCGCTGCGTCAGGGTCGGCTGTCGTAAAGGCCAGCGCCCAGGCCCCTTCCTGCGGAGCCGGAACGGTGAAAGGCACGCTGGCATCCGTCGGGTTGAAGAGGGTAAGAACGTCCGACCACACCCCCTCTACCTGCTGAAGATCCTCCCTGAGAAGATGGACACCGAGCACCGCATCGGTGCCGGCACCCCAGTCGTCTCCGAGATGCGGCGTGCCGTCAGCGCTGACCCAGTTGATCACCATGCCGTCGCGCCAGCTTTCCCGGCGCAGCAAAGGCTGCTCCTGGCGCAGCGTGATCAGCCGGCGGGTGAATTCCTTTAGCTGTTCGCCGCTCTCGGGCGTGCCTTCCCAGTGAACCCAGGAAATCTCGCTGTCCTGGCAATAGCCATTGTTGTTTCCCATCTGGCTACGGCCGAATTCGTCGCCGGCAAGCAGCATCGGTGTTCCATGGGAGAGGAAGAGGGTCGCGAGCAGGTTGCGCTTCTGCCGGTCGCGGATTGCGTTGATCGCTGGATCATCGGTCGGCCCTTCGGCACCGTAATTGTAACTGCGATTGTCGCTGTGGCCGTCCCTGTTGTCCTCGCCATTATCGTCATTGTGCTTGTCGTTGTAGGACACGAGGTCGTTCAGGGTGAAACCGTCATGGGCGGATATGAAATTGACCGTTGACCACGGGCGGCGGCCGCGCTGATCGTAGATGTCGCCGGAGCCCAGAATGCGGGCGGCAAGATCGGGTTCGACGCCGGGCGTCAGCTTCCAGTAATCGCGGATCTTGTCGCGATACTTGTCGTTCCATTCGGCCCAGCCCGGCGGAAAGCCGCCGACCTGGTAACCGCCGGGACCGATATCCCAGGGCTCGCCGATCAGCTTCACCTTGGACAGCAGCGGATCCTGGCCGATCGCGTCGAAAAAGCCGCCGCGCTGGTCGAAGCCCTCCGGCTCGCGCCCGAGGATCGTGCCGAGATCGAAGCGGAAGCCATCGATCTGCATATGCTCGACCCAGTAGCGCAGCGAATCCGTGACCATCTGCAAGCACGCGCGGGTGGGAGGTGTTGACGGTGTTACCGGTGCCGGTGTCGTTGATGTAGTAGCGGTGATTGTCGGGCAGGGTGCGATAGTAGGAGAGGTTGTCGATGCCCTTGAAGGACAGCGTCGGCCCCATTTCGTTGCCTTCTGCCGTGTGGTTGTAGACCACGTCGAGAATGACCTCGATCCCGGCATCGTGGAACGCGCGCACCATGTCGCGGAACCCGGCGATGCCGCGTGGACCGTAATAGCGCTGGGCCGGCGCGAAGAAGCCGAGCGTGTTGTAGCCCCAGAAATTGCGCAGGCCCTTTTTCAAAAGGAAATCGTCATCGGGAAATTCATGGATCGGCATCAGTTCGACGGAGGTGATGCCGAGGCTCTTGATATAGCCGACGATCGCCTCGTGGCCCATGCCCTCGAAGGTGCCGCGCAGGTTTTCCGGGATGGCGGGATGCAGCTTGGTGAAGCCCTTGACATGGGTCTCGTAGAAAATCGTGTTCGACCAGGGGACATCCGGCCCACGGTCGTTTGCCCAGTCATGGGCCGTCGGATCGATGACCCGGCATTTCGGCATGAAGGGCGCGCTGTCCTCGCCGTTGAACGAGAGATCCTTGTCCTCGCTGTCGGCGATATAGCCGAAATGCGCGGCGGACCACTGGACCTCGCCGACGAGTTCGCGGGCATAGGGATCGACAAGCAGCTTGTTTGCGTTGAAGCGGTGACCGTTTGCAGGATCGAACGGGCCGTGCACCCGGTAGCCATAGAGCGCGCCCGGCTTGAGACCCGGCACATAACCATGCCAGACCTCGTTGGTGAATTCCGGAAGTTCGATGCGCGCTGTCTCGATCGTGCCGCTGTCATCGAAAAGGCAGAGTTCCACGCGTTCGGCATGCGCTGAAAAAAGTGCGAAATTCGTACCGTCAGCGTCTGGCGTCGCGCCGAGGCTCTGCCAGTTGCCCGCTTCCACGCGGTATTGATTGACCTTGCCGTCCATTCTCGAAAACCCCTATTGCCCCAGAACCTGCTAAATTGTGCAGTGCGCCAATTTGTTCCGTGGAAATGAAAATATTTCGAGAGGTCAAACCGCATAGGAATGTCGGCGGGTCATTTGCAAATCTAGTGATAGTAATAGCAACAGCAATCCGCCTTTTCGGCGTCTTCCGCCTTCCAGACACGAACCGCGAGATTCCGCGAAGTGCCTGTGTCCTCCAGCCGCATGCCCAGAAGGGAGGTTGCTGCAAGTTTCGGACTGATGGCATCGATCTCGATGGCGGAGCCGACTTGATGAACGCCAAGCTTCGGGCTCCAGGTGAAAATCTGAACGCTGTAGTGCATTGCAGTTTCTCCTCGGCTTCTTCCGTAGACTTTCAAGGATACCATGTTTTTCAAAAGAAGAAATGCTGCAGACCGTTCTTGACGCGTCTTGTGGAGCGTATGCAAATGTTTGAAATCAAGCCTTGTTGATCTGCACATCTGTTCTATGTCAGACTGATGGATGTGGAGTGATTGACCGAATTTGCGGTGCCTCGTTGACCAATAAAACGTCGTAGCACAATACAGACCATCGCTGTCGACCAGCGCTCGGTTCACTCATCTGTATCAGGTCTCAATGCACATCTCGGCTTCGCCCTCGCCATTTTCCTTCCTGTCGTCGGATGGGCCCATGGCGTCTCTGATCCGCCAGTTTGATTGGGACGGGACACCGATCGGAGGACCAGCAGGCTGGCCGGGACCGCTGAAGACCCTCGTTGCAACGGTATTGCGCGCCAATGTCCCGATCATCCTGCTCTGGGGGCCGGATGGCGTGATGATCTACAATGATGCCTATGCCGCTTTCGCCGGCGGTCGGCATCCGAATTTGCTGGGCTGCAATGTGCGCGAGGGCTGGCCTGAGGTCGCCGATTTCAACGACAATGTCCTGAAAGTCGTTTTGGCTGGCGGCACACTTGCCTATCGGGATCAGCATCTGGTTCTGGAGCGCATGGGTGTTCCCGAGGATGTCTGGCTCAATCTCGACTACAGCCCGATCCTGGATGAGGACGGTGCGCCGGGCGGCGTGCTGTCGATCGTCAAGGAAACCACCGAACGGGTTCGTGTCGAGCAGCGCCTGCGCATTGCCCAGGAGGCCGGCGGCATCGGCACGTTCGAATGGTATCCCGAAACCGGCCGCCTCGATGTGTCGGACGAGTACCGCCGCATCTGGGGGCTTGGTCCGGATATCCCGGTAACGGACACGCTGCTTGTGGGTCTTCTGCATCCCGACGACAGGGCCGTTACGGGGCCGGCAAAACTGGCCGAGGTCAACCCGCTCGAATATGCCGAATACCGCCGTATCGACCCGCAGACGGGAGCGGTGCGCTGGATCGCGCGGCGCGGGGAGGTGATGTCGAGCGCCGGAAGCGGCCAGCGCCGCTTCATCGGCATTGCCTTCGACATCACGGCACGCAAAGTGGCGGAAGCCGCCATCCAGGAAAGCGAAGCCCGCTGGCGAGGCCTTTTCGAGCAGATGCAGGAGGGTTTCTTCATCGGCGAAGTCGTGCGCAATGCGAACGGCATTGTCGATGATTTCATCTTCGTGGAAATCAACCCCGCCTTCGAGGATCAGACAGGCGTGGCTGCGTCAACGGCGATCGGACGCAGCGTGCGTCAGGCAATCCCCGGCGTTCCCGAAGAACTCATCGCGCGTTACGCAAGTGTCGTCGAGACCGGCGAAGCGCTGCAGTTCGAGGTCCATGTGCCGTCACTTGCGGATCGCTGGTTCGAGGCACGCGCCCGCAAGGCGGGACCGGATCGCTTCGCGGTTCTGTTCGTGGATATTTCGGCCCGCAAACTCACGGAAATGACGATCCTGGAAAGCGAGGCGCGGTTCCGTTCGCTGGCGCAATCCATGCCCAACCACGTCTGGACAGCCGGCCCCGATGGCCGCCTCGACTGGTTCAACGACCGCGTCTATGCCTATAGCGGGTCAGCGCCCGGCATGCTGGACGGGACCGGCTGGGTCGCCATGCTGCACGCCGATGACGTCGAGACGACGGCTGCCAGCTGGGCAGAGGCGTCCCGCACAGGTGCGCCCTACGAGGTGGAGTTCCGCCTGCGCCGGCATGATGGCGTCTACCGCTGGCATATTGCGCGTGCCGTTCCCATCCGTTGCCCGAATGGCGCTCTGGAGCGCTGGATCGGAACCAATACCGATATCGATGACCAGAAGACGGCGGAGGCGGCCCTTGCCCATCTGGCGGCGACGCTGGAGGAGCGCGTCGAGGCGCGCACCGTCGAATTGCTGCGCACGCAGGATGCGCTGCGCCAGAGCCAGAAGATGGAAGTCGATCGGCAACCTGACCGGCGGTGTCGCCCATGATTTCAACAATCTGCTGCAGGTGATCAGCGGCAATCTGCAGCTGCTTTGCGCAATGACCTTGCCGGCAATGCAAGGGCCGAGCAGCGGCTGCAGAATGCCATGGCCGGCGTTGCCCGCGGCTCCAAGCTCGCCTCGCAACTGCTGGCCTTTGGCCGCCGCCAGCCGCTGGCGCCCAAGGTGGTCAATATCGGCCGGCTGGTGCGCAACATGGACGATATCCTGCGCCGTGCGCTCGGCGAGGCGATCGAGGTCGAGACCATCGTTGCCGGCGGTCTCTGGAACACCTTCATCGATCCGAGCAATGTCGAGAACGCCATCCTCAACCTCGCGATCAACGCCCGCGATGCCATGGATGGCAGCGGCCGCCTGACGATCGAGGCCGGGAACGCCTTTCTCGACGACAAATATGCCGCGAACTACAGCGATGTGACGCGCCGGCCAGTATGTCATCCTGGCGGTGACCGATACCGGTGTCGGCATGACGCGGGAGATCCTCGACCAGGTCTTCGAGCCCTTCTTCACGACCAAGCCGGAAGGCAAGGGAACGGGGCTTGGACTTTCCATGGTCTATGGTTTCGTCAAGCAGTCGGGCGGCCATATCAAGATCTACAGCGAACCGGGCCAGGGCACGACGATCAAGCTCTATCTGCCGCGCTCGACGCAGATCGGAGGACCGGCTGGTCGATATCGAATCCGGCCCGATCACCGGCGGCAGCGAAACCATCCTGGTTGCCGAAGACGATGAAGCGGTGCGCGAGACCGTGGTCGCGCTGCTTGAGCGATCTCGGCTATCGCGTGCTGAAGGCGCAGGGATGCCCAGAGCGCCCTGACGGTGATCGAAAGCGGCATGGCGATCGACCTTCTGTTTACCGACGTCGTCATGCCCGGCCCGATGAAAAGCCCCGAACTGGCCCGTCAGGCCCGCGAGCGGCTGCCGGATATCAGCGTCCTCTTCACCTCCGGCTATACGGAGAATTCGATTGTGCATTCCGGCCGGCTCGACGAGGGTGTCGAGCTTTTGAGCAAGCCCTATACGCGCGAGGCGCTGGCCCGGAAAATACGCTATGTCCTGTCCAAGGATGATGCGGCAGGAAACGAGGACGGCAATGTGATTGACCGAGGCACGGAAGCGACCCTCAATCAGGCTGAGGAGCCCAGGGCACACGGCGCTGCAGCCGAGGCGCCTGTTCCGCCTGCAGAGATTGGCGTGAAAACCATTCTCGTCTGCGAGGATGACTGGCTGATCCGCGCCAGCACGGTTGAGCTTCTCGAGGACCTCGGCCACAGCGTGATCGAGGCGGCGGATGCAAAATCCGCTCTGGCGGCCCTGTCGGAACGCCATATCGACATTCTCGTCACCGATGTCGGCCTGCCGGATATGTCGGGCATCATGCTGGCGGAGCGCGCCCGCGCCATCTTGCCGTCTTTGCCGGTCATCTACGCCACCGGCCACAGCAACCACGAAGGCATCGAGCCGGGGCCAGGGGTGCAGCTTGTGGTCAAGCCCTATTCCGGCGAGACGCTGGCCGCAGCCATCGCTGCCGTATCCCGCAAGTCTTAGTCGACAAGGCGGGCATCCAGAGGAAGGAAACGACCATGCACATCCAGAAAAACGGATCGCAGCCATCGGCAAAAGGCCCGGCCGACTGGTTTACCGGAACGGTGCGGATCGATCCGCAGTTTCCGGCCCGTGAACCCGCCCGCGCCGCCGGCAATGCCGTCACCTTCGAACCCGGTGCCCGCACGGCGTGGCACACCCATCCGCTCGGGCAGATCCTGATCGTCACGGCCGGCTGCGGCCGGGTGCAGCGTCAGGGCGGACCGATCGAGGAAATCCGTGCCGGCGATGTCGTCTGGTTCGAACCCGGCGAAAAACACTGGCATGGCGCAGCGCCAACCACGGCCATGACCCATATCGCCATCCATGAAGCCCTCGACGGCAAGACCGTGGACTGGCTGGAAAAGGTGACGGACGAGGAATACGGCGCCTGACGTCCGGACGGGCGAAATCGACAGTCTGCTGACACATCAAGACCGGCAATGACGGCGCGTTTAGCTTTTGTGAAGACCTTGGAAGCGATTGTGGAGCCACCCCATGTGATTCGACTGGTGGGTTGGAGAACCGATGACACTCGTACAATTTCCCGCAGATCGGCGCGTTGCCGACGTAAAGCGTTGCGCGGATGCGCTGCAGATGATTCACGGCGAAGACGCCAACCGTTTCTGGCGTTCGGAAATGGTGGCGTTCAGGGCAGCGCTGGTTGCGAATGGTGTTGCGGAGGCCGAAATCGCCTTCCAGGCGCGCCTGTTCATGCAGGCCGTCCAGATCCGGTTGCAGGAAGCCTATGCCGAGCAGGCACAGGGCGCCCACGCCTGACCTGCGGGGCATGCACGGCTGGCAATCCCATATGGTCACTTGTCGTTGATCCCGCAAACCACTAGATATTGGTGTATCTCAAACGCAGGGACATCATATTGAACGAGATTCTGGGCAGTGGAATTGGATCCGTCTTGCTGGGTGCCGGCCTCACATTGATGGGCGTCGTCACCGGCTGGCTGGTCAGCGCCGTGTCTTCGAGACCGGCAGTCAGCGACAATCGCAGCGCCCGCTCGGCGCTCGAAGCGCGCCAGCTCGCCGTTCGCACCGTGATCGCGCTCGACGAGTTCGTCGGCTCCTGCCATGCGGCCGTCAGCGATACGCCGGAGTTCAACCCGGCCGATCCGTCCGAATTCGTCTTCCACATTGATGATCCCCGTCTCAACCTGCCGCGCGATGTCGAATGGAGCGTGCTCAAGCCCGATCTTGCCGAGCAGATTTTGTGGATGCCGAACCGGCTTCGCAATGTTCTCGACGGTCTTGATTCGCTTGAAGTCATCCCGCCCGCCTTCGACGACCTGTTCGAGCGCCGCGAGGAGGATTTTTCGCGCCTTGGCGTGCGCGCGCTCGATCTGATCGAAACCCTCTCGTCGGAATACAAGCTGCAGAAACCCGAACGCCCGGATTATTACGATCCGCGCGCCGACTTCCAGCGCCGCATAAACCGCATTACCCAGGCCCGCAACCGCCGCCACGAAGGCGAAGCCGCCCGCAAGGGCGAAACCTCCAACATCACCCCGCTATTTCCAAAAGCCCGCCGCGATGCGGGGGTGTCGATCCTGGATGCTGATCCGAAGGGGTGAGGGGGAAAGCGTTTTCTGCGCTGGCGGGGTAACGCCGCTCAGTTGCCTGCCGGCGGCTGACGCTTTGAAATCGCCCGACCAGAGCAGCCCGGCCTTGTTGGCCAGCAGGTCGAGTCGATCGCCAGCGCGTGCGCGCCTCACTTGCTGCGTGAGGGCTTCGACGGCTTGAGGTCGTGGTCGGGAATGATATGGCCACTCTGGACGACGCATGAACCTCATGTGATGCGGCGAAGCACGTTCAGCAGCATGTCGAACACCCTGCCATAGGGAGGTTGGAAGAGCGCCGTTCCGCTCAATCTCGCCTGGCTGAAGACCGGTTTTTCATGGCTGAAGGTTCGGAAGCCCCATTCGCCGTGATAGGCCCCGGAGCCGCTCGCGCCGACGCCGCCGAAGGGCTGCTCCTCCTGCGCCAGATGCCAGAGGCAATCATTGATGGTCACGCCGCCGGCATGGGTTTCGGTGAGCACACGCTGACGGTTGGCCGCATCGCTGCCGAACCAGTAGAGCGCAAGCGGCCGGTCGCCCGCCTTGATATGGGCGATGGCTGCATCGATGCCGTCATATTCGAGAATGGGCAGGAGCGGCCCGAAGATTTCCTCCTGCATGACACGCATCGACGGTTTGGCGTCGAGGATCAGCGTCGGCGGCAGCTTGTGGCGCTGCCGTCCCCGTTCGGCCTCCGGCGAAAGCTCAATGATGCGCGCGCCTTGTTCGCGCGCCTCTTCCACCAGCGCGGTCAGCCGTGCGCGGTGGCGGTCAGAAATGATGGCGCTGTAATCGGGATTGGTCTCAAGGGTCGGATACAGCAACCGCACCGCACGCGCGAGCTGCTCGGCCACCGCCGCGCTCTGCCCTTTCGGCACCAGAAGGTAGTCCGGTGCAATGCAGGTCTGCCCCGCATTCAGGAGCTTGCCGTAGACGATGCGGCGTGCAAACCGGCTGAAATCGGCTGAGGTATCGACGATTGCCGGCGACTTGCCACCGAGTTCCAGCGTCACGGGCGTCAGATTGGCGGCGGCGGCGATGGCCACCTGCCGGCCGACCGATGTCGAGCCGGTGAAGAAGAGATGGTCGAAGGGAAGGCTGGCAAAGGCCTTGCCGATCTCGGAATCCCCGGTGACAACGCAAAGCTCGTCCGCATTGAAGAGATCAGCCACCAGTCTTGACAGCAGATCGGAGAAGTGCGGCGTGAGCTCCGATGGTTTGATCATCACCCGGTTGCCGGCGGCCAGCGCTGCGACCGCCGGACCGATGGCGAGCTGGAAGGGATAGTTCCAGGGTGAAATGATGCCGGCGACACCGAGCGGCTGGGGCATCAGCCGGTTGCGTGCCGGCAGGAAATGCAGCGCGGTTGAAACCGACCGCGTCCGCATCCAGCGCTTCAAGTGCGAGCGGGCGTGGCTGATGCCGGCGGAGACGACGAAAAGCTCGGCAAGCCGCGTCTCATGCGGCGAGCGCCCGCCGAAATCGGCGTCGATCGCCGCGACAATGGCGGCTTCATTGTCGCGCGTCAGGGTGGCCAGCCGCTCCAGGCGCGATTGCCGCGATGCCAGATCCGGCCATGGTTCTGCCGCGAATGCCGCCTTCTGCGCAGCAAATTGTGCGTCAAGGCCGCTCATGAAAGCCACCTGCAAATTCCATCATTCTCATGCTCCTCCTCCTTAGGCAGCCGGCAGTCGCGAAAAAGCCGGATGCGCCTCATGACATAGTGCGATGCAGGCTCCGGGCACCCCATGACAGGCGAGGCCACTTGCTTTATTATCGGGGCCAAGCCGCAGCTTTGCCGGGTAGATCGATGGAATTTTGGAACTACCCCCGCGGCCCTGCAGGCGTTCTGGTGATCGCGGAATTCGCCCGCCATCGCGGTATTTCGGCAGCCGATGTTCTCGCAGGCAGTCGCATCACGCAGACGCAGCTGCACGCCGCCGATAGCGAGATCGCAGCATCGCAGGAATTGCGCGTACTCGTCAATCTCGTGAAGCGTCTGGGCGATCCCGTGCGGCTCGGCGTCGATGCCGGGCAGGAATTCCATTTCGCCATGTATGGAATTTGGGGGCTGGCGCTGGTCAGCCGGGCGACCGGGCGCGACGCTCTGCAATTTGCCATGCGCTTCCTGCCGCTCACCCATGCCTTCACCGCGATCTCGTTTGAGGAACGGGCCGATCATGGCATTCTCGCGTTCGACGAGCCTGATCTCCCGGATGATCTGCGCGATTTCGTCGTCGCCCGCGATATGATGGCAGCCGCCCTGCTGATGTGCGAAATTCTCGGCGAAGAGCCGGCACTGCTTCGCTTCGAGATGAAGATCCCGCCACGCGATCCCGCCGCAGCGCCCCTGCCGGCCATTTTTGGCACGCAGATTACCCTCGGCGCGCCCGCCAACCGCATCGTCGTCGATCGCCCCAATCTCGATCGCGCATTGCCACAGGCCAATCCGGTGACGGCGGCGATGACCGAGACCATGTGCCGCCAGCGCCTCGAACAGCAGAAGCGCGGCTTGAAGACGGGGGCCGTCTCCTATCGCTACCGCACGGCCTATGCCGATAGGCCGCCGGAAAGCCTCACCGCCTTTGCGCGGCGGGCGAACATGAGCGAGCGCACGCTGAAGCGCAGGCTTCAGGCCGAGGGCACGTCCTTTCGCGCGCTTTCCGCAGAAGGCCGCCGAAGCCAGGCCGAGCTTCTCTTGGCCGACGATACCCTCAGTATCGGCGAGATCGCCGAACAGCTCGGCTTCAGCGATCTCTCCAGCTTCTCGCAGGCCTTCAAGCGATGGACCGGCCTCGCGCCCAGCGTCTATCGCAACCGGGCGCGGGAAACGATATCAGGCAATTAATCGCTCGCCTTCCTCGCGCGCATTCACGCCAAGGATCAGGTCCGCCGCCTTCTCGCCGATCATCGCCGTCGGGGCCTGGGTATTGCCGCTGACAAGGCTCGGCATGACCGAGGCATCGGCAATCCTGAGCCCGGCGACACCGCGCACGCGCAATTGCGGATCGACGACCGAGCCGTCATCGCTGCCCATGCGGCAGGTGCCGACGGGATGATAGATCGTATCGGCATGATCGCGGATGAGATCGCGCAGCCGCGCGTCCTCGTCGCGTCCGCTGCCATAGACCGGCCGACCATTCATCGCCGCCATGGCGGGTGCTGCAAGGATGCGCTGCGAAATCTTCGCGCCGGCGACCAGCGTGTCGAGATCGCGTTCGTCGCTCAGGAATTTCGGATCGATCAGCGGGGCCTTGCGCATGTCGGCGCTCGCCAGCCGCACCTCTCCCCGGCTGTAGGGCCGCAGCGCGCAGATATGCAGCGAATAGCCTCGGCCGAGATGGCGCTTGCGATTGTGGTCATCGACAATGCCGAGGCAGAAATGCAGCTGCAAATCGGGCCGCGTCAACGTGGGATCGCTCTTCAGGAAGCCTCCGGCCTCCGCGACATTCGTCGTCAGCATGCCCCGCCCATCGCGCTTCCACGGCCCAAGCGCCCGGATCCCCTGATTCACAACGCCCAGACTGAAGCCGAAGAGCCCTTCGGCATTGGATTTTGCGCTGATCGTATAGTCCAGATGGTCCTGCAGATTGGACCCGACCTCGCGAAGATCGTGCAAGACCGGAATGCCGTGGCGCGCCAGATGATCGGCCGGGCCAATGCCCGAGGCCATGAGCAATTGCGGCGTGCCGAAGGCACCGGCGGCCAGGATCACCTCCTGCCGCGCCCCGATGCGCCGCTCGCTGCCGCCCCGGCGATAGCGCACGCCTGTGGCGCGCTTGCCCTCGAAGAGGAGGCCGGTGCATTGCGCGTCGGCAATCACGCGGATATTGGCCCGCTCCTGCGCGCCCTCCAGATAGGCCCTTGCCGCGCTGAAGCGTCGTCCGGCTTTCTGGAAGACCTGATATTCGCCGACACCTTCCTGCACCGGGCCGTTGAAATCGTGGTTATACGGATAGCCGCATTCTCTGGCCGCCTGCACAAAGGCCTGCGTTGCCGGGTTGTCCTCGCGCAGGTCCTCGACGCGCAAGGGGCCGCCGGCGCCATGCAGTGCGTCTTCTCCGCGCGCATTGTCTTCCGCTCGGCGGAAATAGGGCAGAACCTCCGACCACGACCAGCCGGTGCAGCCCCCCTCGGCCCAGCCGTCATAATCCTCTTTCTGCCCGCGAACATAGATCATCGCGTTGATGAGGCTCGATCCACCGACGCCCCGGCCGCGCGGCTGAAAGCCCCGCCGCCCGTTCAGCCCGGGCTGCGGGACGGTCTGATAGGCGTAGTTGTGCCGCCCGCGAAAGGCGACCAGAGCTGCAATGCCAAGCGGAATATCGGAGAGGATCGAGGCCTTGGCCGGTCCGGTCTCCAGAAGTGCGATGGTGACATCCGGTCTTGCCTCGGCAAGGCGCGCGGCTACGGCGCAGCCGCCGGGGCCGGCTCCGACGATGATGTAATCGGCTGTCTCGATCATATTCCCTCCGTTTTGTTCTTTTTAATCTCTTCCCATCCGCCGCGGCTCCAACACCCGCGACGGCCAGTCATTTCAAACACTTCGATTTGGCCTCAGGCGTCCACACTCTGGCGCGACCGCTCCTGCCTTGACCCGGCCGCAGACATACTAGCCGAAAACGTTACGCAGGATCGCGCATAGGCTCCGGCGGCTGCCAAGCGCACGTCGGGCCGAGGCAAGATAGGTCGACTGGAGATGGAAAACATGCCAGCGGCGCGCATGGATTTCGAGCCGGCATTCGACGCCCTGGCGGTGCGCCTCGCGGGCAAGCCGCGTGGCATCGTCGAGCAGGATTTCCTCGTCGCCGACCTGGATCAGCATGGGCGGCAGGCCATCCAGTGCGGCCTTGAGCGGCTGCTGCACCGGAACGTCGGCCGGCATGCGATACCACTGGAGTGCCTGCTGCAGCCAGCCGCGCCGGATCATCGGATCATCAGCCTTGGTCGAGGCCCCGGCAGGCGTGGGATCGGTGACGGGGGAGATAAGCACGAGGCCGGCAGCCCTCTCCCGGCCCTCGTCGCGCAGCATGATGGCCAGCGCCAGCGCCAGGCTGCCGCCCGCGGAATCACCGGCAAGGACGATATCCTCGGCGCGATGGCCAGCCCGACGCATCGCCTGCCAGCATGCCCTCACATCCTCAAGCCCGGCCGGATAGGGATGTTCCGGGGCGAGCCGGTAGTCCGGCACCCAGACCGTCATGCCCGCCGCTTTTGCCAGCCGTGTCGTCACCGAGCGATGCGTGCGCGCATTGCCGAGGCAGAAGGCACCGCCATGCAGATAAAGGATCGCGCCGCGTGCCGTTGCGCCATCGGCATGGCGGGGCGTCAGCACGTCCACGCGCAATGTGCCGATATCGGCCCGGCTTTGCGTGATCCCTGCTATGCCGGGCATGAAGGTCGCCAGAAGCGCGACCACGCCGCGCTGGACGCCCGCCGGAAAAGGCGGCCCGATCAGCGTGCGAAAGGCGACGCGCAGGAAGCCGCGCAGCGCTGCCGCCGTCACCCGCTCGGCAAGACCCTGCGGCGCAAGGATCACCCGCGCGCTTTCCGCATCGCCTGTTGCTCGACTGAACCTGTAGGCATCGAGGCTGAGATGGCGCGTCAGCCAGCGATAGGAGAGCGTGAAACCCGGCCAGTTGGTCGTGTTGCGACCCTGTTCGGTCAGATACCAGCTCTTGCAGCCGTTCCACACCGTGCGGGCAAGCCGCGTCTGGATGCGCGCATCCTGTTTCTCGAAGACATCGTGGCCGATCTCGATGCGACGCGCGCCAGTCCTTCCCATGCGGTCCAGGCAACGCATGATATGCGCGATCTGGGATTCCAGCATGTAGACGATGGAGTTGTGGCCGAGATTGGTATTCGGACCGTAGAGCATGAAGAAGTTGGGGAAACCCGGAACGCTCATCCCGAGATAGGCAGAGGCCCCCGTGCTCCAGGCCTCGTTGAGGTCGACGCCATCACGCCCGGTGATCCTCATCGGGCTCAAGAATTCGGTGGCTGCAAAGCCGGTGCCGTAGATCAAAACATCAAATTCGCGCTGCCGCCCGTCCGCCGTTTCGACGCCGCGCGGCGTCAGCCGCCTGACGCCATCCGTCACCAGTTCGACATCGGGCCGCGCCATGGTCGGCAGGTAGTCGTTGGAGAGCAGCAGCCGCTTGCAGCCGATCGGATAGTCGGGCGTCAACTTCTTTCGAAGTGCCTCGTCCTTTACCGCGCCGTTCAGCATGCGGCGGAAGGGCCAGCCGGCGGCGATTTCCATCAATTGCTTGACCCGCGTGAAGGCGAGCGCCCGCGCCTCGTAACGCATGTAGATTTGCAGGCGATGCAGCCGCATGGCGAGTGGATTGGCGGCAAAACGCTGCCGCTCGCCCGCCGTATAGGGCCGATCCGGCTTCGGCAGGATATAGGCCGGCGAGCGCTGGAAGACCGTCATGTGGCCGACCCGGTCGGCAATGGCCGGCACGAACTGGATGGCGGATGCGCCGGTTCCGATGACGCCGACCCGCTTGCCCTCCAGCGGGATCTGATGATCCCAGGTGGCAGAGTGGAAGGCGGGGATCTGAAGATCCTCACGGCCTGCAAGGCGCGGAATGGCCGGGCGGCTCAATTGCCCGACCGCGCTGATGAGAAGCCGTGTCGACAGCACCCGCCCGTCGGAAAGCTGCACCGTCCAGCCGTCGGCCGCCCCATCGAACATGGCGCTGCGCACCTCTGTTTCGAAAAGGACATGTTTGCGGATGCCCAGATCGTCGGCGCAGCGCTCCAGATAGGCATGGATTTCCGACTGCACCGCAAACATGCGCGACCAGTCCGGATTGGGCGCAAACGAGAAGGAATAGAGATGCGACGGCACATCGCAGGCCGCGCCCGGATAGACATTGTCGCGCCAGACGCCGCCAACCGTGTCTGCCTTTTCCACAATGATGAAATTGTCGATGCCCCGCGCCTTCAGGCTGTGCGCCATGCCGATACCGCCGAAGCCCGCACCGATGATGATCACCTCCAGGCATGCGCCCGGCCGCGAATACAGGTCGGCCGCGCGACCGATCGAGTTCGTCGCCATAGTCTCCTCCACGCCCGGTCCTCCCCGGTACACTCGGACCAGAGTGAGGCAGACCCGTCCTGTGCGGAAGAGTGCGGCAGGTCATGAGTTTATATTTTAGGCCAAACTGCAGCGGCCCGAGGTTAACAGGGGAATGGAGGTCTGCTTCCGTTCAAACGCTGGCGCAATCCGGTGCCGACTTATGAGCTCGCAGTTCCCGCACCAATGTGTCGCCGAACTGATCTCGCTACCGACTGAGGCGATCAATCCCGCAGTTCTGGCATTCACCCGCAGCTTCCAGCATCGCAAACGCGGCGTGGAGACGAAACTGATCATTGGTGCCGCGCCGAGCAAAATCCGCGATGAGGTTCTGACCCGCAACATTGCCAAGGCGCAGCAATATTATGATGCGATCAAGCGGGGGCAAAACTTCGACGACATCGCCAAGTCCGAAAATCTCTCGACGCGCCGGGTCATGCAGATCATCGATCTGGCCTTTCTGGCACCAGCAATCGTTCAGGCGGTCGTGGCAGGCGATCAGCCGCTGGGCCTCACCACCAAATGGCTCTCAAGCAATGCGATGCCATCCGACTGGCAAGCACAGCGAAAGATCGTCGCCGCGCTCTGAGCGCAAATCACGTCCACATCGAATGTGTGATTGAGAAGCCGATGCGGCTTTCTCAACCTGTAAGTCTCGAAAAGCCTATCAGAGACTGAGGCCCCAAGATGGCGGCGGATAAGTGCCAGCAGCAGTCTTTCAGATTCCAGCAGGCGTACAACCCACTGAAATTACGGCGCAATCCATGCCATTTGCTAGTCTGCCTGGAATTTGAAAAAGATTGGCTGGGGAACCTGGATTCGAACCAGGACTAACGGAGTCAGAGTCCGTGGGTCTACCGTTAACCTATTCCCCAACGCTGCTTGGGTGATCGTGTCGCCCAGCCGGTGTGCCGGGCTTATAAACAAAACGGCGGCGGATGCAAATAGATTTTGGGAAAAAAGTTGGGGGCGCTTTGAAAAGCTTTTGCGGGCGCCGCTTCGTCGGGTTTTCGGGGCGGGTTTGCAGTGCGCAAAAAGAATTTGGCGAAATCGGGCAGCGCTGGTAAAGTCGGCCCAACGAAAATCAAGAGAGCGCCTTGAGCGGCATCCAGTTCCGCGCGGCGCAATGGACAAACACGTGAAAGACCCCGACAGCGGCGAACAGCCGTCCGTTTCCGGGGCGTCGGCAGCAGGTCGGAGCGACGGGCAAGCCATGCCCCGTTCCGGCAAGGGCAAACGCAGACGGCACAATCCGTCGCGCAAGCCTTCTGCGAATGTCAGCCCAGCCGGCTTGACCGGTGAGGCAGGACGTCCCGAAGTGAAAGATAACGGTGAGCAGCTGCGCAAGCGCAAGCGTCGCCGCCGGTCCAAGGCCGGGCATGGCACACCTCCCTTGGCCAATGCGCAATCGTCCGCTGGCGAAGCTGTGTCTGGCGGAACGGTCGAATCCGGTTCACATCGGCAAGCCTCCAGACAGCGTGCGGGCTCCGGGCCGGGCAATGGCCCGCATCAGGGCAAGAAGCGGCGCAACCGCCGTGGCCTGCAGGGCCGTCCGCTGGCAAACGGCGAGAAGCCGCAGGCAGCGCCTCAGTCCGAGCGGCCAAAGGCTGCGCCGTCGGTGACTGTCGCCGAGGACCGCAAGCCCCATGCCCAAACTGGTTTCGAGGGCTGGCGCAATGCCGTGTCACCGGGCCCGTCGTTTGTTTCCTCGAATACGCAAGGCTCGCATCACACCGCGGATATCTCCGCCCCTCTCTATGCGGCGCTCGATCTCGGCACCAACAATTGCCGGCTTCTGATCGCGCAGCCGACACGGCCGGGCCAGTTCCGCGTCGTCGATGCGTTTTCGCGCATCGTGCGGCTCGGCGAGGGGCTCGGCGCCTCCGGGCGGCTGTCTCCGGAAGCCATGGACCGCTCGATCGAGGCACTGAAGATCTGCGCCGCCAAGCTCGAAGATGCGCGATATTCGCCGCAGCCGGCTGATTGCGACCGAAGCCGCCGCGCTGCCGACAACGGCGAAGACTTCCTTGAGCGCGTGCTCAGCGAAACCGGCCTCGAGCTCGAGATCATCAACCGCGAGACGGAGGCGCGTCTTGCCGTGTCCGGCTGCTCGTCGCTGGTCGGGCGCGAGACGAAATCGGTGGTGCTCTTCGATATCGGCGGCGGCTCGTCGGAAATCGCCGTGATCAAGATCGGCGAGAACCGCGTCGCAGCCGGCTGGCCAACCACATCACCCACTGGACCTCGCTGCCGGTCGGCGTCGTGACGCTGTCCGAGCGCCATGGCGGCCAGGATGTGACGCCGGACGGCTTCGAGGCGATGGTGCAGGAGGTCGAGGGCATGCTCGCCAGTTTCGATTGCCCGGCCATCGATCTGCTCGACAACAGTCCGGAAGCGGGCTTTCATCTGATCGGCACGTCGGGCACGGTGACGACGCTGGCCGGCGTTCATCTCGATCTGCCGCGCTATGACCGGCGCAAGGTCGATGGCCTCTGGCTTTCGGATGATGAAGTGACGGCGATGCAGGCGCGGCTTCTGTCCTGGGATTTTACGGCGCGGGCGGCCAACCCCTGCATCGGCCCTGATCGGGCCGATCTGGTCCTGGCCGGCTGCGCCATTCTCGAGGCCATTCGCCGCCGCTGGCCGTCGGAGCGCATGCGCGTCGCCGATCGCGGCCTGCGCGAAGGCCTGCTGACCGATATGATGGCCGATGACGGCGTCTGGCGGCGGGGGCGTCCGCGCCGGTTCCCGCGCAGCCAGCAGGCACCGCATGGTTCCCACGAAGGAAACAATTCATGACGAAACCTCCGATCGGTGGAAACCGCACCGGCCGCAAAGCTCGGTCAGAAGGTCAAGAAGGGCAAGCTGAAGGCGTCGTCGCGGCGCTGGATCGAGCGCCATATCAACGACCCCTATGTCCAGCGGGCGCAGCTCGAAGGCTATCGCGCGCGCGCCGCCTTCAAGCTTCTGGAAATCGACGAGAAGCACAAGATCCTGACGGGCGCAAAGCGCATCATCGATCTTGGTGCGGCACCGGGCAGCTGGTCGCAGATCGCCGCCAAGGTGACAAATTCGACCGATGCCGACCCCAAGGTCGTGGCGATCGATTTTCTCGAGCTTGATCCGCTGGCCGGCGTGCATATTCTGTAGCTCGACTTCCTCGATCCGACGGCGCCGGAAAAGCTCATGGCGGCCCTGGGCGGCACGCCTGACCTGGTCCTGTCCGACATGGCGGCCCCGACGACCGGCCATCGGCAGACCGACCACATCCGCACGATGCATCTTTGCGAAGTGGCGGCCTATTTCGCCATCGACGTTCTGGCCGAGGGCGGGCATTTCCTGGCAAAGACCTTCCAGGGCGGCACCGAACGCGAATTGCTGACGCTGCTGAAGCAGAATTTCAAACAGGTCATCCATGTGAAGCCGGCCGCCTCGCGGGCCGAATCGGTGGAAATGTTCCTGCTCGCCAAGGGCTTCAAGGGGCGCGACCCAAGCCGCCCGACACGGCCTGATTTCGATGCCGAAGGCGATGGCGACATGTATGACGAACGCGAACAGACGCCGCGCGACGAGGAGTGAGCCATGCTTCTTTATATCACGCTGGGCAGCAACGATCTGTCCAGGGCGAAAACCTTCTACGATGCAGCCCTTGCGCCGCTCGGCATGGTTCGTCGGGTCACGGAAGAGGTCGAGATCGGCTACGGCGCGCCGGCCGATAGCCGGACGCGTCTCTGGGTCGTGACGCCCTACGACGAAAAGCCGGCAACGATCGGCAACGGGTCTATGATTGCGCTTGAGGCGGAAAGCCGGGCGGTGGTGGATGCCTTTTATGAGGCCGCATTGGCAAACGGCGGCACGGATGAAGGCAAGCCCGGTCTGCGCCCGTATCATGCGGATTTCTATGCCGCCTATGTCCGCGATCCCGATGGCAACAAGCTCTCGGCGGTGCATGAAACCGCGCCAGTTTAGCTCTATTTCAGCGTCGATAGACGTCAGCGACGATTAGCCGATCCGGACAATCAGGATTGATACGGTATTGTCTTCGATGTGAGCGATGATGCGGTAATCTCCGACGCGGTATTCCAGAATTCACCCCGTTTCGACCCTCGCAACGGCCTCGCCTATCGAGCAGGGATCCTGCAAATGGACAACGCGATCATTCAGGAAGCGTAGGATCCTTTGGCGCGGCATAGGGCCGATCTTCGCCAGTTCGCGCTCAGCAGCATTCTGGAATTTAATTTTCCAAACCATATTGTTCGATCAGTTCTCTCGAACGACACTGTCGTGGCGCCCCCCAGCCGCATGTCTTCAAGCCGCTTTTCAGCCAGATAGACATCTTCGATATCATTCGAGATATTCAAGAATGGCGGTGCGCGCGTAAAAGCTTTTGCTGCGCCCTGTAGCGCTTTGCGAGGTCGTCCAATTGCGCTTCGATCTCGGGTGGAAGTCTCAAGGCAAGCATTTTGGCACCTCCATTTTCTATACATGTATGGAAAAATGAGAGACCTATTGCCATCCCTCACTTCACCGCCGTTGTCGTCTCCACGTCCTTGACCGCCAGCCGATGACCCGAAACGGAGGCGCCGGCGTTCTTGGCCATGGTGATGAAGGGGATGATCGCGGTCAGGGTAAAGACGCCGATGATCATGAAGGCGATCTGGAAATCCCTGAGTGCGAGCGATGATCCGGTCAGCGTCGTCTCGATCTCGAGGATGGCGCCGGCAACCGCCACGCCCATGGCAAGGCTGATCTGCTGCAGCACGGCGCTCATCGATGTTGCCTTGCTGGCATCGGCATCGTCGATATCGGCGAACGACAGCGCGTTCACGCTGGTGAAGAAGAACGAACGGGCAAAGCCAGCCAGGAGCAGCAGGAACGCCATGACCAGGTAGGGCGTGGCCGGCGTGAAAAGCCCGTTGACGAAGGTGAGGGCGGCACCCGCCAGCGCCGCGATGATCAGCGTCGTGCGAAAACCGGCAAAGACCAGCACGCGCTTGGCAAAGAACTTCGTGGTCAGCGCCCCGATCGCGCCGACGAAGGTGATCATCCCGGACTGGAACGGGCTGAGGCCGAAACCCACCTGCAGCATCAGAGGCATCAGGAACGGTATGGCGCCGATCGAGATGCGGAACAGGGATCCGCCGATCGCGGCGGCGCGAAAGGCACTGTCCTTGAACAGGTCGAGATCGAGCAGTGGCGCCGGATGGCGGCGGGCGTGGCGGACATAGAGGAAGCCGCAGGTGATGCCGACCATAACCGCAACCGCACCGATGATGGGCGGCAGGGCCGGCAGGCTCATGACCGAAAGGCCGAACATCGTGCCTGATGCGGCCATGGCACTGAGGAAAAAGCCCTTGATATCGATCGGCGGCGGCGCTGCACTTTCGATTTCCGGGAGATAGGCGCCCGAGAGGAAATAGCCGGCAATACCGATCGGCACATTGATCAGGAAGATCCAGTGCCAGGAGAAATAGGTGGTGATGAAACCGCCAAGCGGTGGCCCGGCCAGCGGCCCGACGAGCGCCGGAATGGTCAGCAGTGCCATGGCGCCGACAAGCTCGCTGCGCTGCGTCGAGCGCACGAGGACGAGCCGCGCGACCGGTGTCATCATCGCGCCGCCCATGCCCTGCAGGAAGCGCGAAACCACGAAGGAGATGAGGTCGCCGGAAAAGGCACAGAGGATCGAGCCTGCGACGAAGACCAGGATGGCCGAGCGGAAGATGCGTTTTGCCCCGAAGCGATCGGCCATCCAGCCGCTCAGCGGAATGAAGATCGCCAGCGAGACCATGTAGGAGGTCAGCGCGAGCTTCAGCGTGATCGGCCCGACGCCCAGATCATGGGCAATGGCAGGCAGCGAGGTGGCAATGACGGTTGAGTCCATCTGCTCCATGAACAGGGCGACGGCAAGGATCATCGGGACAATGCGGTTCATGCGGACAGGCCTTGGCGATGCAATGGACGACGAGGAAATAGGGCTTTGTCGGGAAAAATCGTCGGTTCGTACGCGATGTGCGATCACATCCCTGTGAGGGGCAGTGCCATTGCCTGTCAAGACGCTAGATGTGACGTTGCGTCGGAAGACGCCATCGATTTGAACCCTATTGTCCGCTGGAGGCTCCTATGACCGATATCCTTCCCCTTGGCCGCCGTGCCCTGTTTGGCGCGACTGCGGCCGGCGCGCTCGCCATTCCGTTCCTGATGAACCGGACTGCCTTTGCCCAGACTGAAACCAAGACAGACGCCATGACGTCGCCTGCTGCAAAGACCAACAGCTTCAAGATGGGCTCCTTCACCGTCACGGTCATCAGTGATGGCTTGCGGGTTTCGGAAAAGCCGCAGGAAACCTTTGGCACCAACCAGTCGCCCGAGGCAGTGGCGGAGCTGTTGCAGGCGAATTTCCTGCCGACGGAAAAATTCGTCAACGGTTTCTCGCCGACCTTGGTCGATACCGGTTCGGACGTCATCCTGTTTGATACCGGCATGGGCGAGGGCGGCCGTGCCGCAGGTGCAGGACAACTCGTCGCCGGCATGCAGGCGGCAGGCTATACGCCGGATCAGGTGACTGTCGTCGTCATCACCCACATGCATGGCGATCATATCGGCGGTCTGATGGAGGGCGGTCAGCCAACCTTCAAGAATGCGCGTTATGTTACCGGCCAGGCGGAGTTCGATTTCTGGAAGGATCCTGCGCGTGCGGGTACACCGGCGGAAAACGGTCACAAGGGCGTGCTGGAAAAGGTCGTGCCGCTGGCCGAGAAGATGACCTTCGTTGGCGATGGCGGCGAAGTCGTCTCGGGCATCACTGGCATGGCAGCGTTCGGTCATTCGCCGGGCCACATGATCTATCGCATCGAATCCGAGGGCAAGGGATTGGTCCTGACGGCCGACACCGCCAATCACTTCGTCCTGTCGCTGCAGCGGCCGGACTGGGAGGTGCGTTTCGACATGGACAAGACGGCGGCTGCGGCGACCCGGAAAAAGGTCTTCGACATGATCGCGACCGACCGTCTGCCCTTCGTCGGCTACCACATGCCGTTCCCGGCGGTCGGCTTTGTCGAAAAGCTCGACCAGGGCTATCGCTTCGTGCCGGAAACCTATCAGTTCGAGCTCTGAACTGCGGCCTTTGCCGCAATGCAAGAATAACTTGGCAGGCCCGGCGTTTTCGCCGGGCCTTTGCACTTTCCAACCCGTCATATCCGTGTTACCAGCCCTCGCCAACTTCCAAGAAACTCTCGCCCGTCAAGCGCGGCGAGTCTCCCACCGCACGGTTATCCGATTGTGCGGGGAGAATTCCATTTACTGAAGGGATTTGGCCATGGCGCGCATCATCGAAACGGCAACCGGCTTGGAGGCTCTGACCTTCGACGACGTTCTTCTGCAACCCGGGCATTCCGAAGTCATGCCGGGGCAGACCAATATCGCCACCCGCATCGCCCAGGACATCGATCTCAACCTGCCGATCCTCTCGTCCGCAATGGACACCGTCACCGAAGGCCGTCTGGCGATCGCCATGGCGCAGGCCGGCGGCATCGGCGTCATCCATCGCAATCTGACCCCGATCGAGCAGGCCGAACAGGTCCGCCAGGTCAAGAAGTTCGAAAGCGGCATGGTCGTCAATCCGGTGACCATCGGCCCGGACGCCACGCTCGCCGATGCGCTGGCGCTGATGAAGATGTATTCGATCTCCGGCATCCCGGTGGTCGAAAATGCAACGGCGGCAAGACCCGGCCGCCTCGTCGGCATCCTGACCAACCGCGACGTGCGCTTCGCCTCCGATCCGAGCCAGAAGATCTACGAACTGATGACCCGGGAAAACCTGATCACGGTCACGGAGAATGTCGATCAGAAGGAAGCCAAGCGCCTTCTGCACACGCACCGCATCGAAAAGCTGCTGGTGGTCGATGACGGATCGGCCGTTGCGTCGGCCTGATCACCGTCAAGGACATCGAAAAGTCGCAGCTCAACCCGAATGCCTCCAAGGATGCGCAGGGCCGCCTGCGCGTCGCCGCCGCCATCAGCGTCGGCGATGACGGCATCGAGCGCGCCGAGCGCCTGATCGACGCCGGCGTCGACCTGATCGTCGTCGATACCGCGCATGGCCATTCGCAGCGCGTGCTCGATGCCGTCGCCGCAGTCAAGAAGATGTCGAATTCGGTGCGCATCATGGCCGGCAATGTCGCCACCGGCGACGGCACCAAGGCGCTGATCGATGCCGGCGCGGATGCCGTCAAGGTCGGTATCGGTCCGGGCTCGATCTGCACCACCCGCATCGTCGCCGGCGTCGGCGTGCCGCAGCTTGCCGCCATCATGGCGGCGGTCGAGGCAGCCCAGGACGCGAATATCCCGGTCATCGCCGATGGCGGCATCAAGTTCTCGGGCGATCTCGCCAAGGCGATTGCCGCCGGCGCATCCGCCTGCATGATCGGCTCGCTGCTTGCCGGCACCGATGAAAGCCCGGGCGAGGTCTTCCTGCTATCAGGGTCGCTCGTTCAAGGCCTATCGCGGCATGGGCTCGGTCGGCGCCATGGCGCGCGGCTCGGCCGACCGCTATTTCCAGGCCGAAGTGCGCGACACGCTGAAGCTCGTGCCGGAAGGCATCGAAGGCCAGGTTCCCTACAAGGGGCCGGTTTCCGGCGTGCTGCATCAGCTTGCCGGCGGCCTTCGGGCTTCCATGGGCTATGTCGGCGGCGCGACGATCAAGGACTTCCAGGAACGCGCCACCTTCGTGCGCATCTCCGGCGCCGGCCTGCGCGAAAGCCACGCCCATGATGTGACGATCACGCGCGAAAGCCCGAACTATCCGGGCGCGATGTAAAACCGCTTCAGCGGGAATTGACTGGAAAGCGGCGGGTGATCTCGCCGCTTTTTTCGTTCAGCGCTCAAGCGCGAGCCGCAACGCATCCGTTCCATAGCGGTGGCCCTTCAGTTCATAGCCGACGACCGGCACAAGCGGTGCCAGCATCAGTATGACGAGGCAGATGGTCATATTCAGCCCGGCTGCGGCAAGGCCGACGGGAAGGATGACGAGTGCCATCGTTCCGGCCATCAGCAGAATGTAGAATGCGTTCAGGCGCTGCAGCAGGTAGCCGTAAAGCAGGAAGATCGTCAGCACATAAAGGAAAACCGGAACGGCAACGGTCAGAACGGTTGCGGCGGCGCCGATATGTGCCTTGTGCTCGATGTAATAGGCCGCGACATGCAGCCCGGCCCCGGTTGCGGCAATTGCACCGAACACCACCATCTGGCCGTAGCCCCAGACGAAGGAGCGCTCGCGGAAGCGATGCAGGATCGCGCCTGAGGGCAACAGGAAATACAGCCACCACATGCCGAAGGTAAGGCCCGTGCCGGCAACGCAGATCAGTACGGCATCGAGATTCCAGCCCTGTGCATCGACGATTGCACTGATCGAGGCAACCGTACCGACCACGCCTTCGCCGAGCGTGATGATCGCCAGCAGCCCGTAGCGTTCAGCAATATGGTGTGCATGCCAGGGCGTGCCTCCCGCCCAGCGCTCGGCCAGCACGGGTCCGGTCATCTCCACGAGAACGAGCGCCAAGCCGCTGGCGGCAGTCGCAAGAAGCGGCATGTCGATGAAGATCAGCACAACCCAGCCGATCTGGGCGATCAGGATGGTCGTGGCATAGGTCAGGCAGGCCTTGCGACCATCCGGATATTGCCGCGCTGCGCGCAGCCACTGGAACAGCATGGCGCCGCGCATCACCACATAGCCGAGGACCATGATGCTGTTGTCCACGTGGATACCCTGATCGATCGAAGCGAACATCGGCGGCAGGCCGAGTGCCAGGATCAGCACGCCGACCATCTGCACCATGGTCGTCATCCGGTAGATCCAGTCGTCGGTATCGAAGGCCGAGGCAAACCAGGAAAAATTGATCCATGCCCAGCACACGGCAAACATCGCAAAACCAAAACCGGCTAGCCCGGCCATGACGTGTCCCTCGGCCAGCAGATGTGCCAGCTGCGATGCGGCAAGGCCAAAGGCGATCACGAAAGTCAGGTCGAACAAGAGCTCAAGCGGCGTCGCCACACGGTGATGTTCGTGCGGATCACGCCCGCGCATGGAGGCAAAGTGGTGCGTTGGCAGCGCACTGGCGCCGGGAAGATGATCGGACATGGGCACCGTGTTTCAAAACGTTTTTGCTTGGCTTGTCCCGACATTCCCCATGGGCAAAAGCCATGTCAAGCGGAAGGCGCATTTGTCGTTGCAAACACTGCGCAGTTGTTGTTCTGGATTTCGGTGGCTAGCGCCATAGATCAGTCCGACAAACCACACGGAGTTTCAATGCCCGCATCCACCGCGATATTCTGGCCCGTCATGGCCCAGGTCCTTTTGACGCTCTGTGTCTACATGCTGATGGCCAGGCGTCGCTTCGGTGCCGTGCGCGCAGGGACGGCCAAGGCGCAGGATTACAAGATCCCGACGATCGAGCCGGCACCGAGCGCCACGGTTGCCCGCAACCTGATCAACCAGTTCGAATTGCCGGTTCTTTTCTACGTCATCTCAATCGCGCTTTTCGTCACCGGTGGCGCCGGCATCGTGTCCATCGTCTTCGCCTGGATCTTCGTCGTCAGCCGGATGCTGCACGCCTATGTGCATGTCACCTCGAACCGGCTGATGCTGCGTCAGCGCCTGTTCAGCATCGGCGTCCTCGCGACGATCGCGCTTTGGGTACTGCTCGCCGTGCACATTGCCTTGCAGTAGTTTTACCGTCCCTGTCCCGCTGACAATCGTCAGATTTCAAGAGGGAACTGCCGGGTACCGGGCGGTATCGGTCGTCGGGCGACGACGTCTGTCTGAAATCGCTGTTCTCTCGACATTGCCGAAAGTTAAGTTGCGTGCCCCTTGTCACAGGGCGTACCGTCCGCTTCTGTTCGCAGGTGCAATATGTGAGGAAAGGCGGCCGCCTTGACCAAATCCGAAGAAAAGACAGTTCTCGTATTTCAGGGTGGAGGCGCGCTCGGCGCCTATCAGGCCGGTGCCTATGAAGCCCTGCACGAAGCCGGCATCCGGCCGGACTGGCTGGCCGGCATCTCGATCGGCGCGATCAATTCCGCGATCATCGCCGGCAGCCCGGTGGACAGGCGGATCGACAACCTGCGCACCTTCTGGCATCGTGTCTCGTCAGGGCTCGCCGGCCAGACTGTCGGGCCCGGCGACATGATGCGCAAGTGGTTCAACGAGGCATCCGCCTTTCTCGGTTCGCTCACCGGTGTGCCCGGCTTCTTCAAGCCCCGCGCCCTTGCTCCCTGGACTATTCCCGGCGATCCGATGGCACAGATCAGCCTTTATGACACCCTGCCGTTGCAGCAGACGCTGGCCGAACTGGTCGATTTCGACCTGATCAATTCCGGCGCGATCCGTCTCAGCCTTGGGGCCGTGGATGTCATGAGCGGCAATTTCAACTATTTCGACAACCTGCATCAGGATTTTTCCGCCAAGCACGTGGCTGCATCCGGCGCCCTGCCGCCGGGTTTTGCGCCGATCGAGATCGACGGCCGCTATTACTGGGACGGAGGCCTCGTCTCCAACACGCCGTTGCAGCGCGTGCTGGGTGGTGAGGAGCTTGAAAGCGACCTCTGCATTTTTCAGGTCGATCTGTTCAGCGCCCGCGGTCCTTTGCCCAAGGATCTGTTCGATGTCGAGGCGCGCGAAAAGGAAATCCGCTTCTCCAGCCGCACCCGTATGAACACGGACCAGTTCCGCAAGCTCCAGACCATTCGCATGGCCGCCAAACGGCTGATGGAGAAGCTGCCGGACGAATTGAAGGATGATCCGGACGCAAGACTGCTGGAAAAGATCGGCAATGACAGCGCGGTTACCATGGTGCACCTGATCTACCGGCAGGCGGCCTATGAGACCCATTCCAAGGACTATGAGTTCTCCCGGCTTTCGGTCGAGGAACACTGGAAGGCCGGGCATGACGACGTGGTCAGGACGCTCAATCATCCCGATTGGCAGAACCGCACCCGCCCGACGAACGGAATCCGGATTTTCGATCTCTGCCAAAAAGTGGATGGCGAGAAAAAATCATGAACACGGATGATATAAGGCGCATCTGCAAACGTGTACGCTGTCGTCTCGACGATCTCACCGTGAAACGCGCATCGGAGGGGCGGGGGGCCAGCTGTTTTCGCATGCGCTGGCGCCTGTCGCAGACCTGCCGGTGCTTGAAGTCAAATCCGCCATCCCTATTCTGTCGGACCTGACGCCGGGCCTCGGCGAAGTGGTCCGCAATTATCTCGAAAATTAAGGAGTGACTGCCATGAAACTGAAAGACAAGGTCTGCATCGTCACGGGCTCGGCAAGCGGCATCGGTCTCGCTATCGCCAAGCGTTATGTCTCCGAAGGTGCCAGGGTCGTCATCGCCGATCTGAAGCTCGATGCCGCCGAGGCGACGGCAAAAGACCTGACGGCCATGGGCCCCGGCGAAGCGATCGGTCTTGCCATGGACGTGACCAGCGAAGAGGCCGTCAATGCCGGCGTCGCGGCGGTCGTTGCTAAGTGGGGCAGGGTGGATGTGCTCGTCTCCAATGCCGGCATCCAGATCGTCAACAAGATCGAGGACTACGCCTTTTCCGACTGGAAGAAGATGCTGTCCATCCATCTCGACGGCGCTTTCCTGACCACCAAGGCCTGCATTCCGCACATGAAGGCGCAGAAGGGCGGAGCGATCATCTATATGGGCTCGGTGCATAGCCACGAGGCCTCGCCGCTGAAATCGGCCTATGTCACCGCCAAACACGGCCTGCTCGGCCTTGCCCGCGTCGTTGCCAAGGAAGGCGGACCGGACGGCGTGCGTGCCAATGTCATCTGCCCCGGTTTCGTCAAGACGCCGCTGGTGGAAAAGCAGATCCCGGAACAGGCCGAGCGCCTCGGCATCTCCGAAGAAGAGGTCGTCAAGAAGATGATGCTCGGCGGAACCGTCGATACCGAATTCACCACCGTCGAGGATGTCGCCGAGGTCGCGCTGCTGTTTGCCGGCTTCGAGACCAATGCGCTCACCGGCCAGTCCCTGGTCGTCAGCCACGGCTGGTACATGCAATAGAACCTGACTGCGGAAACGCCACAGCAATGGCGTTTCCGCCCGTCGCGGTTCTGGTACACTTTGAAGATGCAATCCCGCGCACATGTCCCGCTGATTGATCCATATCAATCGTCCCTTGCCGGTTTCGATCCACTGTCACCAAGGCATCGGCAGTTTCTGCGGATGCCCTGAGCGCGTTGGCGCCGAACAGGAGGATCCGTACATGACGGCAATGATGAAAGCGGCAGTGGTCAGGGAATTTGGCAAGCCCCTGTCTATCGAAGAGCTTCCGATCCCCGAACCGGGCCCGGATCAGATCCTGGTTCGCTACCATGCGACCGGCGTCTGCCATACCGATCTGCACGCCGCAACGGGCGACTGGCCGGTCAAGCCGACCCCGCCCTTCGTTCCCGGCCATGAGGGAACCGGCTTCGTCGCCAAGGTCGGGGCGAACGTCAAGCGCATCAAGGAAGGCGACCGCGTCGGCGTGCCCTGGCTGCACACGGCCTGCGGCTGCTGCAATCCCTGCCGCACCGGCTGGGAGACACTGTGCGGTCAGCAGCAGAACACCGGCTACTCCGTCAATGGTACCTTTGCCGAATACGGCCTTGCCGATCCCGATTTCGTCGGGCGTCTGCCGGACAATCTTGCCTTTGGCCCTGCAGCTCCGGTGTTGTGCGCCGGCGTCACGGTTTACAAGGGCCTGAAGGAAACCGAAGTCCGGCCGGGTGAATGGGTCGCCATCTCAGGGATCGGTGGTCTCGGACACATGGCAGTTCAATACGCCAAGGCCATGGGCATGAATGTCGCCGCGGTCGATATTTTCGAGGATAAACTGGAGCTTGCCAAGGAGATGGGTGCCGATCTGGTGATCGATGCACGCCAGGCCGATGCGGTCGAGCGCCTTCAGCAAGCCACGGGCGGCATGCATGGTGCTCTCGTGACCGCCGTATCGCCCAAAGCTATGGAGCAGGCATTCGGCTTCCTGCGTTCCAAGGGCACCATGGCGCTGGTCGGCCTGCCGCCGGGCTATATCTCGCTGCCCGTATTCGAAACGGTGCTCAAGCGCATCACGGTGCGTGGCTCGATTGTCGGCACACGGCAGGATCTCGAAGAAGCCCTTGAGTTTGCGGGGCAGGGAAAGGTCGCGGCCCATTTCAGCTGGGACAAGCTCGACAATATCAACGCCATTTTCGACCGCATGAAAGAAGGCGCGATCGACGGTCGCATCGTTCTGGATCTGAGCTAGGCGGTCACTTCGTCCGGCAAATCCTGTTGAAAGTGATTGGTACTGCGAGGTCGCGGCCAATCACTTTCGCGTCAATCCCTGTCAATGCCCTTGAACCGACGGCGTGGTTGCTCCGTACTGGCTGCAGGACAACAGGAGGAATTATCATGGATAAGCCGGTCATCACGCAGGACATGATCAATGCCTATGACGAATACACCCATCTGAGCCTCGACAGGCGGGCGTTCATGCGCAAGCTGACGGCGCTGACCGGCTCGGCGGCCGGTGCCGCCGTCATCGCGCCGCTGCTTGCCGCCAACAGCGCGCAGGCGCAGATCATCGCCGAGACCGATGCCCGCGTGAAGGCGCAGGATATCACCTATCCGGGCGAAGGCGGCGAGATGAAGGGCTATCTCGCCGTGCCGGCCGATGCAGCCGGCAAGCTTCCGGCCGTCATCGTCATCCATGAAAATCGTGGTCTCAATCCGCATATCAGGGACGTCGCCCGCCGCATGGCGCTCGAAGGCTTCGTCGCGCTTGCCCCGGATTTCCTGTCGCCCTCGGGCGGAACGCCCTCGGACGAGGACAAGGCCCGCGAAATGATCGGGGCTCTCGACGGCAAGCAGACGGTCGGCAACGCCGTGGCGACGGTCGCCTTCCTCGGAAGCCATGAAGCGACCACGGGCAAGGCAGGCGCCATCGGCTTCTGCTGGGGCGGCGGCATGGTCAACAAGCTCGCCGTCGCCTCTCCCGATCTCAAGGCCGGTGTCGCCTATTACGGTTCGCAGGCGCCGGCGGAAGATGTGCCGCAGATCAAGGCGGCACTCCTCCTGCATTATGCCGGCCTCGACGATCGCATCAATGCCGGTATCGACGCCTACAAAAAAGCCCTGACCGACGCCGGCAAGGATTTCACGATTCAGATCTATGACGGCGTCAACCACGCCTTCAACAACGACACTTCGGCCGCCCGCTACGACAAGACCGCCGCCGATCTCGCCTGGAGCCGGACGGTGGAGTTTCTGAAGGCGAAGGTCGTCTGAGGCTTTAGGCAGCCTCGCCCAGCAACTGCGCGGCAGCCTCTGAAATCAGCGCTGCCAGCGCTTCCTGGTCGTTGTTGCGTCCACTTCTCGGGCGCCAGACAAGGCCGATGCGGCGCGATGGTTGCGGCTCGGCAAAGCGCACGATGCGCATGCGGTTGCGCGAGCGCTCGTCCTTGACGGCGATTTCCGGGATGAGCGTGATGCCCATGCCGTGGCTGACCATCTGCAACAGCGTCGCCATCGAGGTCGCACCGTAATTGGCGACCCGGCGGCCAGCCGTCGAGCCGCAGACGGCAAGCGCCTGGTCGCGCAGGCAGTGGCCTTCCTCCAGGAGAAGCAATCTGTCCATGTCGACCTGTGCCTCCGTCATTGGCGAGATCAGAACGGTCTCCTCGTCGTCGGCACTGGCAATCAGGAACCGGTCCTCGAACAGGACGCTGGATCGCAGGCTGTCGTCATCGTGTGGCAGGGCGATGATGGCGCAATCGAGCTTGCCGTGCCTGACGTCCTCGACGCAGCCAGTTGTCAGCAGTTCACGCAGTTCGACGTCGAGCTTCGGATAACGGGCGCGCAGCATCGGAATGAGCACCGGCACCAGATAGGGTGCCACTGTCGGGATGATGCCGAGCCGCAGCTTGCCTTCCAGCACGCCGGCAACCTGCCGCGCCCTGTCGTAGAGGCCGTCGACCGAAAGCAGAATGGCGCGGATTTCCGGTAGAAGAGCCTCGCCCTGCTGCGTCAGGATCACCCCGGCGCGACCACGCTCGACAAGGCGGATGCCGAGATCGGCCTCCATTTCCATGATCTGCGCGGAAAGCGCCGGCTGGCTGACATTGGTCATTTTCGCCGCCCGGCCGAAGTGGAGAGCCGTGGCGAGAGCATCGAAATAACGCATTTGGCGGAGTGTGAGCATGATAGCTTTATCTTATCGATAATAGCATTAAATACAATTGGAAATTATGGGTCTTCTGGAGGATGGTGCGGTCGAACCCACGAAATTGCAGTCTCTACAGGAGCCAGACATGGACGCTAAAGTCGAAAAAACGGGCAAATGTCCCATCATGCACGGATCGCTGACCACGAGTTCCGGCAAGGGCACGTCGAACCGCGAATGGTGGCCCAACCAGCTGAACCTCAGGATTCTCCACCAGAACTCGGCGCTTTCAGATCCGATGGGAACCGGCTTCAACTATGCCGAGGAATTCAAGAAGCTTGATCTCGCCGAGGTCAAGAAGGACCTCGTCGCCCTGATGACGGATTCGAAGGACTGGTGGCCGGCCGACTTTGGTCACTACGGCCCCTTCATGATCCGCATGGCCTGGCACAGCGCCGGCACCTACCGCACCGGCGACGGCCGTGGGGGCGCAACCTCCGGCACGCAGCGTTTCGCGCCGCTCAACAGCTGGCCTGACAACGTCAACCTCGACAAGGCGCGCCGCCTTCTCTGGCCGATCAAGCAGAAATACGGCAACAAGATTTCCTGGGCCGACCTGATGGTTCTCACGGGCAATGTCGCGCTGGAATCGATGGGCTTCAAGACCTTCGGCTTTGCCGGTGGCCGTGCCGACGTCTGGGAGCCGGAAGAAGACATCTACTGGGGTGCGGAAACCACCTGGCTCGACGACAAGCGCTATAGCGGCGAACGCGACCTCGAAAACCCGCTGGCAGCCGTGCAGATGGGCCTGATCTACGTCAACCCGGAAGGCCCGAACGGCACGCCCGATCCGCTGGCCTCGGCCCGCGATATCCGCGAAACCTTCGGTCGCATGGCCATGAATGACGAGGAAACCGTCGCTCTCATCGCCGGTGGCCACACCTTCGGCAAGACCCATGGTGCAGGCGATGCCGCCCATGTCGGCCGCGAACCGGAAGCAGCCGGCATCGAAGCACAGGGCTTCGGCTGGGCCAGCACCCATGGCAGCGGCAAGGGTGGCGACACGATTTCGAGCGGTCTTGAAGTCACCTGGACGCAGACCCCGACGCAGTGGAGCAACTACTTCTTCGAAAACCTGTTCGGCTTCGAATGGGAACTGACGAAGAGCCCGGCCGGTGCCCACCAGTGGCAGCCCGACGGGTGGCGCGGGCGCCAGGCTCGGTTCCGGATGCCCATGATCCGAACAAGCGCCACGCCCCGACCATGCTGACAAGCGACCTCGCTCTGCGCTTCGACCCGACCTATGAGGCGATTTCGCGTCGTTTCCTCGAAAATCCGGACCAGTTCGCCGATGCCTTCGCCCGCGCATGGTTCAAGCTGACCCATCGCGACATGGGACCGCGCGTTCGCTATCTCGGCCCGGAAGTGCCGAGCGAGGAACTGATCTGGCAGGATCCGGTCCCGGCTGTCGATCATCCGCTGATCGATGCTGACGATATTGCCGCCCTCAAGGAAAAGATCCTTGCGTCCGGCCTGTCGGTTTCCCAGCTGGTTTCGACCGCATGGGCATCCGCATCGACGTTCCGCGGTTCCGACAAGCGCGGCGGTGCCAATGGTGCCCGCATTCGCCTTGCCCCGCAGAAGGATTGGGAAGTCAACCAGCCGGCCCAGCTCGCCAAGGTTCTGGAAACGCTGGAAGGCATCCAGAAGGCCTTCAACGATGCGCAGACCAGCATCAAGAAGGTCTCGCTTGCCGATCTGATCGTGCTCGCCGGTGTCGCAGCCGTCGAAAAGGCAGCCAAGGCTGCCGGTCACGATGTTTCGGTTCCCTTCACCCCGGGTCGGACCGACGCCTCGCAGGAACAGACCGATGTCGAATCCTTCGATGTGCTGGAGCCGCTTTCGGACGGCTTCCGCAACTATCAGAAGACCAGCTTCACGGTTTCGGCCGAGGAACTGCTGATCGACAGGGCCCAGCTTCTGACGCTGACGGCGCCGGAAATGACCGTTCTCGTCGGCGGCCTGCGTGCGCTGAATGCCAACCACGGCCAGTCGCAGCACGGCGTCTTCACCAAGCGCTCGGAAACGCTGACCAACGACTTCTTCGTCAACCTGCTCGACATGGGCACGGTCTGGAAGGCCGTTTCGCCGGATGAAGAGGTCTTTGAAGGCCGCGACCGCACGACGGGCGAGCTGAAGTGGACCGCCACCCGTGTCGATCTGGTCTTCGGCTCGAACTCGCAGCTGCGGGCGCTCGCCGAAGTCTATGGCCAGAGCGACATGCAGGCAAAGTTCGTCGGCGACTTCGTTGCTGCCTGGACCAAGGTGATGAACGCCGATCGTTTCGATCTGGTCTGATCGGCAAGACTGCAGCCGGCGCCGTCATTCAAGGGCGGATTGCTGATAAAAAAGGAACCGGACCTCGAAAAGAGGCCCGGTTTTTTCATTTTTGCCTCATTTTTCGGCAGCTTATGAGATCGTACCAAAAAAGGTACAATCGGCCTCTTGGGATGGTCGCGTTTTTCGCGTACATATCTCGGGCAGGGTCGTTACGGCCCTGCAATACTCCCAAGGCTTAAATTGCGAGTTTCTATTGCATACACTGATTTTGGTCCCTCGGGACCGCCCAGGTTTATTGCCTGCATATATTGCAGCCGCGCACCCGAAAGGGGCGCGGCTTTTTCATTTCAGGGTGATTACCAGCCCGGCAGCATGTGGCTCTGCCGAAGCCTCGGATAACGCGAAAAATTCTTCACGTCGCCATCCAGATCGTCATTCACGGCCGTCGGCGTGATATTGTCGAGGCAGGCGGTGATGTGATTGGTGATCGCGTTGCATCAGCGAGGACGAAAGGCCCGGCCGCTTCATGATGCCGATCTGCACCGGTGCCAGCGCCGGAAAACCATCGGCCTGCGTCAGCACCTTCATGCCGGTGCGCAGCGCCGATTCCGGCAGAACCGAGACCGCCATGCCGGCCAGAACCGCTGCTGCCACCACGGTCGAAGACCAGCTTGTGAACAGGATCTTGTATTCCTTGCCGGTCGCATCGAGCGCCGAGCAGGCGGCCTGCCGCCACTGGCAGTCGCGTCGGCCCACGGCAAGCGGCACCGGGGCATTTTCCGGCAGCGGATGGTTGATCGAGCTGACCCAGCAGAGCGGCTCGGTGCGCACCACGTCGGAGGCGCGGGCGCGCGGATTGTGGGTCACCAGCGCGATATCGAGTTCGCCCTTCGCCATCTTTTCGGCGAGATCCACCGAAGGCTCGCAGATGATGTAGAGCTCGACATTCGGATGGGTCTTGGCAAAGCGGACGATGATCTCGGGCATGTAGCGATCGGCATAGTCATCCGGCGTGCCGATGCGCAGCGTGCCTTCCAGCCGGTTGTCGTCGAAGGCGGCAATCGCTTCGTTGTTGAGCCGGATCATGCGCCGGGCGAAGTTCAAGCAGCCGGTCGCCCTCCGTCGTCAGCCGGTTGCCGCGTCCGTCCTTGGCGAACAGCTGCTTGCCGATCCGCTCCTCCAGCCGGCGCATCTGCATCGACACCGCCGACTGCGTCTTGAAGACGCGGTCGGCCGCCTTGGTGAAGCTGCCGGTATCGACGATGGCAACGAAGGTCTGCAATTGATCGATATCAAGCGGTGCGGACATTGTCCTGATCCTCAGAGGATGTTTTTAAAGGAGAAAAGCAGATCTCATGAATTAGTTTGATGAATATCATTAGAAACATTCGTTGGACTGATCAATAAGGATTTGCGAGTTTCGGCTTGCAAAATACAGCAATGACCGCTCCGGCCCGCCTCAGGCAAAACCGGCTCACCATCAAGGTTTCGACCCGGCCTCCCGCGCTGACCTCCCTGCGGGAGGATGGGTCTGCCTTGTGCATTTCCGGATCGAAACCGATCCATTTTTGAATGAACAGCGACCTGTGCACGTCTTGAAACGTGCGCCGCTGTGGCGCTTGAAAAAAGGAGTTTCATCATGCGCACGACCGATCACGCCCTCGATCTCACCCTGACCGGGAGCCTGTCTTCGACATCCCGCCAGACGGGATTCGTGGCGATGGTAAAATCGGTCTGGCGCCGGCTGCAGAACCGAAATGCCATCGGCAGCCTGCATGATCTCGATGACCATCAGTTGCTCGACATGGGGCTCTGCCGTCATGAGGTGCGCGAGGCCTTGACCTCGTCCTTCTTTGACGACCCGGGCCGTCAACTGACCCACGCCGCGCGCAACCGGGCAACCGCCTTCTACAGAGATGCGCGCCGCGATTGATGGACCACCTGCTGTTTGCCTGAAACCTTTGGTTTCAACCGTGTGAAACAGTTCAAAAGTTTTGTTGCGTGCCTCAAGCATCCAAAGATGCACCACGCAACAGGGACGCGCAGCCGCCTCTGCGCGTTACCGTTCCCCGCAGGGTTAGAGCCAATTGCCCTGCTGCTTGCCCGGCGCGCGGTCCCCAAGGACCAGCGCCGGGCTTTTTTTGTTTTTGGGGAATCATGGTAGCAGGTGTTCTGTGCAATTATGGGTTGCGATTGATCGGTCATGAACTGTCGCGGTTATGCGCGTGAAGCCGCGAGGGGGTGGAGTGCCGCTGCAGGTCGAGGCCACGCCGTTTTCCGTCGGGATGGTCTTTCTCGGTGGACGCAATCAGGCGTTCAGAAAAAGGAAATGCAGTTGTGCCAAGCTGGCGAATGTAGAGGATCCACTTGCAGGTCAGCTATGCGCTGTAAGCGTGTTCTCGTTCGGGTGTTCTTTGGCAAGATCATGTCGTCAAGCAACTTGGGAAAGTGATTCCTTGTTTACGCAGCAGCAATTGAGTTCCATCCTTTCTTCCCTTCCGGACCCCGCATTCATACTGACGCGAAGTGGCAGGTATGCAGCTATATTCGGAGGGAAGGACATCCGGCACTATCATGACGGCAGCGGTCTTGTCGGGCTCAGCATGTTTGACGTGTTGAAGGCGGAGAAGGCCCAGTGGTTCGCTGACGAAATCGAAAAGGCGTTGGCAAGCGGCGTCCTCCACATCGTCGAATACGAACTCAGCGGCAGCGACGTCAAGGGAGCGGGCGACGGTCCCAGTTATTCCATATGGTTTGAAGGCCGTGTTCAGGCGCTCAGTTTCGAGGTGGAGGGCGAGGCCGCGGTCGTCTGGGTGGCGAGCAACATCACCGAGAAGAACGAGGTCCAGCAGAAGCTGCGCCAGTTGAGTGAAACGGACGCGCTCACGGGACTATACAACCGGCGCAAGCTGATCGAGACCCTGGATCAACGGCTGGTAATCTTCGAGCGGGAAAAATCCCAGACATCGGTTCTGGTGTTCGATCTCGACAATTTCAAACGGCTCAACGACGAGATGGGACATCAGGCAGGCGACGCGGCCCTGGTGGAGATTGCCCGCCTGTGCCGGCAGCATCTGCGCCATACGGATGTGATTGCCCGTTTCGGGGGTGACGAATTCGTGGTCGTGATGCCGGGTACCCATCGCCGCGACGCGCTGGAACTTGCAGAGCTTCTGCGCGAAAATGTTCCGATCAGCCTTCGGGAAAGCCTGCGTTACGACGCGACGATCAGCGGCGGTGTGACCGAATTCAGCCAGCCGGATCGCCATTCCAGCGATATTCTCAAACGCGCGGACGAGGGACTGTATCTATCGAAGCGGGCTGGCCGCAACCGGGTCTCGGCTCTGTAAATTCCAGCGATCGCACCGGATCTGCTGCTGTCTGTCTCGCCGCGCAAAACGCGCCATGACAGCTGACCGACTTCGAATTCACCCGGCAGCGTCCCCAGCCCGAACTCAGACGCCCGTCGATTTCCGATACGTCTCGAAAAGCCCGTCAATGCTCTTCTGATATTCTTTCTGCGCCTCCAGCCCGCTGTCGAACATGCTGGAGAACATTTCGGCGAAGGGGGCGAGTGCGGCCTTTTCGGCAGGCTTGGGTGCGGAGGGCTCGGCAGTACCCGCGGCGGCCATCATGTCCTGGAAAGCCTTCACGAAAGGGTTGCCGGCAAACATGTCGGGCGCACCGGCAGGTTTCTCGGCCGTCTTGCCACCGTTGAAAAAGCCCTGCATCGCTTGCGTGAAGGGATTGTCGAAGGGGTTGGCCGCAGGCTCCGGCTTCCTGGCAAAGCCTGAGGCTTCCATCCAGGGCTTCATCATCTCTTCCATCGGCGTGTTGGCAAACGGGTTCTGCATGTTGCCCATCCCGCCACCCATCTGGCCGCCACCCATCTGGCCTGTCGCCTGCTTGAACAGCCCGCCCATGATGGCGCTCGCCACCACCGGCAGCATCTGCTTGTAGATTTCCTGGCCGATGCCGGTCATCTGGGCGGCCTGCGCGGCAATCGCCCGGGACATTTCCTTGGATCCGAACAACTGTCCGAGAACGCCATTGCCGTCGTTCATGCCCTGGGGGGTGAAGGCCTTGGTCATGTCCTCGAAATATTGCGCATGGTTGCCGCTGGTCATCGCCGTCATCAGCGCACCGAAATCATACGGATTGGTCGTGTTGCGCTTCAGAGCCGTCGAAAAGGCCGGCATAAGCGCGGCGACAGCCTTGCCCATCTGTTCCTGCGCAAGGCCGAATTGCTTGGCCATGACGTCCATGGCATTGCCATTTTGCGCCTGCATCATCATGTCGAACAGCGGTATCATGGCCAATCCTCTCTCGGCAGCAGCGTCCCCAAGACCTTGCAGTATAACGGGAATATGACGAAGGAAAACCGCTTTCTGGTTCAGGGCCATTTAATCGGTGGAGCGCGGTTTCTCGCTACACAAGCGCCCGATGTTTGCCTATCGTCAGGCCAATCCGAAATGACGAGCGAACCCTGAATGAAGCCTCCCATCATCGACATCGTCCCCGAGAAGGCCCGGTCCGAGGACGGCGCAGCAATTTTGTCCGTCCTTGAGCGGCATGCCGCTGCCCTTATCGGTTCGATCGAGGAAAAGACCGATTTTGCCGTCTTGCTCCGCGATCCCGACACGCAGGAAGTGGTGGGCGGGCTCTATGGAATGGATGGTTACGGCTGGGCCTTCGTTAAATATCTCGGGATTCCCGACCAGTATCGCGGTCAGGGGCTCGGCAGCCGCCTCATCCACGAAGCTGAAACGATTGCCCGCGCGCGCGGCTATATCGGTGTCTGGCTCGATACGTTCGAATTTCAGGCCAGGCCGTTTTACGAAAAACTCGGCTACGAGGTGTTTGGCGCGCTCGAGGGCGGGCCAAACGCTATTCCCCGCTATTTCCTGAAGAAGCGATTTTAAAGCGCCTTTCCTTAATACTGATAGTCGGCAAAGACCGGTTCGACCGAACCGTTCCAGCGGCCATTGTAGCGGGCCAGCAGGTCTTCGGCGAGCGTCGCCTTCTTGGCCAGCACTTCGTCCAGCGGCGCAAGGAAGATGCTTTCATCCACCTCGTCGCCGTTTAGCCGGTTGCGGTTCTTCAGGCCAAGCCGCGAAATGTTGATCACCTCGCGGGCCATGTCGAACAACGGGATGCCGCGGTGCAGTGCGTTAAGCCCCTGCGCCGGCACCGCGTTGCGCATGGACAGCGTTTCCTCGTAGGTCCAGTCGCGCGTCAGATCCTCAGCCGCATCCAGTGCCGCGTCGTCATAGAGCAGGCCGACCCAGAAGGCCGGCAGCGCACAGATCCGGCGCCACGGGCCGCCATCGGCGCCGCGCATTTCGAGGAAGCGCTTCAGCCGGACATCGGGAAACAGCGTCGAGAGATGGTTGGTCCAGTCGCCCATATTCGGCTCCCAGTCGGCAATCTCGCCCTTCAGCGCGCCGTTCATGAACTGGCGGAAGGTGACATGGGTGCAGTCATGGTACCGGCCGTCGCGCACGACGAAATACATCGGCACGTCGAGCGCCCATTCGACATAGTCCTCGAAGCCGAAATCGGCATTGAAGACGAAGGCAGCACGCCGGCGCGCTGGTTGTCGGTGTCGCGCCAGATGTCGCCGCGCCAGGACAGCAGGCCGTTCGGCTTGCCGTCGGTAAAGGGCGAGCTGGCAAACAGCGCCGTCGACAGCGGCTGCAGCTTCAGCGACACCTGCATCTTGCGGCGCATGTCGTCTTCCGAGGAAAAGTCGAGGTTCACCTGGATCGTGCAGGTGCGGTACATCATGTCGAGACCCTGGCTGCCGACCTTCGGCATGTAGCGGCTCATGATGTCGTAGCGCGATTTCGGCATGCGCGGGGTTTCCGCCAGCGTCCATTTCGGGCTGACCGCCGATGCCGAGGAAACGGATGCCGAGCGGCTCGGCGATTTCGCGCAGGTCGGCGAGGTGCCGGTTGGATTCCTTGCAGGTCTGGTGCAGGTTTTCGAGCGGAGCGCCGGAAAGCTCGAACTGGCCGCCGGGCTCCAGCGAGATGGCGCCCTGTCCGGAATGTTCGGCAAGACCGATGATGTTGCCGGCGTCGATGATCGGCTCCCAGCCGCTTTTCTGCGCCATGCCGTTCAGAAGGGCAGAGATGCTCGCTTCGCCGAAATAGGGAACCGGGCTGTTGTCCGCCTTGAAGAAGGCGAACTTCTCGTGCTCCGTGCCGATGCGGAACCGGTCCTTCGGCTTGTTGCCCTCAGCCAGATATTCGGTCAGGTCAGCGAGCGAGGTAACCGGTGTCTGGTCGGTGGTATCTCTTGCCATGGGTGTCTTCTTTTGAATGGATCGGCCCGCGGAAAGACAGACCATGAGGAGGGTGCTTGAACCGGATTGAAGTGTGGTGCAAGTGAAATTGTTTCAAGCCCGGATCAAATTTTCAACACATGGATTTCACAATTGGCAGCGGCCTATCGCCAGTCGCCGATCGCTGCCTGGATGATGGCCATGGCCGCCACTGCTGCCGTATCGGCGCGCAGGATGCGAGGGCCGAGCGGAATGGCGGTGACGAAATCGAGGCCACGCAGCCGTGCACGTTCCTCGTCCGAAAAACCGCCTTCCGGGCCGATCAGCAAAGCGAGTTTCCGCTCCTTTACCTGCGCCAGAACCGGCAGCGGGTTTTGCCCCGCATCGCCCTCGTCGCAAAAGATGATCCGGCGCTCCGAAGGCCAGGTGTCGAGGAGATCGTTAAGCCGCCTGGGTGCAAGGACCTCCGGAATGCCCAGCACGCCGCATTGTTCGGCCGCCTCGATGACATTGGCCTGCAGACGCTCGATGCTGGTGATCTTGCCCTGCACATGCTGGGTCATCACCGGCTGCAGCAGGCCCGCACCCATCTCGACCGCCTTCTGCACGAGATAATCCAGCCGCCCGACCTTCAGTGGCGCGAAAAGATAATGCAGGTCGCATGGTTCCGGCTGCGCGCGCGTCTGCTCGACCGGGGTCAGGAACAGCCGCTTCTTGGTTGGCAAGGACAATGTCGCGCGCCATTCGCCATCCCGGCCGTTGAAGACGAGAACCTCGCTGCCCTCTTCGTAGCGCAGCACGTTGATCAGGTAGTTGAACTGATCCTTGCCGACTTCCTGGGCGGTGCCGGCTGCAAGCGGCGCATCGACGAACAGCCGCTGCATCCGGAAATTGGCGCGCATTTTTGTTCCTTCCGTGAAGGATGGTCAGATGAAAATCGCCGCGAATAAGACGTAAACGCCGGCCGAAAGCAAGGCCGATATCGGCACGGTAATCACCCATGCGGCAATGATGGTCATGAAATGCGACCGCCGAACGAGCTGGCGCAGATGCCGTTCATCCGGGCTCACTTCGGCGCGGCGCTTGAAATCCAGCTGTCCGGTTTTCTGGCGCACATAGTCCAGCCTGAGCTTGGAGTTGCGGGTGAACCATTCCCGGAAAAAGCCGATGCCGAAGACAGCGCCGACGGCCGTGTGGGTGGTCGAGACAGGAAGCCCGAGAGCTGTGGCCAGGAGCACGGTGATGGCGGTCGCCAGCGCCACGCAGAAGGCGCGCATCGGGTTGAGCTTGGTGATCTCCTGTCCGACGACCTTGATGAGTTTCGGGCCGAAAAGCAGAATTCCGCAGCAAATGCCCAATGCTCCGATCAGCATCACCCAGAGTGGAATCTCGCTGGCATCGCCGACAGTCGCTCCCTTGAGGCTCGCCACGACCGCAGAGAGAGGACCGACGACATTGGAAACGTCATTGGCGCCATGGGCAAAGGAAAGCAGCGCAGCCGAAAGGATCAGCGGCGCCCTGAAAAGCTTGCGCAGGGACTGGTTGCGGTCATCGAGGCCCTGGGCCTGCTGCACGATCCAGGGACGACTGATCAAAAGCGTGGCGAGGGCCACGGCAAGGCCGATGACAATGCCTGTGGGGAGGTTGAGGTGGATGACGTTTTCAAGGCCGATCACGGCAAAATAGGCGGCGAAGGCGCCCGTCATTAGGGAGATCAGGATCGGCAACCAGAAGACCGCGCTGGCAATCTTGTCCTGGCGGTAGCTGATGAAGATCTTGATGAAGGCAAGCAATCCGGCAGCAATGCCGCCACCCAGCAGCGGCGCCACCATCCAGCTTGCGGCGATCCCGGCAAGAGACCACCAGTGCACCGCCGAAGGCCCGGCCGCCGCGATCCCCGCGCCAAGAATGCCGCCGATGATCGAATGGGTCGTCGAGATCGGGGCGCCCGACCATGTGGCAATGTTGATCCAGACGGAGGCCGAAAGCAGCGCTGCCATCATCACCCAGGCAAAGGCCGGGCCTGTCGGCATGAGGGCAGCATTGATGATGCTGTCCTCGATCGTCGATACCACCCGGCCGCCGGCGAAGACGGCGCCGGCAAGCTCGCAAACCGCAGCGATGACCAGTGCGGTTGTCATGGTGATCGCGCGCGAGCCCACCGCCGCGCCGACATTGTTGGTCACGTCATTGGCGCCGATGTTGATCGCCATGTAGCCGGCAAGGGCTGCAGCCGCGACGATCATCAGGAAAGCCGGCTGCTCGGAGACGTAGGCAGCGGCAAACAGCATGCTGAGACAGACGAAAAGCAGGCCCAGCCCAAGACCGGCCCAGGGCTTCAGCACATGGTACGAGGCTTCCTCGGTAAAGGTCACCTTGTCCAGGTCCTTGTCGAGGGTCGGTTTTTCCAGGTAAGGAACTGGCTTTCCCACCGTTTCGTCTCCAATCGAACGTCCTGCACGTGAAGCGCCGCGCATTGCGATATCAGGCAAACGCGACCAAAGCGTTTTTTGATCGCAAGCGCATCTTTGGGCCTGAAGCAGGCTCGATTTCAAGGAAATTGCGACGCCTCAGGCTAGGGCGGCGAGAAAACCTGTTGTCCACGCCCAGTCTTAAACCCTTGGCTTCAGGCTGTTTTCTGCGCAGCAATCTGCGCCTCCGCAGTCATGGTGGAAAGCAGGCGTTTTTCGAATGCCAGGATGAGGTCCTTCAGAAGCGGCTCGGCCACGCGCGATGCAGCCTCTTGAAAACTGACCCATTCGACCGTCCGGGTGCCCTTTTCCGGGAAGCGTTTTGCCATGTCGAGAACGACGACCGGGTAGACCTGGACGCGGCAGGGGATCGACAGGCCGTGATCCATGCCTTTCTGGTAGGTGTAGAAACCAATGGCCTCGGCCTCGGCTTCGCCCTTGACGCCGGCCTCCTCATAGGCCTCGCGCGCAGCGACCTGATTGAGTGGCTTTCCCTCCATCGGCCAGCCCTTCGGGATGACCCATCGCCCGGTATCGCGGCTGGTGATGACGAGCATTTCAGGCTGCGCGGTTTTCTTCTTGAACCGATAGCACAAGGCGGCGCACTGAATCCGGACAGGCCGGCGGAACATCAGGCGCACGTCATCGGCAATACGATTCAGGATATTCAACGTTCGGGCGTCCTCTCAAAAACGAACAGAATCACTAATCTGCAACATTGCTTTACTATGCCCGCTTTCTCAGGGCTGTAAACGTACAGATCTCGTGAGGTAGATATAGTGTCCTGCGGCCGTCGAAGAAGGGCGACCCAAAGCCTATTCGTTCAATTTAGGCGGAATGCTTGACCGCAGTGTGTCGAATACGTCACTCAAAATCGTATTTGCGTCGCCTTCGGTCCGGGCCTGCAGGTCAGGGCGTCTTGGGTGCGTCGGGCAGTGGCATTTCGGCCTGCGAAATGCCTTGTTGCGCCCGTTGCTGAATGCGCAATTGCGATATTCGCGTCCATTCTCCCGACCGTTCGGCTTCGCGTGTCGCAGTGATGATGAAGTCTATATGCGCCTGGGCGGCGGCTCGGGCACGCTCAGGGTCGGCCGCCATGATCGCGTCGTAGATCGCCTCGTGCTGGGCCAGCAACTTGTCGCTGGCGCCGGGGGCGGAAAAAACGATGGAGCGATGGAAGAAGATGCCGTTGCTGAGCAGCCGGTAACAGGCCCGCAGCGTATGCAGAAGGATGATGTTGTGGGCGCTCTCGCCGATCGCATTGTGCAGGTCGATATCGGCCGCCAGCTCCGTCTCGAAAGGGCCGTTGCCGTGGGCTGCACGCATCTGCGTCATGATGCGGGTCAGGAGATCCCGATCGAACGCCGTCGCCCGGCGGGCAGCAAGCTCCGCCGTCAGCCCTTCGAGCTCGCGGCGATATTCGAGGTAGTCCTGGGTTGCCTGCGGATGGCGGGCGATCAGTTCGATCACGGGTTTGGAAAAGATCTGGCCGATCACGTCGGCAACGAAGGTCCCGCCACCGTGATGGCTGATGAGCAATCCGCGGTTTTCCAGCTCCTTCAGGGCTTCCCGCAGGATCGGCCGTGAGACGTCGAAGCGTTTCGACAGGTCGCGCTCGCCCGGCAGCCGGTCGCCATCCCGCAGGATCCCTTCCAGCACCAGAAGTTCGATCTGGTTGATCACTTCATCGGCGGTCCGGCTATGGCGAATGCGGGCGTAGAGATCGATCGGATCGTCGGTCAAGGCTGTATCTCCTGGACGGCAATTTAGAGCTCCGCGGAAAAGTGGTCAATTATATTATCCAGTTGTGCGTGTATTGTGGCTGAAGATTATCGCGAGATGCGTCAAAGCGTCGTTTCCTTTTGTGGTTTTCTCTTGATAAGAGGAACTTGATTGACGCGTGAGAGGGGACGATCGCTTCATGGCAAAAGGCAGCTTTGCATTTCCGGTCGCAGCCGTAAGGGCACAGGCGCTGGGCGAAATCCATGCGCGACCCTATGCGCTGGTCACATCGCCGCGCGTCATCTTCCAGCTCGCTTTCATGACGGATGGCGGCTCGGTCGTCGATCACGCCGTCCTGTCCGAGCTTTCGCGCGCCCGCGGCATCGCCCCTCCGGTCCGGGAGGCCAATCATCACGCCATGGCCTGGGGGCAGGGCACGCTGCGCTGGGAGCGGCACACGGAATTTTCCACCTATTTCTGGGATGCGGCGGCGCCCGAGCAGTTTGGCGGTGAGGTTCCGATCCATCCTTTCGGTGACGGCTTCTCGCCACCGGGATCGCTGATATCGGGCATCCGCCTCGAAATTCGGCCGGATACGCCGGAAACCCGCGCGGCGATTGTGCAGTTCGATCCGACCAGCCTTTGTCACAGCGAGATCAAGAACGGCCAGGCGACGATCCTGACCGACTTTCGCCAGAACGGTGACGGTCTGACCCAGATCCTCGTGCTCGATCGCGGCATGACGGAAGCCGGCACGGGCGCGCTGGTCCAGCGTCTCCTCGATATCGAGACCTACCGGACGCTGGCGATGATCGGCCTGCCGCTCGCCCAGTCGCTGTCGCCGGATATCCGCCGCATCGAGGACGGGCTGACGGCGGTGACGCAGCGCATGCGCGGCAATGTGCGCGAGGAAGCCGACGAGATGCTGGCGGAAATCACCCGTCTCGCCGCCGAACTGGAAGCGGGGGCGGCGCTCAGCCTCTACCGCTTCGGTGCCAGCCGCGCCTATTACGGCATCGTGCAGGAACGCATCCGTACGCTCGCCGAGACCGGCATGCCGGGTTATGAATCCATGGGCACCTTTCTCGAACGCCGGCTGGCGCCTGCCATGCGCACCTGCCAGTCGATCGAGGAACGCCAGGCCAACCTGTCGCGCAAGCTGGCACGGGCGACGTCGCTTCTGCGCAGCTGGGTCGATGTCGAACTGGAGCGCCAGAACAGCGTGCTCCTGAATTCCATGGATCGCCGCGCCAAGCTGCAGCTTCGCCTGCAGCAGACGGTCGAAGGCCTCTCCGTGGCGGCGATCTCCTATTATGTCGTCGGCCTGTTCGGCTATCTGGCCAAGGCCGTCGAGACCGAAGGCCTGCCGATCAAGGCAAGCGTGCTGACCGGATTTTTCGTGCCGGTCGCCGTTCTGGTCATCTGGTTCGTCGTGCGCTCGATCCGCCGCCATCACGAGGATGAAGACAGGGAAAGCCCTGTGGACAAAGTGAAATGAGCATCTGGCCCGGCTTCTTGTTTTCTGCGTGGATTTGCGCAGTTTAAAGCCATGGCAAAAGCAGCGAAGAAACCCAAACTCGACAAGGCCGGCCTGACGGTGCTTGGTATCGACAGGCTGATCGATATCGCGCTCGACGAGTCGGCGCTCAACGTCGCCTTCAAGAAGCGGCTGAGCGCAGCGCTGGCCGGCATCAGCGGCGGCGATGCGGTGGCGAAACTGGTCGACAGCCGCCTCGATGCGCTGGAAAAGGCGCGCACCCGCATCAAGGGTCAGAGGGAACGGCTTTTCGGCAAGGAACTCGAAAGCCTGTTGGCGACGATCGTCAAGGAATTCGGCCCGGTCGACCCTGGCATGGCGCTGGAGCGGCTGGCCCGCTTCGTCTTCGGCTACGAGACCATTGCCGACCGGGCCAATGATGCCAGCGGCCGGATCGCAAAAATCTACGGGCAGGCATGCGAGGCTGCGGGAGACTTGGCCAAGGCGCTCAAGCCCGAGGACGCCGCACGCATCACGGCGCTTTTGACGCCACGGCTGAAGGGCGCGGACTACTATGGCTTCGATACCTTGCTTGCCATGCGCATTGCCGCCGGCTTGTCCGACGATGTGCTGAAGGCCTGGGACGAGATGCTGACCGGCAAGAAAGTGCCCGCAGGCACACCCTATCTCCCGGCCTTCGTCTTTGTCCGACGCGCCATTGCCGATGCGAGAAACGATCTCGACGCCCATATCGCCATCGAGGAAAGTCTGCCGGAAGACTTGCGCGAGCCGAAACTTATGGCCGCGCGCCTGTACGAAGCGGGCCGGTTTGCCGAAGCCCTCGTCTGGGTCCGCCGCCCGCGCAAGGCACGCCTCGGTTTTGCAAGACGCGCCGAGCTCTATGCCGGCGCCATCCCTGTGCCCCCGGATGCCAGGCGGCTGGAGGCGGCCATTCTTGATGGCGTCAAGGATCGCACGGCTTCGCAGGCGGTGCGCTGGGCCGTTTTCGAGGAACGCTTGGATGCGGGCATGCTGCGCGACTATATCGCCAAGGCCGGCGATTTCGAGGAGTTCGAAGCGCTGGACAAGGCGTTCGCCTTCATCGAGCGGCACCCGGATGTGAATGCAGCGCTTGCCTTCTACCTGGAATGGCCAAGGCTCGATCTTGCTTCCCGCTACGTTACCCGCCGCGCCGATATCTGGGACGGTCGTTTCTCCGACGCGCTGTCGCCGGCGGCGGAAGCCTTGGAGGCCGATCATCCGGCGGCGGCCACCATTCTCTACCGGGCAATGCTGGATCATATCCTGAGGGCCGGCCTGTCCGAGGCTTATGGTGACGCGGTCTTCTACCTGTCCCGGCTTTCCGATCTTGCGGGCCGGGTCGAGACCGAAGCCGGCCAGATGACGCACGGCGCCTATGTCGAGAGCCTGCGGCAGAAACACGGTCGCCGCTTCGGTTTCTGGAATCAGGTTTCCTGAAAACCTACCGTTCCCAATAGGGTTCCGGACCATAGAGGTCGGCAAGATAATCGATGAACAGCCGAACCTTGGCGGGCAGGAACTGGCGACTGGGATAGAGCGCCGAGACGGAGAGATTGCGCGAACCCTCCCAGGCCGGCAGCACCTGGATGAGCTTGCCAGTCCGCAAGTCCGGCCCGATGTCCCAGGTGGAGCGCAGGGCGATGCCGGCGCCCGACAGAACCGCCTCGCGGATGACTTCCGATGAATTGGTGATCAGCGGTCCCTCCGGGCGGTAGCTGACCGAACCTTCCGGCCCTTCGAGTTTCCAGCTTTCGTGATTGTGCGCCGGCAGGCAGATATGCCGTTCGAGATCGTCGAGTGTCTGCGGCAGGCCGTGGCGCTCGACATAGTCTTTTGAGGCGCAGAGCACCCGGCGCACCGGTGCCAGCCTGCGTGCCACAAGGCTGGAATCGCTGAGTTCGCCGATGCGGATTGCCAGGTCGAACCCCTCGGCGACGATGTCGGTAAAGGCATCTGTCAGCACGAGGTTGAGGATAAGGTCGGGATGCGCCGTCATGAAGCGCGTCAGGTGCGGCGCGATGTGCATGCGGCCGAAGGAGGTGGATGCGGAAATTCTCAGCGTTCCCTGCGCCTGGCCGGAACGCCCGGCGACAAAGGCTTCCGCATCCTCGATGCCGGCGAGAACGCCGAGCACGCGGTCGTAAAAACCCTGTCCGGCATCGGTCAGCGAAATCTGCCGCGTCGTGCGCTGCAACAGGCGCGTGCCGAGCCGGTCTTCCAGCCGCTTGATCCGCTTGGAGATGACGGCCGGCGAAAAACCGAGCGCCCGGCCGGCGGCCGACATGCTGCCGGTCGAGACCACGCGCGCAAAAACCTCGAGATCCCCCAGATTTGTCATCAATGCCGGCCATTCTTGCTCAAAAGGAAAAACTGTTTAACATTTGCGGTGGATCGGTGGAAGTGGTAAAGAAAAAATACCAGTTGAGCGGTGGTGAGGAAAAAGCATGTCGGACAAGATCGCATTTCTGCCGCCGAGGAAAACGGTGCTCGACCGCCGTGACATCATCGTGTCCGATCTCGCCGATCTCTTGCCGAAGGGCTGTCTGGTCAGCGAACCGCGCGGCCTCGTCCCGTTCGAGACCGATGCCTTCATCGCCTATCGCAATGTGCCGCTGGCTGTCGCGCTTCCGGAAACCACGGCGCAGGTTGCCGCCGTCCTGAAATATTGCAGCCGCTACGGCATTCCGGTCGTGCCGCGCGGGGCGGGCACGTCTCTCTCCGGCGGTGCGATCCCGCAATCCGATGCCGTTGTTATCGGCCTGTCGAAACTGTCGCGCATTCTCGATGTCGACTATGCCAATCGCACAGCCACGGTACAGGCCGGCGTCACCAATCTCAATATTTCCGAGGCCGTCTCCGCCGATGGCTATTTCTATGCGCCGGATCCCAGCTCGCAGCTTGCCTGCACGATCGGCGGCAATATCGGCATGAATTCCGGCGGCGCCCACTGTCTGAAATACGGGGTCACGACCAACAACCTGCTCGGCGTCAAGATGGTGCTGTTTGATGGCACGATCATCGACCTCGGCGGCAAGGCGCTGGATAGCGCCGGCTATGATCTGCTGGGCCTGATCTGCGGCTCCGAAGGCCAGCTCGGCATCGTCACCGAGGCGACGGTTCGCCTGCTCGCCAAGCCCGAAGGCGCGCGTCCCGTCCTGTTCGGCTTCCAGTCCTCCGAGGAAGCCGGCACCTGTGTTGCCGAAATCATCGGTACCGGCATCATACCGGTCGCAATCGAATTCATGGACAGGCCGGCAATCGAGATCTGCGAGGCCTTTGCCCATGCCGGCTATCCCATGGATGTCGAGGCCCTGCTGATCGTCGAGGTCGAGGGATCGGAGGCCGAGATGGACGCCATGCTCGCCGGCATCATCGAGATCGCCCGCCGTCACGGCGTCTCGACGATCCGCGAGAGCCAGTCGGCCACCGAGGCGGCGTTGATCTGGAAGGGGCGCAAGTCTGCCTTCGGCGCGACGGGCCGCATCGCCGATTATATCTGCATGGATGGCACGGTGCCGCTGAGCCAGCTGCCCTATGTCCTGAAGAAAACAGGCGAAATCGTCGCACGGCTCGGCCTGCGGGTCGCCAATGTCTTTCATGCCGGTGATGGCAACATGCACCCGCTGATCCTCTACAACATCAACGATCCCGAAGATGCCGCCCGCGCCGAAGAGGCGGGCAACGAGATCCTCAAGCTCTGCGTCGATGCCGGCGGCTGCCTGACCGGCGAACACGGTGTCGGCATCGAGAAGCGCGACCTGATGCTGCACCAGTTCGCCCAGGGCGATCTCGACCAGCAGATGGCTGTGCGTGCCGCCTTCGATCCGCAATGGATCATGAACCCTTCCAAGGTCTTCCCGCTGGAAGGGCGGCCCGCCGCATGAGCGACCTGCACGAACCCGTATCCGAAGAGGCCGCCGCCCGCATCGTCCACACTGCCGTAACCGTCGGGGCGCCGCTCGTTCTGCGCGGCGGCGGCACGCGCAGCCTGGCGTCAAACGGCGAGGGGCACGATGTTCTCTCCTCAGCGCTCTTGTCCGGCATCGAAAGCTACAATCCGGCCGAAATGACGATGACCGCCAAGGCCGGCACGCCGCTTGCCGACATCGAGGCCGCGCTTGCGGAAAAGCGCCAGATGCTGGCCTTCGAGCCGCTCGATCTGCGCCCGGTTCTCGGCACGACCGGCAGTTCCACGATCGGCGGCGTCTTTGCCACCAACGCCTCGGGTCCCCGTCGCTTCGTCGCCGGTGCTGCGCGTGACAGCCTGCTCGGGGTCCGCTTCGTCAATGGCAGCGGCGAGATCATCAAGGCCGGCGGCCGGGTGATGAAGAACGTCACCGGGCTTGATCTGGCCAAGGTTCTCTCCGGCTCGCGCGGTACACTCGCCTTCCTGACGGAAGTCACCTTCCGCCTGCTGCCGGTGCCCGAGACATCAGCCACCATCGTCATCTCAGGCCTCGATGACGCACAGGCCACAGCCGCCATGGCGACGGCCCTGTCGATGAGCGTCGAGGTATCGGGCGCTGCCCATCTGCCGGAAACCGTGCGCGGCCGTTTTCTCGGCGGTGACCTTCCGCCCGAACCTGCAACGGTGCTTCGGCTTGAGGGCCTGTCCGCGTCCGTCACGGTCCGCGCCGAAAAACTGCGGGCTGCCATGGCATCCCTTGGCCCCGTCTCCATGCTGGACCGGCAAGCAACGGACACGCTCTGGCGCGAAATTCGCGACGTCCATTGTTATGCCGACCAGACCCTGCGCCCGCTCTGGCGTGTCTCCGTCGCGCCAACGGCAGGGCATCAGCTGGTTGCGGCGCTGCGGCTCGAAACCGGCGTCGATGCCTTCTACGACTGGCAGGGCGGCCTCGTCTGGCTGCGTATGGAAGCGGAGCCCGAAGCAGCGATGCTGCGCCATTTCATCAAGGCGCTCGGCGGCGGGCACGCGACGCTGGTTCGGGCCACGCCGGAGATCCTTGCAACGACACCGGTTCTTGAGCCGCAGCCCGAAGCGATTGCGGCGCTCAGCGCCAGGATCAAGTCGAAATTCGATCCGGCAGGCATATTCGTTTCTCATGCAACACTTACGGGAATGGCGGGGAGACCTTGATGGGAAGAGTTGCGGGAGATTCCATAGCGACGATACGGCGACGGATGTGGAAGGAAAGGGTCGCGGAAACCCGGGATCGAAAAGCCTATTGGGGCATGCCGACACCCCAACCCTTGTGCAGCCCCGGCGCGGCGCGGCGGCAGATGGCCATGCTGTGGTGGATCGACAAGGACTGTAACGGTTCGCTTCACATCGGCGGCCGCGGCGCACCGCCCTTGACAGCCGACATGCGGGTTCTGTTGGCGAAGGGCTATCTGAAACTGCAGCGCGTCGCGAGCTATATGGCGTTATCGCCATCGCGGCGTCACAATAAACTGACGGTCACCCCACTGGCAAAATCCGTCCTTGCAAAAGCCGCGGTTCCGGATGCGGACAAGGCCTACATCATCGCAGCGAGCAAAAGCGCGAGTTTTCGCTGAATATTGCGGCAAAGTCAGGAGCCATCGATTGCAAACCACCTTCACCGCAGCCCAGCTTGCCGATCCGCATGTTGCCGAATCCGAGGCGATCCTGCGCAAATGCGTGCATTGCGGCTTCTGCACCGCGACTTGTCCGACCTATGTGACGCTCGGCAACGAGCTCGACAGCCCGCGCGGCCGCATCTACCTGATCAAGGACATGCTGGAAAACGGACGCGCCGCCGATGAGGAGGTCGTCACCCATATCGACCGTTGCCTCTCCTGCCTTGCCTGCACGACGACCTGTCCCTCCGGCGTCGATTACATGCACCTGATCGACCATGCCCGCATCCATATCGAAAAGACCTATCGGCGGCCCCTGAAGGATCGCCTCGTGCGCGCCGTGCTGGCCGCTGTCCTGCCCTATCCGGCGCGGTTCCGGCTGGCGCTTTCCGCCGCCCGTCTCGGCCGGCCTTTTGCAGGCGCGATGAAACGCATCCCGCTGCTGAAAACCTTCGGCGTCATGCTTGATCTGGCACCAGAGAAAGCCGCACCGGCCTCGGATTCGACCCGTGCCGGAAAACGTCCGGCGCAAAGCGAAAAGCGCGGCCGTGTCGCGATTCTGACCGGCTGCGCCCAGCCGGTCCTGCGGCCCGGCATCAACGAGGCGACGATCCGGCTCCTGACGCGCCTCGGGATCGAGGTCGAGGTGCCGGCGGGCGAGGGCTGCTGCGGCGCGCTGGTGCATCATATGGGCCGCGAGGAGCAGGCGCTTTCCGCCGCGCGGCGCAATGTCGATGTCTGGACGAAGGCGATCGACGACGGCGGGCTCGATGCCATCATCATCACGGCATCCGGCTGCGGCACGACGATCAAGGACTATGGCCACATGCTGCGGCTCGATCCTGAATATGCGGAAAAGGCGGCCCGCGTCTCGGCGCTCGCCAAGGACGTCACCGAATATCTCGCGACGCTCGATCTGCCGAAGCTGGAGCCGAAGCGGGTAACGGTTGCCTATCACTCGGCCTGTTCGATGCAGCACGGCCAGAAGATCACCATGGCGCCGAAGCATCTTGTTGAAGGCGGCCGGCTTTACCGTGCGCGACCCGGCGGAAGGCCATCTCTGCTGCGGCTCGGCCGGCACCTACAACATCCTGCAGCCGGAGATTTCCGGCAACGCTCAAGGCCCGCAAGGTGAAGAACATCGAGGCGACGAAGCCCGACATCATCGCAACAGGCAATATCGGCTGCATCACCCAGATCGCCACCGGCACGGCAATCCCGATCCTGCACACGGTGGAACTGCTCGACTGGGCCTATGGCGGTAAGGCGCCAGAGGGACTAGCGCCAGGCCATGATCACTGGATCTATGCCGACGAATTGACGTTGCTGATCTGCGCGGAAACCGGGCAGGGGCCATTTGCCTGCGTCGATCCTATCCTCGAAACCACGCGAGCAGGGGATGACGAAGCAGCCTATGGCGCCAGCCACCGGCTCTTCCTTCATCACGCGGAGCCACCGGCCGGCGCGAGGGTCAGCAACGCGATCGAATACCCGGTGTCAGCTGTTCCGCAGGCTGAACCACCATGCAAAACGCCCGCACATCGCTTGATGCACGGGCGTCCTCGATCTCGGTCCCGTTTGCCTCAGCCGCCGAACAGCGTGCGCAGGAAGTCGACGCCGCGATCGTCGAAGGAGACGTCACCCTGCCTGTTGCCCGGGCCGACGACGATGACCTTGGTGCCGATCATCCGCCTGCTTGTACAGGTGCTCGACATCCTTGTTCATCATGCGGATGCAGCCCGACGACATGTTCTGGCCGATGGTCCAGGGCTGGTTGGTGCCGTGGATGCGGAAGATCGTGTCGCGGCCGCCCTTGTAGAGATACATGGCGCGCGCGCCGAGCGGGTTGTCGGGGCCGCCTTCCTGCACGACCGGCAGGATGTGGCCCTTGCGGCGCTCGCGGGCGCTCATTTCGGCTGGCGGCGTCCAGCTCGGCCATTCGGCCTTGCGGCCGATCTTGACAACGCCCGACCAGCCAAAGCCTTCGCGGCCGACGCCAATGCCGTAGCGCACGGCCCGGTTCTTGCCCTGCGACGTAATAGAGATACTTGTTGTTGGTATCGACGATGATCGTTCCGGGCGCCTCGTTCGTCTGCAGCCGCACCTTGGTGCGCCAGAACTTCTTGTCGGGCTTCTTCTGCTGCGCGACCTGGACGACATCCGTATTGCCCGCATGCGACGGCAGGCCGCTCACCTGATGTAAACGCAAAAGCGCCTGGTGCTGGCAGTATAGTGGCAGCGGCAAGCAGTAGTGCTGTCGCGCTCTTCAATGCAGATCTCATGGGCAGTTCCCTCTCATCCCTTAGTCGAGCAACGCTATTCAATAATACGGACGGCGCAACCCGACGCCGCCCGTAATAGCCAAAATGTGATCGCTCGCCCTGTCACCCGGGAAACATCTGTTGCCCGAAAAACACTTTGCGGCCGATTTTCAGATGACGATGACCTTGGTGCCCACTTTGACACGCTCATAGAGGTCGACGACATCTTCGTTGCGCATGCGGATGCAGCCGGAAGAAACAGCGTAGCCGATGGTCCACGGCGCATTGGTTCCGTGGATGCGATAGAGCGTGCTGCCGAGATACATGGCGCGGGCCCCGAGCGGATTTTCCGGGCCGCCGGTCATGCTGACGCGGCAGGAAATGCCCCTTTGCGGCTTCGCGGGCGCGCATTTCGGATGGTGGCGTCCAGGTCGGCCATTCCGCCTTGCGGGTGATCTTGTGGGCGCCGGCCCATTCGAAGCCCGGCTTGCCGACGCCGACGCCGTAGCGCCGCGCCTCGCCATTGCCGGTCACCAGGTAGAGGAAGCGGTTGTTCGTATCGATGACGATCGTGCCGGGCCGCTCCTTCGTGTCATAGGCCACGGTCTGCGGCAGGTATTGCGGGTCAAACGGCTTGCTGGCCGGGCGTTCGGCGCGAACGACGGAGGCAGGCTGAACCAGTGTCACGCCCGAGCGCTGGCGCAGGATCCGCTGGCGCACCAGCTGTTTTCGGGTGGCGCGCGGAACCTGCTGGCGGTAGACGACCGGTTCGACCGCGCCGCCCAGCTGCATGACCCAGGGCGCCGTCAGATCCGGGCTGATGATCACCGGCGGGCGGTTCTGGTAGCGATCCTGGGCTTGGGTCGTGCCGGTCAGGGCAAGCAGGATGGACGTGGCAAGGAGAATGGATTTCTTGAACATCGGGCGGACTCACAACCTTTCGACGGGACTTTGCCAAAGCTCCGCCCGCCCCGAAAATGCGGGGAGACGAAGGCTCGACGGGAAAAATTTGGCACCTTGATAATCGGTGCCTTGCCCTGGATCGTGGCACCGCGCGAACACCGAATGGTAAATGGCCGTTCATTAAACAGCCTTCGACGGTATAAAGCTTTGGGTAGGGTTATCGCCTGATTTAGGACTATGGTTGGCGAATGGTAAAGCCGGGAAAAGATCGGTTAACGGGGGCGAGAGCGTGACGGCGAATGGCATTATCACCGGAGAGGACGGGCGTGACCGCTGCGCCTGGCATGGCAATCTCGAAGACTACCGCCGCTATCATGATGATGAATGGGGCCTGCCCATGGCAAACGACATCAGGCTGTTTGAAAAGATCTGCCTGGAGGGTTTCCAGTCCGGCCTGTCCTGGCTGACGATCCTGCGCAAGCGGGAGGCGTTTCGTGCCGCCTTCGCCGGCTTCGACTATGATCTCGTGGCGGAGTTCGGCGAGGAGGATATCGCCCGCTGCCTGTCGGATGCGGGCATCGTGCGCCATCGCGGCAAGATCGTCTCGACGATCAACAATGCGCGGCGCGCAAAGGAGATGAAGGCCGAGTTCGGGTCGCTCGCCCGCTATTTCTGGAGCTTCGAGCCGCAGCCTTCTGAGCGGCCGGCCGTCATCACCCGCGAGGTTATTTCTGCCAATCCGACCACGGTCGTCTCGGTCCGCATCTCGAAGGACCTGAAAAAGCGCGGCTGGACCTTTGTCGGCCCGACAACCGTCTATGCCTTCATGCAGGCCATGGGTCTGGTCAACGATCACATCGAGGGCTGCTTCTGCCGCGAAAGAGTGGAAAAGCTGAGGGCGGCTTTCGTGCGGCCGTGACGGATCGGCCGAAACTGGCATCGGATGACGAGCCGGGCCGCATGACAGAGGCGGGTAAGCCTTGTTCCGCTTAGTGGATGCTGGTGGTCGGCCTGTTGTTTTCGTAGAGAAGCCCGAGGCCGAAAGCCGCCAGGATTGCCCCGATCACCAGCCATTCCTTGTTGTCGGACATGGCCATGCCGGAAATGATGTTGGCGCCCTGCAGCATCCACACCGCGCCAAGCAGTATGACCACGACAGCGGCAATATTCTTGAAAGTCTTCATGACGTCCTCCCACGATCACGAAGTCCAGTATGCGACCAACTCGGATTGTCGTCAACGCCTTACGGTCTGGCGCTTCGACCATGCCGGCCGGTCGTGCCGGCATGGTCTTTTCAGGCGGTTTGATCAGCCGCCGTTCTTCGCCAGCCAGTCCTTCATCACAGTGATTTCCGCTTCCTGCGCAGCGATGATGTCTTGCGCCAGTTTGCGCAGGGTTTCGTCCTTGCCATAGTCGAGTTCGATCTTCGCCATGTCGATGGCGCCCTGGTGATGGGCGATCATGCCGCGGACGAAATCCACATCCGCGTTTCCGGTAAACTCGATATCCATGCCGCCGTGCATTTTGGCATTGGCCTGCGCAAAGGCCACGCTTGAGGGACCGCTATCGCCCCTGGGCTTGGCGGCTTCCATGGCGCCGTGATCCATAGAGCCATGATCCATAGCGCCATGATCCATGGTGCTGTGGTCCATGGTTTCCTGTGCCTGTATCGCAAATGGGCCGGTCAGCGACACGGCAAGTGTCAGCGCAAGCGTGATGATCGTGCGTTTCGATGTCATTGGTTTTCTCTCAAATCTGATTTTGGTTGCCGGAGCGGGCAGCCGCTCCATTCAACTGGACCGGAGCGGGCAGCCGCTCCATTCAGCTTGGAAAGAACCCCTTGGGCGGCGGGTGCCGAGGCTTGTGGTCGGTCGCGATCATCGTCGCCTGCGGCAGAGCATCAGGCGAAAAAGCGGCAATATGCGGTGGTGTGATGCCCAAAGCTTGCGCCTCGACAGCGAAACAGGCAGCGCAAAGGACGGGATGAACGGTCTTTGAGCCATGCCGGCACTCGCCATGGCCTCCCGCACAGTCCGCGTGGTCACCGGCAGTTGCATGCGTCAAGACCGTGCCGTGATGCTGTTGGTGTCCGGAATGGGAGAGGCCCTGCGGTGCCTGCGCCTGAATTTGCGCAAGCGCGGCAGTCCAGCCGCTGATCACGGCGCAGAAGATCAGGAGTGCAAGGCGTAGCATTCGCATCGGCTGATGTTAGGATGCAAGCACGGCAAAAGGAAGACGCGGTATCGTTTTGTCAGCCGTTCAGCGGCGGAAAGGCGAAGATGCCCTGCAGGAGGCCGCGGCCTCCCGAAATTTCGGACGAACCGACGCAGAAGACGCTGCTTGCCGGGCCGTCGCCGAGCATGATCGTCGTGCAGAAGCAAAAGGAGGAGGATGTCGATGTTGCCTCTTCGAGCACGTTCAGCACCGTCTGCCGGTCTTGGCAGGCGTAGCTGCGCACGAGATCGAGCAGTCCCTGCGCGTCCGGTCCGAGCCCATGCCGCGCCCGCGTCTTGTCGCCGATGGCAAACAGGCCGGTCGAGAGATCGCAAGTCCAGGTTTCCATCACATGGCTGCCCTGAACGAGCGTTTGCGTCCAGTGTTCATGTGCACGGGTCCCCTCGGATTGAACAGCCGCGAAGCCGGGCATCATGAAACCCGCTGCGCTGAAATCCGCCCCCCTATGTGCGTCCTGCGTGGAAATAACTCCGCCCCCCTTGTTGTTGCATCAACAGCCGTGTCGGCAAACTTTCCTCGAAAATGTCGTTTGAATCTCCACCGCACCTTGAAAAGGCCTGATCGGCCGCCAGGTGTAGTGTGCGTTTCGCGGGAAATACGATTGAATGCATCGGGATTTTAAAGCACAAGCATCACTGCGGGAACGCCTCCCAATGATCGTTTACTTACCTATTGCGAGCATTATGAAATGTAAATCCATCAATGGTTGCTTAAAATGAACACAATGGCGCTTCTCGCCTTGCCGCAGAGCGAGCTCATCCGGCAGTTGCAGGCCTATCGGCTCAAGGTCGGTCTCAGCCAGTCGGATATCGCCTGGAAGCTGGGCTTTTCCGTGCCGACCGTTTCGCGATGGGAGCGCGGTATCTGCACGCCGGACCTCAGGGCCATCGGCGCCATCGTCGATTTCCTGCGCCGCGCCGATGCCCATACGGAAAAGGCGCTGATCCGAGCCGTGATGACGGCAAAGGACAGCCGCAACATGTGGCAGGGGGAGGACATCCGCTATCTCGTCGGTTCGCCGCGCGAATATGCCGATACGCCGCTGATGCGCGACATGGTCGGCCAGAGCATCCGCCATCACATGGTTGGTCTTTATAATGACTATATTGAGGACCGCGCCGTGGTGGCGAGCCTGAGAGCCGGTGAAATCGCCAGCGTCGATTTTTACGGCGGGGCGGCGATGGCGATGACGAAGATCGCCGCCGGCTTCGTCCAGAAAAAGACGTTCACCTTCCAGTCCGAAATTCGCGGCGTCATCCGCAGCGACACACGATCCTGGCTCATTCCGGCCGCCCAGGCACCGATGCGGCTTGGTGTCGTCAGCCACACCTGGGATGAGCTGATGAAGCCGCATTAGGCTGGCGCATATTGCCGCAACACTTGCCGCACCAGCCCTGATCGGCTAGGGAAAGCGCCAATCGATGCTGGCCGATCAGCGCCTTAAAGTCCGGACATTTTCCATGAACGACAAAAAGAAAAAACCGCAGAAGCTGAAAGCCCGCCTGCCGCGCGGCTTCGTCGATCGCGACGCCGCCGATATCCGCGCCGTCAACGAGATGACTGCGAAGATCCGCGAGGTCTACGAGCGCTACGGTTTCGATCCGGTCGAGACGCCGCTGTTCGAATATACCGATGCGCTCGGCAAGTTCCTGCCCGACAGCGACCGCCCGAACGAGGGCGTGTTTTCGCTGCAGGACGATGACGAGCAGTGGATGAGCCTGCGCTATGACCTGACCGCGCCGCTCGCCCGCCATGTCGCCGAAAATTTCAACGACATCCAGCTGCCCTACCGCACCTATCGCGCCGGCTATGTCTTCCGCAACGAAAAGCCCGGCCCCGGCCGCTTCCGCCAGTTCATGCAGTTCGACGCCGACACGGTCGGCGCCGCCGGCGTCCAGGCCGATGCCGAAATGTGCATGATGATGGCCGACACGATGGAAGCGCTGGGCATCAAGCGCGGCGACTATGTGATCCGGGTGAACAACCGCAAGGTTCTGGATGGCGTGCATGGAGGCCATCGGGCTTGGCGGCGAGGAGAATGCCGGGCGGCGGCTGAACGTGCTGCGCGCGATCGACAAGCTCGACAAGTTCGGCCCGGAAGGCGTGACGCTGCTGCTCGGCGCCGGCCGCAAGGATGAAAGCGGCGATTTCACCAAGGGCGCGGGGCTGGATGACGGAGCAGATCGCCAAGGTTCTGCTTCTTCGTCGGGCATCAAGGATTACGCGGACAAGCGCCGACCGATGCTGGCCGACGTTGCTGATCGACGGCACGCTCGAAGGGTCGACGAAGGCGTCGACGAGCTGAACATGATCGGCTGCGCTGGTCACCAGCTGCCGGCTATGACGCCGACCGCATCAAGATCGACCCCTCCGTCGTCCGCGGCCTCGAATACTACACCGGCCCCGTCTACGAAGCCGAACTCACCTTCGACGTCACCAACGAAAAGGGCGAAAAGGTCGTCTTCGGCTCGGTCGGCGGCGGCGGGCGTTATGATGGTCTCGTCTCGCGCTTCATGGGCCAGCCGGTTCCGGCCACCGGCTTTTCCATCGGCGTCTCGCGCCTGATGACGGCGCTTGAAGAATCTCGGCAAGCTCGGCACAGGACGAGGTCATCGCCCCGGTCGTCGTCTGCGTCATGGACCGCGACACCGAAAGCCTCGGCCGCTACCAGAAGCTGACGCAGGACCTGCGCAATGCCGGCATCCGCGCCGAAATGTACCAGGGCAACAAGAAGAATTTCGGCGACCAGCTGAAATATGCCGACCGTCGCGGCTCGCCCGCTCGCCATCATCCAGGGCGGCGACGAGCGCGCAGCCGGCGAGGTGCAGATCAAGGACCTGATCGAGGGCAAGCGCCTGTCGGGCGAGATCACCGACAATACCGCCTGGCGCGAGGCCCGCGTCGGCGCAGGTATGCGGTTGCCGAGAAGCGATCTGGTCGAAAAGGTCCGCGAGATCCTGGCCGCGCAGGCGGACGACCGGGCGCGGAACGGACAGGGTCTGAGCGTGCGGACACCAAGCCCCCCTCTGTCACTGCGTGACATCTCCCCCACAAGGGGGGAGATCATTCATTTCCCTCGCTCCCCATTTTTCAAAGGTCAGGGACGCAGTGAGCATGCGGCTGATCTCCCCCCTTGTGGGGGAGATGTCGGCCCCCGGGTCTTGCCTTTGGCAGCCCGAGGACAGGCTCAGCCGACAGAGGGGGGTACGCCTCCGCAAACTGCAGAATTGGCCACCCCATGCCCCTGATCAACCTGCCCAGTTTTGCCGCCTCGACTGCTCGCCGATTTCGAAACGCTCGGCACGCTGCGCGTCGATACGCCTGTGATCCAGCCGGCCGAGCCGTTTCTCGACATGGCGGGCGAGGATCTGCGCCGGCGGATCTTCATGACGGAGAGCGAGACGGGCAAGAGCCTGTGCCTGCGCCCGGAATTCACCATTCCCGTCTGCCTGCGCCACATCGAGACCGCGACCGGCACGCCGCGGCGCTATTCCTATCTCGGCGAGGTGTTTCGCCAGCGCCGCGAGGGCGCCAACGAATTCTACCAGGCAGGCATCGAGGATCTCGGCGAGACAGATGTCGCCGGCGCCGATGCGCGCGCCATCGCCGATGCCATCGCCATCCTGCGCAACCTGCTGCCCGCTGCGACCCTGTCGGTCACGCTCGGCGATCAGGCGGTGTTCGAGGCCGTCGTCGCCGCCTGCGGCCTGCCGCTCGGCTGGCAGAAGCGGCTGATCCACGCCTTCGGCAATGCTGCCCAGATCGAGGCGCTGCTGACACGGCTTGCCACGCCGCAGCCGGTCACCGGCCTTGCCGACGAAATCGAGGCGCTTGCTGGCCTCGGGCGATGACGAAACGCCTGATCGCCCATATCGACGAGACCATGGAGCGCGACCGGCTATTCCACCAATGCCAGCCGCAGCCCGAAGGAAATCGCCGCGCGGCTGAAGGAAAAGCGTGCGCTTGCCCGCACCGCGCTCGATGGCCGCACGCTTGATCTCTTGCGCGAGTTCCTGTCGCTCAACGTGCCGCTCGCCGATGCGCCGGCGGTGCTGTTCGGCTTTGCCGAAACGTCCGGCCTCAAGCTCGATGGCGCGCTGTCGCGCTTCGATGCGCGGGTGGCAGCGCTTGGCAATGCCGGCGTCGATCTGGCGCGCTGTCACCTAGCGCGCCGCCTTCGGCCGGCCGCTCGATTATTACACCGGCCTCGTCTTCGAGGTGACGGTCGCGCGAGATCGACCGCGGTGCTGGCCGGCGGCGGCCGCTTCGACCGGCTGATGACGCTGCTCGGCGCCGACCACCCATATCCCGGCCGTCGGCTTCGCGCTCTGGCTCGACCGGATCGAGAAAGCCCTTGCCGTGGAGGCCTCCCGCATGACCATCACCATCGCGCTGCCCTCCAAGGGACGGATGAAGGAAGATGCCTCCGCCATCTTCGAACGCGCCGGCATGAAGATCGTTGCCGTCGGCAACGACCGCTCCTATCGCGGCCGCGTCGAAGGCATGGACGATATCGAGATCGCCTTCCTGTCGGCCTCCGAAATCTCCCGCGAGATCGGCAATGGCCGCGTCGATTTCGGCGTGACCGGCGAAGATCTGGTGCGCGAAGGCCTGGCGGATGCCGATGCCCGCGTCGAATTCTGCGCACGGCTCGGCTTCGGCCATGCCGATGTCGTCGTCGCCGTGCCGGAAATCTGGCTCGATGTCGATACCATGGCCGATCTCGGCGATGTCGCTGCCGATTTTCGCGCCCGCCATGGCCGACGACTGGCGATCGCCACCAAATACTGGCGGCTGACCCAGCAGTTCTTCTCCGCCCAGCACGGCATCCAGCTCTACCGGATCGTCGAAAGCCTGGGCGCGACCGAAGGCGCGCCCGCCGCCGGCTCGGCCGATATCATCGTCGACATCACCTCGACCGGCTCGACGCTGAAGGCCAACCACCTGAAGATCCTGTCCGACGGCATCATCCTGAAATCGGAGGCCTGCCTCGTGCGGGCGCGCAAGCCCGAACATGAGGGCGATCCGCGTGTTGCCGAAATCATCGCACGGGTGCAGGCAGCGCTCGCGTAAAAATGGCGCCCGGATGATCCGGACGCCTGACGCACAAGAGCGCTGTTACTTCGCCGACAGGAAGTCGGCGACATCGAGCAGAACGAACTCGTTGTCGTCCGCCTTGTCGAGCGCGCGGCCGGCCGAAAACGGCAGGTTGTTGTCGTTGCCGACGACGATATGGGTGGCATCGACGCGATCGACATTCTCGATGGTGACGAACGGCATGTCGTAGAAGCCGTCGCCGCCGCCCTGGCGCTTGCGGTTGTCAGGGTCGGCGATCTTCATCAGGTCGATATAGCCGATCTTGCGCACGTCCTTGCCGACGTTTTCGTCCGTCATCTCGATCTTGTAGATGCGCTTGTGCTTGGCCGGCTACGGCAAAGCAATCCGGCGTCGGCGCCTTCGGATCGGCGCAGGCCTGTCGGCGATGCCGGCGCCGTTGTCGCGCTCGATGACGAGTGCCGTCGTCTCGTCCAGCATGTTGAAATCGCCGATCGCCTCGCCGCCGTCCGAGAGCGGATAGAGCCAGCTGCGGCCGGTCCACGCCTTGGAGGCGATGTCGAATTCGATGATGCGCAGCGCCGTCAGGTCGCCTGCCTTTTCGACGGTGCCGTCGTCCTTGAAGAGCGGGCCTTCGAGCATGCCGTAGAGCTTCGTGCCGTCCTTCGACATGGCAAGGCCTTCATAGCCGCCTGAGCGCTTCAGGTTGAAGACCGGCATCTTGCGCGGCCGGGTTGGCCGGGACGACGAGCGTCGGATTGTCGGGCGACTTCACGTCGGTTTCGCCGACCTTGGTGGCGATCACGTCGGTGAGCTTGCCGTCGCGGGTGAACTTCAGCAGGTAGGGGCCGAATTCCTCGCCGACCCAGAAACCGTCGCTGACCGGCTGGATCGATTCGACGTCGAAATCGGCGCCGGTGAGGTAGCGCTGTTCGGCACCTTCCATGACGATCGGGAAGGGGGCCTTCTTGTCCGGATCGGACAGGAACACGGTTTCCACCGGCTCGACCTTGCCGGCGTCCCAGTTCAGGCGGATGTGATGCAGCATCAGCATCGCGTCGCTCGAATTGGCCTTCGAGCCGAAGCCGTTGTCCGACAGCCACCAGAACGTGCCGTCCTCCATCGCCTTGATGCCGGAAAAGCCCTGCATCGGCTGGCCGTCGAACGGCACGCGAGAGATCGGTCTGGCGCACGCCGTCCTTGCCGGCGACGGTGCCGAGACCCTCCGCGCGCTTGCGGTCTGCCGTGGTGAACTTGCCGGAGGTCTTCAGATGCGCCGGCGCGTCGGCCGGTGCTGCGATGATGGTGTTGGCCGGAAGGATGGCGTGCTGCACGAGTTTCGCCGGAAATTCCTTTTCCTCGGCATGGGCGGTGAGCGTGGTCAGCACGAGAAGTGCTACGGAAGCCAGAAGGCTGCGGGTCATGTTGTATCCTTTGTTGCAGGGGCGGACGCAACGACCGGATAGGCCGCGATGATGACGCGCGGGTGATGCAATGTTGAAGCTTCCATGAAGGTTTCGCGAAGCGTGCAAGCGTCCGAAATTGCCCCAGGGTCAGTTCAGCAGGCGATAGCGTCGCCCGGCGCCCAGTCGGTAGGCGCCGCGTGACAGGAAGGCCAGCATCCGCAGCACCACCCAGCCGCCGACAAAGCCGATCGTCGCCCAGACCAGCCCGGGGATGCTGATCGGGACGGCGGGTATGAAGTCGCGCCAGGCATTGGCAAGGATGGCTCGGTCGGCGTCGCGGATCAGCACGAAGGGTTTCAGCACGGGAAGGGCGCTCGACAGGGCTTCGCTCTGCGCCTGCAGCGTCTCGAAGCGGGTGATCGTCTGCTGCATGGAAACGCCCTGCGCGCGCAGGAAGGGTTCGCCCGAGGCGCCGTAGAGCGTCAGCGCCTTGTCCCGGTCTATCTCGTTGTTTGCCGCCTGCTGATCGAAATTCTCGACGATGACGCGAAGCTCGTCCAGCGCACCGCCGATCCGCTGGCCGTATTGCTGGGTCATTTCCGGCGCCTGCGACAGAACGATGCCACCGAACAGGCCGGCGCCCAGTGCCAGAAAGCGCGCGATCGGGACCATGTGGCGAATATCTCCTGCGTCTCGTATCGCAGGGTAACGGCCAGACAGCGCAAAGGTTCGCTGCCGGAGCGACTTTGTCGCCGAGCCCCGAGTTGACGAGGCGACAGCGGGCAGGCTACGTCTTTTCTCAAGAACAATGCGCGATATCGGGCGGGAACAGACGTGACGGGAAGACTAGTTGTTGCAGGCGGCGGCCAGGCGGCTTTCGCGCTGGTGGCCAAACTCCGGGCCCTGAAGGACGAGCGCCCGGTAACGATCGTGGCTTCCGAGGCAAGCCTTCCCTATCAGCGCCCGCCGCTGTCGAAGAAATATCTTCTGCGGGAAATGGACCTCGACAGGCTGCTGTATCGGCCGGCGACCTGGTATGCCGACAACCAGGTCGATATCCGCCTGTCGACCAGCGTCACAGGTCTCGATCGGGCGACAAAGACCGTGACGCTCAGCGACGGCTCGACACTTCTCTACGATACGCTTGCCCTTGCCACCGGCTCGACGCCGCGCCGTCTGCCGGCCGCTGTCGGCGGCGATCTCGAGGGCGTCTTCGTCGTGCGCGATTTCGCCGATGCCGACAGGCTGGCCGGCGAACTGCAGCCCGGTCGCAGGGCGCTCATCATCGGCGGCGGCTATATCGGGCTGGAGGCGGCAGCCGTGGCGCGCACCAGCGGCCTCGACGTCACCGTCATCGAGATGGCCGACCGTATCCTGCAGCGCGTGGCCTCCGCCGCGACCTCGCATCTCGTGCGCGGCATCCATGTTTCGCGCGGCGTCGATATCCGCGAAGGCACGGGCCTTGTCCGACTTGTCGGCACGGATGGCCGCGTGACGGCCGCTGAGCTGAATGACGGCTCGACGCTGCCGGTTGATCTCGTCATCGTCGGCATCGGCGTCTCCGCCAATGACCAGCTGGCCGCATGATGCCGGGCTCGAGGTTGCCAATGGCATTGTCGTGGACAGCTTCGGCCGCACCGCCGATCCCGACATCTACGCCATGGGCGACTGCGCCGTCCTGCCGTTCCAGGACATGCGCATCCGGCTTGAATCCGTACAGAATGCCGTCGACCAGGCTGAAGCCGTGGCGGCCATTCTGGCAGGCGGATCGCTGCCCTATGAACCGAAGCCCTGGTTCTGGTCGGATCAGTACGACGTCAAGCTGCAGATCGCCGGTTTCGGCCTTGGCCATGACGAGACGGTCGTGCGCGCCGGCCAGCGTGAGGGCAGCGTCTCCGTCTGGTATTTCCGGCAGGGCAGGCTGATCGCCGTCGACGCGATCAATGACGCCAAGGCCTATGTGACCGGCAAGAAACTGCTCGAGACGGGTGCCACACCAGATCGCGAAGCGCTTGAGAACCCGGCAACCGATCTGAAATCGCTATTGGCGTAACGAGCCATTTCTGCAACCGGCAAATCGGCGCTCATCTGAGCTGCAATCGGCATGATATGGCGGTTGTTCAACTGTTAACGACAATTCGATGTACCGTTCCCAGATAGGCTTTCCGGGAGGTTATTTTACCACTCGTTAAAGCGTCAGGCCAATTCATGATGCTGAAATAGCCGGGACTTTAGCGCAGAACGCGCGCCGGCGGCTCGTATTGCATGGCGGTTTTTGATGTTCAATGTCTTGACGTGTCTTGTGATCGAGCATGATCTTCGGCTCGTGGTTCTGGCAGGGCTGCATCTGCTTTTTGTCAAGCTATGGTGCCGTGACCTTGCAGCAACGGGCGCGATCGGGCGCGGGCCGCGCGCGTGCTGCCTGGGTGGCCGCAGCCGGCGTCTCCAGCGGTTTCGGCATCTGGTCCACCCATTTCATCGCCATGATCGCCTACGACCCCGGCGTCGTTATCGGTTTCGAGTGACTATGACCGTGCTTTCGCTCGCCGTCGCAGTGCTGATGACGACGGCAGGCCTGTTCCTGGCCACGAAGAAGGACGACCGAAAGGGTGATATCATCGGCGGCGGCCTGATCGGCGTCGGTGTCGCATCCATGCACTTCCTCGGCATGAACGCCATCGAGATGCCCGCTGACATTGCTTGGGATCCGGTTCTGGTCGACAGTCTCGCTTGCTGGCGCGATGATTTTCAGCATGGCGGCCATGGCGGCAGTCTCGGCGCGATGGTCATGGGCTTGGTCGCCGCCTTCTGGCAACGGTGCTGATGACGCTTGGTGTCGCTCTCGCTGCATTTTGTCGCGATGGGCGCGGTCACTGTCACGCCGGGCCTGATGCCGCTGATGACCGGTTCGGTGATGCCACCGCATGTCATGGTCTTCATGATCGCGACGCTGGCTTTTTCGCTGCTTTTCGCTGTCCTCGCTATCTCGACCTTTGCCCAGAACGCGCAAAAGACGTCGAGCGCAAAACGAGCGACAGCTTGCGCTGGTTGTGCAGGGCGTGAGCGACTATGCGATCTACATGCTCGACACCGATGGCCGTGTCACCAACTGGAATGCCGGTGCCGAGCGCGTCAAGGGCTATGTCGCTACGGAAATCGTCGGCAAGCACTTCTCCTGCTTCTACTCCGTCGCCGAACAGGCCAGCAACGAGCCGGCAAAGGCTTTGGCGATCGCGCGCAACGTAGGCAAGTCTCGACACCAGCGGCTGGCGCTATCGCAAGGACGGAACCTGTTTCTGGGCACATGTGGTCATCGATGCGATCGAGGACGAGACGGGAACGCTGATCGGCTTTGCCAAGATCACCAAGGACGTGACCCAGGAAAAGGCGGCGGCGGATCGCCTCGCCGCAGTCACCGCAAATCTCGACGTCGCACTTCAGAACATGTCGCAGGGCATCTGCCTGTTCAGCCATGACGAGCGCCTGCTGCTCGCAAACGATCGCTTCTGGGAAATCTTCGACCTTCCGCAGGAAGCCAGACAGGTCGGCGTGACCTTTCGCGAGATGCTGCAGGCGGCCTATCATGGCCTCGCAAACGAGCCTGCGGTGTATAATCGCCGAAGGTTTCGGAGGCCTACAAGCGCCACGTGACCGATGTCGTGCGCAAGGGCGGCGGAGATCTGGTCGAAAAGCTTTCCAACGGCCGTTCTTTCCAGATCAAGTACCGGACCCTCGAAGACGGTGGCTGGGTCGCGACCTTCGAGGATATCACCGAGCGCCTGGATTCGGAGGAGCACATCTCCTTCCTCGCCCGTCACGACAGCCTGACCGGTCTACCGAACCGCCGCCAGTTCAATGCCCATCTGGAGGAGGAAATCGATGCAGCGCACTGGTTTAACCGAAAGGTCGCCGTGGTCGGTATCGATCTCGACAAGTTCAAGGAAATCAACGATCTGCATGGCCACACGGCCGGCGACTATCGTTCTATTCGGACACTGGCCAGCCGTATGAAGGCGGCCGGCCTCGAAGGGGAGTTCGTGGCCCGTGTCGGCGGAGACGAATTTGCTGCAGTCAAGCGGTTCTCCGAGTTGCCGGAGTTGAACGACTTCCTCGCACGTCTGGAGAACCTGCCTTTTCAGCGAGATGTCCTACCAGGAATTCGACATCAAACCAGGTGGCAGCATGGGCGTCGCCATCTTCCCGCAGGACGCTGCAACAGCGGAGGTTCTGGTCAACAATGCCGACCTTGCGATGTACCGTGCCAAGGCGGCGCTCAACCAGAGCTGTCTGCTTCTACGAGGTCTCGATGGACGAGGCCGCCCGCGACCGCCGCACCCTTGCCAACGATCTCTGGAATGCGATCGCCGAAAAATCAGCTGAGCCTGCATTACCAGGTGCAGAAATCGGTGCTGACCGGCGAGATCATCGGCTACGAAGTGCTGCTGCGCTGGAACCATCCCGAACGCGGCATGGTCCCCCCGAGCGAGTTCATTCCGCTCGCCGAGGAATGCGGCGCCATCCTGCCGATCGGCGAATGGGTGCTGCGCGAGGCCTGCCGCGAAGCCGCCAGCTGGGAGCAGGGTTACAAGATCGCCGTCAATCTGTCACCGGTCCAGTTGGGCAACAGCGATATCGTCGCGCTCGTTCACGACGTCCTCTTCTGGAAACGGGGCTTTCGGCCAAGCTGCCTGGAGCTTGAAATCACCGAATCGACGATCATCCAGGACAAGGACCGCGCGCTCCTGACGCTGCGCCAGATCAAGGCGCTGGGCGTCACCATCGCCATCGACGATTTCGGCACCGGCTATTCCTCGCTGGAAACGCTGCGGGTCTTTCCCTTCGACAAGATCAAGCTCGATCGCAGCTTCATGCTCGAGGTCGAGAGCAGCCCGCAGGCAAAGGCGATCGTCCGTGCCATTCTGGCGCTCGGCCAGAGCCTTGCTGTGCCCGTGCTTGCCGAGGGCGTCGAGACGCAGAGCCAGCTGGACGTTCTCGTTTCGGAAGGTTGTGACGAAGCGCAGGGCTATTTCCTCGGTCGGCCGCAGCCAATGGAGGTTGGCGCCGCCCGCCACCTGAAACGCACCGCCTAGTCCTTGAGATTTTTTTCAAGAACCGGACAGAGAACCAGAGGCATCCGATCCATCGGGAGGGATGCCTTGTTTCCTACTGACGATTGAGGGTCAGGTTCTTTGCGTCCACCTGGAAGCGGGGAAAGAAGAAAACGCCAAGCATCGAGCCGGAGTAACGCAGTTCCAGTCCGGAGGATTCGCCGATGCAGAACAGGGGCTGCTTCTGGCCGCAAGCGGTGATGATGGTGGTGGAAAAACAAAAGGAGGAGGAGGTCGTTGCCGCCTGCTCGAACAGCGCCAGGACGTGGTTTCTATCGGCTGCATCATAGCAGCGCACGAGGTTCAGAAGGCCGCATTCCGCATTCTGAAGGCCGTGGGTTGCCTTCGTTTTTTCGCCCAGCTTGAAGAGCCCATTCGAAAGGTCGCCGGACCAGCCTTCAGAGACGCAAAACTGGTGGAGCATCTCCCGGCCCATGTCATCCAGAGCAAAGGATGGTGCCGCGCTTTGGGACGGTTCTGTTCTGGCGATCTTAAACACGATTGGCCCCAGCATTATCAGTCTGTGTAAACATCATCGACTTTCCCGTCAGGGTTCTGCAATGAATGCAGTGGCTTGAGATGCAAGCATTACCGATTAGGCCGTAAAGAACGCGCACGATACAATTCCAGCAAGAACGACAATGAACATCTTCATCATGCTATGGCTACGGACGCCCGGGCAAGAATGAACTGTTTGCCTGAGACGACCTATATGCTTTGTTTCATTGTATCAAAGGGAAGTTTCATACACAGTTAATGCTTAAAATTTGAAAATATGGGCAATGCTGGTATCGAGTTCGCCAGTCGACTTCAAGTCCTCGGCAACTATGTTCCTGTTATCGATACTTTTTCGATCCGACAATGGCATTCGAGTAATATATCATCAGGCCAATCATGGTGTTGTTGTCGTGGCAACGCACCGCCACAGCCTGATTTGTCTACAATGTGATTCAGCGACAGTAGGCGCAGATTATGGCACCACAATAGGCCAAATGACGTAGATCCCGAACTATTCTTGGTGTGTTTTCTCAATGCCGGATAGGGGCCGTCCCAAACCAGCTGCAGTGCATCCGCAAACGAAAAAGGCGAGCCTTGCGGCCCGCCTCTTCCAGATCGTTTCGAATATCGTTCAGCAATAAGGCGGAAGCCTTGTTACATCATGCCGCCCATGCCGCCATTTCAGCGCGCTTGACGCGCTGAAACACTTTTGGACATGGGCGAAGCTTAATGGTCGTCCTTCAGTAATAAGGCGGAAGCCTTATTACATCATGCCGCCCATGCCGCCATTTCAGCGCGCTTGACGCGCTGAAACACTTTTGGACATGGGCGAAGCTTTATGGTCGTCCTTCAGTAATAAGGCGGAAGCCTTATTACATCATGCCGCCCATGCCGCCCATGCCGCCCATGTCAGGCATGCCGCCGCCAGCCGATTCCTTCTTCGGGAGCTTCGGCAATCATGGCTTCCGTGGTGATCAGCAGCGAAGCAACCGAAGCTGCGTTCTGCAGGGCCGTGCGAACAACCTTGACCGGATCGACGATACCCATGGCGATCATGTCGCCATATTCGCCGGTCTGGGCGTTGTAGCCGAAGTTGTCGGTGTCCTTGTCGAGGATCTTGCCGACGACGATCGAAGCTTCATCGCCTGCATTTTCAGCGATCTGGCGAACCAGCGACTGCAGAGCGCTTGCGGATGATGTTGATACCGGCGTCCTGATCGTCGTTGGCACCCTTGACGTCGAGATCTTGATCGAGAAGCGCGAAGCAGGGCAGTACCACCGCCAGGAACGATGCCTTCCTGAACAGCAGCGCGCGTTGCGTTCAGCGCGTCGTCGATGCGGTCCTTCTTTTCCTTGACTTCGATTTCAGTCGCACCGCCGACGCGGATGACGGCAACGCCGCCAGCGAGCTTGGCAAGACGTTCCTGCAGCTTTTCGCGGTCGTAGTCGGAGGTGGTTTCTTCGATCTGGGCCTTGATCTGGGCAACGCGGCCTTCGATTTCGGACTTCTTGGCCGGCGCCATCAACGATGGTGGTGTTTTCCTTGGTGATCGAAATCTTCTTGGCACGGCCGAGCATGTCGAGCGTGACGTTTTCGAGCTTGATGCCGATGTCTTCGGAGATCACCTGGCCACCGGTCAGGATGGCGATGTCTTCCAGCATGGCCTTGCGGCGATCGCCGAAGCCCGGAGCCTTGACGGCAGCAATCTTCAGGCCGCCACGCAGCTTGTTGACGACGAGCGTTGCAAGGGCTTCGCCTTCGACGTCTTCAGAGATGATGAGGAGCGGCTTGCCGGTCTGAACGACGGCTTCGAGAACCGGCAGCATGGCCTGCAGGTTGGAGAGCTTCTTCTCGTGCAGAAGAATGTAGGCGTCTTCCAGTTCGGCAACCATCTTTTCAGGGTTGGTCACGAAGTAAGGCGAGAGGTAGCCGCGGTCGAACTGCATGCCTTCGACGACTTCGAGTTCGGTTTCGGCGGTCTTGGCTTCTTCAACCGTGATGACGCCTTCATTGCCGACCTTCTGCATGGCTTCAGCGATGTACTGGCCGATTTCCTTTTCGCCGTTGGCCGAGATCGTGCCGACCTGGGCCACTTCTTCCGAAGTGTTGATCTTCTTGGCCTTGGCAGCGAGGTCCTTGACGACGTCTGACGACGGCGAGGTCGATGCCGCGCTTCAGGTCCATCGGGTTCATGCCGGCTGCAACGGCCTTGCCGCCTTCGCGAACGATGGCCTGGGCGAGAACGGTTGCAGTCGTGGTGCCGTCACCGGCGATGTCGTTGGTCTTCGAAGCAACTTCGCGGACCATCTGGGCGCCCATGTTTTCGAACTTGTCTTCCAGTTCGATTTCCTTGGCGACGGAAACGCCGTCCTTGGTGATGCGCGGTGCGCCGAAGGACTTGTCGATGATGACGTTACGACCCTTCGGGCCGAGCGTTACCTTGACTGCGTCTGCGAGGATATCGACGCCGCGCAGCATCTTTTCGCGCGCGGTGCGGCCGAACTTAATTTCTTTAGCAGCCATGTTAAAAACTCCCGGGCTGATGCCCAATTGGTTTTCTGGAATTGAGGATGAAGGTCAGCGGCTCAATCAGCCGATAACGCCCATGATGTCGGCTTCCTTCATGATCAGAAGGTCTTCGCCGTCGAGCTTGACTTCGGTGCCGGACCACTTGCCGAACAGGATGCGGTCGCCAGCCTTGACGTCGAGCGCGATGAGGTTGCCCTTGTCGTCACGGGTGCCGGTGCCGACGGCGACGATTTCGCCTTCCTGCGGCTTTTCCTTGGCGGTATCAGGAATGATGATGCCGCCCTTGGTCTTGGCTTCAGCCTCGACACGGCGGACGACGACGCGGTCGTGCAGCGGGCGGAAATTGGTGCTTGTCATTGTCTAATCCCTCGATCAAATGACTTCACGGATCGTCATATGCGACCCGATGGATGGATGTTAGCACTCATTGATCACGAGTGCTAGCGGCCTGGAGATAAGGGCGGTGCAAGTCCGAGTCAAGAACTGCGCCGTCAAAAATATTTCGCGAAACACGGTTACTGGCGAGGCATGTACATCACGCAAGAACAAGACCTCAATGAGGCGCCACGCCATCCATCCCTTGCTGAAGCTGCCCGTGTCTGGGCGAGGATCGGCTTGCTCAGCTTCGGCGGACCGGCGGGCCAGATCGCCCTGATGCACCGCGAACTGGTGGACCAGCGCCGGTGGATTTCCGAAAGCCGGTTTCTGCATGCCTTGAACTATTGCATGCTGCTGCCCGGCCCGGAGGCCCAGCAGCTGGCGACCTATATCGGCTGGCTGCTGCATGGAACGCGCGGCGGCGTCATCGCCGGCACCCTGTTCATTTTGCCCGGTTTTTTCGTCATCCTTGGCCTGTCGTCCGCCTATGCGCTGTTCCAGCATACAGATTGGCTGACCAGCCTGTTTTTCGGCCTGAAGGCCGCCGTCCTTGCCATTGTCATCGAGGCAGTGATCCGCGTCGGGCGCCGGGCGCTGAAAACCCGCTTCGCGCTTGTCGTGGCGGGGCTTGCCTTTGTGGCGCTGTTTTTCTTTGCCGTGCCGTTTCCGCTTGTCGTGCTGGCCGCAGGTCTTGCCGGTTATCTCATGGCGCGTTTCCTGCCGGGTGGCGAGGCGCGTGCTGCGGCGACGGCGGCACGCGAAGCGCTGACCGACAGGCCGGCGGTGATCGGCGCGGATTTTTCGCAAGGGGCGGCGTCCTGGGGACGCACCATCCGGGTGCTCGGCCTCTGGCTCGCCCTCTGGGTGGCACCGTTCCTGCTGATTGGCGCCATGATCGGTTTCGACAACACGTTTACCGCGATCGGCCTGTTCTTTTCCAAGATGGCCGTGGTGACCTTCGGCGGGGCCTATGCGGTTCTCGCCTATGTTGCCCAGCAGGCGGTCGAAACCTATCAATGGCTGAAGCCGGGCGAGATGCTCGATGGGCTGGCCCTGGCCGAGACGACGCCCGGTCCGCTCGTTCTGGTGCTGACCTTCGTCGGTTTCATGGGGGCCTTTCGTTCGCCTGCCGGCATGGATCCGCTGCTTTCCGCCTTCATCGGCGCCACGCTGGCGACCTGGGTGACCTTCATTCCCTGTTTCCTGTGGATCTTCCTCGGTGCGCCCTATGTCGAGACGCTGCGCAGCAATCGGGCGCTGTCGGCTGCCCTGTCGGCGATCTCGGCGGCGGTGACCGGCGTCATCCTCAATCTGGCGCTCTGGTTCGGCCTGCATGTGCTGTTTGCCAAGGTTGACCGCCTGGAAGCCGGGCCTTTGTCGATGCCGATGCCCGATGCTGCGACGCTGCAGCCGGCGGCGCTCGGCCTGTCGCTGCTTGCAGCCCTGCTGCTCTTCGGCCTGAAGCGCGGCGTCGTGACGACGCTGGCCATCTGCGCCGCAGCCGGCTTCCTGCTGCAGTCGATTTGAGGGCAAGGGCTGCGCTTTTGACCCGGAAAGCTTGGAATTCACCCGTGAATTTCCCGATTAAGTCTTGTCTTTTTGGCGCTTCCTTGCGATGTCAGGCCGGACATTTTTTCTGCGGGAAGCCAGCATGGCCGTTCGGATCAACAGTTTTCGCGAGATCGCCAGCCGCTACGATGTCGTGCTGTGCGATGTCTGGGGCGTGCTCCACAATGGCGTCGCGGCCTTCCGGGAAGCCTGTGAAGCGCTGACGGAAGCCCGCGCAAAGGGCGTAACCGTCGTTCTCATCACCAATTCGCCGCGACCGCATCCGGGCGTCATCGTCCAGATCCGCGGCCTTGGCGTTCCCGACAGTGCCTATGACCGGATCGTGACGTCAGGCGATGTCACCCGCGCGCTGATTTCCGCCGGCCCGAAGAAGATCTATTTCATCGGTGCCGACCGCGACCTGCCGCTGCTCGAGGGGCTGGGTGTCGAACTCGTCTCCTCCGAAGACGCGCGAGATGGTCGTCTGCGCCGGCTTCTTCGATGACGAGAGCGAGACCGCCGAAGATTACCGCGCCACGCTATCCCGCCTGGTCAAACGCAAGATCCCGTTCATCTGCGCCAATCCTGATCTTGTCGTCGAGCGCGGCCACAGGCTGATCCCCTGCGCCGGCGCCATCGCCAAGGTCTATGAGGAACTGGGTGGAGAAACGCGGATTTCCGGCAAGCCCTATATTCCGATCTATCGCGCCTCTCTGTCCGAGGCCAAGGCCGTGCGCGGCGGCTTCGATCTGTCGCGCGTGATCGCTGTTGGTGATGGCATGCCGACCGACGTCAAGGGCGCGCAGGACTTCGGCCTTGACCTGCTTTATATCAGCGCCGGCATCCATGCCCGCGAATATATGGTCGAAACAAAAACGGACGAGGCAAAGCTGACAGCCTTCCTCAAGAGCGAGGGGGCAACTCCGAAGTGGTGGATGCCCCGCCTGGCCTGACGGGCTCATCCTTGCGTGACGGATACGATTGACATGACGGTTTTTCATCGGAACGAAACCCGCGAACCCTTGCCGGACCACCTGCGCGGCGGCGTCGTCGCGATCGGTAATTTTGACGGCGTGCATCGTGGCCACCAGTCGGTGCTCGAACAGGGCGCTGGACGAGGCGCGCTCGCGCGGCGTGCCGGCATTGGTGCTGACCTTCGAGCCGCATCCGCGAACAGTCTTCCGCCCGGATAGCCCGGTTTTCCGCCTGACGCCGGCGCCGCTGAAGGCGCGCATTCTCGAAGGCATGGGTTTTGCGGCCGTGATCGAATATCCCTTCGATCAGACCTTTTCCGAGCTGTCCGCTTCCGACTTCATAGGCAGGGTCTTGATGGACTGGCTGCATGCCAGCCATGTCGTTACCGGCTTCGATTTTCATTTCGGCAAGGGCAGGGAGGGCGGTCCGGCCTTCCTGATGGCCGCCGGTGGCGCCAATGGTTTCGGTGTGACACTGGTCGACGCCTTCCGCGACGAAAATGCCGCTGTGATTTCCTCCAGCCACATCCGCGGCCTGCTGGGCGAGGGCGATGTTTCCCAGGCAGCCGGTCTGCTCGGTTATCACTATACGGTCGAGGCCGAGGTCATCGGCGGCAAGAAGCTTGGCCGCACGCTCGGCTATCCCACCGCCAACATGCAGCTTCCTCCGGAAGTCGAATTGCGCAACGGCATCTATGCCGTGCGCTTCCGCCGCGCCGATGGCAGCATCCACAATGGCGTTGCAAGCTTCGGCAAACGCCCGACGGTCACCAGCAACGGCATCGCCCTGCTCGAAACCTTCGTCTTCGATTTCGACGCGGATCTCTACGGCGAAATCTGCGGCGTCTCCTTCTTCGGCCATCTGCGCGACGAACTGAAATTCGACGGCCTCGACCCGCTGGTGGTGCAGATGAAGCAGGATGACGCAGAAGCCCGCGCGCTGCTGTCAGGCGTCACGCCGCTTGGCGAGATCGACCGCAAGGTGGCATTCTGATCACTTGAGCAGGCGGCTGTCGAAGGGGTAGCGGATGGTTTTTTCGATCGTCAGCCTGCCAGCATCGGGATGGCGGGGATTGATCAGGAAATTGGTCGCTTCCGGCATGATGACTGAGGGAACGCGGATCAGGCAGCCGCTGTTCTCTGCAAGCAGTCGGCTGCCTTCGCGACGGGTCCAGTCCAGATCGTCGAAGTGCGCGTGATCGAGAGAGATCGTCGCCAAGGCGACATCATCAGGGCAATCGATTTTCAAAAGCTGATAGTCGTCAGGCAGGTCCTCGATATCGACATGGACGAGAATTTCGAGAAGGCATGTCGAGGGATGGTCGCAGCAATAGACCACCGGGATACCCTTTTCGTGCCAGCGGCCAGGCGCAATCAGCCCGCCATCGCCGGAAAGGTCGGCATAGTTGGAGATCCGCCAGAGGATCATGGCTCAGGCAAAAATCCCGTGGTCGATCCGGTGCAGCACGTCTTCGACAAGCCGCGCGCCTGTCTCTGATTCCAGAAGATCGAGCGGTACGATCCCGTCGAGACCGCGATTGGGCTTGCGCAGCCAGCGACGTGCCTTTTCGGTTTCCCCAAAAACACGGTCGGCCATTTCGACGACACGCATGAGCCGGAGGGCGCTGTCGTTTTCCGCAACGGTCAGCCGCTCGCCCTTGGCAATGCGCCGCGCCAGCGTCCGGCGGGGAGCGACGAAACGGTAGAGTTCGTCCATGCTGAAGCCGAGCGCTGTCAGGCTCGAAACCGTCCAGCCATCGAAATGCTTCATCAGGCCTTTCGAGGCGATATCCAGCCGCTCACGAATATCCGTCGTTTCAATGATTTCCTGCCGGTGCGCGTCCATCTGATCGGCTCCCTATGCCATCTGCCCCTGAATATAGGCGCAACTGGCACAAGGCGCAACGCTGCCTTTTCGCTCGTCCGTCCCGCCGAGTTTCCTCTTCCTTTTCGGCGGAAAACCCCTTAAAGAACCGGCCTTATGAGCCCGCGTCGTCAATTGATGATTGATCTGCGAATTACAGGCCCGGCCTTCCGCGCACTTTGACTGCTGCCGGGAGGTCCGGGTTTTTGGCGTTGCCCGTCGACGCCCCTCTCGTCACTTCCCACTTTTCCCGTTCGCATGCGCGACGAAACGCGCCCAGAGACGATTGCAAGAACCATGACCGTGACTTCCGAAAAGCTCGACTATTCCAAGACGCTCTATCTGCCCGAAACCGAATTTCCGATGCGCGCCGGCCTGCCGCAGAAGGAGCCGGAAATGGTCGCCCGCTGGCAGCAGATGGACCTCTACAAGAAGCTGCGCGCCTCGGCCGCCGGCCGCGAGAAATTCGTGCTGCATGACGGCCCGCCCTATGCCAACGGCAATATCCATATCGGCCATGCGCTCAACAAGGTGCTGAAGGACGTCATCACCCGCTCGTTCCAGATGCGCGGCTTATGACGCCAATTACGTGCCCGGCTGGGATTGCCACGGCCTGCCGATCGAATGGAAGATCGAGGAAAAATACCGCGAAAAGGGCAAGGACAAGAACGAGGTCCCGGTCAACGAATTCCGCAAGGAATGCCGCGAATTCGCGCAAGGCTGGATCGACATCCAGTCGGAAGAATTCCGCGTCTCGGCATCGAGGGCGATTTCGACCGTCCCTACACGACGATGAACTTCCACTCCGAAGCCCGCATCGCCGGCGAACTGTTGAAGATCGCGCTGTCCGGCCAGCTTTATCGCGGCTCGAAGCCGATCATGTGGTCGGTGGTCGAGCGCACGGCGCTGGCCGAGGCCGAGGTCGAGTATCACGAGGTCGAGAGCGACACGATCTGGGTGAAGTTTCCGGTGCATCGCGGCATCGATTGCCCAGGAGGCGAACTGGCGGCTGCAAGTCGAGCACTGGCAGTCGCGTCGAGCTGCAGACGCGTCCGTCGTCATCTGGACCACCACGCCCTGGACCATCCCCGGCAACCGCGCGATCTCCTATTCGTCGCGCATTGAGTACGGCCTTTACGAAGTCACCGCAGCCGAAAACGATTTCGGCCCGCAGCCCGGCGAGAAGCTGATCTTCGCCGAGCGCTGGCCGAAGAGTGCGCTTCGCCAAGGCCAAGGTGACGTTCGAACTGCGTCCGCGAGTGTCCGGCGAAGGAACTTGCCGCCATCACCTGCGCCCATCCGCTCGCCGCACTGGGCTACGATTTCACCGTTCCGCTGCTCGATGGCGACCATGTCACCGACGATGCCGGTACCGGCTTCGTCCACACCGCCCCGGCCACGGCCGCGAGGACTTTGAAGTCTGGATGGCCAATGCCCGCGATCTCGAAGCGCGCGGCATCTCCTCGAAGATCCCGTTCACCGGTCGATGACGCCGGCTTCTACACCGAGGATGCACCCGGTTTCGGCCCGTCGGCCGAAGGCGGCGCCTGCCCGCGTGCATCGACGACAACGGCAAGAAGGGCGACGCCAACAAGCGCGTCATCGAGGCGCTGATCGCCGCCGGCAATCTGTTTGCCCGTGGCCGCCTCAAGCATGAATATCCGCATTCCTGGCGCTCCAAGAAGCCGGTCATCTTCCGCAACACGCCGCAGTGGTTCGTCTATATGGACAAGGACTTCGGCGACGGCTCGACGCTGCGCGTCGCGCGCGCTGTCCGCCATCGACGACACCCGCTTCGTGCCCGCTGCCGGCCAGAACCGCCTGCGCGCCATGATCGAAGGCCGCCCGGACTGGGTCTTGTCGCGCCAGCGCGCCTGGGGCGTGCCGATCTGCGTCTTTGCCGATGTGGAGGGCAATGTGCTGAAGGATGAAGCGGTCAATGCCCGCATCCTCGAAGCCTTCGAAAAGGAAGGCGCAGACGCCTGGTTTGCCGAAGGCGCCAAGGAGCGCTTCCTCGGCAATGCCCATGATGCCGAAAAGTGGCAGATGGTCACGGACATTCTCGATGTCTGGTTTGACTCAGGCTCGACCCACACCTTCACGCTCGAAGACCGCCCCGACCTGAAATGGCCGGCCGATGTCTATCTCGAAGGCTCCGACCAGCATCGCGGCTGGTTCCATTCCTCGCTGCTCGAAAGCTGCGCGACGCGCGGCCGCGCGCCTTACGACGCCGTCGTCACCCATGGTTTCATCATGGACGAGAAGGGCGAGAAGATGTCGAAGTCGCAAGGGCAACGTCACCGCCCCGCAGGACGTCATGAAGGATGCCGGCGCCGATATCCTGCGCCTCTGGGTCATGACGTCGGACTATGCCGAAGACCTGCGCGTCGGCAAGACGATCATCCAGACCAATATCGATGCCTACCGCAAGATCCGCAACACGATCCGCTGGATGCTCGGCACGCTCGCCCATGACAAGGGCGAGGAGATTGCCTATGCCGACCTGCCGGAACTCGAAAAGCTGATGCTGCATCGGCTGTCCGAACTCGACCAGCTGGTGCGCAAGGCCTATGACGACTTCGACTTCAAGCGCATCACCCGTGCGCTCACCGATTTCGCCAATGTCGAGCTGTCGGCCTTCTATTTCGACATCCGCAAGGACACGCTCTATTGCGATGCGCCCTCGAGCCTGAAGCGCCGTTCGGCCTTGCATGTCATCCGCAAGCTGTTCGACAGCCTCGTGCTCTGGTTCGCCCCGATGATGCCGTTCACCACCGAGGAAGCCTGGCTGTCGCGCGACCCGAATGCCGTCTCCGTGCATCTCGAACAGTTCCCGGTCATCCCGGCGGAATGGTCGAACGAGGCGCTGGCGGAAAAGTGGAAGAAGGTCCGCACCGTCCGCCGTGCCGTCACCGGCGCGCTGGAAATCGAGCGCAAGAACAAGCGCATCGGTTCGTCGCTGGAGGCAGCGCCCGTCGTCCATGTCGGCGATGCCGAGCTGCTGGCTGCTCTTGACGGTCTGGATTTCGCCGAGATCTGCATCACCTCCGGTATCTCGGTTCTGGCCGGCGAGGGGCCGGCCGACGCCTTCCGCCTCGACGACGGCACCAAGGTGTCGGTCGAGCCGAAGCTGGCCGAGGGCACCAAATGCGCACGCTCCTGGCGTATCACCGCCGATGTCGGCTCCGACCCGGATTTTCCCGACGTATCCGCCCGCGATGCGGCGGCGCTGAAGGAACTGGGGTTTGCGTCCTGACCGATAATTTACCGGGTGAATTGCGCTTTGCGATCTCATCCGGTAAAACCTGCCTGAAATTTGGCGGATTTATCCGTCACGAGGCGCAGGGTGCTGCGTGGACTGGTGTTCGTGCCGGCATTGCTGGAAGGGTTTTCATGAGCGTGACGCGAGAGTTTCGAGTGGTAGCCGGTATCTGTGGCGTTGTGGCTGGCAGTTTTCTGCTGACGAGCTGCATCGGCGGTCCGACCTATGGAACCGACAAGACCGCCGGCGAACATCTGATGGATGATCTCGGCAGCGCGGTTTCCTTCCAGTCGGCCCCAAAGAGCAACGTCAAGTATCAGCCGCGTCCATCGCTCGTCCTGCCGCCTTCGCAGGAAACGGCTACTCTGGTCCAGCCGCAGCAGTCGGTTGCCACCAAGGACAATCCGCAATGGCTCGAATCGCCGGAAGAAACGCGCCTGCGGCTCGTGGCCGAAGCCGACGCCAATAGCGAACAGATCGGCTATGTCTCGCCGCTCGCCAAGTCCAACGCCAATGGCCGCCGCCTGACCGCCAAGGAGCAGCAGGAGGCCTATCGCGAGGCGCGCAAGATCCAGATGGGGGCGTATGCCGACAAGCGCCGCTTCCTCAGCGATCCGCCGCTCGCCTATCGCGCGATTCCCGAGGAAGCCATGAACGACCTCGGCGAGGATGAGAAGGTCAAGGAGCGTCGCCGCAAGAAGGAAGCGCAGATCAAGGGCAGCGGCAAGAAATGGTGGGATGTTTTCTGATCCGCCATGTTTGTGATCCGCAAGGCCACGATAGACGACGCCGGCACCATCCTTCGTTTCATCACTGAACTGGCCGTTTACGAAAAAGCCGGTCATGAGGTGGACGCGACGGTCGAGACTGTCCGCTCATCCCTGTTCGGACCGTCCTCCGTCTGCGAGGCGGCCATCTGCGAGCGCAATGGCGAACCGGTCGGGTTTGCCGTCTGGTTCTACAGCTACTCGACCTGGAAGGCCCGCAACGGGCTCTATCTCGAAGATCTCTACATTACGCCGGATCAGCGCGGCAGCGGTGCCGGCCGCCAGATGCTGCGCCATCTCGCGCGCGTCGCTGTCGAAAAGGGCTGTGCCCGTTTCGAATGGAGCGTGCTCGACTGGAATGAGCCGGCGATCCGCGCCTATGATGCAATCGGCGCGGCGCCGCAGACCGAGTGGATCCGCTACCGCCTTGACGGCCAGGCGCTTGCGGATTTTGCCGCCGGCTGAAAAGCGTCATCGCCTGCCAGAAAAGAAATCCTTGAGGATAGCGGCGGAAGCCGTGGCCGAAAGCCCGGAATAGACCTCCGGCGCATGATGGCAGGTCGGTTGTGCGAAAAACCGCACGCCGCTTTCGACAGCTCCGCCCTTCGGGTCATCCGTGCCATAATAGAGACGACGGATGCGCGCGAAGGAAATGGCGGCGGCGCACATGGTGCAGGGTTCGAGCGTCACATAGAGATCGGCCCCGGACAGCCGCTCCGCGCCGATCGACGCGGCGGCCGTTCGGATCGCCTCGATTTCCGCATGGGCGGTGACGTCGTTGCGCTCGCGGGTGCGGTTCCCGGCGCTGGCGACAATCTCGCGATTGAGCACGATGACGGCCCCGACCGGCACTTCGCCGCGCGCTGCCGCAAGGCGGGCCTCTTCAAGGGCAAGGTCCATGAAACGGTTTGTTTCGGCCATTTGAAGACCCTGTGATAATTTCTCTTAACGCATCCGCCCCGACCTGATAGGACAGCCGCAAAAGGCAGGCAACACAAATGACATTCAAAGACAAGCCCCAGCGGCCCGGCGGCAAGCCGCGCGCGGCCGACAAGAAACCCTATTCCGAAGCGCGGAAGTCCGATACGGGCGATTCCGCCACCGAAAAGCCGCGCAAGCCGCGCGTCGCGGCCTCGGCTGCGAGCGGCGACGAGCCGCAGCGCATCTCCAAGATCATGGCCCGCGCCGGCGTGGCCTCGCGCCGCGATATCGAGCGGATGATCATGGAAGGCCGCGTCAAGCTGAACGGCAAGCTGCTCGACAGCCCGGTCGTCAATGCGACGCTGTCCGACCATATCGAGGTGGATGGCGAGCCGATCCGCGGCATCGAGCGCACCCGCCTCTGGCTCTATCACAAGCCGACCGGTCTGGTGACCACCAATTCCGATCCGGAAGGCCGCCCGACCGTCTTCGACAACCTGCCCGACGATCTGCCGCGCGTCCTGTCCATCGGTCGTCTCGACATCAACACCGAAGGCCTGCTGCTGCTGACCAATGACGGTGGTCTCGCCCGCGTTCTCGAACTGCCCTCGACCGGCTGGCTGCGCCGCTACCGCGTGCGCGCCCACGGCACGATCGAGCAGGCCGAACTCGACAAGCTGAAGGACGGCATTGCCGTCGATGGCGTGCTCTACGGCTCGATCGAAGCGACGCTGGACAAGGTGCAGGGCGCCAATGTCTGGATCACCATGGGCCTGCGCGAAGGCAAGAACCGCGAGATCAAGAACGTCATGGGTGCCCTTGGCCTCGACGTGAACCGGCTGATCCGCATTTCCTACGGTCCGTTCCAGCTGGGCGAGCTCGCCGAGGGCAAGGCGCAGGAAATCCGTGGCCGCACGTTGCGCGACCAGCTTGGGCCGCGCCTGATCGAGGACGCCAAGGCGAATTTCGATGCGCCGCTGTTCGACAATGCGCCGGCCGAGGAAGAAAAGCCGGTCAAGAGCGAATGGTCGTCCAAGGCGGACAGGCCGGATCGCGCCTTCCGCGAAAAGCCCGAGGACAAGCGCGAGCGCGCTCTGTCGCGTCTTGATACCAAGCGGGATGACAGAGGCGCCGCGCGTCCCGATCGCAAGGAACGCGGTGGACGCGATGCGCCGCCCGCAAGGTTCGACGACCAGCCGAAGCGCGAGCCCGGTTTCCGCGCCCGCAAGGCCAATGTCTGGATGGCGCCCGGTGCCCGTCCGGTTGCCGAAAGGAAACCCAAGGAAGAGGGCGCAGCCGCAACGGCCGAGAAGCCGGTCCGCCGCGAGCGTCCCGAAGGCGCGCCCAACGTCAAGCGCTACGGCAAGACGAAGGACGGATCGCCGATCAAGTCGGCCCGCAAGTTCGATCCGGACCGCAAGAAGGCAAGCGTCTATGATCGCCCCGATCGCGGCCCGCGCGTCATCGTCACGCGCGATGACGACGACAAGGACTGGATCCGCGCAACCGAAGAGCCGAGCCGCGATGATGCGCGTGGTGGCGACCGCAAGCGCGGCGGTGGCGATGACCGTGGCGCCCGCAGCTTTGGTGACCGCGCCCCACGCAGCGACCGCCCGCAGGGTGATCGTCCCCGTGGCGACCGCCCGCAGGGTGATCGTCCACAAGGTGCAAGGCCGCCGCGCCGCGAGGGTGGCGACAAGCCGTTCGGCGATCGCAAGCCGCGCGCTGAAGGTGCCCGTTCCTTTTCCGACCGGCCGAGAAGCGACCGTCCGGCCGGCGACAAACCATTTGGTGACCGCAAGCCGCGTGATTTCAGCGATCGGGCGCCAAGGGGCGACCGCCCGCAGGGCGATCGTCCACAAGGGGATCGGCCACCGCGTCGTGACGGTGACCGTCCCTTCGGTGGCAAACCCTCGGGCGACAGGCCCGCGGGCGGCAAACCCTTCGGCGGGAAACCGGGCGGAGCAAAGCCGTTCGGCGCAAAGACCGGTGGTCCCGGTGGCAGGCCCGGCGGTCGCCCGGTCGGCGGCAAACCGCGCGGTCGGGGAAACTGACCGGCGGTGCGTATCGTCGGCGGTGAATTTCGGGGACGCTCGCTGGCGTCCCCCACTTCGAGCGATATCCGGCCGACAACGGACCGGACGCGCGAAAGCCTGTTCAATATCCTGAGCCACGCCTATCCGGAGGCGCTGGACGACACGCGTATCCTCGATCTCTTCGCCGGCACCGGCGCCGTCGGGCTCGAGGCCCTGTCGCGTGGCTGCCGCCAGGCGCTGTTCGTCGAGACCAGTGCCGAAGGCCGCGGCCTGCTGCGCACCAATATCGAAGCCTTTGGCCTGCAGGGCAGGGCGAAGGTGTTTCGCCGCGATGCAACCGATCTCGGACCGGTCTCGACGGTCGATCCGTTCCATTTCGTTTTCGCCGACCCGCCCTATGGCAAGGGTCTCGGCGAAAAGGCGCTTGCCGCGGCCGCAAACGGCGGCTGGCTCCTGCCGGATGCCCTCGTCATCCTGGAGGAGCGCGGCGATGTCCGCCCTGTTTTGCAGCCTGGTTTCGAGTTCATCGAGGACAGGGTTTTTGGCGACACCCGGATGCACTTCTTCCGGTTTCGCGCCGTCTGATCGAAAGACTCTGATCCTTTGCAAGGGAGCGCTTGATGAACGATAAGCCGGCGCCCGTTCCTGTCCTGAAGCCATCCGAGCCGACGGTTGCCATTGCCTTTGGCGGCGGCGGTGCGCGGGGTCTCGCCCATATCCACGTGATCGAAGCGCTGGATGACCTCGGCATCCGCCCGGTTGTAATTTCCGGCTCCTCGATCGGCTCGATCATGGGCGCCGGCATGGCGGCAGGTTTGCGCGGTACCGAGATTCGCGAGTATGTCCTGGCCACGATCGGGCGCCGGCGCGAGGTGATGAACCGGATCTGGAGCCTGCGGCCGACCAATCTGGCGGCCATGGCCGGCGGCTTTCGCGTCGGCCAGTTCAATCTCGAACGGATGTTGAAAGCCTTCCTGCCTGAGGCGATACCGGCCGATTTTGCGGATCTCCGCAATCCCTTGAAGGTGATGGTGACCGATTATTACGGGCAGAGCGAACGGGTCTGCGAGGCGGCGATCTCTATCAGGCGCTGGCCGCATCCGCGGCCTTGCCCGCCGATGTTCATGCCCGTCCGCATCGATGGCCGCGTGATGATCGATGGCGGCATCTACAATCCCGTGCCTTTTGATCACCTCGAAGGCCTGGCCGATATCGTCATCGGCATCGATGTGGTCGGCGGCCCGGAAGGCGATGGGGAGACCATGCCGAACCGGATCGAAAGCCTCTTCGGCGCCAGCCAGTTGATGATGCAGTCGATCATCGCCATGAAGGTGAAGGCGCATCCGCCGGATATCCTGCTGCGCCCCGATGTCAGCCGCTTCCGGGTCATGGATTTCCTGAAAGCCCAGGAGGTGCTGGCAGCGACAGCCGGCATCAGGGATCAGGTGAAGGTGGCTCTCGAGGAGGCTTTCGCGGCAAAAGCCGGCGGTTGATCGCTATTCCGCACCGACGATCCTTGTGCCTGCCTCGCCGTCAGGCGGCGTGTTCGAGAGGATCGTGTCATCATTGTCCGCTGTATGGTGGACTTCGCGCTTCGGCTTGACCAGCGGCGTCGGCTCCGGTCGCACCGGCTGGAAATGCAGCATGTCGCGGCCGGCACTGATGCCTTCTGCCTCCTGCAGCGCAAGCCGTGCCTCGTCCCGGCGGCGGATATCGTCGGTGATCGCCAGCGCCTCGTCATCGCCGACGCCGAGCGCTTCCAGCGTCCGGCGTCCGAACAGCAGGCCGGACTCGAAGGTCTCGCGCAGTTCGTAATCGACGCCCGCGGGCGCGCAGCTCCAGCGTGTGCAGCCGGTCATAGGCGCGCGCGATAGATGCGCGCATTCGGATATTCCGCCTGGACCATATCGACGATCCTGTCGGTGATTTCCTTCTGGTGGGTGCAGATGGCGACGATCTTGGCGCGTTCGATACCGGCCGCCCGCAGCACGTCCTAGCGGGTGCCGTCGCCGAAATAGATGCGGAAACCGAAGCGTCGCGGCCTGGCGCACACGGTCGGCGGAGTGGTCGATGATCGTCACATCGCGGCCGCCGGCGAGCAGGATCTGCGACGCGATCTGTCCGAAGCGCGAAAAGCCGATCATCAGCACATCGGCGCCGGCCCCTTCGAAAGTCCTCCTCCATGGTCTCCGCTGGCTCGTCCTGCTCCTGCATCAGCAGCGAGGCAAGCGCCGAAGCCGGCGGCGTCAGCGCCATGGAAAGCGTCACGATCACGATCAGCAGCGAGGCCGTCCCGGAGGAGAAGACACCGGCTGTCGCGGCTGCGCTGAACAGGACGAAGCCGAATTCGCCGCCCTGCGGCAAAAGCAGCGCCGATGCGCATGGCGTCGTTGTGCGGCGATCCGGTCAGGCGGCAGAGGCCATAGATCACCAAAGCCTTGATCCCCATCAGCAGCGGAACGGCAATCAGGATCAGAAGGTAGTTTTCGATAATGACGTCGATCTGCAGCGACAGGCCGACCGCCATGAAGAACAGGCGCGAGCAGAATGCCGCGGAACGGTTCGATATCGGCCTCCAGCTCATGCCGGTAGGAGGATTCGGCCAGCATGACGCCGGCAAGGAAGGCGCCCATCGCCATCGACAGGCCGGCCAGCTGCATCATGGTCGCGGCCCCCAGGACGATCGAGCAGTGCGGCCGCGATCATGACCTCGCGCGCACCGGTGCGGGCGATGATCTGGAACAGCGGATTGAGCAGGTAGCGGCCGGCGATGATGCAAGGCGAGGACGGCGGCAACCGCGACGCCGAAATCATAAAGCGGCGAGGTCGTGTCTTCCGGCGCCTGCAGGGCGATCAGCGGGATCAGCGCCAGCAGCGGCACGATGGCCAGATCCTGCAACAGAAGCAGCGAAAAGGTGCGCTGGCCATAGCGCGTGTTGGTGTCGCTTCGTTTCATCAAGGATCTGCAGCGCGAAAGCCGTCGACGACAGCGCCAGGCCAAAGCCCGCGACCACGCTGCCGGCCCAGTCGAGAATGCCCGTCTCATAGACGATTGCCGAGACGATGCCGCCGGTCAGCAGCACCTGCGCCGAGCCGAGACCGAAAATGTCGCGCCGCATCTGCCAGAGCCGCGATGGTTTCAGTTCGAGCCCGATGACGAACAGCAGGAAGACGATACCGAGTTCGGCGAAACCGCAGGATCTGTTCGCCCTCGGTGATCTGCTGCAGCAGCGGGCCGATGACCACGCCGGCGGCGAGATAGCCGAGCACCGTGCCAAGCCCCAGCTTCTTGAAGATGGGCGCCGCGATCACAGCGCCGCCAAGCAGCAGCAGGGCCTGTGAATAAATGGCTGGCGTCGTCGACATGCGGCCTGTCTTTCTTCTCGATTCCACGGTTGCCCGGTGTTTTTCGCACCGTCACGTGACATTCATGGCAGGGATAGCGCACAAGAATCATCGGATGCCCTTGATGCTTCCCGTACTGCACAATAAATGGGACAGGAATGAAAGGCCAAATCATGTCAAACACAATCGATTCCGAAGCGCTCCAGACGCGGGCGGCCGAACTGATCGATCTCGCGCTGAAGGCCGGCGCCACCGCGGCCGATGCGGTTGTTGTCCGCGGTCGTTCGCGCTCCGTCTCCGTGAGGCTCGGCAAGGTCGAGGGAACAGAGGCGTCCGAGAGCGATGATTTCTCGCTGCGCGTCTTCGTCGGCCGTCGGGTCGCGAGCGTTTCCGCCAATCCCGGCTTTGATCTCAAGGTGCTCGCCGAGCGCGCCGTCGCCATGGCGAAGGCCTCGCCGGAGGACCCCTTCGCGAGCCTTGCCGACAGCGACCGGCTTGCCCGCTCCTATCCCGACCTCGACCTGTTCGACCCAACAGAGGTCTCCACGGAGGCATTGACGCAGGCAGCCCTTGCAGCCGAAGAGGCAGCACTCGCCGTTCCCGGCGTCACCAATTCCAGCGGTGCGGGAACCTCGGCCGGCATGGGTGGCCTCGTGCTCGTCACGTCGCACGGCTTTTCCGGCTCCTATATGGGCACGCGTTTCGGCCGCTCGGTCAGCGCCATTGCCGGCGACGGCACGAAGATGGAGCGTGACTATGATTTCGACAGCCGCCTGTTTTTCGCGGATCTGAAGGATGCGAGCGAAATCGGCCGCACCGCCGGCGAAAAGGCGGTGGCGCGCACCGGTGCGCGCCAGATGCCGACCCAGAAGAATCTGACTGTCGTCTTCGACCCCCGCATGGCGCGCGGTTTCGTCGGCCATATCGCCGGTGCCATCAATGGCGCCTCCGTTGCCCGCAAGACCAGCTTTCTGCGCGATATGATGGACAAGCCCGTGTTGAAGGCCGGCATCCATGTCACCGACGATCCCATGGTCGTGCGCGGATCCTCGTCGCGCCCCTTCGACGGCGAGGGCATCAGCGGCGAAAAGCTGTCGATGATCGAGGACGGCATTCTTCGGCATTGGTTCCTGTCGACATCGACCGCCCGGGAACTCGGCCTTCAGACCAATGGGCGCGGCGTGCGCGGCGGCCCGGCGGTCAATCCGGCGATCGACCAATCTTGCGCTGGAGCCGGGCCATATCTCGCGTCGAAGATCTGATCCGCAGTGTCGGGACTGGCTTTTACGTCACCGAACTGATCGGCCAGGGCGTCAACATGATCACCGGTGAATACAGCCGCGGTGCGTCCGGTTTCTGGATCGAAAATGGCGAACTGACCTTCCCGGTATCAGAAGTGACCATTGCGTCCAACCTCAAACAGATGTTCATGGCCTTGACGCTGGCGGATGATATCGACCGCAAGTATGGCGTTGCTGCGCCGACGCTGGCGATCGAGGGCATGACCCTGGCCGGCACCTGACGTAATCGGGGGCGTTGCGCACGAGAAGACAAGCGCGGCATGGGCTGCCGCGGGAATGGGGCCACCATATGAATGCCGTTCATCCGTTGCCGGATCAATGGGGCGAAGATCTGGAACTGATCACCTCTGCTGCCACCGCAGCGGGCGAAAAGGCCATGACTTTCTTCCGCAGGGATCCGGATGTCCAGTGGAAGAATGGCGGCCGCTCGCCGGTCAGCGAAGCAGATTATGCCGCCAATGATATTCTCAAGGAACGGCTGCTCGCCGCCCGGCCGAATTATGGCTGGCTGTCGGAGGAAACCGACGACGACGCAAGCGCGTCTCGGATGCGACACGGTCTTCGTCGTCGATCCGATCGACGGCACGCGGGCCTTCATCGCCGGCAAGGACGTCTGGTGCGTCAGCGTTGCAGTCGTGCATCGCGGCCGCCCCGTGGCCGGCGTGCTTTTTGCGCCGGCGCTGGACGAACTGTTCCAGGCATCCGAAGGCGGATCAGCCGTCAAGAACGGCGCCGCGATCGTCGTGCGCGCACCGCCGGCCGGCGAAATGCTGAAGATCGCGCTCGCCGAAGACACCATCGTCCGGCTCGAGGGCGGCTACCGCACCGGTGTGTCCCGCATTTCGCACGTGCCGTCTCTTGCCTATCGGATCGCCATGATCGCCGATGGCCGGATCGATGGAACGGTGGTCAAGACCAATTCCCATGACTGGGATCTGGCAGCTGCCGACCTCATTCTCGAAAAGGCCGGCGGCACGCTTGCGAGCCTGGATGGCGAGGTGCTTTCTTACAATCGCCCCAATGTTCGCCATACGGTCCTGTGTGCCGCGGCATCGCCTTTGCTGCCGGCTCTGGTCGCTGCCGCGCAAGGGCTTGAGGGCCATTGACCTTTCCGGTCGAATGCAGCAAACCAAAGCAAATAGGTCAAGAAACGGCCAAACACGTCAAGAAACGGAAAGTCAGATGGATCAGACCCAAGAGAAGAAACAGCGGCTGCATCTAGTGTTCGGCGGCGAACTGACGACGCTGACCAGCGTCGAGTTCCGTGACTTGAGCAAACTCGATATTGTCGGCATCTTCCCGGACTATGAAACGCGCTCTGACGGCCTGGAAATCCAAGGCGCAGATGACGGTCGACAACGCCCATATGCGCTATTTCATCGTCCACATGCACCGGATGCTCGATCCGGAAAACGATTGATGCTCGTGCCGTTCGGCTCTCCGGCATCCTCGCTGTTGTCTCAAGCCTTGACAGGCGCTTCGCGTATTCGCATCCGAAAGGTCCTTCCATGACCAATCTGTTTGCGCGCCTTGCGCTGGGTGGATATCGCTGGATCGGTACGGCGCTCTATCCGCTGGTCGGACCTTATCTTGCCGTGCGTGCTGCAAAGGGCAAGGAAGACTCCGCCCGCCGTCGCGAGCGCTACGGGTTTCCCAGTGCCGCGCGCCCGCAGGGACCACTCGTCTGGTTTCACGCGGCAAGCGTCGGCGAGACCATGGCCGTCATCCCCCTGATCAAGGAAGTCCGCCGCCGCGGTATCTCCGTCGTGCTTGACCACGGGCACCAAGACCTCGGCGAAAGTGGTCGTCCGAGCGGCTCGATTCGCTACGGTCATTCACCAATACGTCCCGCTCGACTTCAAGCCGTCGGTCAGCCGCTTCCTCGATTACTGGGAGCCGGATCTGGCGATCATCGCCGAATCGGAGATCTGGCCGATGACGATCATGGAGCTTGGACGGCGCCATATTCCCCAGATCCTCGTCAATGCCCGCATGTCGGACCGCTCCTTTGCGCGCTGGAAGAAGCGGCCATCGCTTGCCGATGCCCTGTTTGAAAATCTCGCGCTGGTCATTGCCCAGTCCGAGGTCGATGCGCGAACGGTTCCGCGACTCTCGGCGCGCTGCCGGTGATGATTTCGGGCAATCTGAAGGTCGACACCGACGCGCCGCCGCATGATGCCGCAGGCGCTGCAGACACTACCAGCAGCAGATCGGCACCCGCAAGACCTGGGCGGCCATCTCGACCTTCGAGGGTGAGGAAGACCGCAGCCGGCGTCGTCCACCGGGCTGCTGAAGGAGCGCACCGGCCTGCTGACCATCATCGTGCCCCGCCATCCCGAGCGCTGCCGATGCGATCGAGGCCATGCTGAATGACAAGGGCCTGACGGTCGCCCGCCGCACCCGCAACGATCCGCTGACGCCGGAAACGGACGTCTTCCTCGGCGATACGATCGGCGAAATGGGGCTCTATCTCCGCTTGACCGAGGTGGCCTTTGTCGGCCGCTCGCTGTTTGCGGAAGGCGGGCAGAACCCGCTGGAGCCTGCCATGCTCGGCTGTGCGGTCCTGTCGGGCGGCAACGTGCAGAATTTCCGCGAGACCTACCAGATGCTCGCCAAGAACGGCAGCGCCAAGATGGTGCGCGATGTCGAGATGCTGGCCAAGGGCGTCAACTATCTGCTGATCAACGACGATATGCGTCGCATACGATGATCGATGCCGGGGTCGAGACCGTGCATGAAATGCGCGGTGCGCTGTCCGCAACGATCAAGGGGCTCGAACCCTATATCAACCCGCTGACGGTGAAGGCCCGGCTGCAGCCGCGCAGCGTGCCTGACCGGCCAAACACTTGCCGGGACGCCGATGACCACCATGAGAGCGACCATTCCCGGCATTCTGTTCGACAAGGACGGCACCCTGCTCGATTACGCCAAGAGCTGGGTGCCGGTGAATCGCGAACTGGCCCGCATCGCCGCCGACGGCGATGCAGGCGCTGGCCGCGCAGACTGCTGTGTCGCAGGCGGCATGGATCCGGACAGCGGCTATGTCACGCCCGACAGCCTGCTGGCCGCCGGCAATACGTCGAGATCGCCACCGGCATGGTCGAGGCCGGTGCTCCCTATACGGTCGAGGCACTCCGCGAGAAGCTCGATGACCTGTTTGCCAATTCTGCAGCACTGGCGGTGCCGGTCACCGATCTCGGCGCCTTCTTTGCGAACCTGCATGCCAAGGGATACCGGCTCGGCGTCGCCTCCAGCGACAATGAGCGCTCGATTCGCGAGACGGCCAGAGCGTTTCGGTTTCGATGGCTATCTCGATTACGTCGCAGGTTATGACAGCGGCTTCGGCACGAAGCCGGAGCCGGGCATGGTGCTCGGCTTCTGCGCCGCGACCGGACTTGAGCCCGCACCAGGTCGCCGTCGTCGGCGACAACAATCACGACCTGCATATGGGCCGCAATGCCGGCGTTGGCCTCACCGTCGCCGTGCTCACCGGAACCGGCTCGCCACAGTCGCTTGCGGCTGCATCGGATCACTGCATCCCCGATATTACCGAGCTGGAATCGCTCCTTGGCGAACGCGTAAGCCCGTAACCGCTGCCGGCACACGTCCACTGGCGAAATAAGGCCTGCGGACGGAACCTTGCGCGTTTCTGCCAGTTAATAGGTATTCATCCGAAATAGGAGACGACCTATGGCAGAATCCGAACTTCGAGCCGGCTTCACCGGCGCCCCCCGAAATCCGGATACGATATCCGCCCGCGCCACAGAGGCAGCCCATTCCGTGAAGGAACAGGCCCTGTCGGCCAGGGACGCAGCCGTCGAACACCCGCACAGCCTGACGATGGTATTGGCGCTTGCAGGTGTCGCCGGTTATCTGATCGGGCATATCACCGGCTTCCGCTCTGCGGAACGTCAACTCGCGCCACAGCCGCCGCGGCGGCGATACTGGTAACGCCGATGCCGGACAGACCGACAAGGGCACGCCAGCAAAGAGGCGCTCCATGCACCCTTGAGGAATTCAAGGAGCGGTATGATCTCGGCGAGGAAGAGGCGGTGGACCTGTTCACGCGCTTTGGTCCCTCGGAAATAGAGCTCGACCTGCTGATGCGCGCAAAAGGAAAACGAAAGGCATCGAAGGAACCAACCAGCTGATCGTGCGTTCACCCTTTGAACATCAAAGGAACCCATCATGAGCCGCATCATCTATATCGTTGGACTGGTTGTCGTCGTTCTCGCCGTTCTTTCTTTCTTCGGACTGCGTTGATCGAGACTGACCTGACATACCTCCAGTAACAACAAGCCCGAAAGCTTAGCGCTTTCGGGCTTGTTGCGTTTCGCTCTTGTGGCGGCGTCCGTTCTGGAACAGTTCCACGGGAAGGGAAGGCGCATCGTTTGCGATATTGAGCGCCTGCACCGCCAGATGCACCTGCGACGGATTCATTGTGGCGGAGAATAGCCAAGGCAGCGGTCGCCGCCGAGTGGAAGCCTATTGGTGGTCCTTCTAAAGCTCCGTTGCGCAATACAAGAAGACGGAAGCTACAAACGTCGTTGACCAACCCGCGCCGATATTGGTTGAAAACCGGTGTATCGGTTCCGCAGAAACGTCGGCTTTCGACCGCGCAACGGCGAGGTTTCAGCCAGGTTCCTCTTCCCAAATGGACTTGCCGGCCGCGCCGAAATGCTTGCAATTCCCGCCGATCTGGCGTTTTGTGGCGCGGCTTCCTGACGGAGGCGGATGGCGGATAGCGCGATTGAAACGATAATTTTCTATTTCTTGCAGGCCCGGCCCGGGTTGCAGGCAGGGCCGGGGAGGCATTGAAAAGACGGATGGTTTCGGATGCCCCGCCATTCTGGTGGACCAAAGCGGACTGGCGCGCCTATGCGCTTTCGCCTTTGTCCTGGGTCTACGGCCGCGTATCCGGTCGCCGGATGGACCGGGGCAAACGCGTCTCGATCGCGGTCCCGGTGATCTGTGTCGGCAATTTCACTGTCGGTGGTGCCGGCAAGACACCGACAGCCATTGCGCTCGCCCGTGCCGCCGTGGCCAAGGGGCTGAAGCCCGGCTTCCTGAGCCGTGGTTATGGCGGTTCGCTTGATGTGACGACGGTTGTCGATCCCGCTCATCACCGCGCCCGCGATGTCGGCGACGAACCGCTGCTTCTGGCGCGCGAGGGACTGACCGTCATTTGCCGCAAGCGTGTCGACGGTGCGCGCCGGCTGGTGGCCGAGGGCGCGGACCTGATCATCATGGATGACGGTTTCCAGAGCGCCCGCCTGACCTTCGATTTCGCTCTGCTGGTCATCGATAGCCGCCGTGGCATCGGCAATGGTCACCTGATCCCGTCCGGCCCGGTGCGGGCGCCGATTCCCCGGCAGATCCGCCACGCCTCGGCCCTGCTTAAGATCGGCAATGGCGACCGCGCCGATGCGCTGGTCCGCCAGTCCTCGCGCGCCGGCAAGCAGATTTATGCAGCCAATGTCGAGGCTCTCGATGACGGTAGCCTGAAGGACATGCCAGTGCTTGCCTGGTGCGGCATCGCCGATCCCGAGAAATTTTTCCGCACGGTCCGCGAAACGGGTGCCGCTATCGTGGAAACCCGCAGTTTCCCCGATCACCATCATTTTTCCGAGGATGAAATCGCCGATCTGCTCGATCGTGCGGCTGCGAAAGATTGCCTCCTGGTCACCACGGCAAAGGACTGGGTGCGGCTCGAACCCGATCACGGACGGGCAGGGGAACTGGCAAACAGGAGCCGGGTGATCGAGGTCGAGATCCGTTTCGACGATCCGACATCGCCGGCAAAGATCATCGATGCCGCTTTCAAGGCGGCGCGGTTGCGGCTTTTGCGCCAGGCCTAAAGGTCACAGACCTGACGGTCAGGCCTTCTGGTTGGGAAGCATGCCGGCGCGCTTGTTGGCCTCGAAGGAGGCCTCGGCATCGATATAGGGTTCCTGCCGGGCAACGCTCCAGTAGCGCAGTTCATCGACAGGGATCAGTTTGCCGGTGACGGCGCAGGTCACGTGCGAGCCGGGAAGCACGATCTGGAAATCGCCATCGAGATAGCGGATCTTCGCTTCGCGATTGCCGCTGCCTTCAAACCGGTTCATCATTCGTCGTCCCCGCATCCTGTCCACCTGCTCCCGAAGAACCGCATAGCGTGTCGGCAGTGAAAATTCCAGCGCAATCGAAGGGGTAGGCGTGACGCCATCAGCTTCGGCCGAAAAGCCGCTCGATGTCGGAAAGCTTGATTTCGATATAGGTCGGCCGGCCGTGATTGCACTGGCCGGACCCCGGCGTTACCTCCATCTGCCGCAGCAATGCGTTCATCTCCTCCGGCCGCAGCCTTCGTCCGGAGCGCACCGAGCCGTGGCAGGCCATGGTCGCGGCCAGATAATCGAGCCGGCTGGCAAGGCCATTGGCGGTATCCCATTCGGCCAGTTCGTCGGCCAGTTGCCGAACCAGGCCCACAGCATCGATCTCGCCGAGCATGGCCGGCGTTTCGCGAATGGCGATGGCCCCCGGCCCGAAGCGCTCTATGCCGAGCCCAAGCCGTGAGAAATCGGCCGCATGGCCGATCAGCCGGTCGCAGTCGTCCTCGGGCAGATCGACGATCTCGGGGATGAGCAGGGCTTGCGCCGCGACCGGTCTTTCATTCAGCCCCTTGCGCAGGGCCTCGAAGACAAGCCGCTCATGCGCCGCATGCTGGTCGACGATGACCAGACCGTCCGCCGTTTGGGCGACGATGTAGTTTTCGTGCAACTGCGCCCGTGCAGCGCCCAGCGGATGCTGCGTCTGTTCGGCAGTCATTGTTGCGGCAACTTCGGTGACAGTCGCCCGTGCGGACGGTGCAGCCATCTCCGCAAAGCCCGCCTGCCGCGCCTCGGAAAATCCGGTTTCCCGCGCAGTGAAATCCATCGGGCGGTAGGGGGAGGTCGCGGCACTCCAGGGCGTTGTGCGCTGTTGTCCCGCAGGTTCCGGGCGAAAGGCCCGCATCAGTCCGCTGGCGCCGGTTGTCGAGGCCCGGTCGCCCTCCTGCGCCATGGCCTGACGGATCGCGCCGATGATCAGGCCGCGCACCATTCCGGGATCGCGAAAGCGCACATCGGATTTGGCCGGATGCACGTTGACGTCGACGCAATCGGGATCAATGTCGATCGATAGCACGGCCACCGGGTAGCGCCCCTGCGGGATCGTTTCGGCGTAAGCGGCGCGCAGCGCCGACCAGACCAGCTTGTCCTGTACCGGACGACCGTTGACGAAGGCGTATTGCTGCAGCGAATTGCCCCGATTGAAGGTCGGCACGCCGGCAAATCCGGACAACCGCACGCCTTCGCGTTCTGCATCGATCTCGATTGCGTTGTCGCGGAAATCCTTGCCGAGAACCTGGGCGATCCTTGCCAGCCGGTCGTCTCCGGTCGCTGCAAATTCCAGCGTCGTGCGATCCGAGCCCGAGAGCACGAAGCGCACCTGCGGAAAGGCGATGGCCATGCGCCGCACGACTTCGGAAATGGCTGACGCTTCGGCCCGCTCGGTCTTCATGAAATTCAGCCGGGCAGGCGTCGCAAAGAACAGGTCGCGCACCTCGACCGTGGTTCCCTGGTTGGCCGCCACCGGCCGCACGGGGCGCACCTTGCCGCCGTCGACGCTGATTTCCGCGCCGTGGCCGGCGCCCGCCGGCCTGCTGGAAATCGTCAGTCGCGCAACGGACCCGATCGAGGGCAGGGCTTCGCCGCGAAAACCGAGCGTCCTGATGTCGAGCAGGTTGCCGTCGAGCTTGGAGGTGCAATGCCGGCGCACGGCCAGTTCGAGATCGACGGCATCCATGCCGGAGCCATTGTCCGTGACGCGCAGCAGCGTCTTGCCGCCGCCGGCCGTGGCGATCTCGATGCGGGTCGCACCCGCGTCGAGCGCATTCTCGATCAGTTCCTTGGCGGCGCTGGCCGGGCGCTCGATGACCTCACCGGCGGCGATCTGGTTGATGAGGGTTTCGGAGAGTTGCTTGATGGGCATGGCCTATTGTCGAGGATTCGCGTCTCCGTGAAAAGCGGGCCAGCGCCGCTATCCCCGCATCTCTCCTCACAAATACCGGTTCATTCCGCAATCTCGGACTGCAATCACAAAGTCTTCGGAATTTAATGAGGCATTAACACAAAACTGCGACGTTCGTTAAGAACCTGTATGAACACGGGTTTTGTATTTCGGTAGGGACGACGCTGCTGGCCGTCGCCAATCTTGAGCCCCGAAGCTGCCTTTTCGGCACCATGACCAGCATGTTTCCTAAGAACTGCCCCGTGAAGGGCGATATGAGGGTCATGGCATGAGCGATGGAGCGCCGACCGGTGCGCACATCCAGAAGATGGTACTTGATGTGGCTTCGGACGCGTTGGGCCTTGCCATTCTTGTCTATGACAAGAATGACGAGATCGTCTTTGCCAGCCGGCACCTGCTGCAATTTTATCCCGTTTCCCCAACGCTTCTGCAGCCCGGTACCCGGCTGAGGGATTTTCTTGGCGCCGTATTTGATTCCGGCGTGCGCAGCGGCACGGTCCCCGAGCGCAGCCGCCGGCGGTCCAATCGTGACGAATGGATTTCAGAGCACATATCCTTGCATTGGCGCGAACGCTACGAGACCGTCGAGCGGATCGGTCGTCAGCGCTGGATCAGCGTGCGCAAGCGCCGCGTTTCGAGCGGTCTCGGCATCGTCGCAATCAGCGATGTTTCCGACCAGAAGAAGCGCGAAGAGCAGGTTCAGACCGATCTCGAGCGGGTCGAACTGACCGAAAGCATCCTCGACTGCATGCCCAATCCGATGTGCGTCAAGGATCGGAACCTCAACTATATCGCCGTCAACAAGGCGTTCTGCTCGATTCACGGTATGAGCGCCGAGGCCATACTCGGGCGCTCCGTCTGGGACTTGCTGGATCCGGAGCTTGCCGAGAAATTCGAGCGCAGTGATCGCACGGTTCTGGAAACCGGTGCCGGTTTTGCGCTGCCCGAGCAGATCGTCCGCGCGGATGGCGAAGACCTTTGGGTGGTGACCCACAAGTATCGCGTCGGAGAGGCTGGCAAATATCTGCTCGTCACATGCATGAGCGACGTCACCGATCTGGTGGTCTGGAGCGACGGCTCGGAAAATACCCCGGCAAGCAGGCTCGGTCTGAAAGTCAGGGATTACGACGTTTTCGAGCCGGCACAGAACTGCTACGACGCATTTCGCGCACTGGATATGCAGCACCTCGTCGAGCCGAGCCCGATGCTGGAGGTACGTCCAGCGGCGCCGCGCAATGTTCTGGTCGTAACATCAGATCCTTCACTGGAAAGGCGGCTTCTTTCAAAGCTGCAGGAATGGCAATTCCATGCCGCTGCCGTCTCCAGCCCCGGCGAGGTCATCGCCTTGAAAAAGGCCATCGCCGCGACGGACCTGACGGTTGATCTTCTTCTGATCGATGCCTGCATGGCCGAGGCAAAGGAAATAGAAGCCGGCTGGGAGAATTTGCCGTCCTTGCTGTTGCCGAAGGACTGGACGGAAGCGCAGCTTCGCGCGGATATTCTGCGGATGGATGACGTTGAATCGGATGCATCAAATGTGGTCCCGCTCGTTGCCGAAGACTGGCACATAGAGGTGGTTCCCCCGGCGGCGCCTGAAAAACGGCATTCCGATGTCGATGTCGTGGTGGCGGAAGACAACGAGATCAACCAGTTCGTCTTTGCCCAGATCCTGGAGGGGCTTGGCATATCCTACCGCATCGCCGCCAATGGTGAGGAGGCGGTTGCGCTTTGGCGGGAGCACAGGCCGAGCCTTGTTCTCATGGATGTTGCCATGCCTGTCATGAACGGTTTCGACGCCGCCCGCGCCATCCGCGAGGCTGAAAAGGCATCAGGCACCTACACCCCGATTGTCGCCGTGACAGCGCAGGCTCTCGACATCGATATCCAGAACAGCCGTGCCGCCGGTATGGACGATTACATTACAAAGCCGATCAGCCCGGACATGATCGAAAACGTTTACTGCACCTTCGTATCGAAAAAACATCAGCGGCAGACTGTTTCGGCTTAAGGCAAACCCCGGTGGAGGCTGTTTTGGCGGCGAACTGTCAACCCCCAAGAACTGGGGATGCCACTATCGGATGTAGGGACGCTATGCTGTTGAAATGTTAACTTCCGGAAGTGCATCGTCGGAGCCGAAATGACCAGTTCGGTCCAATGCGGGAATGCGTGATGAACAATGCTGACAGGCCGTCTCAGCACCTCAGTCGGAGCGATCTCCAGGCGATGGCCTATACCGATGCGCTTACGGGGCTTGGAAATTCCTATGCCCTGCGCGACAAGGTGCGCGAGATTGCTGCCGAGCGGGCGAGTGACCCGGCCCCCTTCACAATCGGTCTTGCCAATCTGGATGGGTTCAAGCCGATCAACGATCTTTTTGGCCCCGAAGCCGGAGATGCCATCCTCTGTCAGGTTGCCGACCGGCTTTTGGCGTGCGTCCCGGATGGGGCGACGGTCATTCGCAACGGCGGCGACGAATTTGCCTTCGTGCTTCCGCTGGTGTTCGAGCGCAAGGCAGCCGAAAAAATCGGAAGCATGCTGAAGGAGGTCCTGTCTGCGCCCTTCGATCTCGGGGAGCGCAATGTCCGTCTCTCCGCATCCTTCGGCTTTGCTGTCTATCCCTTTGCCGGGGACGATTTCGAGGACCTGCTGAAAAGCGCCGATACGGCTCTCTATCGGTCCAAGCGGCGCGGTCGTGGCCAGATCACGGTCTATTCGCGCGAAATCGCCCAGGAAATGAAGCGGGCAACGCAGCTGGAGCAGGCGCTGCGAAACGCCATCATCGCCGATGAAGTCGATGTGCATTTCCAGCCGATCGTCAATCTCAAGGACGACAGCGTCGTCGGCTTCGAGGCGTTGGCACGCTGGTGCGATGCCGATCTCGGCTATGTGTCGCCGGCTGTTTTCGTGCCGCTTGGCCGAAGAGCGCGGTTTTATCGACACGCTGTCCGAAACGCTGCTGCGCAAGGCGGCAGAGGCCGCACTGGCCTGGCCGAAGGAACTGTTCCTCTCCTTCAATCTTTCCTCGGCGCAACTGATGGATCCGATGACCGCGGCCAATGTTCTGGCGATCATCGACCGCGCCGGGCTCGATCCTCGTCGACTGGAGCTGGAAATCACCGAAACCGCTGTGATGACCGATGAGGATGTCGCCCAGAAGATCGTGACCGAGCTTCGGTCTGCCGGGGTGCGCATTTCGCTTGACGATTTCGGAACCGGCCAGTCGAGCCTCGGGCGTCTGCGCGATTTTTCCTTCGACAAGGTCAAGATCGATCGGGCCTTCGTCTCCCGAATCGCACAGGACCGTGCGTCCGAGCATATCGTCAAGGCGATCATCGCCATGTGCGACGGTCTCAATCTCGAGGTTGTCGCCGAAGGCATCGAGGAGTTTTCGGAAGCGCTGAAGCTGAAGGCGCTGGGCTGTGGCATGGGGCAGGGCTATTTCTACGGAAAACCGGTCGATGCCGCGGCCACCCTGCGTTACCTCGCAACCAAATATGAGAGCATTGACTCCGTCGCGTCCGTTGGCTGACCCAATCGCCGGTCTCAGCTTTCCCGGGTCTTCCGGCCTTCTTCGAGCAGCCAGTCGCGCACCCGTCGCGCCTGTATATTGAGTTCGCGTGAGCGTGGCCAGACGACATAGAAAGCCAATCCGGTCTCCAAGACATGGCCGCCGACCGGGACCAGGGCGCCCGACTGAACCTGCCGTTCGATCAGATGCCGCCACCCGAGCGCGATGCCGTCGCCGGCCAGAACAGCCTGGATCACCAGCACATAGTCATTGATCGCCAACCGCCGCGATTGCGGCGGATAATTGAGACCGGCACTGGCAAACCACTCCGGCCAGTCGCAGGCTTGCCGCACCGGTTCTTCCAGATGGATAAGGCGATGGCGCATCAGGTCTTCGGGACTGTGCGGCATGCCGTTTGCCTCAATGAACGCCGGACTTGCGACGGCGCTGATCACCTCGGGCGCCAGCAGTGCCGCGTGATATTGCGGCCAGTTGGCCGGATCGCCGCCACGCACGCCGAGCGGAATCGGTTCCTCGTCCAGATCGAGATCGCGCACGCTGGTCTGGATGCGAAGGTCGATTTCCGGCAGATCCTCGCGCAGCCGGGTCAGCCGCGGCAGCATCCACATCGAGGCAAAGGCCGTGGAGGCGGCCAGCGTCACATTGATCTCGCGGCCCTTGGCGCGAATGTCCTCGGCCGATTTCTGGATGCGCGACAGGCCGATCGAGACGTCGGCATGGAATCGCTCGCCGGCTTCGGTCAGTTCGACGGCCCGGTGCACCCGGTGGAACAGCGGCACGCCGAGCTGGTCTTCCAGGCCGCGAACGGCATAGGATACGGCCGCCTGCGTCATGCCAAGCTCATCGGCGGCGCGGGTGAAGTTCTGATGCCGGCCGGCAGCCTCGAAGACGATCAGGCTGGAGGCGGACGGCAGGAGGCGGCGAAGCGTTTGCATAAGCCAAGCTTATAGCATGTCTCGATTTTTTCCAGCGTTACAACGCCGATTTTTCCACCGATAGCCCTCCGTTTCAATCATGGGAGAGAAGTGATGGAAGCAGTTGCCGCGACGGACATCGAAACAGGACGACCGGACGCGCGGTTCGAGCGCCGGCACGCCGCGACGGCTCGGCCAAGCTCATCGGCGTGCCCTATATCATCCGCAACATTCCGACCTTACGACATCCTGAGCGAGGAGAACCTGCAGAAGATCGAGACGACGTCGCCGATCGCATCCTGTCCGAGATCGGCATCGAATTTCGCGATGACCCCATCTGTCTCGACTACTGGAAGCAGGCCGGGGCCAAGGTCGACGGCGCTGCTGGTGCGCTTCGAGCCGGGCATGCTGCAGCGAGATCGTCTCCACCGCACCGGCGCAGTTCACCCAGCATGCCCGCAACCCGGCCCACAATGTCGAGATCGGCGGCAAGAACGTGGTGTTCTCGCCGGCCTATGGCTCGCCCTTCGTCATGGATCTCGACAAGGGCCGCCGCTATGGCACGCTGGAGGATTTCCGCAATTTCATCAAGCTCGCCCAGTCGAGCCCCTGGCTGCACCATTCCGGCGGCACGATCTGCGAGCCGGTCGATGTGCCCGTCAACAAGCGCCATCTCGACATGGTCTACAGCCACATCAAATATTCCGACCGCGCCTTCATGGGCTCGATCACGGCGGAAGACCGCGCCGAGGATTCGATCGACATGGCCCGCATCGTCTTCGGCCGCGACTTCGTCGACCAGAACTGCGTCATCCTCGGCAATGTCAACGTCAACTCGCCGCTGGTCTGGGACGGCACGATGACGAAGTCGCTGCGCGCCTATGCCCGCGCCAATCAGGCCGCGGTGATCGTACCCTTCATCCTCGGCGGCGCCATGGGGCCGGTCACCAATGCCGGCGCGATCGCCCAGTCCTATGCCGAGACGCTGGCCGGTTGCGCGCTGACCCAGCTGGAGCGCAAGGGCGCGCCGGTGATCTTCGGCAATTTCCTGTCCTCCATGTCGCTGCGCTCAGGTTCGCCGACCTTCGGCACGCCGGAACCGGCGATCGGCTCGATGGTCATCGGCCAACTGGCGCGCCGGCTGAAACTGCCGCTGCGCTGCGCCGGCAATTTCTCCAATTCCAAGCTGCCCGACGGCCAGGCCATGCAGGAAGGCATGATGTCGATGCTGTCGGCGGTCCATTGCGGCGCCAATTTCATCCTGCATTCGGCAGGCTTCCTCGATGGCCTGCTGGCCATGTCCTACGAGAAGTTCGTGATGGATATCGATCTCTGCGGCGCCCTGCATTCCTATCTGGGCGGCGTCGTCGTCGATGACAACAGCCTTGCCATGGACGCCTTCCTGCAGGTCGGTCCCGGCAGCCATTTCCTCGGCTGCGATCACACGATGCGCAACTACCAGACGGCCTTCTGGGATTCGAACCTGTCGGACAACGAGCCCTTCGAAAAATGGAGCGACGAGGGCGGCTCGACCGACATGGCGACCCGTGCCAACAAGCGCTGGAAAAAGACGCTGGCCGAATACGAAGCGCCGCCTCTGGACATCGCAATCGACGACGCGTTGACCGACTATATGGAGCGACGCAAGGGCAGCATGGCGGATGCGTGGTATTGAGGGGGCCTTTACCCCTCACCAACTTCGGCCAAGCGATCGGCTTCGCCTCTCGCGGCCTTCGTATCCTCTCCCGCAAGGGGAGAGGTAAACTTGCGGCACTTTCGGTGCCTTGAGTACAGGCGGCGAGCGTGGCACCTTTTACCTCTCCCCTTGTGGGAGAGGATAGCAAGCCCGCATGAGGCGTAGCCGAATGCCTGGGCGCGCTTGGTGAGGGGTGATTTCAGTATTGAAAATAGAGACCTGAGCCTGATCATGACCCTTTCGAAAGACCCGCTGCTCCAGCCCTATCAGCTGAAACATCTGACGCTGAAAAACCGCATCATGTCGACGTCGCATGAGCCGGCCTATTCGGAAGACGGCATGCCGAAGGACCGCTACCGGCTCTATCATCTGGAAAAGGCAAAGGGTGGCATGGCGCTGACGATGACGGCAGGCTCTGCCATCGTCAGCCAGGATTCGCCGCCGGCCTTCGGCAACCTGCATGCCTATGATGACGCGATCGTGCCGTGGCTGAAGAAGATCGCCGACGACTGTCATGAGCATGACTGCAAGGTCATGATCCAGCTCACCCATCTTGGCCGCCGCACCGGCTGGAACAAGGGCGACTGGCTGCCGGTGCTCTCCGCATCCCCCGTCCGCGAGGCGGCGCACCGCGCTTTCCCCAAGGAGATCGAGGACTGGGATATCGATCGCATCGTCGAGGATTACGCCAGTGCTGCCCAACGCATGCAGGCGGCCGGGCTCGATGGCATAGAGTTCGAGGCCTATGGCCACCTGATGGACGGTTTCTGGTCGCCGGCCACCAACCGTCGCGATGACGAACATGGCGGCTCTCTCGACAACCGCATGCGCTTTTCCGACAGGGTGCTGGATGCCGTGCGCAAGGCCGTCGGCCCGGATTTCATCGTCGGGATCCGCATGGTGGCGGATGAGGACTGGGATATCGGGCTTTCGCGCGACGAAGGCATCGAGATCGCCAAGCGGCTTGCCGGCTCCGGCAGGATCGATTTCCTCAACATCATCAAGGGCCATATCGATCATGATGCGCACCTGACCAAGGTCATCCCGATCCAGGGCATGGCGGCGTCACCGCATCTGGATTTCGCCGGCGATGTGCGCGCGGCGACGAAATTCCCGGTTTTCCACGCCGCCCGCATCTCCGATGTCGCCACCGCCCGGCATGCGATCGCCGAGGGCAAGCTCGACATGGTCGGCATGACCCGCGCCCATATCGCCGATCCGCATATCGTCCGGAAGATCACCGAGGGCCGCGAAGCACCAGATCCGCCCCTGCGTCGGCGCCACCTATTGTCTCGACCGGATCTACGAGGGTGGCGGCGCGCTCTGCATTCACAATGCGGCGACAGGGCGCGAGGCGACGATCCCGCATGTCATCTCGAAAACAACGGGGCCGTTGCGAAAGGTTGTCGTCGTCGGTGCCGGGCCGGCAGGGCTGGAGGCAGCGCGGGTTCTCGCCGAGCGCGGCCATGCCGTCGAGGTGCTGGAGGCAACCGGTGAGGCTGGCGGCCAGATCCTGCTCGCCGCCCGCAATCCGCGGCGCAAGGAGATGATCGGCATCGTTGATTGGCGGCTGTCGGAACTGGAGCGCCTTGGCGTGCCGATCCATTACAACATCTTCGCCGAGGCAGGTGACATTCTGGAGCGAAACCCGGATCTGGTGGTCATCGCCACCGGCGGCATCGCCCAGAACCCCGCACTCGACGCCGGCGACGATCTCGTCATATCCAGCTGGGATATCATCGCCGGCGCCATCAAGCCGGAAGGCCCGGTGCTGCTCTATGATGACAATGGCGCCCATACGGGCATGACGGCGGCAGAAATGATCGCCAGAAGCGGTGTGGAACTGGAGATCGTCTCGCCCGAGCGCATGTTCGCGCCTGAAGTCGGCGGCATGAACCATGTGCCCTATGCAAGGACCTTTGCCGAGAAGAACGTCCGGGTGACCATCAATACCCGGCTGAAATCGGTCCGCCGCGAGGGCAATGGCCTTGTGGCCGTGCTGGGTTCGGATTTTTCGGAGACGGCCAGTGTCGAGCGACGCGTCGCGCAGGTCGTGGTCGAGCATGGCACGCTGCCGATGGCCGACCTCTATCTGGAGCTGAAGCCGATCTCCCGCAATCTGGGGGCCGTCGACTACAAGAAACTGATCCGGCAGGAAAACCCGATCGAGACACGAAATCCGCAAGGTACATTCGACCTGTTCCGGATCGGCGACGCCGTCGCCAGCCGCAACATCCATGCCGGCATTTACGACGCGCTGCGCTACGGCGTTCTGTTCTAGTCGTTTCCAGTCATTCAGTTTAAAGCGCGCACAGCAAAAAGGGCGGTGCCGAAGCACCGCCCTTTCGCATTTCAGCCATTGGCTGATTATTCAGCCGGAGCCGGCTGTACGCCGGTGGCCGGTGCTGCACCCGTCGTCGAGGTCGACGATGTGGTCGAGCCATCGACCGGGGTGTTGGCATTGGTGTCAGCCATCTGCTGCGCCTTGGTCTTGAATTCCGGAGCCGCCTTCAGCGTGTCGGCGGTCTCGGCCGTCGTCAGCTTGATGTCGTCGGAGTTCGGAACTGCGGCAACAGTGATGGTGTCGAGCGGAACGGCAACGTTCTTTTCACCCATGCCGAGGAAGCCACCGACGCCGATGACAGCTGCTTCAACCGAGCCGTCCATGGAGAAGATCACGTCGTTGATTTCGCCGATGCTTTCATCAGCCGAATTGTAGACCGACTGGCCGATATAGGTGTTGGCGGAAATCTGGTCGCCAGCCTGCTCGGTCAGATAGTTGGAGCCCATGGCAGGTGCCGCCTGTGCAGCTTCACCGGTTGCTTCCGGAACGACGGCAGGTGTTTCGCCCGTTGTCGTCGAAGGCTGGGTTTCCATGGTCTGCGGCTGCGTGGTTTCCTGCGCAAAGCTCATCGGCGCAAAGGCAGTCATACCTGCGAAGAGGGCACCAGCGGCGACGGAAGCGACGAGTTTCTTGGTCATGTGAAAACTACCTTTCAAATTGTTCTAACGATCAGATGCAGCGAAATTTCAGGTCCAGTGCTGCACCGGTGATGCCCAAACAACGTGAGAGGGATGGATCGGTTCCGAAAAAACTAAATCAAAAATTTTGGAACTTTTTGGCGTTTTAGCGCGCGCAAATTCAAAAATAGACTTGTTTTCACGAAGGAAACGGACGTCGGCCTTGTCGGCCGGCGTCCGTTTTGTCGATGGTCTCAGAGCTTGTACGCCGGCTCGAATCGACCGTTCACGCTAATTCCGAGATCGAAGGTCTGGCCGGCCAGCGGATCGGCAGCGCGGGCGGCATCGTCCATGTCCTGCCAGGCGGATGTGACCATCAGCCGGTCCGCCTTCGCGCCGATGAAGGCCGGGCAGCTCGATTGGGTCGCCGGCACCAGATAGCGGCGCAGGCGTTTGCCGTCCGGCGCATAGACGTCGACGGCGCCTTGTCCCCAGCGGGCATTCCAGATCAGGCCGTCCGCATCGCAGACCGAACCATCGACATCGCCGGGCTCGCCGCTCTGGTCACTGAAAACAGTTGCCTCGCCCGTCGGCAGGCCGGTCCCCGGATCGAGCGGCACCTGCATGATGTGGTTGACGGCGGAATCGACGAAATAGCCGGTTGCCCCATCCGGAGAAAAGCAGATGCCGTTGGGGATCGTGATATCGCCGAAGAGTTTGGTCACGCTACCCTTCGCAACATGATAGATCGCGCCCGCCTGCTTTTCCGCCTTGCGGCCCATGGTGCTGACCCACAGGCTGCCCGACGGATGCATGCGCCCGTCATTGGAGCGATTGCCCGGTTTGTCTTCGAGCGTTGCGTGGGGGCTGAGTGTCCCGGTTTCGATCTCGCGGATGAACAGGCCCTGATCGCAGGCGATCAACTGCCGGGTGGCATCGATGGCGGCAATCACGCTGCCGAGAAAGGGCAGGGGGTGAACCTGCTTGCGACCTGTCTCAAGGTGCAACTCGTGCAATTCCTTGCCCTTGATGTTGAACCACCAGGCAGTGCCGGTCGCCGGATCGAAACTCGGGCCTTCACCGAGTTCGGACGGGGCGTTGCACAGGGTCGTGCCTGCAAAGGCGATGGTCTCGGTCATGTCAGCCTCCGTAAACTGCGTCATAGGCAGCGATTGTCACCCGTGCACGTTTTGCGACCTCTGACGCGTCCATGCCGACCTTGTACAGGCTTGAGCCGAGGCCAAAGCTCTTGATACCGATCTTGGCATAGTCAGCGAAATTGCTCTCGGATACGCCGCCGACGGCGGCGATTTCCAGTTCCGGCGGCAGCACGGCGCGGATGGCGGCGATCCCCGATGGCCCAAGCACGCTGGCGGGGAAGAATTTCAGGCCCGTCGCGCCGGCTCTGGCTGCGGCCAGCGCCTCCGTCGGGGTGAAGACGCCCGGCATGGTGATCATGCCCTTGGCGGCGGCAAGCGAAATCACGGCCGGCTCGACATTGGGGCTCACCATCAGCTTGCCGCCGACGCCGTCGAGCTGTTCGACCTGCTCGGTGGTCAGAACGGTGCCTGCGCCAATCAGGCAGCCGGCTGGCGCCATCTTGACTGCCGTTTCGATCGAGCGGAACGGATCCGGCGAATTCAGCGGGATTTCGATCGCCGTAAAACCGGCTTCGATCAATGCGCCGACCACGCTTTCGGTTTCTGCCGGTTTCAGGCCGCGCAGAATGGCGATCAGCGGATATTTCATCGTCGGGAAGGGGATATGGGCCATGATGTCTCGTCTTTCTTCAAAGCGGCCAGAGGGCGCGCGCAGCCGATGCCAGACCATGCCGTACGGCATCATCGGCATCAACAAGGATGGGATCAAGGTTGAATGCGGCAAGGGCCGCCTTGTAAAGTGCGCCAATCGGTCCCGAGGCGACAAGGCAAAGACCACCACCGGCGGCCACCGTGCTGAGGGCGCCGGCGATCTCGATGCCGATCAGCGTTCCCGAAAGCCGCGCCTTGCCATCGGTCGCCGGCAGGCCATGCAGCAATTGGCCGGCCCGCACCGAAAACAGCCGGTTGGTCGCAAGCGCCGGATTGTCCCGGATCTGTGTCACCGCTGCGATGAAGGCCGGATGCGTGCCATCGAAGGCGCCGCCATCGGCCACCGTATGGCTGAGGATCGTGTGCTTGGAAATCACGTCGAACAGTTCGCCGGTCATGAAGGTGGAAAAACCGGTCACGCTTCCCTGGCTCACACGGACCCACTTGCTGTGGGTTCCGGGCATGCAGACGAGGTGATCGCCCGACGAAAGAATTGCGCCGGCGCCAAGCAGTTGCGTTTCCTCGCCGCGCATCACATCGGCTGCGGTGGGATCACGCTGGGCAAGGCCCGGCAGAATGCGGACGTCGCGGTCAATGCCGGGAACCGGCACGGCGGCCGTGACGATATCGGCAAGTGCGGCCGGCACATCGAGATAACCGGCCTCAACCCAGCCCTGTCGCGCCCCGGCCATGCCGCAGACGATCACCGGCAGGCTCGCGGGTGCCGAGATGGCGTCGAGATGCGCCTGCAGCACCGTTTCGAAGCCGGTCTTTGCCGCTGTCGTCATGCCCTCGCCGCTACGGCGTTCGGCGAGCACCTGCGCCATCCGTGCCGATCAGCCAGAGCCGGAAACTCGACGTTCCCCAGTCCACGGCGACATAACGTGCCGCCTCATTTGTTGCCACCATCAGAAAACGCCTCCATCGACGATCATTGTTTGCGCCGTAACCCCCGCGGAGCAGTCGGATGCCAGATAAAGGCAGGGACCGACCATGTCCTCCGGCAGAAGTGTACGCTTCAGGCATTGTTTCTCGATCATTGCCTTGATCGAATCCTCGGTGAGCCAGAGTTCCTTCTGGCGCTCCGTCACGACCATGCCAGGCAGAACGGCATTGACCCGGATATTGACCGGACCGAGATGTCCGGCCAGGGATTTCGTCAGGCCGATAATGCCCGCCTTGGCCGTTGCATAGACGGGCAGCTCACCCATGTTGAGCATGAAGGCGATCGACGAGAAATTGATGATCGATCCTCGGCCAAGGGCGCGCATAGAGGGCGCGACCGCCTTGGCCATGAAGAAATGCGGGCGCAGATTGACGGCCTGGCTCTCGTCCCACGTCTCCTGCGTCACCTCTTCCAGAAGGTTGCGATCATCGCGGGCCGCGTTGTTGATGAGAACACCGATCGGCCCGATGGCTTCTGCGGCCTGTTCGACGGCGCGGTGAATGGCGTCGATATCGCGCAGGTCCGCCGGGATGAAGACCGGACCGGCGCCGGTTTCCGCGTCAAGCCGATGCACAAGGGCCTCGCCGGCTGTCCGATCGATATCCAGAAAGGCGACGCGCGCACCCTGTTGGAGAAAACCCTCGACCAGGGCCGCGCCAATGCCGGAGCTACCCCCGGTGATCAGAACGGCGCGGTCTTTCAAGTCCGGGAAACGGGCGGACGGCATTGCCATGGTCGTTCCTCTCCTGCCGAAGCAGATAGTCGTTTTTGTTTATTCCAATATATGGAACTCGATTTGATTATTTGGAATTATCAGGGTAGGCTGGCAACCTTGTCAAGCTTTGCGGAGCGCACAAGTGGAGTTGAATGTTTCGATGGCTGAAGGCCCCGTTGCCATGGAGACTGATCCGAAGTCCTTGCCCTTCGCCGGGACCGGGACGCTTGGGAAGGCGATTGCTGTTCTCGAACTTGTCGCGACCGCCGAGGCACCGCTGCGTTTTACGGAAATCCTCGCTTTGAGCGACCAGCCACGCGGCACGCTGCATCGCCAGCTGTCGCATCTGGTCGAGGAGGGTCTGCTCAGCCTGGGGGGCGATCTGCGCTACGCGCCCGGAATGCGCCTTTTGAAGCTCGCTTCCAACAGCTGGGCGAAAAATCAGTTTCGCACGGTGGCAGAACCACATTTGCAAAAACTGCATGACCGGACCGGCGAGACCGTGCATCTCGGCGTTCTCCACGCACAGGAGATCATTTATCTCGACAAGGTCGAAAGCCGTCAGGCGGTCCGGATGAACTCGCAGATCGGAAATGCATCGCCTGTTTATTGTACCGGTGTGGGCAAGGCCGCATTGTCGATTCTGCCGGAGGATCGGATGCTCGATCTGGTGGGCCAGTTTTCCTTTCGGGCCTACACACCGACGACCCATCTCTCTGCCGCATCTCTTCTGGACGAATTGACTGTCGTGCGTCGGGTCGGCCATGCTTTCGATCGCGAAGAACATGAAAGCGGGATCCGCTGTGTTGCAGCCCCGGTCGGGTCTCCCCGCCACGGCATCATCGCCGGTGTTTCCGTGACCGGGCCGGCCTACCGGGTATCCATGGAACAGTTGCAGCAATGGTCCGGTGTCGTGATGGAAGCCGCACGTGAAATCGAACGGGATGTTGACATCCGGCTCGGACCCGGACGTTAAATACATCCTGTACACACCCGGGCGCTGGTCACTTTACGGTAAATTAGGCAGATCGACTGGACGGGACGAAATGAGACCTGTAGCTTTGATATATCATACAAATCAATTTTGAGCATAGGCAGCAACATGTTGCGCCGGATTATCTCGATAATGGCAATAGCGAAGGGTTAGAACGCGGATGTGGCGCTTGTGTGTTTCTGAAACACCGGATCGGCCCGTCAATAGCCGAGGGGACAGCCGCTTTTTCGACTTCGATCAGACGGCGCTGGCAATCACGCCGCCGGACGGTCATCGCATCGCTGAAGAAATGACCGACGAGGCGGATGTCCGCAGAGGCCTGGAAGGGCTGGCGAAGGCTTATGGCTTCAGGGGGTTCATGGTGATGGGTGTGCCCGCCCGGGAATGCCAGAATCTTGCTGAAACGACAATTCTGACCAATTGGCCGCGCGAGTTGCTGGCGGGCTATGACGAAGCCGGCCTCATGGCCGGGAGCCCGGTTGTCGATCGGCTGCGTCGCAGCACGATACCATTTACCTACGATACCCACCTCGATACGCGACGGCGCCCCGACGGCAAGGGCGCTGTTGTCGTGAGGCTTTTTGATCAGGTAAATCTGAAACGGGGCGTCTATTTCCCGGTCCATGATACCGCGGGCAATTGCGGTGCCGTAGCGTTCGGGGGAGATCGTGAAATGGTTTCCGCCGAAGAGATGCAAGAACTGAATTTTGTCGCCGGCGGAATTTTCAATCGCCTCAGCGAACTGCGCGCCCAACAGAGCGCCCGCGGCGCCAAGCTTTCGAAGCGGGAACTCGAATGCCTTTATTGGGCGGCGGCCGGAAAGACGACCAACGAGATGGCGAAAATTCTCTCGCTCTCCGATTATACGGTCAACCACTATTTGAACCGGGCGACCCGGAAACTGGATTCCGTAAACCGCGTGCAGACGGTCGCCAAGGCGATCCGCGCCGGACTGATCAATTGACAAATATGAGTTGAACAATGCGGCACTTTGATCTGAATGCGAAGAAGGTCGGCGGTCTATCCGGATTGACCTCGTTTTTCCTGATGGAAATGACATTAGACTGGCAGTGCAACGCGCCTGGAATTGTATCCGGCCTTGGCACCAACGACGGGATATTCGAGTGCTGGAAGCAATGACGACCGACCCCACTGTGCAACCGCGCGGCGGCGATTTCGCATCCGACATAGCGACGCTCGAAACGCAGTTCGACGTGGTGCGCTACATGAGAAAAGTGACGCAGTCTTTCGGCTTCAAGACTTTCATGATCTGCACCGTGCCGGGTTTCGACGCCGAGAAACTGGCGAGCATGTCGATCATCTCGAATATGCCGGGCGAACTGATCAACAAATATGACAGCATGTCGCTGCTGAAGCATTCGACCGGCATTCGTCGCCTGCGTGAAACCACCACGCCGTTCCAGCTCTCCCTTGCCGACTGGGACAAGGAAAGCACCCGACCCGCGCAAGCGAGCGAATATATAGCGCTGCTGCGCGACAACGGCATATTGCAGGCCAATTATTTCCCGGTCCATGACGCCGATGGCAGCCGTGCGGCAGTCATCCTGATGGGCGACGAGATCGAAGTTCCGATGAGTGCGACGATGGAACTGCAGATGATTGCTATCCACGTGTACAACCGCCTGACGGAAATCGGCGCCTTCTGGAAGGGGACGACAACGACCCTGTCCGAACGCGAGATCCAGTGCCTGAACTGGACGGCCGCCGGCAAGACCAGTTCCGAGATTGCCGGAATTCTCGGTCTGTCGGAGCATACGGTCAATCACTACCTGAACCACGTGACGAAGAAGCTTGATGCCGTAAACCGCACCCAGGCCGTCGTGAAGGCGATGAAAAAGGGTTATATTACCTGACCGCTGTGGAAATCCTCGAAGCGCTTTTGTTTCACCGTGCGGATTGACCGGTTTCCGCTGCTTTTTAGACGATCATTAAGGATTTGCGTCCAGCTTGGCTCCCGGTGAAATGATTTCATTGGAAGGCCGGTCAGGCTGCGTTTCAATCGCGCCCGACGCCTTCGCTTGCCCGTATGAAGTCATTTGACGCCGCGACCTCAAGGCTGCCGCCGGTCGCAGGCGCGCCTTTCGAGGAATAGAGCATGCTGTTCAAGACCGCGACCTCCCGCAACATCTTCGCCGTCGTCGCAACGGGGCTTTTTGCCACCGTGGTGACCGCAGGCACGCTTTTCGCGATTTCCTATTCCGAGGTGAAGCGTCGCAGCGTCGGCGAAATGACCGCGGCGGCCGAGATGACGGCAGCCGATATCCAGACGCAGATGGCCAGGGGCCTTCAGCTTGTGCAGGGGTTGCAGAGCACGTTTTCCGCCATGCAGATATCGGGCGCGGCTGATCGGGCAGTTGCCGATGCGCTGCTGCGGAAAAACCTTGAGGACAATCCAAACGCGCTCGGCGTCTGGAGCGGCTGGCAGCCGAACGCCTTTGACGGCAAGGACGCGGAGTTCGTCAACAAGCCGGGACATGACGCAACCGGCCGCTATGTGCCTTATTGGGTGCGCTCCGGGACCAATATCATTGTCACGCCGCTCACCGACTACGACAAGCCGGGGCCGGGCGACTATTACCAGCTGCCATTCACGCAGCAGAAGACCGTCGTGATCGAACCTTACAAGTACAATGTCGATGGCAAGGACGTCCTGATGACGACGCTGGTCGGCCCGGTGACGGTGGACGGCAGGCAACTCGGCGTTACCGGCATCGACATCGCGCTCGACAGCCTGACGGCAGGCCTCGCCGCCGTCAAACCCCTCGGCACCGGCGATGTCGCTCTGATTTCCAAGGGCGGGAATTTCATCAGCCATGCCAATGCCGATAACCTCGGCAAGGCGCTCAAGGACAGCGATGTCGATGCGGACGCCTGGCAGAAACTGATCTCCAATCCAGGCCAGCCGATTGCAACCGTCGGCAAGGACGGCACGAGCTATCTTTCCATCGCCGTGCCGGTGCCGCTTCTGGCCGATACATCCTGGTACGCTGTCGTTTCCGTTCCGCAGGCCACCGTCTATGCCTATCTGACGCAGATGGCCTGGATCTCGGTCATCATCATCGCCTTCGCCTCCCTGCTTCTCGTCTTGCTCGGCGTTCTGATTTCCAGCCGCTTCCGCAAGCGCATCGAGGCTGTCGTCAAGGCAACAGCCGAAATCGCCCGTGGCAATACCGACATCGTCCTGGCCGATGTCGATCGCAAGGACGAGATCGGCGACATGGCCCGCTCGCTCGCCGTTCTTCGCGATGCGACGATCAGCAAGCAGCGGCTCGAAACCGAGGCCGCACAAAACCGCACGCTGAGCGAGGAAGAACGCCAGCGCCGCTCAGCGGAAGCTGCCGATAGCGAGCGCCAGATGCGGCTTGCCGTTACCGAACTCGGCGCCGGTCTGCAGCGCCTTGCCGAGGGTGACGTGACCTTCCGCCTGACGACGCCGTTCATCGGCACGCTCGATGCCTTGCGCGAAGACTTCAATACCTCGGTCAGCAAGCTGCAACAGACGCTGCAGTCGGTCGGCAGCAATGCGCTTGGCATCCAGGCCGGTTCCGCCGAAATCCGCGCGGCCGCCGACGATCTCGCCAAGCGCACGGAACAACAGGCTGCTTCCGTCGAGCAGACGGCTGCGGCACTTGATGAAATCACGGCATCGGTCAAGGATTCCACCATGCGTGCCGAGGAAGCGGGCCAGCTCGTGGCCAAGGCGCGGGCCGGCGCCCAGACATCCAGCTGCGTCGTTCGCAGCGCAATCGAGGCTGTCGGCCAGATCGCCAGCTCGTCGCAGGAAATCTCCAGCATCATTGGCGTCATCGACGAGATCGCCTTCCAGACCAACCTCTTGGCCCTGAATGCGGGCGTCGAGGCGGCACGCGCCGGCGATGCAGGCAAGGGCTTTGCCGTCGTTGCCCAGGAAGTCCGCGAACTCGCCCAGCGGTCCGCAACCGCTGCCAAGGAAATCAAGGCGCTGATCTCGAAATCGGGCGATCAGGTGAAGACCGGCGTGTCGCTTGTCGGCGAGACCGGAAAGGCGCTCGAGGCCATCGTGCACGAGGTCGACGAGATCAACATTCGCGTCATTTCGATCGTCGAGGCCGCGCGCGAGCAATCGATCGGGCTGAACGACATCAATCGCGCGGTCAACGTCATGGACCAGGGGACGCAGCAGAACGCGGCCATGGTCGAGGAGCAGACGGCGGCAAGCCATAGTCTCGCCTCGGAAGCGTCGGCACTCAACGACCTGCTTGCCAATTTCCGGCTTGGCAATTCCACGGAGCAGACCCAGCAGGCCAACGCGCACCGGACACCGGCCGCCAACCTGTCCCGCCCGGTTGTGCCATCCTATCCGGCAAAGACGATCCGGACGCAGCCCGCCTTGAAGTCTGCATCGGTGACGACACCAGCGGTGCAGTCACCGGCACGTGCGCTCAGCCAGAGACTGGCAGGTGCTTTTCCGGCAGGCGGCTCGTCAAAGCCGATCGCGTCGAAAGACGGCTGGGACGAATTCTGATCGTTCTGCTGTCGAATTACCACTGCCGTGCCTAAAATTTGAGCGTCATCCGGAAGGGTGACGCTCAATGTATTTCTGGTTATGGTTCTGTTTTTAATATGAAATTTCCATCATGCTCAGACTGGCACGCATTCTGCATAGCTAAAGGTAAGGTCCAGAGGGGACCAAATAATACTGCGCCCCAAGAAGGTCGCGATCGAAAAGGCTGTTTCCCGCCGCAGGTGATCCCGGATGAACGGACACCAGCAAACGGGAAGCAGCCTTTCACTTTTCCATGAGCCTTTTTCCGAGATGTCGCATTGGCGAAGCCGTCCGGCTCGATTATCTAAGCATCAGCTGAGAATGCGCGTATGTATCTTGCGGACGGATGGTTCCGGACATGCGCCGGTGGACAGGGATGTGAAATGATGACGGAAGTAAGCAGCGCGCAGGTTCTCGACAAGCTCAAGGGCGTGCGCGGGCCGGACATGGAAGGCAACATCGTCGATATGGGTCTCGTATCCGATGTCTTCATTTCCGATGGCAAGGTCTATTTCTCCATCACGGTTCCGGCCGAGCGGGCCCGCGAACTCGATCCCTTGCGCGCCGCGGCCGAGCGGGTGGTGAAGGAAATTCCGGGCGTCAAAGGTGCCATGGTCGCGCTGACGGCGGACAAGAAGGGCTCTTCGAATGCCGCACCGGTGAAGCGTCCGGCGCAGCCTGCCGCCCATTGCCCCGCCGCCCATTCCCATGCCGGCCACGACCATGCGGGCCATTCCCATGCCGCGCCGGCACGGCCGACCCCGACAGCCCAGCAGAAGGCCGGCATTCCCGGTGTCGGCGCCATCATCGCGGTTGCCTCCGGCAAGGGCGGCGTCGGCAAATCGACGACATCGGTCAACCTGGCTCTGGCGCTGCAGGCCAATGGCCTGAAGGTCGGCATTCTCGACGCCGATATCTACGGCCCCTCCATGCCGCGCCTGCTCAAGATTTCCGGACGTCCGCAGCAGATCGAAGGCCGGATGATCCGGCCGATGGAAAATTACGGCCTGAAGGTCATGTCCATGGGCTTTCTCGTTGATGAGGAAGTCGCAATGATCTGGCGCGGTCCGATGATCCAGTCGGCGCTGCTGCAGATGCTGCGCGAGGTTGCCTGGGGCGATCTCGACGTGCTGGTGGTCGATATGCCGCCGGGCACGGGCGATGCGCAGCTCACCATGGCGCAGCAGGTGCCGCTTGCGGGTGCCGTCATCGTCTCGACACCGCAGGACCTCGCGCTGATCGACGCCCGCAAGGGGCTTGCCATGTTCCGCAAGGTCGAAGTGCCGGTGCTCGGTATCGTCGAGAACATGAGCTACTTCATCGCGCCGGATACCGGCACATCGCTACGATATCTTCGGCCATGGCGGCGCGCGCAAGGAGGCCGAGCGCATCGGCGTTCCCTTCCTCGGCGAAGTGCCGCTGACCATGAATATCCGCGAAACGTCCGATGCCGGGACGCCGGTCGTCGCTTCCGATCCCGATGGCGCAGTGGCAAAGGTCTACCGCGAGATCGCAACCAAGGTCTGGGCGCAGGTCGCGGCAGCGCAGGGCGACGCGTCGCGCAGCATGCCCAACATCGTCTTCGAATAGGCTATCCTGCAGATAGGGTCGGCGATTGAATGACGCCCGGCGTTAACATGTCGGGCGAGATTGTGGCACGACCGCACTTTCGCCATTGATTTTGGTGTTGCGTTGCGTCATATGCCGTCCCGCATCTGCGAGGGCGGACAGAAGACGTTGTGTTTTATGCATCGCCGCCGCCCGCGCAATGCTCGTATCTGGGAAGTGTGCTGACAGACGGATGTCTTTTTAAGGACTTGCGGCCTGCAGCTTTTTCGACGTCCGGCCGGTTTACATCGGATTGGCATATCATCGCTTTTTCGCCCGCATGTCATGGGACCGGGCGCGGCAGAACCGGGACGGCGGAACACCGCCAACCGACCAAGGGTGCGAAATGATCACTGCCTACCGCGCAAACGGCGAATCCATCGTCCTCGCCGCCCATGAACCGCATTCCTCGCTGCCGCAGGACATCGTCTGGATCGATCTGGAAAGCCCGGACAAGGCAGAGGACACGCTCGTCGAGCGCCTGCTGGGCATCTCCATCCCGACGCGGGAGGATATGAAGGATATCGAGCCTTCAAGCCGCCTCTACACGGAAAACGATTCCGTCTTCATCACGGCGTCCTTGCTCCATCGCGCCGACAGCGACAGGCCGGAACTGACGGATGTCGCCTTTGTCCTGACCGGCAAGCTGTTGGTGACCATCCGCTACGGCATGCCGAAATCCTTCCTGCTGTTCAAGGCGGCCATGCACCGCATAGAGGGTGGCTGTTCGACGGGGACCGTGCTTCTCGTGCGCCTGATGGAGACGATCGTCGACCGCACGGCCGAAATGCTGGAGCACGCCGTCGCCAAGATCGACGCGCTGTCGCTGGAAGTCTTCGAAGGGCGGGTGCCGGGCAAGAGGCGGCCGCCGCAATATCTCGAGGACCGGCTGCTCGATGTCGCCTCCCACCATCGGCTGGTGGCGAAGGTCCGCGATAGCCTCGCCTCCATGTCGCGCGCCATGACCTTTCTTTACACAATCCATCGGGTGCAGGAGGATCGCGAGGTGCGCGAACTCTGCCGCACCATCTCGCTCGACATCCAGTCGCTGTCGGAACATGCCTCGTTCATCTCGGGCAACATCACCTTCCTGCTGGATGCGTCGCTTGGCCTGATCAACGTCGAGCAGAATGCCATCATCAAGATCTTCTCGATTGCGTCCGTGGTCTTTCTTCCGCCGACGCTTGTCGCATCGATGTACGGCATGAATTTCCGGATCATGCCTGAATTGGAATGGACCTATGGCTACCCGATGGCGATCGTCGCCATGATCGTTGCCGGCATCGTTCCCTTCTTCTTTTTCCGCTGGAAAGGCTGGCTGTAGAGCTGATGTCCCACTCGGTCGAAAAGACGGACGGTTCCCGCAAGAAGGAGCTGACCAAATTTCTCGGGCTGGCGCTCGGTTCCGTCGGCGTCGTCTATGGCGATATCGGCACCAGCCCGCTCTATGCCTTCCGGGAAGCCTTGCGTCCCGTTGCCGCCGATGGCGTCATCGCGCCTCGAAATCATCGGCCTGATTTCGCTGATGATCTGGACGCTGACGATCATCGTCACGCTCAAATACGTGCTGTTCCTGCTGCGTGCCGACAATGATGGCGAAGGCGGCACGCTTTCGCTGCTGGCGCTTTTGATGAAATTCGCCGGTGGCCACGCCAACCGCCTGTTCTTCATCGGCATTATCGGCGCCGCGCTCTTCCTCGGCGATGCCATGATCACGCCGGCGCTTTCGGTTCTCTCGGCCGTCGAGGGCCTGAAGCTGGTGACGCCGGCGCTTCAGCGACTATGTCGTGCCCATCTCCGTCGTCATCCTGCTGATGCTCTTTGCCGTGCAGTCGCGCGGCACGGGGGCTGTGTCGAAATTCTTCGGCCCGATCACCGCCGTCTGGTTCCTCGTGCTTGGCGTCGCCGGCATCAGCCATATCTCCGACGATCTCGGGATCCTGGCGGCCTTCAATCCCTGGTATGCCGTCTATTTTCTGCTTCAATGCCGGCTTCGTCGGCTTCGTCGTGCTCGGCGCGGTCTTCCTGACGGTCACCGGCGCGGAAGCGCTCTATGCCGATCTCGGCCATTTCGGCCGCAAGCCGATCCAGTGGGCCTGGATCTGCCTCGTCTTCCCGTCGCTGGCGCTGAACTATCTGGGGCAGGGGGCCATGGTCCTGAAGCATCCGGAGGCGATGTCCGATCCCTTCTACCTGATGTTTCCGGAATGGGCGCTGCTGCCGGTGGTCATCCTCGCGACAGCCGCCACCATCATCGCCAGCCAGGCGGTCATCACCGGCGCCTTCTCGCTGACCCGCCAGGCCATCCATCTCGGCTTCCTGCCGCGCATGGAGATCTTCCACACCTCCGAAACCAAGACCGGCCAGATCTACCTGCCGGCCGTCAACATGCTGCTGCTGTTCGGCGTCATGGTGCTGGTCTTCATCTTCGGATCGTCCGAAAGCGCTGGCCACCGCCTATGGCATCTCGGTCACCGGCGCGATGGTCGTCGATACGCTGCTCGCCTTCGAATTCGTCCGCGGACGCTGGAAATGGCCGCTCTATGCTGCGGTCGGCTTTGCTCCTGCCGCTGCTGCTGCTGGAAACCGTCTTCCTTGGCGCCAACCTCCTGAAGATCCACGATGGCGGCTATGTGCCCGTGCTCATCGCCGCGGCGTTCATCGTCATCATGTGGACCTGGCGGCGCGGCACGAAGATCCTGCACGACAAGACCCGGCATACCGACATTCCGCTGCCGGCCTTCGTGAAATCGATCGAGCGCAAGAGCGCCCATGCGCCGGTGGAAGTGCCGGGAACGGCGATCTTCCTGACCAGCGATCCGGAATCGACGCCGGCCGCACTGCTGCACAATCTCAAGCACAATCACGTGCTGCATGCGCAGAACTTCATCCTGACGATCCGGACCGCCAATACGCCCATCGTGCCGAAGGAAGAGCGCGTCAGCGCCCGCAGTCATTTCCGAACGCTTCAGCCTGCTGGAGATGAATTTCGGCTTCATGGAGACGCAGAACGTCTCGCAGGCATTGGGCATTGTTCGCAAGACCGGCCTGAAGTTCGACATCATGTCGACCTCCTTCTATCTCGGCCGGCGCAAGCTGGTGCCGGACGCGCAGTCCGGCATGCCCTATTGGCAGGACCGGCTGTTCATCGCGCTGGCCAACGCGGCGATCGACCCGTCCGACTATTTCCGCCTGCCGACCAACCGCGTCGTCGAGCTGGGATCCCACGTCATTATCTGATGGCGTTTTGACCCATTCTGGTCTTTCGGATTTTGCGGCTGGTACCCCCTCTGTCACGGAGTGGCAGAGGGGGTGAGACCCCGATCTCATCAGCAAATGTCTGGCACCCTCGTTAACCAAGCATCAAGGTTAATGCTTCATTGTCGGGGCTCGATTGAAGCAGCGTCGGCCAGCAGCGCGACCGGGCTTCTGTTGTTTACATCTGCGTGGAAAGTGCGTGCCGGCCCTGGCTGCCGAGCGGACAACTGCGTCTTGTGAGTGCGTGGGGTAGTGTGGTGCGTCAGAGTAAACAGTTCGGCCGGAACGTCCGGTTTTCGCCCAAGCGGCGATTTTCGATCGGCAAATGGGCAGCGCCCTTGCTTCTTGGCATCGGCCTCTTCACAGGCTTCCCCAGTGTTTCGGCCCATGCCGATCTGGCAACCTTCCTTTCCGGTATCAATCGCGGCGGCGAACGCTGGCGGATGTACATGACACGGTCTCCGGCCGGGTCGCTGCACGATGTCGAAATGGTCTTCAACGATCCGATCACCACCGGCGCGATCGGCGACGGCGCCGGCATCGATCTTCCCGGTGGCGGCAAAGTGTCGCTGAGTGCGGCCAACAAGCAGTCCGACCCGCTGCCGGACGAGGACCGTGTCACCCGCAAGCTGAAGAAGGGCCGCATCGTCGCGGTGGCTCCGGTCACGCCGCCCAAGGATTTTTCCGCCGGCTCCATCCTGCAGCGCACGAGTTCACTGACGCGCCCGCTCTTCGACAATGACGAGCGCATGGTCTTCGGCAAGCCGAAAATCCGGGGCAAGGAAATCTCGATCGCGACCGCATTCTACAAGAAGAATCCGGTCATTGACGATTCAGGCGTGTCGCCGATGCTGGCAAGCCTCGTCACAAACCGTTCGGCCGATATTCTCGCCACGGCCTATGCGCCGGCCGAGCCGGACTATTCCCGCGAATCGCCCTTCGATTCGATCCTGCAACAAGGATACGTCGAGCGGCCGCTTCATTCCGCAGATCGCGCCGGAGGATCATGCCTGGGCTGCGACACCGCTGCCGACGGAGGTTTTCAGCGCTGCCGAGCAGAAGTGCCTGGCCGACGGCATCTATTTCGAATCGCGCGGCGAATCGGTGAAGGGGCAGGCGGCGGTGGCGCAGGTCATCCTCAACCGCGTCCGCAATCCGACCTATCCGAACACGATCTGCGGCGTCGTCTACCAGAACAAGGGCTGGTACAACCGCTGCCAGTTCTCCTTCGCCTGCGACCGTATCCCCGACATCGTCTGGTCGCGCGCAAGCTGGCAGACGGCCAAGGAAATCGCGCAGGCGGTGACGGCCGGCAAGATCTGGTTCCCGGAGGTCGGCTCCGCCACGCACTACCACGCCACCTATGTGCGCCCGGATTGGGGCCCCACGATGAAACGGCTGACGAAGATCGGCAAGCACATCTTCTACCGCACCTATGGCGGCGGCTGGAGCTGAACTCCGGAACCGGATGGCACAAGGCCCCGCCCGCACGGCGGGGCTTTGTGCGTTGGGCGCGGCAGCGGCGCATTGATTCCCGCCGAATCCGGAATTATCCGCCAGATATTTCGTAAATCGTTGATTTTCAATACGAATATAGTGCCCCAACAAGCGCGTTCCCGCGCTTGACTATAGAGGCCTTGAAAACTATGTTGCGGCCGACTTCAAACGGGCCGAAAGTGGCTGGCGATCTGGCCGTTTGCGTGACGGGATGTCGGCTTTGCGCCGCTTCGCACAGGCAAAAGGAGAGGCGCCACATGACGGATAACGGCCGGGAAAGTCTGGAAGAACGACGAAAGCGCCTCGATACGGAGCTTGCGGCGCGGCGCGCAACGGATACGCGCGAAGCAGCCGATGAGAACCGGGCGATCGAAAACCGCAAGGGCTATGCGGTGGCCGTGAAGCTCTCGAGCGAATTCATCGCGGCCGTCATTGTCGGTGCACTTCTGGGCTATCTTTTGGACCATTTTGCGGGTACAGGGCCGTGGGGAATGATCATTCTCCTTCTGCTTGGTTTTTGTGCCGGCGTGCTGAACGTGATGCGGGCAGCGGGCATGGTGGCAGCGCCGCATCCCGCCGATCGGGTCGGCAAGAGCAAAAATGATCGCGACGACGCCTGAGGGTTGTTGTCGTAAAGAGTGAAGATGGCCGCCGGCAGGTGGTCCAGAACGAGAGAGAGCGGCTGTGGCAGGCGACAAGGTAGATCCGGTACACCAGTTTGTGGTCAATACGATCGTTCCGATCCATATCGGCGGGATTGATTTCTCCTTTACCAACGCATCGCTTTTCATGGTGGCGACACTCGCCGTTGCGGCCGGTTTCCTCTATTTCACGACGTCGAAGCGCAGCCTGGTTCCCGGCCGCATGCAGTCCGTCTCCGAAATCTCCTATGAATTCATCGCCTCGATGCTGCGCGAAGGCGCCGGCTCCCACGGCATGAAATTCTTCCCGATGGTGTTCTCGCTGTTCATGTTCGTCCTGACAGCCAACATGCTCGGCATGGTTCCCTACTTTTTCACAATCACCAGCCAGATCATCGTCACCTTCGCGCTTGCGCTGTTCGTGATCGGCACGGTGTTGTTCTACGGTTTTTATAAGCACGGCCTTGGCTTCCTCAACGTGTTCGTGCCCTCTGGCGTACCCGGCATTCTCTTGCCACTGGTGGTTTCCATCGAAATCATCTCCTTCCTTTCCCGTCCGATCAGCCTGTCGGTTCGTCTGTTTGCGAACATGCTCGCTGGCCACATCACGCTGAAAGTGTTCGCAGGCTTCGTTGCCTCGCTCGGAACCCTCGGCGCGCTGGGCATTGGCGGGGCGGTCCTGCCGCTCATCATGACCGTTGCCCTCACGGGTCTCGAATTCCTCGTCGCCTTCCTCCAGGCCTATGTCTTTGCGGTGCTGACTTGCATGTACCTCAACGACGCAGTGCATCCGGGTGGTCACTAAGGAATAAAGTCGTGGCACTTCCTCAGGTCCTGATCGGCCGATGGAAGCGCCAAAGTTAGCCGCAACAACCATTTCAAGGAGATTATCATGGAAGCGGAAGCAGCAAAGTACATCGGCGCAGGTCTCGCTTGCCTCGGCATGGCCGGCACGGCTCTCGGCCTCGGCAACATCTTCGGCAGCTACCTGTCGGGCGCTCTGCGCAACCCTTCGGCAGCTGACAGCCAGTTCGGCCGCCTCGTATTCGGCTTCGCCGTTACGGAAGCTCTGGGCATCTTCTCGCTGCTCGTAGCTCTTCTTCTCCTTTTCGCCGTCTAATACCGGCTTGAAGGCAGGGTCGCGGCAACAGCCGCGGCCCGCTTCTTTCTGACTGCCTATTTCTGCCTGCCTATTTCTGAATGCACCTGGAGGGTGAGCATGTTTGTGACCGCGGCCTACGCCCAGTCGACCACCACTGAGGGCGCAGAGACCCACGACGCCGCTGCCGGCGAGGTTCACACCGAGACCGGTGTTGCCCACGAAGGCGGACATGGCTCTGGCGTGTTCCCGCCCTTCGATTCGTCTACATTCGCATCGCAGCTTCTCTGGCTGGCGATTACCTTCGGCCTGTTCTACCTGCTGATGGCCAAGGTTATCATGCCGCGGATCGGCGGCATTCTGGAAACCCGCCACGACAAGATCGCCCAGGATCTGGACGAAGCGTCCCGCTCCAAGGCGGAAGCCGATGCGGCCATCGCTGCCTACGAGCAGGAACTGACGGCTGCCAAGGCCAAGGGCAATGCCATTGCCTCCAGCGCCCGCGAAGCCGCCAAGGTGAAAGCCGCCGCCGAGCGCGCCGCCATCGAGGCGACACTCAACGACAAGATTTCCGCGGCTGAAGTCCGCATTGCCGACATCAAGACCAAGGCTTTGGCCGATGTCGGTTCGATCGCTGAAGAAACAGCCGGCGCCGTCGTCGAGCAGTTGATCGGTGGTACGGTATCGCAGGCCGAGATCGCATCCGCGGTCAAGGCATCGGCCAAGTAAGGGAGCGCATCATGGATTTGACATCAATGGCCACATTCTGGGCCACAGTCGGCCTGGTTCTTTTCCTGGCGCTTGCGGTCTACCTCAAGGTGCCCACCATGCTGGCCAAGTCGCTCGACGAGCGCGCCGACAAGATCACCAATGAGTTGAAGGAGGCCAAGCGCCTGCGTGAGGAAGCCCAGGCGCTGCTGGTCGAGTACCAGCGCAAGCGCAAGGATGCCGAAACGGAAGCCGCACAGATCGTTGCTGCCGCCGAGCGCGAAGCCGAGATGCTGACCGCTGAGGCCAAGCAGAAGACCGACGAATTCGTCGCCCGCCGCACGGCACTGTCCGAGCAGAAGATCGCGCAGGCCGAATCCGACGCAATCACCGCCGTTCGTTCCGCTGCTGTCGATCTGGCTGTTGCCGCCGCCGAAAGCGTCATTGCCGCCAAGTCGGATGCAGCCGTGCAGAACAAGCTGTTCAGCCAGGCCACTCAGCGACGTCAAGGCGCGCCTGAACTAAGCGGTTTGTCAGATACGATTGAAAGAGGTCGGCTTTTGCCGGCCTTTTTTTATGGATTGGCGCGCGCTCGGTTGGGCGGGCGATCATTCCTTCCGCAGCGGCCGAAAGCTCATGCGGTGCAGCGGGCAGGGGCCATGCACGTCGATGGCGGCACGGTGTTTCGCCGTTGCATAGCCTGCGTGAAGACCAAACCCATAGGCAGGGAAGGGCAGATGGGCGCGCGCCATCATCCGGTCGCGGGTGACCTTGGCGATGATCGAGGCGGCCGCGATCGAGACCGAGCGGGCGTCACCCTTGATGACCGCCTTGCCGGCGCAAATCAGGCCGGGCGGAATGTCGCGGCCATCAGCCAGCACCATTTGCGGCCGCATCGTCAATCCGTACACGGCCCGTCGCATGGCATCGAGGCTCGCCTTGCGGATATCCGTGGCGTCGATCGTGGCCGCACCGGTGGAGGCGATAGCGACGGTTGCCGTGGCCATGATCTGGTCGAACAGGCTTTCCCTCTGGGCGGCCGTCAGTTGCTTGCTGTCGTTCAGCCCTTCCGGAATGCAGTCGGGATCGAGAATGACGGCTGCAGCAACCACAGGACCCGCCAGGGGGCCGCGGCCGGCCTCGTCTGTTCCGGCGACAGGCCAGAAGCCCTCGCGCCGTGCAGCCATCTCAAGGCTGAAGTCCGGGGCGATAACTGTTTCGAAAAGAAAAGGGGAATCGGGCGATGCGCGTCGTGACATGCGGCGAAACTCGCACACAAGCCCAATTCCCTGCAAGCCCTCCGGCATGAGGCGACAGCCGGAGGAAGCCGCCATGGCTCGGGGCGGAACCGTGGCGGAATTCAAGACCGGCGTCGACCGCCGGTGAACCTGTTCAGAGCAGAGACAACTGCACTCCGGTGCCAAGTGGCGGCACGAACAGATCGGAATTGAGCTGCCGCCGGCCGAGATTGAGCCCCAGCCGCTTGGCCGCCAGCTCGAAGCGCCGGCCGATCTGCCAGGCATAGGGCCCGGCTCCCTTCATGCGCTTGCCGAACTCGGCATCATAATCCTTGCCGCCGCGCATCGAGCGGACCAGCGACATGACATGCCGGTAGCGATCCGGATAGTTGCGCAGCAGCCAGTCGCGAAACAGCGGGCTGACCTCCAGCGGCAGGCGCAGCAGCACATAGCTCGCCTCTGCGGCGCCGGCGGCCTTGCGCCGAATCCAGCACGCGTTCGATCTCGTGGTCGTTCAGCGCCGGAATGATCGGCGCCATCAGCACGGAGGTCGGAATGCCGGCATCCGACAGCGCACGCATGGCCTCCAGCCGCTTCGACGGCGTCGAGGCGCGCGGCTCCATCAAACGCGCCAGTTTCCGGTCAAGCGTCGTCACCGACATGCCGACCTTCGCCAGCCCTTTCGCCGCCATCGGCGCCAGGATATCGATGTCGCGCATGACCATTGCCGATTTTGTCACGATCATCACCGGATGATTGGCCGCTTGGCCAGCACTTCGAGGATCTGGCGCATGATCCGCCATTCCTTTTCGATCGGCTGGTAGGGATCGGTATTGGTGCCGATCGCGATCGGCCGCACCTTGTAGCCGGGCTTTGACAGTTCGCGCTCCAGCAGCTTGGCTGCGTCCGGCTTGGCAAACAGCTTCGCCTCGAAATCGAGCCCCGGCGGACAGGCCCATGATAGGCATGGGTCGGCCGGGCGAAACAGTAGATGCAGCCATGCTCGCAGCCGCGATAGGGATTGATCGAACGGTCGAAGGGGATGTCGGGCGAATCATTGCGGGTGATGACGCTGCGGGGCTTTTCGACCTGAACTTCGGTGCGGAACGGCGGCAGGTCTTCCAGGCTCTGCCAGCCATCATCGACCAATTCGCGGGAAATGGGCTCGAAACGTCCGGATGGGTTGAGCGCGGCCCCCCGCCCGCGGCGGCGATCGATCTCGATGCGCAGACCTGATCCGGTCACGATTGCGTCTGCCACGTCTGCCGTATGGACGGGCGCAAATGCGTCCCGCCGGATGTGAGCCAGCTCGTTCATTGGGTTTCTCCGCGGGGTCCGGTCAGTTCGGATCCGTTGTTCTCTGATTATTTTCCTATCGCGAAAATGAGAACATTGCAAGAACAAAAGGCCGGCTGATGCGATTTTCCGGCAAGCGCGCCTGCATCGAACTTTCACGATCGCTTTCGTTCGGGCGCGGATTCATCATGAATGAAGTGTGAATGTCCCAAAACGAAGAGATTGTGGCAATTGCGTGTGCAATGCGGTATGGACGGACCATGTTGACGATCATTCTCGAAACCCGCGACCATGAGGCAGAGCTTGCGCAGACGCTGGCGGTGCTTGTGTCGGGCGCTGTGGAGGGGCTCGTCAGCGACGTCATCATCCTTGATCATGGCTCGCGTGACGGCTGCTCGCGCATTGCCGATGCGGCGGGATGCCGGTTTCTGCTCAGTTGGGACATGAGGCATGTCGTGCGTTCGGCGCGCGGCGAATGGCTGATGCTGCTCGAGGCGGGCGCCCGCCCGTCCGGCCGCTGGATCGACGAGGTCGCGGAATATATCGGGCTGAACAAGGCACCGGCGCGGTTCTCGCCGTCGCGCATGCATCGCAAGCCGTTTTTCAAGCGAATCGGCCGCCGGCCTGCACCGCTCGAACACGGCTTCCTGCTGTCGAAGCGCCAGGCCACCGCAACAGCCAAGACCGGCATGCTGCTTGCCGATATCGCCAAAGGCCTTTCCGTGCGCACGCTGTCGACGGAAATCGTCCCTGCCTGGGTCGCGGTCGGCAACCGTCCGCGCCCGGAAGAGGCGTGAAGGCTCAGCCGCGTTTCAGGTGTTCGTCAAGCCGGGGCATGATTTCCACGAAATTGCAGGGCTTGTGGCGATAGTCGAGCTGTTGCTTGAGAATGCCGTCCCATGCATCGCGACAGGCGCCCGGTGAGCCCGGTAGCACGAAGATGAAGGTCGCATTGGCAACCCCGCCGGTCGCCCGCGACTGGATCGTCGACGTGCCGATCTTGTCGTAGGAAAGCCGGTGGAAGACCTCTGAAAAACCGTCCATGCGCTTTTCGAAGAACGGCTCCAGCGCCTCCGGCGTCACGTCGCGGCCGGTAAACCCCGTGCCGCCGGTTGTAATGACCACATCGATGGCAGGCTCCAGCGTCCAGCTTTTCACCTGTGCCAGAATGGCATCCTTGTCATCCGGCACGATCGCTCGTGCCTCCAGCCTGTGACCGGCTTCGCTTATGCGCGCCACAAGCGTATCGCCGGATTTGTCATCGGCCGGCGTCCTGGTGTCTGACACGGTAAGAACGGCGATGCCGACAGGGATGAAGGGCTTTTCGCGGCTCGGTTCCATCGTCTTATTCCTGACCCTCGTTCGAGGCGCTTGCAACGCTGCTGCAGGACAGAACGTACCAGTCCGGACGGCGCTGCGAAAGAAGTGCTGCCGCGGCATCCCGCTTTTCGGCGTTCGCATAGATGCCGAAGCAGGTGGCGCCCGATCCCGACATGCGCACGAGGCTGGCGCCGGTGTCACCAAGCGCCTCCGATACAGCCGTTATGCTCGGCTCGATCGCCCGCGCCGGCGGCTCCAGATCATTGCGCATGGCAAGCATTGCCGCAATCCAGTCCTGCACCGAGCCCGTGCGGCGTATCGGGGGCAGGGGCGGATTGATCTTGTTGACCAGCGTCCGGAAGATGACCGGCGTCGAGACAGCCATGCGCGGGTTGACGAGCAGCATCGGCAAGGCCGGGAGCGTATCGATCATGTCGAGCTCTTCACCGATCCCGCGGGCGATCAATGGCTTGCCTGACAGGCACATGGGAACGTCGGCGCCGAGCTTCAGCGCGATGACGAGGCGTTCGGCCGGGCTCGGGGCCGCGCCCCAGATCTGCTCCAGACCAAGAAGGGCCGCCGCGGCGTCAGCCGATCCGCCGCCGATCCCGGAAGCCACCGGCAGGTTCTTTTCCAGATGAATATGCACGCTGCATGCGTCGAGGCCGCGCGATGTTTGATGCGCGCGCAGCAGGTCGCGGGCCCGCAGCACCAGATTGTCTGCGGACAGCGGCACATCCTCGGCGAAGGGGCCGGAGACGGTGAAACGATCATCGCCTGCGGGAGCGATGCCGATACGGTCTCCCGCATCGGCAAAGGTCACGAGGCTTTCCAGCAGATGATGCCCGTCAGCCCGCTGGCCGACAACATGAAGCGCCAGATTGATCTTTGCCGGCGCAATGCGCGTCAGCACAAAACCGTCCAGTCCGAGGTCTGCTGCCATGGTCGATGGCGATCAGGATTTCTTGCCCGGAACGGCCGTTTCCGGACCGAGCTTTTTCGGGTTCGCTTCCTTGGTGGCATCCGCCGCAGCCGGTACTTTCTCCGCAACCGGCGGCAGACCGTTTTCGATCTTGGCCTTGATTTTCGGAATTTCCGCCTCTTCCGGCTTCAGTTCCAGCGCCTGGTTCCACTGGAAGACGGCTTCCAGCTTGCGCCCGACACGCCAGTAGGCGTCGCCCAGATGATCGTTGATCGTCGCATCACCCGCCATCAGTTCGGCGGCGCGCTCCAGTTCGACCACGGCATCATCAAACCGGTTCAATCGGAAATAGGCCCAGCCGAGCGAATCGACGATGTAACCGTCGTCAGGCTTCAGCTCCACGGCCTTGCGGATCATGTCCAGGCCTTCCTCGAGGTTGGTGTTCATATCCACCCAGGAATAGCCGAGATAGTTCAGAACCTGCGGCTGATCGGGGTTGAGTTCCAGCGCCTTGCGGAAGCTCGGCTCCGCCTTGTCCCAGATTTTCAGGCGTTCATAGGCGATGCCGCGCTGGAAAAAGATTGTCCAGTCTCCGCGTTTCGGCACGGCGCCGATCGCATCGACGGCCTGATCGTAGACCACGGCCATTTCCTTGTAGTCCTTGGCATCCGACAGCACGCTGCCATAGGCGAGGTAGCTGCGGATATCCTTGGGATCGAGGGCGATCAGCCCCTTGAGGTGCTTCTTGGCTTCATCGACCTTGCCAATGGAGGCAAGGCTGAGGCCCAGCTGCAGCTCTGAAAGACGCCGCATCGGGGAGTTTTCCGGGACGCTTTTGTAAAGCGCGATGGCCCGATCGGTCTTTTTCAGGTTTTCGGCGATACCGCCAAGCATGACGAGGATGTCGGCGCTGTCGGGATCGAGCGCCCGCGCCGACTGCAGATAAAGCGAGACGATGTCTTCGGCGCCATCACGATTGAGCGCGGCGCCGATTGAAAACAGCACGGCTGCGGCACCCTGCGTCGCATTGCGGACCTGCTGCTCCTGCGGCTTGCCATCCTCGATGCTCTTGCGCAGGGCCACCAGCGGCGTGTAGCTGCTGATCAGCGTTTCGCCGGCAGCGATCGTGTCCAGGGCTTTCTGCTTGTTGCCGTCGCGGGCTTCGAGACGAGCAAGCGCCATGACGGAGCGTATGAAGGTATCGGGGGCCGCAGAACCGCCATTGCGGTCAAGCACGGCATCGTTGAGATGCTTGCGGGCACTGGCCTTGTCACCGGCAGCAATGGCGATCGCGCCGGCATGATAGTTCTTGAAGATCCCGAACCATTCCGGCCCTTCCATCGCGTCGAGGTCGGCGACAGCATTCTTCGGGTTTCCTTCGCCCGCCTTCGCCCAGCTCAAAAGCAGGCTGTTCATCAGGCGGTCGAGATCGTTCGGTCCGTCATAATTGAGGATTTTCTGCGCCGAGCGATACTGGCCCTTGCGGATCGCCTCCACGGCGCGGGCGATCGTTGTGATCCGTTCGACCGAGGCATCGGATTTCAGCTCTTCGGCGATCTTCACGCCACCGTCGAGTTCGCCGTTCATCAGCATCGTGATCATCAGGCGTTGCTTGACATCGATATTGTCAGGCTCGAAATCGAGCGCGATCCGGTAGAGCTTGATGGCGGTATCGAGATCCTTGTCCACGTCGGCCGTGCGGGCTGCAAGGAAGGCGCCGGAAAAGCTGTTGACCGAATTCGGATCGAAAGGCTTGGCTTCCTCGACTGCCGGCGTCTCCTCGGCATAGCTGAGCGGCGCGGTCGAAAGAGAGGCCGCCGCCAGCAGCGCTGCGCCGCACAGGAGGCGAAGAATGTGTTTTTGCCGCATAACAAGCCTTTCATTGCAGACGGACGCTGCCGCGCCGCTGCCAGATTCAACCGGAATCAGTCCAAATCAAACAGGACTTTAGTGTTGACGAACAGAATGGCTTTTTTGGCGCAATGCGGCAAGAAAATCCTCTTGCCGAACCACCCTGCTCGCGACAGCGTGATCAGCTCACCCGGTCGATGCAGAAATCGATGACCTCGAGCAGGGCCGATTTCCACGGCGAGGCCGGCAGCGGCGCCAGCGCATCGCGCGCAATCGTGCCGTAATGCTGGGCGCGGGCGATCGTGTCGTTCAGCCCGCCATATTTGGTGATCAGGCCGAGCGCCTTTTCGAGATTCTGCGTCGGTGCGTATTTGCCGCCTTCGATCGCGTCGCGCCAGAAGGCGCGCTCCTCCTGCGTGCCGCGGCGATAGGAGAGGATGACCGGCAGCGTGATCTTGCCCTCGCGGAAATCGTCGCCGATGTTCTTGCCGAGCTCGGCGGCCTTGCCGCCATAGTCGAGCACGTCGTCGACCAGCTGGAAGGCGAGGCCGAGATTCATGCCGTAGGACTTCAGCGCGTTGCGGCTCGGCCTTGTCGGTCTTGGCGATGATCGGGCCGACTTCGGCGGCGGCCGCAAACAGGGCGGCGGTCTTGGCGCGGATCACCGCGAGATATTCGTCTTCGGTCGTCTCCATGTTCTTGGCGACGGACAAGCTGCAGCACCTCGCCCTCGGCGATCACCGACGCGGCGGTCGACAGCACGTCCAGCGCTCGAGCGAGCCGACCTCGACCATCATGCGGAAGGCCTGGCCGAGCAGGAAATCGCCGACCAGCACGCTCGCCTGGTTGCCCCAGATCATCCGCGCCGTCGATTTGCCGCGGCGCAGGTCGCTTTCGTCGACGACATCGTCATGCAGCAGCGTGGCGGTGTGCATGAACTCGACGCGAGGCCGCGAGCTTGATATGGCCGTCGCCGCTGATAGCCGAACATCGGCGCGGACGCCAGCGTCAGCATCGGGCGCAGGCGCTTGCCGCCCGAGGAGATCAGGTGGTTGGCGACTTCCGGGATCATCTGCACGTCGGAGCCGGCCTTCGACAGGATCAGCTGGTTGACCCGCTCCATGTCGGCCTTGGTCAGATCGACCAGCGGCTTGACCGATGCCTGTTTGTTTTTGCTGTCTTCAAGCGGTATCACTACGCCCAAGGACACGGCACTCCTGTTCCATTTCGGGTTTGACAATAGAAAGGGGGGCTTGCTGCGGCAAGAGGCGAATTGTCCCGATTGCGTCAAATTGAGGCAGGAAAACCAGACGATATGAAGGAATTGATCCGAACGAATGACCCCGTTGTGCTCTCCTTTGCCGAAAGCCTGATGAAGGATGCCGGAAATCCGTGCCTGATCGCCGATCAGGGCATGAGCATTCTCGAAGGCTCGCTCGGCCTTTTGCAGCGTCGTTTTCTGGTTGATCCCTGAACAGGATGCCGTCGAGGCGCGCCGTATCCTTATCGATGCCGGGCTCGAATCGGAACTGCGGGAGTAGCGTCTTCCGATGAGCCATCCAGCGCGGTGACCGAAACCATCGACAGCTTTCATCGCGGTCGATTCCAGCCTTGTCCAGCCTTTGGGGCAGGGGCACAGATCCGGCATGGATGCGATGCTGCTGGCATCGCTGGTTGCCGCCGATCGCCCCTGCAGGGTCGCCGATCTGGGGGCAGGTGCCGGTGCTGCCGGCATGGCGGTCGCCTCGCGGCTGCAACGATGCCGAGGTGCTGCTTGTCGAACGGTCGCCGCTGATGGCGCAGTTTGCGCGCCAGAGTATCGCGCTTGCCGAGAATCAAACCCTTGCCGCCCGCGTTTCGGTTCTGGAGGCCGATGTTACCCTGACCGGGCGGGCGCGCGTGGCCGCCGGCCTGTCGGACGACAGCTTCGATCATGTGATCATGAACCCGCCCTTCAACGATGGCTGCCGACCGCAAGACGCCGGATGCGCTGAAGGCGGAAGCCCATGCCATGGTCGAGGGCCTGTTCGAGACCTGGATCCGCACCGCCGGCGCCATCCTGCGGCCCGGCGGGCAGATGTCGCTGATCGCCCGGCCGCAATCGATCGCCGATATCATCGCCGCCTGTGGCCGCCGCTTCGGCGGTATCGAGATCACGCCGCTGCATCCAAGGCCGGGCGAGAATGCAGTGCGCATCCTCGTGACAGCGCATCAAGCAGAGCCGGGCGCGGCTCATTCTTCGCGCGCCGCTCATCATCCACGAGACGGAAAGCCACAAATTCGCGCCTGATGTCGACGATCTGAGCAATGGTCGGATAGCCTATCGACGCAAATGAATTTCCAGGGCGGCATTGCGTTTGGCGGTCCAGTGCATACATCCGGTGCAGGATAATAAAAGACCAGCAGGAGATCAGATGACCGGATTCTTGAAGAAGTTGATGCCGAAACGTTTTCGCAAAGACGGCGTCACCATCCCGGTCGTCCGGCTGCACGGCGCCATCATGGCCGGCGGAAGCCAGTTCAGGCCGGCCCTCAATCTGGCCAGTGCATCGACGGTTCTTGAAAAAGCATTCTCGATGAAGGATGCACCGGCCGTCGCGATCTCGATCAATTCGCCCGGCGGCTCGCCGGTGCAGTCGCGCCTCATCTATCAGCGCATCCGCGATCTTGCCGCAGAGAAGAACAAACGCGTCATCGTCTTCGTCGAGGATGTGGCAGCCTCCGGCGGCTACATGATCGCGCTGGCCGGTGACGAGATCATCGCCGATCCGACCTCGATCGTCGGCTCGATCGGCGTCGTCTCCGGTGGCTTCGGTTTTCCCGAGCTGTTGAAGAAGATCGGCGTCGAGCGCCGCGTCTATACTGCCGGCCAGAACAAGGTCATCCTTGATCCCTTCCAGCCGGAAAAGGAAAAGGACATCGAGTTTCTGAAAGGCCTGCAGCTCGAGATCCACGAAATCTTCATCGGCATGGTCAAGGCCCGCCGCGGCCATCTGCTCGCGGACAATCCCGATATCTTTTCCGGTCTTTTCTGGACGGGAAACCGCGGCCAGGGAACTCGGCCTCATCGATGGCCTCGGCGACATGCGTGGCGAGTTGAAGAAGCGGTTTGGCGAAAAGACGACGCTGCAACTGGTCTCCGGGGCGCGCGGCCTGTTCGGCCGAAGGCAGCCGGGTGCGGCGATCGCCGGGGACATGGCCGAGCGGATTACGGCTTCTGCAATCTCGGGCCTTGCGGATGTGGCGGAAGAAAAGGCATTGTGGGGCCGGTTCGGGCTGTAGACCTTTCAAAGGGATCGGGGGACATTATGCAAATCATTTTCCTGCTGCTGTTTGCCGGTCTCGCCTGGCTCGGCTACCGCAAATTCGTGGCCGACGCTGAAAAGCTCACCCGCCGCCGCCAGGAGGCCCGCCGCCAGCAGGAAACCGGCTCTCAAGGCACGCTGGTCAAGGATCCCATGACCGGCGAGTATCGGCTGAAGAAGCCGGAGGAGTGAGCTTACAGTCGGCTTGCGATCCGCGACATCCAATCAGCGCCTGCATAGGTAACTGATAGGATGAAAATGACGCGTTCGTCCTCTTTGATCGAAAAGCAAATGACGCCTTTTTTACCCGCCGGGATAGCGCCGATAGGTCTGTCGCGAAGTCCTCCCGCAGCGAGCCGGTGTGTGGGAAATCGGTCAATGCTTTCATGACGTGCTCAAGCTCGTTCAGCTTACGGTGAGCAACCTCTGGTCCAGAATAGCCCGCGATCAGCGTGAAAATATCGAACAGGTCATCGCCGATTTCGAGGAGTGGTATTGGAGTTCGTAGGCCGACGTCATTCTTTCGATCTTGCGCTGATGCGCGCGCGAACATTTTCGAATACGTCATCGTCTCTCATCGAAATCCACTGATCCCGCGGCAGCTCCATCCTCCGCCTGATCTCGTCGGCCATGCCGGCCAGGGGATCGTCGGGAGATTGGGCATTCAGCATCATCTGTTCGATGCTGGCCTCGATCACGTCTGACACCGACGGATAGGCTCCCTCTTCCACCATCTTTTCCGCATAGCGCAGGTTGCGCTCGGAAAGCGTGACTGTGGTCTTGATGTTCATGCTTCGTCTCCGGTCGCAAAACGGTCCCCGATACTACGTTATGTATTGACCCTTGTCCTCTGCCATGGCACCTGTCGCCGCAAAAATCAGGTAACAGGTATCGCTCATGACCGCCGCTCTCCCGGATCACATGAACCCGAAGCGCTCCTTCCAGGCGCTGATCCTGACGCTGCATGCCTATTGGGCCGACAAGGGCTGCGCCGTGCTGCAGCCCTATGACATGGAAGTCGGCGCGGGCACCTTCCATCCGGCAACGACGCTGCGGGCGCTCGGCCCCAAGCCTTGGCGCGCCGCCTATGTGCAGCCTTCGCGCCGCCCGACCGACGGTCGCTATGGCGAGAACCCGAACCGGCTGCAGCATTATTACCAGTACCAGGTCATCCTGAAGCCGAACCCGTCCAACCTGCAGGAGCTCTATCTCGGCTCGCTGGAGGCGATCGGGCTTGATCCGCTGCTGCACGATATCCGCTTTGTCGAGGACGACTGGGAAAGCCCGACGCTGGGCGCCTGGGGCCTTGGCTGGGAATGCTGGTGCGATGGCATGGAAGTCTCGCAGTTCACCTATTTCCAGCAGGTCTGCGGCATCGAATGCTCGCCGGTCTCGGGCGAACTGACCTATGGTCTCGAGCGTCTCGCCATGTATGTCCAGGGTGTCGACAATGTCTACGACCTGAATTTCAACGGCCGCGAGGGCGACGAGAAGATCAGCTATGGCGATGTCTTCCTGCAGGCCGAGCAGGAATATTCACGCCACAATTTCGAATATGCCAACACCGACATGCTGCATCGGCATTTCATCGACGCGGAAACGGAATGCCTGGCGCTGCTCGCCGCCGGCGCACCGCAGCCGGGGTCAAACGCCACGCTGCACAAATGCGTTTTTCCGGCCTATGACCAGTGCATCAAGGCGAGCCACGTCTTCAACCTGCTGGATGCACGCGGCGTGATATCGGTGACGGAGCGCCAGAGCTACATCCTGCGCGTCCGCACGCTGGCCAAGGCCTGCGGCGAAGCCTTTCTGCTGACCGATGCCGGCGGCGCCAACGTCATCGAGCGTGCCGCTTAACAAGTCCCGTCCCGGTCAGCACCAGGCTCGACCGAGCCGGCGCGAAAAGCCGAACGGCCGGGCATGGGCCAGTGGATGCGCCAATCCGCCAAGGGCGGAAGGACGCTTTGCCGTCAGCGGCTGCCCGGACGGTTCACGCGGACCTGGATATTGTTTTTCCGGCGCGGCTCCTGCTTTTGCGCCCGTACTGCCGCCATGTGGCTCGCGCAGACGAGAACCAGCGCCGACAGGGTGATCATGGAGATGATGGTCATGTGTCAATGGTCGCACTTCACGTATGTGTGGGCGAGGCAATAGCCTGCATCTCGCCGTCGGTTTTCGAAGTGGCCTTCATGGCGAGGGCGGCGGCCTTCCATAGCCGCACGGTGCTCAAAACATGGGTAAACCATACGCCTTGCCCGCGACAAGGCAATGGTTAATTCTGACCCGTGATTTACCTGCCGGCAGCGGTGTCAGATCAGTTCGCTCGCCTCGACGCCGATCTGCCAGACCGGCTTCAGGGTCGGGAACGTGCCAGTCGGGAGCTGGCCGGCATAGGTCTGCAGGGCACGGCGGACACCGGTCGGCTTTTCGATGGAACCACCGGCAGAATAGGCAACGAAAAGAGCCGAGAAGGCGATCACGTTGACGAGGGTTGCAAGGGTTTTCATCGGACTGGTCTTTGTCGGTTCGCGTTGCTCTGTTGAACCGACTATCGCCGATCGGCTGTCGCTACGCGGTTCCGCAAGGAACATGCCGTCTCGGACCGAGCGGGCAGGGCAGGGGATCGATTGCACGGTGGGTGCACGTGCAGAACCGATATGCTAAAGGCTTTTCAGCAGACGCATTCACGGCGTGAAAATCGGGGCTTGAGGGGAATTTTGATGATTGGTCTGGCGATCGGCGCAGCCGTGATCGTGTACCTGATTTTCGTCTATAACAGCCTGGTCAAGGCGCGCCAGGTGAAGGAAGAGGCGTGGTCGGGCATCGACGTCCAGTTGAAGCGTCGCGCCGACCTGATCCCCAATCTGATCGAGACGGTCAAAGGTTATGCCGCCCATGAAAAGGGCACGCTCGAAGAGATCGTCAACCTGCGCAACCGCGCCCAGGCGGTGCCGGGTGGTGATGTTGCCGGTCGCGCCGCTGCGGAAGGCCTGCTCGGCCAGGCGCTCGGCAAGGTCTTTGCGCTGGCCGAAGCCTATCCTGATCTCAAGGCCAACCAGAATTTTTCCGAGCTGCAGCGGTCGCTGGAGGGAATAGAAAGCGAAGTCCAGATGGCCAGGCGCTACTACAATGGCGCCGCCCGCGATCTGAACGTCAAGGTCGAGAGCTTTCCGTCCAACTTCATCGCCGGCCCCTTCGGCTTTTCGAAGGCCGCCTATTTCGAAATCGCCAATGAGGCCGATCGGGCTGTTCCGGTCGTGAAGTTTTGATCTAGCCCGAAAGGGCGTTCCGTCGTAGACGGCTTTCCATGACAGAGAGAGGACGCGCAAGCCCTGAACCGGCGGCGCTGAAGGCATCAAGAGACATGAGCATGAGCAACGCAGACCAGAAGCTGACCATTCTTTCGCCCGGCCACCCGCTTGAAGGCCGTGTCAGCCCGCCCGGCTCCAAGTCGATCACCAACCGGGCGCTGCTGCTGGCCGGTCTCGCCAGGGGGACAAGCCGCCTGACCGGTGCGCTGAAGAGCGACGACACGCGTTATATGGCCGACGCGTTGCGGGCCATGGGCGTCGAGATTTCAGAGCCTGACGATACGACCTTCATCGTCACGGGTACCGGCAAGCTGTCAGCGCCGGAAAAGCCGCTCTTTCTCGGCAATGCCGGCACGGCCACGCGCTTCCTGACGGCGGCCGCCGCCTTGGTCGAAGGCACCGTGATCGTCGATGGCGACCAGCACATGCGCAAGCGGCCGATCGCGCCGCTGGTGACTGCGCTGCGCTCGCTCGGCGTCACGATCGAGGCCGAAACGGGTTGTCCGCCGGTCACGGTTTCCGGCACGGGCGATTTCGCGGGCGACCATGTGACCATCGATGCCGGCCTGTCCAGCCAGTATGTGTCGGCGCTTCTGATGGCGGCAGCCGGCGGTTCTCGCGCCGTGAACATAGAGCTTGCCGGCGACGAGATCGGCGCGCGCGGCTATATAGACCTGACGGTCGCGGCCATGCAGGCTTTCGGTGCAAAGGTCACGCAGGCAAGCCCGTCCGTCTGGCAGGTCGCCCCGACAGGCTATACGGCGTCAGACTATGTCATTGAGCCGGATGCGTCGGCTGCGACCTATCTCTGGGCGGCGGAAGTGCTGACCGGCGGCCGGATTGATCTCGGCGTCGCGGCCGAGGCCTTCTCCCAGCCGGATGCCAAGGCCTATGCCGTCATCGCAAGCTTCCCGAACATGCCTGCCGTGATCGACGGATCGCAGATGCAGGATGCCATACCGACACTCGCCGTGCTGGCCGCCTTCAACGAAACGCCGGTGCGCTTTGTCGGCATCGAAAACCTGCGCGTCAAGGAATGCGACCGCATCCGGGCGCTGTCCACGGGGCTGACGAACATCCGTCCCGGCCTGGCAATCGAGGAAGGCGACGATCTCTTGATCGCATCCGATCCGACGCTCGCCGGCCAGACGCTGCCGGCCGATATCGATACTTTCGCGGATCATCGCATCGCCATGAGCTTTGCGCTGGCGGGTCTGAAAATCAACGGCATCACGATTCTCGACCCCGCTTGCGTGGCCAAGACCTATCCGCGCTACTGGGACGAACTGGCCTCGCTCGGCGTGAAATTCACCGGCGACAAGCCCTGAAATAAAGTGAAATGCACCGACCTGCAGGCTGAAGGAATGATCGCATGAACCGTCTCCTTGGCCTCTTCGGCGCGATCATCCTGCTTGCCACGCTTGCCGGCGTGGCACGCGCTGACGAGATTTTCACCGCCTATCATTCCGATATCACGCTGGCGAAATCCGGCACGCTCACCGTCACCGAGACGATTGCAGCAACGGTCGAGGGCAACAGGATCAAACGCGGCATCTACCGCGATTTCCCGCTGACCTTCACCGATGCTGGCGGCAGAACGGTCAAGGTGGATTTCAAGCTGATCTCCGTCACCCGCGACGGACGGGACGAGCCGCACCGAACTGAATCCATCACCGGCGGCATACGCATCTATACCGGCGAGGCCGATGTGCTGCTGACCCCCGGCGAGCATACGTTCGAACTCACCTATGAAACCGGTCGCCAGATCCGCTTCTTTGCGGATCACGATGAACTGTACTGGAATGTCACGGGGACGGAATGGGCCTTTCCGATCGAGGAAGCATCCGCGACGGTGAAGCTTCCCGATGGCGTGAAGGCCCAGGCGCTCAATGTCTTTACCGGCCGTTTCGGCGCGACCGACAAGAATGCCCGTGCGCTCGAAGATGGCGACCGCCTGGATTTCAGGACCACGCGCCGGCTCGAAGCCGGCGAGGGGCTGACGATCGCCGTGAAGATGCCAAAGGGCAGCATCGACCCGCCATCGGCCGCGCAGGAAAATCTCTGGTGGTTCCACGACAATCTGGCGCCATTGCTGGCGATCGCCTGTCTGGTCATCGTTGGCCTCTATTATTCGCGCATGTGGTGGAAGGTCGGTCGCGATCCCGCTCGCGGCGTCATGGTTCCGCGCTGGGATGCGCCGGATGGTATCTCGCCGGCGCTGGTCAACTATATCGACAACAGGGGTTTTTCCGGACAGGGCTGGACTGCCCTGTCTGCCGCAGCACTCGAGCTGGCCGTGGGTGGCTATGTCGTGCTGGAGGACCTGAAGACCGCGCTTGTCCTGCGATCCACGGAAAAGAACCCGCCCGCGGGATTGCCCGCCGGTGAAATGAGCCTGATCAAGGCGATCCAGGCCGCCGGCGGCCTGCTCCGGATCGACAAGGCGAATGGCGAGGCGGTCAGGAAGGTCGGGGCGGATTTCCGCTCGGCGATGGAAAAGGAACATCGCAACAAGTATTACCGGGCCAACACCGCTCAGGTCGTGGGCGGCATCGTCCTTTCTGTACTGTTCCTGCTGGCCATCCTTGTGTCTGGATCGCTCGACGAGGTGACCATTCCGGTGGTCATCGTGCCGGTGATTGCCGCGGTCGTCGTCACCGTGTTCGCCATTGTGATCGGCCGCCTGTTCGTGCGCAATGGCAGCCTGTTTTCCCGCATCGTTGCCGTTGTGATGGCCGCTTTTTTCGGCTTCACGCTGGTCTCTGCCGTGCTGGGCATTCTGGTGGCGGTTGTCGCCATCGCGCTTGAAGCCCATCAGGTGCCGCTGCTGATCGCCGTCGGCGGCATCGTGCTCGTCAATCTCCTGTTCTTCTACCTGATGGGCGCGCCGACGCCGCTCGGCTCGAAGATGATGGATGGTATCGACGGCCTGCGGCAATATCTGACGCTCGCCGAAAAAGACCGCATGAACATGATCGATTCGACGGGGGCAGGCGCACCCGAAATGTCGCCGCAGCATTTCGAACGGCTGCTGCCCTATGCGGTGGCGCTCGGCGTCGAAAAACCCTGGTCGCAGACCTTCGACCGCTGGCTGCTCGCCGCATCCGCCGGTGCCGCCGCCTATCATCCCGGCTGGTACAGCGGCGACGGTTTCACCGCCGGCGGCTTCGGTGATCGCATGGGCGACTTTGCCGGCTCGATGGCCGATACCATGTCCTCGTCCCTGCCGGCCCCGCCCAGCAGCTCTTCCTCCGGCTTTTCCGGAGGCGGCGGCTCGTCAGGGGGAGGCGGTGGCGGCGGTGGAGGCGGGGGCTGGTGATCTCACCTCCCCCTTGAGGGGGAGGTCGCAGCGAAGCTGCGGGTGGGGACGAAAGCGAAGGCGAATGTGGGTATATTGACTTATTGATGTATCGTGATACGATACATTTAGTCAGGTGGCCCAGCAGTGATCCGTTCCTTCAAAGATGCCAAGATCCGAGCATTGATTGACGGCAAGGCGCCGAAAGGATTCCCGTCGGATATCGTTCGGGCCGCTCAGCGCAAACTGACAATGATCGACAGTGCGGTCGTTCTGGACGACCTTCTGTCGCCTCCCGGAAACCGCCTTGAGGCGCTGAAGGGCAGCCGTTCCGGCCAGCATTCGATCCGCATCAACGACCAATGGCGCGTCTGCTTCGTCTGGAAAGAGGGGGGCGCCGAGAACGTGGAGATAGTTGACTACCACTAGCCAATCTGGGCTGAATTGGAGAACCTATGACGAACCTGCTTCCCGCTATCCATCCGGGCGAAATTCTTCGCGAGGAATACCTCGTTCCACTCAATATGAGTGCCGGTGCCCTTGCCAAAAAGCTCAATGTGCCGCGAACCCGTATCGAGCGTCTGGCAACCGAACAGGCGCCGATAACGCCCGATACGGCGCTGCGCCTTGCAAAGTTTTTCCGAACGACGCCCCAGTTTTGGATGAACATGCAGACAAGTTATGACTTGAAATTGCAGGCTTCCGCTCTCGCAGACGTTTTGGCAGCAATCCAGGAGCGTGAAGCAGCTTGAACCTCCGCCCTCCAGGATGAGATATCGAAGCTCAAGGACCGGGAGATGGATGCCAAAGGTATCGGCCGATCCCGACTTTTCCGCCATTCACCGGATGACTTTTGCTGCCGGGCTTGCTAAGTCCGCCGCAGTCCATTGGTCCCATAGAAAAGCATCCGTCCATGCCCGATCTTCTGCTTGAACTCCGCTCCGAGGAAATCCCGGCCCGTTTGCAGCGCAAGGCTGCCGGCGATCTGAAGAAGCTTCTGACCGACGCGCTGGTCGAGGCGGGGCTGACCTATGAGGGCGCGCGCGAATACTGGACGCCGCGCCGCCTGACGCTCGATATTCGTGGTCTGACTACCCGCTCGGCCGATGTGCGCGAGGATAGCAAGGGGCCGAGCACGAGCGCCAATGAAAAGGCGATCGAAGGCTTTTTGCGCAGCGCGGGTCTGACCGATATCAGCCAGGCACACGTCCACAGCGATCCGAAGAAGGGCGATTTCTACGTTGCCCATATCGTCAAGCCGGGTCGCCCGACGGAAGAGATCGTCGCCGACGTCATGCCCGGCATCATCCGAAATTTCCCCTGGCCGAAGCCGATGCGCTCCGGTGCCGCCTCGGCAAAACCCGGCTCGCTGCGCTGGGTGCGCCCGCTGCAGTCGATCGTCTGCACCTTTGGCCCGGAAAATGAGGAAACGGAGGTCATTCCGTTCGAGGTCGACGGCATTATTGCTTCCAACGTCACCTATGGCCACCGCTTCCATGCGCCTGATGCCATCACCGTGCGCCGCTTCGCCGACTACGTCGAGAAGCTGGAAAGCGCCAAGGTCATCCTCGATGCCGAACGCCGCAAGCAGATCATCGCCGCCGATGCCGGCAATGTCGCCTTCGCCAACGGGCTGGAACTGGTCGAGGACGAGGCGCTGCTGGAGGAAGTCTCGGGCCTCGTCGAATGGCCGCAGGTGCTGCTCGGCACGTTCGAGGAGGACTATCTGGCGATCCCCGCCGAAATCATCCGCCTGACGATCAAGACCAACCAGAAGTGCTTCGTGACGCGGCCGATCAGGGCGAGGGCCTGTCGAACCATTTCATCCTGGTTGCCAATATCGAGGCCAGGGACGGCGGCAAGGAAATCGTCCACGGCAATGGCAAGGTCGTGCGCGCCCGCCTGTCGGATGCCAAGCATTTCTGGACCCGCGACCAGGGCAACCTGCCGGATCTCGCAACGCTCGAAGCCTCGGCTGCCAAGTTCGATCTCGATCTAGCCAAACCGCTCGACCAGCGCATGGCCAAGCTCGATCCTCTGAACGTGACCTTCCATGCCAAGCTCGGCAGCGCAGGGCGAACGCGTCGCCCGTATCCGGCGCTGGCGGCGGAACTGGCCAAGGCCACCGGCGCGGATCCCGTATTGGCGTGGTGACCATGAAGAACAAGATCAGGTTGAACGCCACGTCGAGCATGGCGGTCAGGTCCACGGTGACCTCGTCCCGGCGGTTCGAGCGGGCGTTGAACCTCACGCCGACTGCTCCTGCGCTGGGCGGGCCACGTCGGTCTGCGCTTCGAGCACGCTATCCATCACCTGGAGCGCCAGATCCTCGAGATCGAGCGTGAGGCTGTCGACCCGCGCGAGCAGCCAGCGGTGGCCGACGACCGTGGGGATCGCCACGGTCAACCCGCTGAACGTGGTCACCAGCGCTTGCGAGATGCCCACGGTGAGGCGGCTCATGTCCGTCGAGTCGCCGAGCGACCGGAAGGTCAGGATCATGCCGCCGGTGGTGCCGAGCAGGCCGAGGAGGGTCGCGATCGAGGCGATGGTCGCGAGCACCGTGAGGAAGGACCGGGTGATG
>CAWGHM010000003.1:5000-360000 GCA_963822365.1 uncultured Alphaproteobacteria bacterium
CTGCGAGATGCCGAAGCGTCATCATCATGATGTTGCCGTGCCTGGAGAAGCCGCCGCGACGCTCCTTCTGATGCCGGCCTGGCAGCCCGGCACCTATATTGGCGTCAAGATGGTTTCGGTGTTTCCGGGCAATACGAGCCGGGACCTGCCGGCGATCCATGGCAGCTATCTGCTCTCTTCCGGCAGGACAGGACAATTGCTTGCCATCATCGACGGGGCGGAACTGACGGCGCGGCGCACCGCGGCGGCCTCTGCCCTCGCTGCCGATTATCTCGCAACGAAAGAGGCCCACCGCATGCTGATGGTTGGCGCCGGTCGTCTGTCGCAGAACCTCATCGAGGCGCACGCAGCCGTCAGACCGATATCGGAGGTGTCGATCTGGGCTCGCGACCCGCGCAAGGCGGAAGCGACGGCGGCGCAGATCGATCTTCCCGGCATCCGCATCTCCGTTGCCACGGACATCGAGGCAGCCGCCCGCACCGCCGACATCATATCCTGCGCCACGCTTTCCTCCGAACCGCTGATCCTTGGCGACTGGCTGAAACCAGGCGCCCATCTCGATCTGGTCGGCGCATTCAAGCCGAGCATGCGCGAATCGGACGATCGCGCCGTCGCGCGGGCCGAGATCTTCGTCGATACGCGCGAGGGTGCGCTGTCGGAAGGCGGCGATCTCGTGCAGCCGATAGACAAAGGCATTATTACCGCAGGCTCGATCCGGGCCGATCTGGCGGAGCTGGCGAAGGGGCGGCATAAGGGGCGCAGCTCGGATCAGGCGATCACGCTGTTCAAGTCCGTCGGTGCAGCATCGGAAGATCTGGCCGGCGCTATCCTCGCCTACGAGGCGCAGCAAGCCTGATCTGCGTTCCTCCGCCGACGGCTCTCAGGATTACCCTCGGTCCGCTGGCTTTTCCGGGTTTGCGATTGCATCGCGCATGCCGCAATTGCTATTGCGCATGCGGTGCGTGCGCTTGCGCATGGCGCGTGCGGTGAGAATGCGATGAGACGGCATGGGGGAACACAGCTTTGAGTGACAGCTTCCGGGTTACGCTGCCAGACCTGCCTGTCTGCGCGATCCTGCCCGCGCTCGCCGATGCCCTTCAAGGATCGTCCACCTGCGTCCTCTCGGCGCCGCCCGGGGCCGGCAAGACGACGGTCGTGCCGCTTTTTCTGCTGGGGCAGGACTGGCGCGGTGATAAAAGGATTATCCTTCTCGAGCCAAGACGGCTGGCGGCGCGGGCGGCGGCCCACCGCATGGCAAGCCTCCTCGGCGAAGCCGTCGGCGAGACTGTCGGCTACCGGATGCGGCTCGACAGCCGCATCTCGGCGAAAACGCGGATCGAGGTCGTCACCGAAGGCGTTTTCGCCCGGATGATCCTTGAGGACCCCGAACTGTCAGGCATCGCGGCGGTGCTGTTCGACGAATTTCACGAGCGGTCGCTCGATGCCGACTTCGGCCTGGCCCTTGCGCTCGACGCCCAACGGGCGTTGCGCGAGGACCTGAGGCTCCTGGTCATGTCGGCAACGCTGGATGTCGAACGGGTGGCCGCGCTTCTGGGCGACGCACCGATCATCGAAAGCCGGGGGCGCAGCTTCCCGGTCGAGATCCGCTATCAGGAACGATCCTCAACCGATCGGATCGAAGATGCCGTGACGAAGGCGATCGTCGATGCCCACCGCAACGAGGAAGGCTCGATCCTTGCCTTCCTGCCAGGCCAGGCTGAAATCACCCGAACCGTCGAGCGGCTGGAAGGCCGTTTCGATGAAGCAACTGTCATCACGCCGCTCTACGGCAATCTCAGCCAGAAGGAACAGGACGCGGCCATCAAGCCGGCGCCGGCCGGCAGGCGCAAGATCGTGCTGGCAACCTCGATTGCCGAAACCTCGATCACCATCGATGGTGTCCGTATCGTCATTGATAGCGGTCTCCAGCGCCTGCCGGCGTTCGAGGCCTCGACCGGCATTACCCGGCTGGAAACCGTGCGTGTCTCGCGCGCATCGGCGGATCAGCGTGCCGGCCGCGCCGGACGCACGGAGCCGGGAATGGCGATCCGCCTCTGGCATGCCGGACAGACGGCCGCCCTGCCCGCTTTCACACCGCCACAGATATTGGCGAGCGATCTTTCGAGCCTGGCGCTCGACATGGCGCATTGGGGCGTGACCGACCCGGCGCAGCTTGCCTTTCTCGACCAGCCGCCGGAAGCCACCTGGCAGGAGGCGCAGGTGCTGCTGCGCCAGCTGGGTGCGATTGACCGGAACGGCGCGCTGACGCCGCGCGGAAAGCAGATCCGGGCATTGGCCCTGCCGCCACGGCTGGCGGCCATGGCGGTGACGGCCGCAGCGGAAGGTCATGCCGAGGAGGCCTGCCTGCTGGCCGTGCTTCTGACCGAACAGGGGCTGGGCGGTAGCAGCATCGACCTTGAGGATCGCCTGCGGCGTTTCCGCACCGAGCGTGGCGACCGGGCCGAGGCCTCACGCGGACTTGCCCGGCAAATGGCCCGGCAAATGGCCCGCGACCTGAGGCCGGCAACCCGCGAAGACGCACCGATACAGCCCGGCATTCTGCTGATGTGGGCTTTTCCAGACCGGATCGCACTACAGCGCGGCGGGCGCGGTCGCTTTGTCATGGCCAATGGCCGTGGCGCCGAACTCCCGGAGACCGAGCGGCTGGCTGGCGCGTCCATGCTTGTGATTGCCGACCTGACCGGACGGGCCGGCGGACAGCGCATTCTCGCGGCAGCCGAAATCAGCCGCGCCGATGTCGAGGCCTTTATGCCTGACGCGGTCAGCCGCGAGGATCAGACAACGTTCGACCGTCAAAGCCGGCAGGTCCGGGCCCGCCGCGTCACCCGGCTCGGTGCCATCCTGTTCGACGAGACGCCGCTGCCACGGCCCAGGGGCGAGGCAGCGGCCAGAGCCCTGGCAGATGGCGTGCGCCAGCTGGGACTTTCGAGCCTGCCGTTTTCGAAGGAGACAGCGCAATTGCGCGACCGGATCGGATTCCTGTTCCGGACGCTCGGTGAGCCCTGGCCCGACATGTCGGACGAAGCGCTGCTTTCACGCCTCGACGACTGGTTCGTGCCCTATCAGCACGAGACGCGCGGCATCGACGATGTGACGTCGTCCAGCCTTTCGGAGGGCTTGCTGGCGCTCGTTCCCCATGCGGTGAGCCGCGATCTCGGGCGGCTTGCGCCAACGCATTTCGAAGCTCCGACAGGCCAGCGTCATCCGATCCGCTATGACGGCGAGGAACCGGTGCTGGCGATCCGGGTGCAGGAACTGTTCGGGCTGAAGACGCATCCGTCGATCGGCGGGGGTCGCCTGCCGCTGCTGCTGGAGCTGGTTTCCCCTGGGCAGCGGCCGATCCAGACGACACGCGACCTGCCGGGATTCTGGGCCGGCTCCTGGAAAGATGTGCGTGCCGACATGCGTGGACGTTATCCACGGCATCCCTGGCCGGAGGACCCGGCCAATGCCGCGCCAACGACACGCGCCAAGCCGCGTGGTACATGACTGAAAACGAAGGCTGACGGAGACGATGGAATGAGCATGGCAATGCTGGAGGAGGAGGACTCGACAAAGAAGCGGACATTGCGATTGCAGACGCTGATCCGGTTGCGCTGGCTGGCCGTCGGCGGGCAATCGACGGCGGTGGTCACCACCGGCTTCTGGCTGCAGTTTCCCTTGCCGCTGATTGCCTGCTGCGCACTGATCGCAGCGCTTGCCTGGCTCAACGTCTATCTGACGGTTCGGTATCCGCCATCACACCGGCTCAAGCCGCCGGCCGCCTTCGTGCTGCTCGGGCTCGACCTGATGCAGCTGACGGCCTTGCTGTTCATCACCGGTGGACTTGCCAATCCGTTCGCGCCGCTGGTTTGCGTACCCGTGATCATCTCGTCGGCCTCGCAACCGAAGCGCCTGAGTATCGCACTGGCGCTGTCGGCTATCCTGGGTGTTACCGCGCTTGCCTTTTCGCCCTTTCCCCTGCCCTGGTATCCCGGTGTGGTGCTGATGGTGCCGCCGGTGCTGACGGCCGGCTTCTGGTTCGCGATTGTCTCGACCACGGCCTTTGCGGCCTTTTACACCTATCGTGTATCGCTGGAGGCGAGCGAGCTCTCCGACGCCTTGACGGCCACCGAGCTTGTGCTGCAGCGGGAAAAACATCTCTCCCAGCTCGATGGTCTCGCCGCCGCCGCGGCCCATGAGCTCGGCACGCCCTTGGCCACGATCAGCATTGTTGCCAAGGAGATGGAGCGCGAACTCGGCAATGATCCGCGCTTCGGCGAGGACGTGCACCTGTTGCGCAGCCAGAGCGAGCGCTGCCGCGACATCCTGCGCCGCCTGACGACGCTGTCCTCCGAAAACGAGGCGCATATGCGGCATCTGCCGCTATCCTCGCTGATCGAGGAGGTCATGGCGCCGCATCGGGAATTCGGCATCCGCATCAATCTCGTCGAAATCGGCGAGCGCAGCGCAGAGCCGGTCGGCAATCGCAATGCCGGCATTCTCTACGGGCTTGGCAATCTTCTCGAAAATGCCGTCGACTATGCCAAGTCCGAGGTGACCGTCACCGTCCGGCATACGCCCGAGACGGTAACAGTGACGATCGAGGACGATGGCGACGGCTATGCGCCGGATGTTCTCAGCCGGATCGGCGAACCCTATGTGACCAAACGCCAGAAGGACGACAGCGCGGGCGGGCTCGGGCTCGGGCTTTTTATTGCCAAGACGCTGCTGGAACGATCCGGCGCACGGCTCTCCTTCGAGAATGGTGGTCCGGACAAGCCGGGCGCACGTATCAACGTCGAATGGCCCCGTCACCTGATGGACATGAAACAGACAAAATGACTTTACGGCCTGTGTTGAACGTCGGATAAGCGACGCTACAAGAACAGAAGAAACGGCGAAAAAATCGCCATGGATCTCGAAAATGTCGGAAAAGCCCACAAATTCACCTGCCGTCGACGGTACTGATGTGAGAATTGACCCTGGCGCGATCGGTGAGGATACCTCGCTTCTGCTGGTGGATGACGACGCGCCGTTCCTGCGCCGCCTCGCCCGCGCCATGGAGACGCGTGGATTTTCGGTCGAGATCGCCGAATCGGTGGCCGAGGGCATTGCCAAGACCAAGACGCGCCCCCCAAAACACGCCGTAATCGACCTGCGGCTTGGCGATGGCAGCGGCCTCGACGTTATCGAGGCTATCCGCGCCCGGCGCGACGACACCCGCATCATCATGCTGACCGGCTATGGCAACATCGCTACGGCGGTGAACGCGGTGAAACTCGGCGCGGTCGACTATCTTGCCAAGCCGGCCGATGCCGACGACATCTATGCCGCTCTCGTGCAGCGCGCCGGCGAACGGGCCGAGCCGCCGGAAAATCCGATGTCAGCCGACCGGGTGCGGTGGGAGCATATCCAGCGCGTCTATGAAATGTGCGAGCGCAATGTGTCGGAGACGGCACGCCGGCTCAACATGCACCGCCGGACCCTGCAGCGGATTCTGGCCAAGCGGGCGCCGAAATAACGCCCATAAGCGTGTCGCGATCTTTCAGATTCGCTCCGTACGCTTTAGGTCGTTGTTTTATCGCATGTCGTTCTCGCAAAACCGCTGCGCACTTTTGCGCGACATGCTCTAGCCTTTATCGTCGAGCGCGCCTGTGACGATCGCCTTCATGGAGGCCTCCATGTCGCCTGACCGGTCGGCCGCCCATTCCGCCAGCATCAACCTCTGGGCGGCGACTCTTGCGAAGATGAGCGAGACGGACTTGCGCGTCGGCGCCGGCAGGCGGTGTTCCGGCGCGTCGCGGATCAATTCGGCGGCGTATCCGTCCGAGACGATCAGGCCGCAATCCTCGGGGAAAATATCGAGCGGAACGCCCGGATGGGTGGCGAAGAACAGACGGTCGGAATGCAGCCTGTAGTCGGGCCATTTGCGATCCACCCTGAAGTCCTCGATCGAGGTCTTTATTTCCACAATCCAGACCTCGCCCTTGGGCGACAGGGTTACGAGATCAGCCCGCCTGCCGCTGGCGAGCGTCAGTTCCGGCAGAACAGCGTGCCGCAATTCATGCAGGTATCGCTGCGTTCCCCGACGCACCATCATGGCGCGCTGGGACTGCCGCCCATCGATCAGCGGGCTGTCATTGTGGATGGAGAGAATCGCCATGCCCGAAAGTCTCGCACAGAGGCGGTTTTGTTGCAAAAAAACAATCCGGCGAAAATTTGCAAGGTCCCGCAAAAATGCTGCACCGCATTCCCTTGCTTTCAAGGGGCCGATCGAAAATAAACCGTAGTTACTGATGGTCGAATCGACCCAGCTATTCCTTGCAGAAATTTAAGAGAACCCCATGCGCATTCGCAATGCCCTTCTGCTGTGCAGCCTCGCAGCAACACTCGTCCTGTCCGGCTGCTCCACATCGCCCATCAGTCCCGCCGGTGAAACAATCGCGACCAACCAGATCTTTACCGGTGGCTACGGCGCCGTTGAAGATCACGGCTACGCGCTTCCGGCGATCCCGATCTCCAAGGTGAACGAGCGTTTCCACCGCCAGATCGTCGATTACGCGACGAAGGAAAAGCCCGGCACGATCATCGTCAATACGCCGAACCGCTTCCTCTATTTCGTGCTGCCACGCGGCAAGGCCGTTCGTTACGGCATCGGCGTCGGCAAGTCGGGCTTTGCCTGGGAAGGCAAGGCCTATGTCGCCTGGAAACAGGAATGGCCGACCTGGCATCCGCCGAAGGAAATGGCAGAACGCAAGCCTGATGTCGCACAATATGTCGAGGCCGGCATGGATCCGGGCCTGCGCAACCCGCTTGGTGCCCGCGCCATGTATCTCTTCAACGACGAGGGCAAGGACACGCTGTTTCGCCTGCATGGCACGCCGGAATGGTCTTCGATCGGCACTGCCGCTTCCTCGGGCTGCATCCGCCTGATGAACCAGGACATCATCGATCTCTATGCCCGGGTTCGTCCCGGCAAGAACACCCGCGTCATCGTCCAGCAGTAACGGGTGTACCGCAAACACTTCCATCCACGCGCGGATATTCCGCCGTGGGTGTGAAGATCCGTTCGGCCGGGGCACGATACATGCCTCAGGTAGAAATAGGTAAGTGACACGCACCGTGCCCCGTTTCGGTGTCTTTTGCCGCGCTTTTCAGGTTCTTCTGCGCTTTCGTCCTTTTGAGACGAAAGCCTCCAATGCCCCAGCCCGACACCTTATCCGCCCGGCCTTTCAATGAGGCGGGGCATTGCCCTGGACCGTCATGACAACGGCGGGGCATGCCCGGCACGCCCGGACCATCCAAATGTCCGGAGGAGAACCGCCTTTCACGCAGCCCCCGGCTTCAAGCGGGCGTTCCGCCTTCCCCCAGGGCACCGGTCCCGCCTCGCCGGCAACGCTCATCCGGTGTATCCGATGGCGGGACGAGGCCATTCTAGGCACAGGCGATGGACACGGGGATTTGCGGGGATGAAGTTTTTGGGGAGGCGGGCGGATCGGTCGCGTTTTCACCGCGCGTCGGCTGGCCTCCAGGGCCTCGGTCAGGATCCCCGGCTCAGGCCCGCGGATGACGGAGACCGGGCGTAAATGCGCGCACGCCTGAATGCCCTTCTTGTCTGTGTTTCCTTCACACGATAAGCCTTTGTCCGTCTCGGGCATGATTCCGACACGTTTTTGCCGCATGCGTCGCCGCGCATTCAGCCCCCAGGTTTACAGGAAACTCATCGTGCGCCCCATCGTCTCCATGCTTCTCGTTGCAGCGATGCTTGTCACCGGTGGTCCGGCCATGGCGGCCGGCGGACGTGCCATGCCGGAAGGAAATCGCTTCCAGGAGCAGCCGGACATCCCCGGCGCCTCCCTGCGCCGCACAAAGGCAGGACGCACCTCCTTCGACGCGAAATATGAGAAGGTGCGCAATCTTCTGGCCAGTGACCGGCAGTTGATCGGCAAGATCAAGTCGATCGCCCGCGCATACGGCATTGATCCGATCCACATGGTTGGGGCGATCGTCGGCGAACATACCTATAATGTCGATGCCTATGACCGACTGCAGTCCTATTACGTCAAGGCCGCCGCCTATGCGGGGGACAGTTTCCGGTTCGGCTATGAGGGCGAAACGATCGCCGATTTCGTCGCCCGTCCGCAATTTTCGACCTGTGCATCGAAGAAGAACTCCTATTCTCTCTGGAGCTGCCGCGAAAGCATCTGGGACCGACAGTTCCGCGGCAAGGCGGTGGGCGGCACGTCATTCCCGAACAACCGGTTCAGCGCCGTGTTCTTCCAGCCCTTCTATGCCGGCCAGACATTTGGTCTGGGCCAGATCAATCCGCTGACGGCGCTGATGCTGACCGATATGGTCGCCCGTGTTTCCGGCTATGAGCGGCTGGATGCCAACGATGCGAACGACGTCTACAAGGCCATCATGGATCCGGATATTTCGCTGGCCTATATGGCGGCATCCATCCGCCACTCGATCGACGCCTACCGCTCGATCGCCGGCATCGACATTTCGGGCAATCCCGGCATCACTGCGACACTCTACAATGTCGGCAATCCCGATCAGCGGGCCGCCGCCCTGGCGGCAAGAAACAAAGGCGGGGAATTCCGCTGGCCGGAAGAAAACTATTATGGCTGGCTGGTGAACGACAAGTTGGCCGAGCTGCGGGGCCTGCTCTAATACCATCGGTCAAGCCATCCGACGCAGTGGACGGCTGTTTTCAGCCAGCAGAATGGGTCGTATTAAGGGAACGATGCTCTAGGGACGGGCTGCCGTTGAGGGTGTCGGTTCCTTGAAGGTCTTGCCGCGCGGCGCGGTCTGGGTGGAGCGGATCGGAGAATCGGAGACGCTCGGCTCCAGCAACTGCTTCTTCGGCTTCTTGATCGTCTTGATCCGGGCGCAGCTGGCATCGCCGACATTGTCGCAGGGCTTGTAGACAATAATCTCGCTGCCGGCGCCGTCATCCCAGACGACCTGGATCGCAATTGTCTGCGCTTCCTGTGCCGCAAGCGAAATGTAGACATATTCGTTGGTGTTGTCGGCCGGCAGGTTGAAGGGCAGTTGCGGATCGCAGGCGCCCAGCGGAAAGCGCTTGTCGAGCGCATCGCTGTTGACCGAATAGCGGATTTCGGACAACCGGCAATGCATGACCTGCAGGCCGCTGAAATAGATCAGCTGCTTGTCGCCATACTCCCGGAACTGCACCCAACCCGTCTGCTTGTTGGCGTCGAGCATCGCCTTGTAGATCGAGACGTCGGGAAGCTCCGGCTTGTACTCCTCCTCGTCTGCGTCCTGCGCCCGTGCGCCCGACGAGAGCCCCAGGACAAGAAAAAGCACCAGAAGTCTTACGATCGTCAGGACATTCGCCGGCATTCGCATCTTCCTTTTCCGCCGGATGTCGCTTCCAGCCTGTCTTCCGGTTTCCGCAGCAATGGCATTTCCACAAAAGATGTCATATCACCGGACGCTTGTTTCTTGAAGCCGGCCCGCTGGCGCCGTTCAGCCGTGTCTTTTGAATGGACGTTTCCTTGACTGCACATCTTCTCCTCGGCATCGATACCGGCGGCACCTATACGGATGCCGTTCTCTTCAGCGAAACGGACGGGGTCGTCGCCAAGGCGAAATCCCTGACCACGCGCCATGATCTGGCGATCGGCATCGCCGGTGCGGTCGAATCGGTGCTGGAGCAGGCGCGTGTATCTCCCTCAGCCATCAGCCTCGTCTCGCTGTCGACGACGCTTGCCACCAATGCGCTGGTCGAGGGACAGGGTGGGCGCGCAGGCCTGGTGATGATCGGATTCGGTCCCGAAGACCTGAAGCGCGACGGCCTTTCGGAAGCGCTCGGCTCCGACCCGGTGATCTTCCTGCCCGGTGGTCACAATGTGCATGGCGGCGAAACGCCCCTCGACATGACGGCGCTTGACGCGGCCCTGCCGGAACTGAGCCGTCAGGTTTCCTCCTTCGCTGTCGCCGGCTATTTTGCCGTTCGCAATCCCGCCCATGAGCAAAGGGTACGCGATCGCATCCGCGAGGTCTCGCACCTGCCGGTCACCTGCAGTCACGAGCTGTCCTCGAAGCTCGGCGGGCCGCGACGAGCCCTGACGACGCTGCTCAATGCGCGGCTGGTCTCGATGCTCGACCGGTTGATCGGCGCCTGCGAAGGTTTTCTCGCTTCGCGCGGCATTCATGTGCCGATGATGGTGGTGCGCGGCGATGGCGCCCTGATCTCGGCCAACGAGGCGCGGCTGCGACCGATCGAGACGATCCTCTCAGGCCCGGCCGCAAGCCTTGTCGGCGCCCGCCACCTGACGGGTCTCGACGATGCCGTCGTCTCCGATATTGGCGGCACGACGACGGATGTCGCCGTCCTCGACAGGGGAAAGCCGCGGCTCGATGCCGAAGGTGCTGTCGTCGGCGGATTCCGCACCATGGTCGAGGCCGTTGCCATGCGCACCTTCGGGCTCGGCGGCGATTCGGAGGTCCGGATCAACGAGCGTGGGCTCAATGCGAAGATCGATCTGGGACCACGGCGCTTCCTGCCCTTAAGCCTTGCGGCCACACATCATCCGGAGGCCGTCATCTCGGTTCTGGAACGGCAGTTGCGCGCCTCGCATCTCGGGCGTCATGATGGGCGGCTCGCCGTGCGCACCGGCCTGCCGGATCATCTGGCAAGCGGCCTGCAGCCGCAGGAACTGGCGCTTTATGATCGCATCGGCACTGTACCGGAAGCACTCGATGTCCTTCTGACAAGCATGCCGCAGAAGGCAACACTCGACCGGCTGGTGTCGCGCGGGCTGGTGCATATCTGCGGACTGACACCATCGGACGCCATGCATGTGCTCGGCCGGCAGGGTCAGTGGAATGCGCAGGCGGCGCGCCTGGGTGCAGCGCTTGCCGCGCGGATCAAGGATGGCCAGGGGCGCCCGATCGCGGCCTCGCCGGAAGAACTCTCGACGCTGATCGTCGAGCGCCTGACACGGCAATCGGCGGAAGTCATTCTCTCGGCCTGTCTTGCGGAAGACGGTGCCGCCATCGATCCGGCCGTGTCGCTGGCTGTCGATCGCGCCTTGAAGCGGTCGCCCGGCATCGTGGCCTTTTCGCTGGCGCTGGATCGTCCGCTGATCGGGCTCGGCGCATCAGCGCCGGTCTATTATCCCGATATCGCAGCCATGCTCGGCGCGCGCTCGTTCATTCCTGACGATGCCGGCGTCGCCAATGCCGTCGGTGCCGTTGTCGGACAGGTTCGCGCGTCGATTACCGTTTTCGTCACCACCCCGGAAGAAGGCATCTTCATCGTCAACGGCGCCGGCCCCAGTGGCCGATATCTGGATGAAGCGCTGGCCTTTGCCTCGGCCCGTGATCGCGCAGAGACGGCTGCGCTGCAATCGGCCCGCGCGAACGGCGCGGAGGACCCGGTGGTAACGATCGTTGAGGAGATCGACGCGCCGACGATCGAAGGCAGCCGCAAGCTCGTAGAGGCGCGTTTCATCGCCTCCGCCAGCGGCCGGCCACGTGTTGCTCATGGATGATTATTTCCATTTTGGAATGAATTATTCCCATTTTAGTGCGGTTGACGGGAAATGAAACCGTGAGAAACTGCGGCGACATTACCGGACCCAACATTACTGGACCAAAGAGCAGGAGTTTGACATGGCCTGGACCGAAACGAACGGATTGAAGATCGACACGGCGCTGCACGCGTTTCTCGTGGAAGAAGCGTTGCCCGGCACGGGCGTCGAAGCCGCGCGTTTCTTCGCCGACTTCGCGGCGCTCATCCATGATCTCGCGCCGAAGAACAGATCCCTTCTCGAAAAGCGCGATGCGCTGCAGGAAAAGCTCGATACCTGGTATCGCCAGAACGGCGCGCCGATCGACATGCAGGCCTATGAGGCCTTTCTGCGGGAGATCGGCTATCTCCTGCCCGAGGGACCGGATTTTTCGGTCTCGACGGCCCATGTCGATCCGGAAATCGCAACGATCGCCGGGCCGCAACTGGTCGTCCCGGTCATGAATGCCCGCTATGCGCTGAATGCCGCGAATGCGCGCTGGGGATCGCTCTATGACGCGCTCTACGGCACGGATGCGATTGCCGAGAACGATGGCGCCGAAAAGGGCAAAGGCTATAACCCTGCCCGCGGCCAGAAGGTCATCGACTGGGCGCGGGCATTTCTCGATACGAGCGTTCCGCTGGACGGTGCAAGCTGGCGGGAGGTTTCCGGCCTTTCCGTTTCCGCAGCACAGCTGTCCGTTTCCACCGCAGCTGGAAAAGCCGTCATGCAGACCCCGGCTCAATTCGCCGGCTTTGCCGGCGCGGCCGATGCACCCACGGAAATCCTGCTGAAAACCAACAATCTGCATATCCGCATCGTGCTTGATGCGACGACCGCAATCGGCAAGGACGACCCCGCTCACATCTCCGACGTCATCCTCGAATCGGCGATCACCGCGATCATGGATTGCGAGGATTCGGTTGCGGCTGTGGATGCAGAGGACAAGATCACCGTCTATCGCAACTGGCTCGGCCTGATGAAGGGCGATCTTTCGGAAGAGGTATCGAAGGGTGGCAAGACCTTTACCCGGACACTGAACCCGGACCTGCAGTTTACCGGCACGGATGGAAGCGCGGTTTCGCTCAAGGGTCGCGCGCTGATGCTGGTGCGCAATGTCGGTCACCTCATGACCAATCCGGCCATCCTCGACCGTGACGGAAACGAGGTCCCCGAAGGCATCATGGATGCGATGATTACCGGGCTGATCGCCCTGCACGACATCGGCGCGAACGGCAGACGCATGAATTCCCGCGAGGGATCGATGTATGTCGTCAAGCCGAAGATGCACGGGCCGGAAGAGGTTGCCTTTGCGAGCGAAATCTTCGCCCGCGTCGAGACGGCGATCGGCATGGCTGAGAACACGATCAAGATGGGCATCATGGACGAGGAACGGCGCACCACCGTCAACCTCAAGGAATGCATCCGTGCGGCCCGCGAACGCGTGGTCTTCATCAATACCGGCTTCCTCGACCGCACGGGCGATGAAATGCACACCTCGATGGAAGCCGGCCCGATGATCCGCAAGGGCGATATGAAGCAGGCGGCCTGGATTGCGGCCTATGAAAACTGGAACGTCGATATCGGCCTGGAATGCGGGCTTGCCGGCCATGCCCAGATCGGCAAGGGCATGTGGGCGATGCCCGACCTGATGGCGGCGATGCTGGAACAGAAGATCGCCCATCCGAAGGCGGGCGCCAATACGGCCTGGGTTCCCTCGCCGACGGCGGCGACCCTGCATGCCACGCATTATCACAAGGTCGACGTATCCGAGGTTCAGGCCGCGCTGAAAAGCCGGCCGCGGGCAAAGCTGAGCGACATCCTGTCGGTTCCGGTCGCATCGCGTCCCAACTGGACCGCAGACGAAATCCAGCGCGAACTCGACAACAATGCGCAGGGCATCCTTGGTTATGTCGTCCGCTGGGTCGATCAGGGCGTCGGTTGCTCCAAGGTGCCCGACATCAACAATGTCGGCCTGATGGAGGATCGGGCAACGCTGCGCATCTCCGCCCAGCACATGGCCAACTGGCTGCACCACGGCGTGGTGACGCAAGCGCAGATCATCGAGACGATGCGCCGGATGGCGGCCGTGGTCGATGGCCAGAATGCCGGCGATCCGCTCTATGCGCCCATGGCTGGACATTACGAAGGATCCATTGCCTTCCAGGCAGCACTTGAGCTCGTGCTTGAAGGACGCCAGCAGCCGAATGGCTATACCGAGCCTGTTCTTCACCGCCGCCGGCTGGAACTGAAGGCGCAGCTGGGGAATTGATCGCGGCGGCCGATCCGGCCGCCGTCTAGCGTCTCATGCCCAATGGTCATGACGGCGCAGAAATGCCGGCAGCGGGCCTCAGAGCCCGTTGATCGATCCTCGGGTCAAGCCCGAGGATGACGGGGCAGGTGGAGAAAAGATAACGGCTTCATCCGTTCACGCGCGGAGCAATCCGTTACAGAATATACCGCGACAGATCGGTATTGGCTGCGAGATCGCCGACATGTTTCTGCACGTAGTCCGCATCGATCAGTGAGCGCCTCGCCCGGCTTGGTCGGGCGCAGCGAACGAAATTTCGTCGAGCACACGCTCCATCACCGTCTGCAGCCGCCGAGCACCGATGTTCTCGACGGTGGAGTTGAGCTTGACCGCAACATCGGCCAGCGCATCGATGCGCATCCTCGGTGAAATCGAGATTGACGCTCTTCGGTCTCCATCAGCGCCTTGTACTGGCGGATCAGGCTGGCCTCGGTTTCCGTCAGGATGCGGCGGAAATCTTCCTTGGTCAGCGCCTTCAGCTCCACGCGGATCGGCAGACGGCCCTGAAGTTCGGGCAGGAGATCCGACGGCTTCGACACATGGAAGGCGCCGGATGCGATGAACAGGATATGGTCGGTCTTGACCGGCCCATACTTGGTCGCGACCGTCGTGCCTTCGACCAGCGGCAGCAGATCGCGCTGCACGCCTTCGCGCGATACGCCGGCACCCATGCCGCCATCGCGGGCGGCGATCTTGTCGATTTCGTCGAGGAAGACGATGCCGTCATTTTCGACCGAGTGCACCGCCTCGCGCTGGATCTCGTCATTGTCGAGCAGCTTGTCGGATTCGTCGTTGATCAGGATCGGCATAGGTTTCCTTGACCGTGGTGCGCACCTTCTTGGTGCGGCCGCCCATGGCCTTGCCGAACATTTCCGACAGATTGAGCACGCCGATATTGGCGCCCGGCATGCCGGGGATTTCGAAGCCGCCGCCGTGGCTGGCGGTATCGGCGATCTCGATATCGATTTCCTTGTCGTCCAGTTCGTTGTCGCGCAGCTTCTTGCGGAAGCTGTCGCGGGTCGCCGGCGAGGCCGTGGCGCCGACCAGCGCGTCGAGCACCCGCTCTTCGGCATTCAGATGCGCCTTGGCCTTGACTTCGGCGCGCTTCTTGTCGCGCACCAGACCGATGCCGATCTCGACCAGATCGCGGATGATCTGTTCGACATCGCGGCCGACATAGCCGACTTCGGTGAATTTGGTCGCCTCGACCTTGATGAAGGGCGCGCCGGCGAGCTTGGCCAGGCGGCGGGAAATCTCGGTCTTGCCGACACCGGTCGGCCCGATCATCAGGATATTCTTCGGCATGACTTCGTCGCGCAGGTCGTCAGTCGAGCTGCTGGCGGCGCCAGCGGTTGCGCAGCGCGATGGCAACGGCACGCTTGGCGTCGTTCTGGCCGATGATGTAGCGATCGAGTTCGGAGACGATTTCGCGGGGGAAAAATGTGGTCATTGTCTTCTATCACAATCCGTTGATCAGGCTGTCGCTTCGACGGGGCTCGCGCTTCAGGCTGCATCGAGCGTTTCGACGACGATATTGCCGTTGGTGTAGACGCAGATATCGCCGGCAATCTGCATGGCGCGGCGGGCGATCTCTTCAGCGCGTCTTGTCGCTGTCCATCAGCGCGCGGGCTGCGGCAAAGGCATAGTTGCCGCCCGAGCCGATGGCCATCGTGCCATGTTCCGGCTCAAGCACGTCGCCATTGCCGGTGATCGCCAGCGTGATCGACTTGTCGGCCACCAGCATCATGGCTTCGAGATTGCGCAGATATTTGTCGGTGCGCCAGTCCTTGGCAAGCTCGACGGCGGCGCGCATCAGCTGGTCGGGATATTGTTCGAGCTTGGCTTCGAGCCGCTCCAGCAGCGTGAAGGCATCTGCCGTCGCGCCGGCAAAACCGGCGATGACTTCGCCCTTGCCGAGGCGGCGCACCTTGCGGGCATTGCCCTTCATCACGGTCTGGCCGAGGCTGACCTGGCCATCGCCCGCCATCACCACCTTTCCGCCCTTGCGGACGGTAATAATCGTTGTGCATGCAACCCTGCCTGCCCTTGATACCGGGCGCTTTTGAACGCAGCCGTCACACCGGCGCTGTTGAAACGCTATGTAAGTGCGCTTTTCGCGTTTGCAAATAGCCTGCGCTCAATCCCCCCTGCATGCCCGAAGCCAGCTCGATTTCGCACTGCAAGAGAATCATGGCAGCAGTTCTGGATATTTCGTCCACCGCCTGATATGCAGCGGCTCTGATCACATTCTGGAGAACCTGATGGCCGACCAGCAGTCAAGCCGCAGCGCCAGCGTTTCGCGCAAGACCAATGAAACTTCGATGTCCGTATCCGTCAATATCGACGGCACCGGCACCTCGACGATTTCAACCGGCGTCGGCTTTTTCGACCATATGCTCGACCAGCTGTCCCGCCATTCGCTGATCGACATGGACATCAAGGCCAATGGCGATCTGCATGTCGACGACCATCACACGGTCGAGGATACGGGCATCGCGATCGGCCAGGCGCTTTGCCAAGGCTCTGGGCGACCGCGCGGGCATCACGCGCTATGCCTCGCTCGATCTGGCGATGGACGAGACCATGACAAAGGCGGCAGTCGATGTTTCCGGGCCGGCCGTTTCTCGTCTGGAACGTCGCCTTCTCGGCGCCGAAGATCGGCACCTTCGATACCGAACTGGTGCGCGAGTTCTTCCAGGCGCTCGCCCAGCATGCCGGCATCACGCTGCATGTGCAGAACATCTATGGCGCAAACAACCATCATATCGCCGAGACCTGCTTCAAGGCCGTGGCCCGCGTGTTGCGCACGTGCGACAGAGATCGATCCGCGCCAGGCGGGCCGCGTTCCCTCGACCAAGGGTACGCTGGTCTGAACCGGACTGCTTGAAACTGCGTTGCTCAGGGAAAGTCGGCTGACACCATGTCCGTTTCCTATCTGGTTCTGACACCACCCGGCACAGCCGGAAATGACGAGAAAGCCCGCTTTATCGCGGATCGCTTCTCGTGGCTGGCTTTTGCCTTCCCCACCCTCTGGCTGCTGATCCAGCGGCAATGGGTGGCCGGGATCGTTGTCTTCGGCTTGCAGCTGGCGCTCGGATTTGCATCGTCCGTGCCGCATCTCGTGCTGGCAAGTTTTCTGCTGGAGCTGGCACTTCGCCTGCTCGTCGCGTTGGAAGGACCGGCTTTCGTGGCTGACCGGCTGGCCGCGGCGGGCTGGACCCTTCGCGCTGTCATCCCGGCCGACGATTCGACGACGGCGGAGATGATGTATTTTCATGCGGCCGAACCGGCGGGACATCAAACGTCCGCTTCGGTCTCTGCCTTGCCGGAACTGACGGGTGGCGCGACCGCCCGCACCCATACCCGCCCCGGCTTCGGCCTGTTCGGCTCATACGGAGAACGCTGATGCGCGTTGCCATCATCGACTATGGATCGGGCAATCTGCGCTCGGCCACCAAGGCCTTCGAGCGCGCCGTGCGCGAGGCCGGCATGAATGCCGAAATCGAACTGACCGACAAGCCAGACCGGGTGGCCAGCTGCCGACCGCATCGTCTTGCCCGGCGTTGGCGCCTATGCCGATTGCCGACGCGGGCTCGATGCCGTCGACGGCATGCATGAGGCGCTGACGCGAAGCGGTCGAAGAAGGCGGCGCGGCCATTTCTCGGCATCTGCGTCGGCATGCAGCTGATGTCCTCGCGCGGCCTTGAAAAGACGACGACGCAGGGTTTCGGCTGGATCAAGGGCGACGTCATCGAGATGACGCCGTCCGATCCGGACCTGAAGATCCCGCAGATCGGCTGGAACACGCTCGACTCTTCACCGACCGCATCCCGCTGTTTGACGGCATCAAGACCGGGGCGGACGGGCTGCATGCCTATTTCGTGCATTCCTACCATCTTGCCGTGCGAAAATCCGGACGAACTGGTCGCGACGACCGATCCTATGGCGGCGCGATGACGGCCTTTGTCGCGCAGGACAACACGGCCGGCGCGCAATTCCACCCGGAAAAGAGCCAGACGCTGGGTCTCGCCTGATCGCCAATTTCCTGCACTGGATGCCATGACATGATCCTCTTTCCCGCTATCGACCTGAAGGACGGCCAGTGCGTGCGCCTCAAGCTTGGCGACATGGACCAGGCGACCGTCTACAATCCCGATCCGGCCGACCAGGCGAAAGCCTTCGAGGACCAGGGGTTCGAATGGCTGCATGTCGTTGATCTCAACGGCGCCTTTGCCGGCGAGACGGTCAATGGTGCCGCGGTTGACGCGATACTCAAGGCCACGAAAAACCCGGTTCAGCTTGGCGGCGGTATCCGCACGCTCGCGCATATCGAGAACTGGCTGTCACGGGGCCTCTCCCGGGTCATTCTCGGCACCGTCGCCGTGCGCGATCCGGCGCTGGTGATCGAAGCCTGCCGTCTCTTCCCCGGCAAGGTCGCCGTCGGTATTGACGCCAAGGGTGGCAAGGTCGCGGTCGAGGGCTGGGCGGAAGCCTCGGAACTCGGCATCATCGAGCTTGCCCGCAAATTCGAAGGTGCCGGTGTTGCGGCGATCATCTACACCGATATCGACCGCGACGGGATTCTGACCGGCATCAACTGGGCCTCGACGCTGGAACTGGCCGACGCCGTTTCCATCCCGTCATCGCTTCGGGCGGCCTCGCCTCGATGGACGACATCCGCCGCATGATGGAACCGGATGCTGCCAAGCTCGAAGGCGCCATTTCCGGCCGCGCGCTTTATGATGGCCGCATCGATCCCACGGAGGCGCTGGCGCTTCTTCGCAAGGCGCAAAGGAAAAGCGGCATGACCCTCAAAGCCCGTGTCATCCCCTGTCTCGACGTGAAGGACGGCCGTGTCGTCAAGGGGGTCAACTTCGTCGATCTGATCGATGCCGGGGATCCGGTGGAATCGGCCAAGGCCTATGATGCAGCCGGTGCCGACGAGCTCTGCTTTCTCGACATCACCGCCTCCTCCGACAATCGCGATACGATTTTCGATGTGGTCGCCCGGACGGCCGATCATTGCTTCATGCCGCTGACTGTTGGCGGTGGCGTGCGCCAGATTGCCGATATCCGCAAGCTGCTGCTGGCCGGGGCCGACAAGGTGTCGATCAATTCGGCAGCCGTGAAGAACCCGGACTTCGTTGCCGAAGCCGCCGACAAGTTCGGCAACCAGTGCATCGTCGTCTCGATCGATGCCAAGAAGGTATCAGGCGTCGGCGAAAGCGACCGCTGGGAAATCTTCACCCATGGCGGCCGGCAGTCGACCGGGATCGATGCCGTCGAATTTGCCGCAGCGCATGGTCAAGCTCGGCGCCGGCGAATTGCTGGTGACCTCGATGGACCGCGACGGCACCAAGAGCGGCTATGACATCGCGCTGACCCGCACCATCGCCGATTCGGTTCGTGTGCCGGTCATCGCATCGGGCGGCGTCGGTACGCTGGATGATCTGGTGGCTGGTATCAGGGACGCGCATGCAACGGCGGTCCTGGCCGCCTCGATCTTCCATTTCGGCACTATACAGCATCGGGCAAGCCAAGCGCTACATGGCCGAACACGGCATTGCCATGCGTCTCGACTGACGCTGAAGAGGACGCCTGATGAGTGATTTCACCCTATCCGATCTCGAGGAGATCGTTGCAGCGCGCGCCAAGGCGTCCCCGGACGAATCCTGGACCGCGAAGCTTGTGGCACAGGGCCAGACGCGGGCTGCAAAGAAACTGGGCGAGGAAGCCGTCGAGACGGTGATCGCCGCCATCGGTGGCGACCGCGCAGAGCTTGTGGCTGAAAGTGCCGACCTTCTCTATCACCTGATGGTCGTATTGAAAATTGCCGGCATCCCGTTGCATGATGTGATGAGCGAACTTGCAAAACGGACCGCCCAGTCCGGACTTCAGGAAAAGGCGAACCGGAAGAGTTCATGACGATCGTCGCAAAAGACCTTGAACCGGCTGATATTCCGGATCATTTCGACAATAAGGATTATTCGCCCTACCGCTTCTTTTCGGCGGACGAGTGGTCGAAGTTCAGAGCCGATACGCCACTGACACTGACGGCCGACGAGGTGCAGCGGCTGCGTTCGCTGAATGACCCGATCGATCTCGAGCGAGGTCCGTCGCATCTACCTGTCGCTGTCGCGGCTTCTGTCGGCCCATGTGGAATCCTCGCAGCTTTTGTTTGCCCAGCGCCAGCGGTTTCTCGTCGATGCCGGAGGAGGCAAAGACCCCCTTCGTCATCGGCATTGCCGGTTCTGTCGCCGTCGGCAAATCGACCACTGCCCGCATTCTTGCCGAACTCCTGTCGCGCTGGCCCTCGAGCCCCAAGGTCGATCTGGTAACGACCGACGGGTTTCTCTATCCGAATGCCGTGCTGCAGCGTGAAAACATCATGGATCGCAAGGGGTTCCCCGAAAGCTACGATATCGGCGCGCTCTTGCGGTTCCTCTCGGCGATCAAGGCAGGCCAACCCAATGTGAAGGCGCCCCTCCTATTCGCATCTCACCTATGATGTGCTGCCCGACAAGTTCAAGATCGTCGATCGGCCGGATATCCTGATTTTCGAGGGGATCAACGTGCTGCAGTCGCGCAATCTGCCCGCAGACGGCAAGATCGTGCCGATGGTTTCGGATTTCTTCGATTTCTCGATCTATATCGATGCCGAGGAAAGCCTGATCCACAGCTGGTACGTGAACCGCTTCATGCACCTGCGCCAGACCGCCTTCAAGGATCCGGACTCCTTCTTCAAACGCTATGCGCAGATCAGCGAAGACGAGGCCTTGGCGATCGCGGAAGGCCTCTGGCACAATATCAACCTGAAGAATCTGCGCCAGAACATCCTGCCGACCCGTCCGAGGGCCGACCTCATCCTGCAGAAGGGCGAGAATCATCTGACGGAGACCGTTGCGCTCAGAAAGCTGTGACGGTCAAAGCGTGACGCGGCGCAGTGTCAGGTTGATGCGTCCGCCATTCTTCAGAAGCGTCGAGGTCGACGGATAGATCTTGTCGACGCCGTGGAAACAGAGGCGCCCCTCCCCGCCCAGCACGACGATATCGCCGCTCGACAGCTTGAAGGACAGCGTGCGGCCGCCCCGTTCATTGCCGCCGACGCGGAAAAGGCAGGTATCGCCGAGCGAGATCGACAGCACAGGCGTCTGCAGATCCTGCTCGTCACGATCCTGATGCAGGCCCATACGGGCGTCGTCCGTGTAGAAATTCACAAGACAGGCTTCCGGCGGCTTGGCGCTGCCGCAGACCGTCTTCCAGATGTCCATAAGGGCATCCGGCATGGCCGGCCATGGCTGGCCGGTCACCGGATGTTCGGCCTGATAGCGATAGCCGCGCTGCTTGTCTGTCACCCAGCCAAGCGAGCCGCAATTGGTCATGCGCACCGACATCGGTTTGCCGGTTCTCGGCATTTCCGGCACGAAGAGAGGCGCCTGTGAAACAACCGCGCGGATCGTTTCGACGAGCGCCTCCTGCCGATCGCGATCGAGAAAGCCGGGCAGATGCCTGATGCCCTTGGGCAGGACCTGCATGACAGTTCCTTCTAATCGAGACCGAAGACGACGGGCGGCGCACCGAAGCGGTCCGGCCAGGCCATGTAGGCGACATCCGTCGGGCCGACCACATGCTCGACCAGCGTCCACCCGCCCGACTGGAAACGCAACAGGGCAAAAACCGTGAGCCCGTCCATCGTGTCCGCATCACTTGCAAAGCTGGTCTCTTCGATGTCGATGGCTTCGCCACCCGGACGTTGCGGATTCACCTGAACGAAGGCCCATTTCGCCGTGGTCCGCAGAGTGCCGACCACGAACTCGACCGGCCCGCCCATTTCCGATTCGACCGTTGGCCGCAGCGCGTCGAGAACCTCTGCCCGCTCCGCGGAACCCCTTGCCGGTTCGTGGACCGCCTGCGCGGTTGCAAACCCTGCAGATGCGAAAAGGAAGACGACACAAAAAAGATTCAGCAGTTGCTTCATGGAAAGGCTCATACTTCCTCGATATCCGGAATTCGCAGGACCTGACCCGGATAGATCTTGTCGGGATGGGTCAGCATCGGCTTGTTTGCGTCGAAGATAGCGGTGTTTTTCACACCCTTGCCCTTGCCATACTGGGCCTCGGCGATCTTCCAGAGATTGTCGCCTTTCTTGACCGTGTAAAACACGGGATCCTTGGCCGCCTCGGGCGCGTCGGCTTCCGCAGCGGCAACCTTCAACTCGGAGGCTTCGACCTTGGATATTCCCAGCGTATTGCCGACGGCGATAACAGCCTTTTCGAAGACGGACTGATCCTTGACGACGCCTGTCAGGACGATCTTGTCTTCGACGACGGCGACTTCCACCTTTTCGGTGCCAAGATCGTGCGACGCCAGTTCCTTCTTCACAGCTTCGACATCGGGCGCATCATCGTCGCCACCGATTCCGAGCTTCTTGCCGGCATTTTTGATAAAGCTGAAAAGACCCATTGGTATATCTCCCTTGGCATTTTTGCCTTGTCCTAACAAAATGCAGTTGATGGCAAAAGACAAGACACGCCGCGAAACTTGTCGCTTCAATCGCCGTCCGGTCGTCCACGCATCTTCTTGATTTCGCCGCGTCCGGTCTTGGCCTTCAGGCGCCGCTCGACTGACCCTTTGGTCGGCTTGGTTTTCCGGCGCGGCGGCGGCGGCGGTTCGGCGGCCTTGAGGATCAGTTCCTTCAACCGCTCGCGCGCATCCTCGCGATTGCGCTCCTGGCTGCGGAACCGCGACGCCTCGATCATCAGGACACCGTCCTTGGAGACCCTGCGGCCGGCAAGCTTGATGGCGTTGTCGCTTGCACACGCTCTGGCAGGGCCGGTGACGCTGCGATGCCGTAAGAACAGCTGCACCGCGGTCGAGACCTTGTTGACGTTCTGACCACCGGGACCTCCGGCCAGCACGAACTGTTCTGTCAGCTCCCAGCCGGCGATGACGATGCGGTCGTTGATGTAAAGCGGATCACTGGCCATCGCTGTCTTCCTTTGACAGCGTCTATCTCACAGGATGCGGCCGTTGAAAACGCCACGACGCAAAAACCCGGCTGTCGAGCCGGGTTTCACGTGAATCATCGCCTGCGATGCTTCTTATTCAGCCGCGATCTTCATGCCGGGAGCCGCATCGCGGACGCTGCCATCGACATGGTTTTCGAACTTGGCGAAGTTGTTGACGAACATATCGACCAGTTTGCGCGCCTGCGCGTCGTAGGCCGAAGCCGTCGCTCCAGGTCGAACGCGGATCGAGGATCTTAGCTATCGACGCCTGCGACCGCAACGGGAACGGCAAAGCCGAAATTCGCATCCGTGCGGAATTCGGCACTCTTCAACGATCCGTCCAGCGCAGCGGCCAGCAAGCGCGCGCGTCGCCTTGATCGGCATGCGGTTGCCGGTGCCGTAGGCGCCGCCGGTCCAGCCGGTGTTGACCAGCCAGCAGTCGACATCGTGGCGGGCGATCAGCTCGCTGCAGCAGATTGCCGTATTCGGACGGATGACGCGGCATGAACGGCGCGCCGAAGCAGGTCGAGAATGTCGCTTCCGGCTCGGTCACGCCCTTTTCGGTGCCGGCCACCTTGGCGGTGTAGCCGGACAGGAAGTGGTACATCGCCTGCTCGGGCGTCAGCCGGGCGATCGGCGGCAGCACGCCGAAGGCATCGGCCGTCAGCATGATGATGGTCTTGGGATGACCCGCCGTGCCGGTTTCGCTGGCATTCGGAATGAAATCCAGCGGATAGGCGCAGCGGGTGTTTTCGGTCAGCGAGCCGTCATTGAAATCCGGAACGCGGTCTTCGTCGAGGACGACGTTTTCCAGCACGGTGCCGAAACGCTGGGTCGTTGCGAAGATCTCCGGCTCGGCTTCGGCCGAGAGACGGATGGTCTTGGCGTAGCAGCCGCCTTCGAAATTGAAGATGCCGTTCTCGCCCCAGCCATGCTCGTCATCGCCGATCAGCGTGCGCTTCGGATCGGCCGACAGCGTCGTCTTGCCGGTGCCGGAGAGGCCGAAGAAGACTGCCGCATCGCCATCCGGGCCGACATTGGCCGAGCAGTGCATCGGCATGACGCCCTTTTCCGGCAGCAGGTAGTTGAGGACCGTGAAGACCGACTTCTTCATTTCGCCGGCATAGGACGTGCCGCCGATCAGCACCAGGCCATTGACGAGATCGCAGGCAATCACCGTTTCCGTGCGGCAGCCGTGGCGGGCCGGATCGGCCTTGAAGCTCGGCAGGTCGATGATCGTCAGCTTCGGCGACGAACGTCGCCAGATGCTGCGCGTTCCGGACGGATCAGCAGATTGCGGATGAACAGCGAGTGCCAGGCGAATTCGGTGACGACGCGGGTCGGCAGCGCATTGTCTTCATCGGCGCCGCCGATCAGATCCTGCACGAAGAGCGACATGCCGTTCGCATGGGCCAGCATGTCCTGCGTGCAGGACGGCGAAATGCTCCGGCGACATTGGCTTGTTGTTGTCCCACCAGATCTGGCCGTCCGTCGTTGCGTCGCGGACGACGAACTTGTCCTTCGGCAGAGCGACCGGTGTGCTGGCCGGTCAAGGCGCGAAGTGCGCCATGGGCAGTCAGCTCCGCTTCACCGCGGCGCAGTGCTTCCTCATAGAGTTCAGCCGTGCCGAAATTGTAGCGGACCGTATCGAAAGTCTTGAAATCCAACGGATTCCAGCCCAAGCGCCGGGTTGCGAATTCCAAGTTCTTTCATGGTCCAGCTTTCCTTCCCAATTTTGCCAGATGGCCTGTGGATTTCGCGGACCATAAAAGCGGATCATCTAAAACACAAGATTGAACATGAAAAAATGTAACAATTTCAGTATATTAATCGATTTAAAGAAAAATATTGCTTTTTTAATCGGTTGAAATCGGTCGCTCCGGACGTCATATCTGGAGAGGCGGTTTGAATTTTGAATGACGAAGACAACGTTTCGCGTTTTACTTCGCCACAATTTGTTCCACCTTTATACTCAAGAAGCGCTTGCGACTGGCAGCACACGCCTGGGGCTGGATCACTCGACCAGGAGCGCCTTACTGATGGAGCCACTTACGATGCAGACGATTGCACTTGTCGATGACGACCGGAACATTCTGACTTCCGTTTCCATTGCGCTGGAAGCAGAAGGGTACAAGGTCGAGACCTACACCGACGGTGCTTCCGCGCTTGATGGCCTGCTCGCCCGTCCGCCGCAGCTGGCGATCTTCGACATCAAGATGCCGCGCATGGACGGTATGGAACTCTTGCGCCGCCTGCGCCAGAAATCCGATCTTCCGGTCATCTTCCTGACGTCCAAGGACGAGGAAATCGACGAATTGTTCGGCCTGAAGATGGGCGCCGACGACTTCATCACCAAGCCGTTTTCCCAGCGGCTGCTGGTCGAGCGGGTCAAGGCGATCCTGCGCCGCGTCGGCAAACCGCGAAGCCGCCGCGGCCGCCAATGCCGCTGGCACCCGGAAGTCGGCAGCCGACATCCAGGCCCGGTCGCTGGAACGCGGCCAGCTGGTCATGGACCAGGAACGCCATACCTGCACCTGGAAGAACGAACCGGTGACGCTGACCGTCACCGAATTCCTGATCCTGCATTCGCTGGCGCAGCGTCCCGGCGTCGTCAAGAGCCGCGATTCGCTGATGGATGCAGCCTATGACGAGCAGGTCTATGTCGATGACCGCACGATCGACAGCCACATCAAGCGGCTGCGCAAGAAGTTCAAGATGGTCGACAATGATTTCGACATGATCGAAACGCTCTACGGCGTGGGCTATCGCTTCCGCGAATCGGCTTGATTCTCACTGCGGATTGCGGACACGGGTCACGGCGTGCCGGACTGGCGCGCTGCGGACCTGTCTGTATGATCGATGCGGGTTCCACGCTGTAAACCATCTCGGTGGCCAAGGGCTGAATGCCGCCATACTCTTAAGGACCGCCTTGGCGGAAGTGGAAGGCTTGGTCGAAGTCTTGCGAAACATGGATGGGGACGACATCGACGGAAGAGACCCTTCCGATCGGCGGTGGGCGCATCCGTTTACCCTCGTCCGCCGCATCTTCGGCAATGCCGTCTTTTCCAGCCTGACGCGCCGAATCCTCTTCTTCAATCTTGTTGCCCTCGTCGTCCTCGTCGGCGGCATCATGTATCTCAACCAGTTTCGCGAGGGACTGATCGACGCGCGCGTCGAAAGCCTTTTGACCCAGGGCGAGATCATCGCCGGGGCGATTGCGGCATCCGCCTCCGTCGATACCAATTCGATCACCATCGACCCGGAAAAACTGCTGGAACTGCAGGCAGGGCAGAGCATCACGCCGCTGCCGAGCGACGAGGATCTCGAATTTCCGATCGATCGCAGGAACGGGTCGCGCCGGTTTTGCGGCGGTTGATATCGCCGACCCGGACCCGTGCGCGGCTGTTCGATGCCGACGCCAATCTGCTGCTCGATTCCCGCCATCTCTATACCGGTGGCCAGGTGCTGCGCTTCGACCTGCCGCCGATCGACCCGGAATCGGCCACCTGGTCGGAACGGCTGAACGGGTTGTTCAACCGCATCCTGCAGCCCGGCAATCTGCCGCTCTACAAGGAACCGCCGGGCGGCAACGGCTCGATCTATCCTGAGGTCATGAATGCGCTCACCGGCGTACGCGGCGCTGTCGTGCGGGTCACCGAGAAGGGCGAACTGATCGTTTCCGTCGCCGTGCCGGTGCAGCGGTTCCGCGCCGTGCTCGGGGTGCTGCTTCTATCGACGCAGGCAGGCGATATCGACAAGATCGTGCATGCCGAACGTCTCGCGATTATCCGCGTGTTCGGCGTTGCGGCCCTGGTCAACGTCATCCTGTCGCTGCTTCTGTCGAGCACGATCGCCAATCCGCTGCGCCGGCTTTCGGCAGCGGCGGTGCGCGTGCGCCGGGGCGGCGCCAAGGAGCGCGAGGAAATCCCTGACTTCTCATCCCGTCAGGACGAAATCGGCAATCTCTCGGTGGCGCTGCGCGAAATGACGACGGCGCTCTATGACCGGATTGCTGCAATCGAGAACTTTGCGGCCGATGTCAGTCACGAACTCAAGAACCCGCTGACCTCGCTGCGCAGCGCCGTCGAGACCCTGCCGCTGGCGCGCACCGACGATTCCAAGAAGCGGCTGATGGACGTCATCCAGCATGATGTCCGTCGTCTCGATCGCCTGATCAGCGATATTTCTGACGCGTCTCGCCTTGACGCCGAACTGGCGCGCAGCGACGCCAGCATTGTCGATCTCGAAAAGCTGCTCGGTGATCTCGTCGATATTTCCCGCCAGATCCGCAGCCACAAGAAGGCCGTGCTTCTCGATTTCGTGGTCGATCGCAAGGACAATCCGAAAGCCCGCTTTGCCGTTGCCGGCCATGAGCTTCGGATCGGCCAGATCATCACCAACCTGATCGAGAATGCGCGGTCGTTCGTTCCGGACCCGGGTGGCCGGATCGTGGTTCGCCTGACGCGGACGCGCAGCCGCTGCGTGGTCTATGTGGAAGACAATGGTCCGGGCATTCAGGCGGAAGATATCGACCGCATCTTCGAGCGCTTCTACACGGACCGGCCGGATGGCGAGGACTTTGGCCAGAACTCCGGTCTTGGCCTGTCGATCCGCCGCCAGATTGCCGAGGCCCATGACGGAACGCTGAAGGCGGAAAACATCATCGATGCCAAGACCGGGAGCATAGCCGGCGCCCGCTTCATCCTGTCTCTGCCCATCGAGGCAAACCCGTGACCGACAGGCCCTTCAATGTCCACGGCACCGCTATCGTGCTGGGAACGAAGGGGTTTCTCCTGGTCGGGCCATCGGGAGCCGGAAAATCGACGGTGGCGCTGGCGCTGATGGCGCAGGCAAGGCTGCGGGGGCTCTATGCGGCCCTGGTCAGCGACGATCAGGTGCTCATCTCCAAGGCGGGCGGACACATCATTGCCCATAGCCCGCAATCCATTCACGGCCTGCTTGAAATTCGCGGGGCCGGAATTGCAAAGGTCGAGGCGATCCCATCTGCCGTTCTTAATTTCGCACTACGCCCGATCCGGACTGACGAGGGCGAGCGGCTGCCGCCAGAGGGTGAGCTCCATATACTTGACGACGAGATAAGCCTGCCGCTTCTGCGCCTGCCTTATGGAGATGGGCGGGATTCCTTTGCAATTTTGGAGCACCTTCTGCCTCTAAATTCAGCGTTTGCGGGATGAAAGTGCTGCAATTGCTGCCTCTGCGGCATTTTGGGCTTGCACTTCGGCTTTTCCTTGCCAAGATGGCCGCCCCAAAGGTGGACGAAATTGCTGCATTGCGATATCTGACCATCGAAGCGTTGCAGATGCAGTTGGAGCATAGACATCATGATCGGACTTGTGCTTGTCACACACGGCAAGCTGGCTGAAGAGTTTCGTCATGCGCTCGAGCATGTTGTTGGTCCGCAAAAGGCCATCGAAACCGTCTGTATCGGCCCGGAAGACGACATGGATCAACGGCGCCAGGATATTCTTGAGGCCGTCATCGCCGCCGATGACGGCAAGGGCGTCATTATTCTCACCGACATGTTTGGCGGTACGCCTTCGAATCTGGCGATTTCCGTCATGAAGAGTGGCGTGATCGAGGTGATTGCCGGCGTCAACCTGCCGATGCTGATCAAGCTGGCCGGCGTGCGCGGCGAAAGCGACATGGATCGGGCGCTGGTCGAGGCATCCGAAGCCGGCCGCAAATATATCAACGTTGCCAGCCGCGTGCTCAGCGGCAAATAACCGGAATGCTTGCACCCATGACGCTCTCCCGCGAACTGCTGATCATCAACAAACGCGGGCTGCATGCCCGTGCCTCGGCCAAGTTCGTCCAGATGGTCGAAGGCTACGACGCCGAGATCACCGTTTCGAAAGACGGCATGACAGTCGGCGGCACATCGATCATGGGCCTGATGATGCTGGCCGCCAGCACCGGATGCACGATCTTCGTCACCGCAAGCGGCGCCGCAGGCACAGACGGCGCTGGATGCACTCGACGCACTGGTTGCCGACAAGTTTGGTGAGGAAATGTAAAGCAACGACATAAACATATAAAGACCTCTTTATATGACTGTTGCTCCTGACCCGTTTTCCTGATAGGTGAATGCCAAACTCCCGGAACTGTTCGGGGGAGCGTAATTCTGCGCCGCACCTTCGCCTCGACTGTCCGAGGCCGGCCGGCGGAATGCCACCAGTCAGGAGACATCCATGAGCACCACCAACGACTATATTGTTGCCGATATCGGCCTTGCCGACTTCGGTCGCAAGGAAATCACCATCGCTGAAACCGAAATGCCGGGCCTGATGGCCTGCCGCGAAGAATTCGGCGCGACCAAGCCGCTGAAGGGCGCTCGCATCACCGGCTCGCTGCACATGACCATCCAGACCGCCGTTCTGATCGAAACGCTGGTCGCTCTCGGCGCCGAAGTCCGCTGGGCCTCGTGCAACATCTTCTCGACGCAGGACCATGCCGCCGCCGCGATCGCCGCTGCCGGCATCCCGGTCTTTGCCGTCAAGGGCGAAACCCTTGAGGACTACTGGACCTATACCGACAAGATCTTCCAGTGGGCCGATGGCGGCGTTCTCCAACATGATCCTCGACGATGGCGGCGACGCCACCATGTACATCCTGCTCGGCGCCCGTGCCGAAGCTGGCGAGGACGTTCTGTCCAAGCCTGAGTCGGAAGAAGAGGAAATCCTCGTTGCCCAGATCAAGAAGCGGCTTGCCGCTTCGCCGGGCTGGTTCACCAAGCAGCGCGATGCGATCAAGGGCGTGACCGAAGAAACCACGACCGGCGTCCATCGTCTGTACCAGCTGCCAGGACAAGGGCCTGCTGCCCTTCCCGGCGATCAACGTCAACGATTCGGTCACCAAGTCGAAGTTCGACAACAAGTATGGCTGCAAGGAATCGCTGGTCGACGGCATCCGCCGCGGCACCGACGTGATGATGGCCGGCAAGGTTGCCGTCGTCTGCGGTTATGGCGACGTCGGCAAGGGTTCGGCTGCATCGCTGCGCGGCGCCGGCGCCCGCGTCAAGGTCACGGAAGTCGATCCGATCTGCGCCCTGCAGGCTGCCATGGACGGTTTCGAAGTCGTGCAGCTCGAGGACGTGGTATCCTCGGCCGATATCTTCATCACGACGACCGGCAACAAGGACGTCATCCGCATCGACCACATGCGCGAGATGAAGGACATGGCGATCGTCGGCAATATCGGCCACTTCGACAACGAGATCCAGGTCGCTTCGCTGCGGAACCTCAAGTGGACCAACATCAAGCCGCAGGTCGACATGATCGAGTTCCCGAAGGGCAACCGCATGATCCTGCTTTCGGAAGGTCGCCTGCTCAACCTCGGCAACGCCACCGGCCACCCGTCCTTCGTGATGTCGGCCTCGTTCACCAACCAGGTCCTGGCGCAGATCGAGCTGTTCACCAAGGGCGATCAGTACGAGCAAGGAAGTCTACGTTCTGCCGAAGCACCTCGACGAGAAGGTCGCACGTCTGCACCTTGCCAAGCTCGGCGTGAAGCTGACCGAACTTTCCGACGAACAGGCCGGCTATATCGGCGTGAAGACGCAGGGCCCGTTCAAGTCGGAACACTACCGCTATTAATCCTTACCCGGATAATCCACAACATATAGAGGCCGCGATCTTGACAAGAGATCGCGGCCTCTTTTTTGGATGGCACCCTTCCCGACAATTCCCCGACCAAGTATGTTTTCAACATTGATTCGTGATGGAGATGCGGACCTCCGTTATCGCGAATTGGGATGTCTTGTCGTTCAGGCGGCAAACAGACGAAGACATGCCGGAAATGCGGTCGGATTGAACGAGCCTGCAATAGCGGGACATCATTTGTATTCTGCGTGGCGATTTGCAACCGGACCAGAAACCTGACGATCGCGCTCCTCCGACAAGGTAGGGGCACGCTCCAAGGTATTGAATACGCGTGTGATCGCTATGGCCAATTCGGCCTTGGCATCATGCGTTGTGCAAACGGGGAAGCACGCCATGAAGACAGATTTTTTAGTGCGCGGTGGCGCCGGCGGACTGATGCGGCGGCTGATGCGCCGGCTGGGCTCCGGTACGGTGCTTGTCGCTGCCACGACCCCGGCCCATGCTTCCGTGAATGACTTTCTCTCGACCGGCACAATCTTTCGGTCGTCGGAGGTGATTACCTTCTCCGTGCTGATCGGTGTCATTTCCGCAGCCATGATCTCGGCCATCTGGCTCATTCGCCAACGTGGCAATATCGAAACCGAAAACCGCGAGCTGAACGTTGCCCTTGCCGACGCCAATCAGCGAATTTCCCGTTTCCAGGCGCTGATCGCCGACAAGAACCGCCGCATCGTCGTCTGGGACGGGCTCGCCGACAAGCCGGAATTCCTTGGCCAGTTGCCTGCAGAGACCGGCGCACCGCAGGACGACCGGGATTTCCTCGCCTTCGGCCGCTGGATCAAGTCAAATTCTGCCTCCGAACTGGAAAAGGCGATTGAACTGCTGCGCTCGACCGCACAGAGCTTCGATCTCGTGCTGGAAACGACCCGCAACGAGGTATTGGAGGCGCAGGGACGCGTATCCGGCGGTCGCGCTTTCGTTCGGTTCGTGGCGCTCAACAATCTGCGCGCCGAACTGGCCGATCTGAAGCTCGAACGCGACCGCCTGCATGCCTCTCTTGCCTCATTCCAGACGATGCTCGATTCGATCGACCTGCCTGTGTGGCAGCGCGGGCCGGACGGCAAACTTCTATGGGTCAACCATGCCTATGCCGAATCGGTCGAGGCATCCGCTCCGGCTATCGCCATCCGGGAGGGCCGGGAGTTGCTGGCCACCGTCGCCCGCGAGAAGATTCGCTCCGTCAGCACCTATGACACGCCATTCCGCGACAAAATCTCGACCGTCGTTCGTGGAAACCGAACATTTTTCGACGTTGTCGACGCCAAGAGCCCGTCCGGTTCCGCCGGCATCGCGATCGACGTCTCGGAGGCAGAGGCGGTTCGCGAGGAGCTGAACCGGACGCTGAAAAGCCATTCCGAGACGCTCGACCACCTCGCCACGCCCGTCGCCATCTTCGATGGCAGCCAGCGTCTGCAGTTCTACAACCAGGCCTTCCAGACGCTCTGGGAACTCGATATGGGCTTCCTTGAGCGCAAGCCAGGCAACGGCGAAATTCTCGACCGCCTGCGCGCCGGCGGCAAGCTGCCTGAACAATTGAACTGGAAACAGTGGAAGGACCAGGCACTTTCGGTCTACCAGGCGATCGATACGCAGACCGATCTCTGGCACCTGCCGAATGGACAGACGTTGCGCGTCTTCGCAACAGCCCGCCCGCAGGGTGGCGCCACCTGGGTCTTCGAGAACCTCACGGAAAAGGTCGATCTGGAAACGCGCTACAATACGCTCGTCCAGGTGCAGGGCGAAACCATCGACCATCTTTCGGAAGGCGTCGCAGTCTTCGGTCCGGATGGCCGTATCAAGCTTTCCAACCCCGCCTTTCGTGCGCTTTGGGGCGTCAGCGAAGCGGAAGCGACACCGGGCACGCATATCCGGGCGATCGAACAGGCCTGCCTGTCCTCCTACGACCAGCCGGATGGCTGGAAGCGCTTCGCGCATATCATCACCAGCTTCGATGACGAGCGGCCCTCCTGCCAGGGCGTGCTCGAGTTGCGCACCGGGCTGATACTCGATTTTGCCGTCATTCCGCTGCCGAACGCCCAGACGATGCTGACCTTCGTCAACATGACCGACAGCGCCCGCGTCGAGCGCGCACTCACGGAGAAGAACGAAGCGCTGCGCCTTGCGGATTAGCTGAAGAATGACTTCGTCCAGCATGTTTCCTATGAATTGCGCTCGCCGCTGACCAACATCATCGGCTTTGCCGACCTGTTGAAGACACCGACATTCGGCGAGCTCAACGAACGGCAGGCGGAATATGTCGATCATATCTCGACATCGTCGTCGCTCCTCCTGACCATCGTCAACGACATTCTCGATCTCGCTACCGTCGATGCCGGCATCGTCGAACTCGATCTGTCAGAGATCAACCTGACCGACTTCCTCGACGAAGTGTCGCTGCAAATGGCGGACCGGCTGCAGGAAAGCGCCGTCACCCTGCAGATCGACGCGCCCGACATGCTCGGCCTCTTCGTTGCAGATCATCAGCGGCTGAAGCAGATCCTGATCAAGCTTCTGACCAATGCAGCCAATTTCGCGCCCGATGGCAGCACGATCTGCCTGAAATGCCGCCGTGAAGACAGCGACTTTGTTTTCAGCGTTTCCGACAATGGTCCGGGCATTCCGCAGGATATGCTCGACACGGTCTTCAACCGCTTCGAAAGCCACGGCGCAGCACGGCGGCGCCGGCCTTGGCCTGTCGATTGTCGAGAGCTTCGTCATCCTGCACCGCGGCACGGTTTCGATCGACAGCGACGAAGGCAAGGGCACGGAAGTCACCTGCCGCATCCCGTCCGGCGACCTTCTGCAAAGCCGAAGCGGCGGAATAGAAAGACATGCAGCCGATCGCGCTTTTCCTCAAGGATGAGGCAGCAACCATCGCGCTCGGCGAAGATCTGGCTCTGGCCCTGAAAGCCGGCGACTGCCTCGCTCTATCCGGCGATCTGGGTGCCGGCAAATCAACGCTCGCCCGCGCGCTTCTGCGCGCCATGGCCGATGACGAAACGCTGGACGTGCCAAGCCCGACCTTCACGCTGGTGCAGGCCTACGATCTGCGCATCCCCGTCGCCCATTTCGATCTCTATCGTCTCGGCGATGTTTCGGAGCTGGACGAGCTCGGTTTCGACGAAGCGCTGGCAGACGGCATCTGCCTCGTCGAGTGGCCGGAAAAGGCCCTGGCCGGACTTCCGAAAGACCGGCTGACAATGGCCTTCTCCCATGTTGGCGACGGACGCTCTGTCGCGATTTCCGGCAATGACGCCGCGCTGGCGACGGATCGCCCGCAGCCTGGCGATCCGGGCCTTCCTGACAGACAAGGGCTACCCCTCTGCCAGGCGGCGGCATCTGAGCGGCGACGCCTCGGCACGCGCCTATGAGCGGATAGAGACCGCAGACGGCCCCACGAAAATCCTGATGGACGCTGCCCGTCACAAGCCGGGCCCGATCCTCCAGGACGGCAAATATTACCAGCAGCTGGCCCATATAGCCGAAGACGTAATCCCCTTCGTTGCCGTCGGCGCATCGCTGCGGCGTAAAGGCCTCTGCGCACCCGACGTCCATGCGGCAGATCTGGATGCCGGCATTCTGCTGATCGAGAATCTCGGCAGTGACGGCATACTCGACACGGACGGCAAGCCGATCGCGGGCCGCTATCTCGAAAGTGTGCGTCTTCTGGCGCAGCTGCACGCCACACCGCCTGAGCGCGACATTCCGGTAACCGACACGCTCATCCACCATGTCGCGGATTTCGATCGCACGGCGATGAAAATCGAGACGCAATTGCTGATCGACTGGTTCCTGCCCTTTAAACGCGGCGCACCGGCCTCGGAGGAGGAGCGAGCCGGCTACGCATCGATCTGGGACGGCCTGATCGATCTTATGGCGTCATCGGAGAAAAACCTGCTGCTGCGCGATTATCATTCGCCCAATATCATCTGGCGCGAGGATCTAAGCGGCACCGACCGTATCGGTATCATCGATTTCCAGGACGCGATGATCGGCCCGACGGCCTATGACGTCGCTTCCCTGACCCAGGATGCGAGGGTCACCATCGAACCTGACCTTGCCGCGGTTCTTCTGCGCGAATACATCGCTGCCCGCCATGCCCAGGGCGGATTTGATGAGGCAACCTTCCTGCGGGATTGGCATTTGATGTCGGCGCAACGCAACTGCAAGCTCGTCGGCATCTGGGTGCGGCTGATGCAGCGGGATGGCAAACCCGGCTATATGAAGCACATGCCGCGGACATTTTCCTATCTCAACGCAGCGCTGCAACATCCTTGTCTCGCGCCCTTGCGCGATTGGTGCATAAAGGCTGGAATCCTTTCCACCGAATCAGCGGATTGATTGCCCGATATGCCGATCACGAATGCCATGGTGCTGGCCGCAGGGCTTGGCACCCGCCTGCGCCCGATCACCGACACGATGCCGAAGCCGCTGGTGCCCGTGGCCGGCGTCCCCATGATCGATACCGTTCTCGATCTTCTGGTCCATGCCGGCGTCGAGACTGCGGTCGTCAATGTCCATCATTTCGCCGACCGCATGGAAGCGCATCTTGCCGGCCGGGCGAGCCCCAAAATTCTCATCTCGGATGAGCGCGATGGGCTGATGAACTCCGGCGGCGGACTTGCCAAAGGCTTGAAACTCCTGCCGGATGGCCCTGTACTGGTGATGAATGCCGATCTCTTCTGGATCGGCGAAGCACCGGGAAAACCGACAAATCTGCAACGCCTTGCCGCCTTCTTCGATGCAGGAACGATGGACATGGCGCTGCTTTGCGTCCGACTGGAAGATACGACGGGCCATAACGGCAAGAAGGATTTTTCCCTCGCTGAGGACGGCCGATTGATCCGTTTTGCGGAAGGCCTGCCGAACCCTGTGGTTTATGCCGGCGCCATCGCCATGAATGCCAACCTTCTCGCCGATGCTCCCGACGACGCCTTCAATCTCAATATCTATTTCGACCGCGCGATCGAAAAAGGCCGACTCTTTGGTATTGTTCTGGAGGGCCACTGGCTGACTGTCGGGACGCCCGAGGCAATTGGCGAGGCGGAAGACACGATTGCCCGGCTCAAGGCAAAGGCCGGCTGAATGACAGATGCCGCAACCAACGTCTTCACGATCCCGGCCGGGCTGCCCTTCCTGAAGACCTTGGTGGAGAGCCTGTGCCAGGGCAGGCTTATCCCCGGTTTCCGCTACGACCCGGCCGACCCGCTGTCGCTCGCCGGGGTTACGATCTTCGTGCCGACACGACGTTCGGCCCGTGTGCTGCGCTCCGAACTGGTCGATTATCTCGGCGGCCGCTCGGCGATCCTGCCGATGATCCGGGCGCTGGGCGAAACCGATGACGACAGCGGCTTCTTCGATGCCGAGGTTCCGGCCATCCTCGATCTCAGCCCGCCGCTTCCGGGCACCTCGCGGTTGATCGAACTCGGCCGGCTGGTTCTTGCCTGGCGCAACCAGCTGCCGAAGATCGTGCTCGACATCCATGCCGAAAGCCCGCTGATCGCACCGGCGAGCCCGGCAGACGCGATATGGCTGGCGAAAAACCTTGCCGAACTGATCGACGCGATGGAAACCGAGGAGCTGGACTGGGAGGCGCTCGATACGATCGAGGCCGCCGATCATGCGCTCTGGTGGACATTGACGCTGGAATTCCTGAAGATCGCCCGCACCTACTGGCCGGCACGGCTGGAGGAACTGAAGCAATCCTCGCCTGCGCGGCACCGCAATGCCATCCTGCAGGCCGAAGTGCAGCGTATCGCCGCCGGCAAGGTGACCGGCCCGATCATCATCGCCGGTTCGACGGGCTCCATTCCCGCGACGGCCGACCTGATCGCCGCTGTCCAGAAGCTTGAAAACGGCACAATCGTCCTGCCGGGCCTGGATGAGGCAATGAGCGATGCGGAATGGGCCATGATTGCCTCTGATGGCGAAACGGTCTCGGGAAAACCCGGCCCGGCCAGCCGCAGCCATCCGCAATACGGCTTTTTCCGCCTGCTCAGGCGCATGGGGATCGCGCGCAGCGACATCCCGGCCCTTGCCGCGGCCGATCCCGATCTCGCCTATCGGGCCACACTCTTGTCCCAAGCCCTGCTGCCGGTGCAGGCGACGAGCGGCTGGCCGGGTCTGCGCGCCGATGTCGACCCGGAAAAACGGGATGCCGCCTTTCGGGATGTTGCCCTGATCGAAACCGCCAATGAGCGCGAGGAGGCAACAGCCATCGCGATTGCTCTGCGGCTGGCACTCCAGGACAATGATGAAAGCCAGGCGGCGCTGATTACCCCGGATCGCGACCTGGCTCGCCGGGTTGCCGCAGAACTGACACGTTTTGGCATCGAGGCGGATGATTCGGCCGGTACGCCGCTTTCCTCGACACCGGCCGGGTCACTGTTGCGCCTTTTGCTGGAGGCAACGCTGCGCCCTGGCGATCCGGTGGCTGTCACCGCTCTTCTCAAACATCCGCTTGCGCGTTTCGGTCTGCCCGCCGATCAGGTGCGGAAAACGGCGGACACCCTGGAACTGCTCGCGCTTCGCGGCGGCACAGCCATGGTCGACATATCCGACCTCGAAGCGCTCCTCGATCAGGCGCTTGCCAGGCAGGCCAATGACCGCCATCGCCCGGAATGGCGGGCTGGTATCGATGATGAAGCGATTGCCGCAGGCCGCGACCTTGCCATCCGGATTGCCGCTGCGGTCGAGCCGCTTGCGGGAACACTGGTGCGCCGCCAAGCAAGCGGACGCGGTATCACCGCCTCCCTGTCACTCGCCGATTGGGCGACGAAGACCGGGCAGGCTTTGGAAGCGGTGGCAATGGACGAAAATGCGGGCCTTGCCGGGCTCTGGTCCGGTGAAGCCGGCGACGCACTGGCGACGCTGCTGCGCACCATCATCGAGACCGATGGCCAGATGACAGCCGACGGGCCGCAATGGAGCGACATCATGGAGGCGCTCTCGGTAAGCGAGGCGATCAAGCCACGCTCGATGCGGCATCCGCGCGTGTTCATCTTCGGCGCCCTGGAATCGAGGTTGCAGAGTGTCGATCTCGTCGTTCTCGGCGGCATGAACGAGGGCACCTGGCCCGGACAGACCGCGAACGATCCCTTTCTCTCCCGCACCATGAAGACAGCCATCGGGCTGGAGCCGCCGGAACGGCGGATCGGCCAGCTGGCGCATGACCTGCAAATGGCCTGCGGCACCCGTAAACTTATCTTCACCCGCGCCATGCGCAAGGGCGCGACGCCGACCGTTGCCTCCCGCTGGCTGCAGCGCCTGCTGGCGGTTGGCGGCAAGAGTTTCGGAGATCAACTGCGTGACAAAGGCCGCGACTATGCCGCATGGGCCGGCATGCTCGACAAGGACGGCTTCCAGCCTCTGGCAGAACGGCCGCAGCCGAAACCCGATCCGGAATTCCAGCCACGAAAATATTCGTTCAGCGAAGTGAGCCGGCTTCGCCGCGATCCCTATGCCATCTATGCGCGGCGCATCCTGCGCCTGCAGCCGGTCGATCCGTTCAATCGCGATCCGGGTGCCGCGGAACGCGGGACGCTTTATCACCGCATCGTCGACCGCTTCGTCCAGGCCGGCTTCGATCCCGCTTCACCGGCGGCAAACACGGAGATGAGCCGGATTCTGAACGAGGTGTTCGACGCGGAAGGGCTTCCTCCTCATATCGATGTTGTCTGGCGTCCGCGTTTTGCTGCGGTCGGCAAGGCTTTCCTCAAATGGGAAGCGGAGCGCAAGGGCGATATCAGCAAATCCTATACCGAGGTTTCCGCAAGCATGGATCTCGGCATCGAGGGCATACGGCTGACCGGTGTGGCCGACCGTATCGATGTTCTCGGCGACGGCTCGGTTTCCCTTATCGACTACAAGACCGGTTCCAATCCTTCGCTGAAGGAAGCACGGGTGCTGCTCGATCCGCAGCTGGCGCTCGAAGCGGCAGCGGTCAAGGCCGGGGCCTTCCGTGCAGTGGGCAAGCGGCACCCGCAATCACTGCTCTATGTCCGACTGAAGCCCGGCGAACGATTCGCCTCGGAAGAGGTGAACAACGAACATGCCAAGCCGCGCGCCAATGTTCAGAATAAATCGGCTGACCAGCTGGCGGAGGAATCCCTGAAGGAGCTGACGGGCCTGCTGGCGGCGCTGATGAGCAAGCGACACGGTTTTGCCTCGCGCCTGATCGTCCAGAAGGAGCGCGACTATGGCGGCGAATACGACCATCTCGCCCGCGTTGCCGAATGGACGACGGCCGACAGCGAGGAAGACAGCGATGAAGCATGACGATTTCGGCCCGGCCGAACCCTCGCCACAGAGCTGGCTGGACTGGACATCGGCGAAACAATCGCTGGCTTCGGACCCTGCCCGCTCCGCCTGGGTGTCTGCCAATGCCGGCTCCGGCAAGACCCATGTGCTGACGCAGCGCGTCATCCGGCTGTTGCTTGCCGGATGCCGGCCGTCAGCCATTCTCTGCCTCACCTATACCAAGGCCGCAGCGTCGGAAATGTCGAACCGCGTCTTCGAGCGACTTGCGGAATGGGTGACGCTCGACGATGCCACGCTCGAACTTCGGATCCAGCAGATCGAGGGCGAACGGCCATCGCTTTTGAAGCTGCAGGAAGCGCGCCGCCTTTTTGCCCGGGCGCTCGAGACGCCGGGAGGCCTGAAGATCCAGACCATCCACGCCTTCTGCGAGGCGCTTCTCCACCAGTTCCCGCTGGAAGCCAATGTTGCCGGGCACTTCTCGGTTCTCGACGACCGGGCCTCCGCGACCCTGCTTGCCGATGCCCGGCGCGCGCTTTTGACGGCAACGGCCAGTGAAGACGATATCGAGCTGACCGAGGCCTTTGCCACGGTGCTGGAACTGGCCGACGACACCGGACTGGAAAAGCTGCTGTCGGCGATTGTCGCCAATCGCACCGCCATCCAGTCCTTCATCGACCATGCCGAATCGAAGGGAGGCACCGAGGCCGCGCTTCGCATGGCCCTTGGGCTCGATCCAGACGAGACGGCCGACACGATCATCGCCTCTGCCTGGCCGCTTGACGGGCTGGATGGGGCAGCGCTGGAACGCTATATCGGGATCGCTCTGAATGCGGGCGGCACGAAAGTCGTCGAATTCGCCGAGGGCCTGAGGACAGTTGGCCGGATGGTCGACCCTATGGACCGTTTCACGGGGCTGCAGGACCTGTTCTTCACGCAGGCCGGTAAACCGCGCGCCGATTCGGCCTTCGTTTCGAAGGCCATGCTGAAAACGGCTCCGGATCTTGAAGGCGTAGTTGCGCTTGCCCGTGACCATGTCGTTGCGACAAGCGACCGTCTCAACCTGCTTCGCATGTTCGAGGCGACGCTGGCGGCGCTGGTGCTGGCCGACAGGCTGAACCGCGACTATGAGGACATCAAGAAGAACCGAAGCCAGCTGGACTTCGACGACCTGATCAACCGGACGGCGACGCTGCTCTCGCGTGGCGATGTTGGCCCCTGGATCCACTACAAGCTCGACCAGGGCATCGACCATATCCTCGTCGATGAGGCGCAGGATACCAGCCCGGTGCAGTGGACGATCATCCAGTCGCTGACGGAGGATTTCTTTTCCGGCGAAACGGCGCGCGGCGGCAACCGCACCATGTTTGCCGTCGGCGACGAGAAACAGTCGATCTACTCGTTCCAGGGCGCCCGCCCCGAACGGTTTTCCAACGAGAGCATCGTGACGGAACGGCGGGTGCTGGCCGGCGAGCGCCTGTTCAGCGCCATCCGCCTGCAGCTTTCGTTCCGCTCGACCGAGGACGTGCTTTCGGCTGTCGATACCGTGTTTGAACATCCGGCCCATGCGCGGGGTTTGAGTGCCCGCAATGAAGCGGTCGTCCACGCTTCCAACCGCATCGGTCATCCCGGCATTGTCGAGGTTTGGGACGAAATCGCTCCGGCCGAAACGATCCAGGAAGATGAATGGACGGCCGCCTTCGACGCAACACCGGAAACCGCGCCGGTCAACATTCTGGCGCAGCGGATCGCCGCAGTCCTTGCAGAATGGATCGGTCGCGAGACCGTGGTCGAAAAGGGCACCGCACGGCCGATGCAGCCCGGCGATATCATCGTTCTGGTCCGCAAACGCGATGCCTTCGTCAATGCGCTGACGCGGGCTTTGAAGAGGCGCGGCAATATTCCGGTTGCCGGCGCCGACCGGCTGGTTCTTACCAGCCATATCGCCATTCAGGACCTGATGGCGCTGGGCCGCTTCGTCCTTCTGCCGCAGGACGACCTGTCGCTGGCGGCACTCTTGAAGAGCCCGCTCTTCAATCATAGCGAAGACGCGCTTTTTGATCTGGCGGCGCGCCGCGCGCCCACCGAAGGCCTCTGGGCGCGGCTGCAGGCGGTTGCGACTGACGAATCAAGTCCCTGGCACGGGACGGAACGGTTGCTTTCGACCTATGCGAAACTCGCACGGCAACTGCCCGTCCATGACTTCTATGCGCGCATTCTGGGACCAGCCGGTGGGCGGGCGGCGTTCCTCGGGCGGCTGGGCAGTGAAGTCAGCGATATCCTGGACGAATTCCTGACCTTTGCGCTCGATCACGAGAAAAACGGCCTGCCCGGCCTGCAAGCCTTCATTTCGGGCCTTGAAATGGAAGCACCCACCGTCAAGCGCGAGCAGGACAAGGAGCGCAACGAGATCCGGATCATGACCGTGCATGCAGCCAAGGGGCTGGAAGCACCGGTGGTGTTTCTCGTCGATGGTGGCGGCAAGGCATTCAATTCGCAGCATGTCTCGGGCCTGCGCCTTCTGGAAGGCGGCAAGGATATCCAGCTACCGGTGAAACTGCCGATCTGGCGCCCGCCAGGAGCCGCGTCCAATTCGATCATGGATGCGGATACCGAGCGTCTGAAAACCGCAGCCGAAGAGGAATATCGCCGGCTTCTCTATGTCGGCATGACGCGCGCCGCTGACCGGCTGATCATCTGCGGCTACCGCGGCAAGCGCCAGAATCCCGATACATGGCACGCGATGGTGACGACCAGCCTCTCGACCGACACCAAGGGACGCTGCACGCCGCAGCTCTTCCAGCTGGCCGAGCAGCAATGGTCAGGCTATGTCTGGCGCGTGGCGGGCGGCCCGCAGCAATCGGGCATCGAGGTCCGCAGCGAGCGGGAAACAATGGCGCAGCGCAAGCCCCTGCCGCCGGCCTTGTCGCAAGCCCTGCCACCACAAAGGCATCTGCCGCGCCCTTTGAGCCCGTCGGGTGCCGGCGTCATCATCGAGGAGGATGCGGCCGATCTTGCCGTCGGATCAGCCCTGTTTTCACCCAAGGCAGCGCCGCACGCCTCGCTGCTGCGCGGCTCCATCCAGCACCGTTTTCTGCAGATGCTGCCATCCATCCCGCCGGAAGATCGGCTGGCCGCCGCCGAGCGCTACCTGCAACGCTCCGTTCCATCATGGTCACCTGCGGAGCGGCAATCGCTGATCACGTCTGTCTTCGGCGTGCTCGATCATCCGGATCTGGCCGATCTCTTTACCGACCATGCCCGCGCCGAAGTCGCCCTGATGGGGACGCTGAAACTCGGCCGTCGCGACTATGCGGTTTCTGGGCGGATCGACAGGCTGGCGGTCACGGGCAAGACCGTGGTGATCGCTGATTTCAAGACCAACAGGGACGTGCCGGAAACGGCGCAGGCCGTGCCCTTTACCTACAAGGCGCAGCTGGCGATCTACCGGGCGCTGCTGCAGCCGCTCTATCCGGATCACGCTTTCCGATGCGTGCTGATCTATACCGAAGGACCGCATGTTGTGGCCCTGCCGGAGGCAATGCTCGACAGCAGCCTTGAAGAGCTCGCGACAAAGTGAGATACCCCATATTGAAAAGCAGCGGCCGGCGCCTCACATCATGGGCAACCGTTCCCCGAACGCCGAATTCGAAACCAAGGAGCAGCCTATGGCTACCGTAAAAGTCGATACATCCAATTTTCAGGCCGAAGTCCTGAACTCCGCCGAGCCCGTCGTCGTGGACTTCTGGGCCGAATGGTGCGGTCCGTGCAAGATGATCGGTCCGAGCCTCGAGGAAATCTCCAACGAGATGGCCGGCAAGGTGAAGGTCGTGAAGGTCAACATCGACGAGAACCCGGAAATCGCTGCCCAGTACGGCGTGCGCTCGATCCCGACGCTGGCAATGTTCAAGGCCGGCGAAGTGGCCGACATCAAGGTTGGCGCAGCCCCGAAGACGGCGCTCACCTCGTGGATTTCCACGGCTGCCGCCTGATCAATCAGTCGATACGCATTGCAAAAAGCCCGGCTCGACCGGGCTTTTTGTTGTCTTGCCCGCAATATGGCCGTGACCCTGTTATACGGTTTCCGGCTGATCAACCGGAAACCGTATTATTTTGGCGGCGTTCCATTGTCGGCCAGCACATCACCGACAAGATAGAGCGAGCCGCCGATGAGGATGCGCGGCGAGACCGGCTCGTTTTCGAACATCTCACGGATTGCCGCCAAAGCTTCGGAAACGCCGGAGACGGCACCCGCTTCGAAGCCCGCCGATGCTGCGTCATCCGCCAGCGCGACCGGATCGATGCCGGCGTCGGAGCCGCGGATCGGCACGGTGAAGACCTGCTCGGCCAGACCCTTGAAGGCATTGAAGTAGCCGACCGGATCCTTGGTGTTGATCATGCCGATGATGAGGAACAGTGGCCGCGGGTCGCGTTCCTCGAAATTCGCCATGACTTCGGCGATCACCTGGCCGGCGCCGGGATTGTGCCCGCCATCGACCCAGATTTCCGCACCGTCAGGCGCAATGCCGGCGAGATTGCCGAGCGTCAGCCGCTGCATGCGTCCTGCCCATTCCACCGATTGCAGCCCCTGCTCGATGGCGCCGTCTGAGACATCGAAGCCGGCCGCTTTGACCGCGCGAATGGCGGCAGCCGAATTGGCGTATTGGTGGCGACCGACAAGACGCGGCAGGGGAAGATCGGAAAGGCTGAACTCGTCCTGATAGATCAGCCGGCCGAATTCTTCATGGGCCATGAAGTCCTGACCGTAGACCGTATAGGGGCAACCGAGGCGCTCGGCAGTGGACATCAGCACGTTGCGAGCCGCGTCCTCTTCCTGATGGCCGATCACCACGGCGCAGCCGCGCTTCATGATGCCGGCCTTCTCCGCGGCGATCAGTTCCACCCTGTCACCGAGATAGGCCTGATGATCAAGCGAGATCGGCATGATCACCGAAACGGCGGGTTTGGCAATGACGTTGGTGGCATCGAACCGACCGCCCAGACCGACCTCGATAATGGCGACGTCGGCGGGGTGCTCGGCAAACAGCAGGAATGTGACAGCCGACAGGATTTCGAAAACCGTGATCTTCTGGCCGCCATTGGCATCGGCCACGCGCCTGACAGCATCGGCGAGGACAGCATCGCCGACCAGCTGACCGCGTCCGCCCTTGACGCCCATCCGGTACCGCTCATGCCAGTTGACCAGATGCGGCGAGGTATGGACATGGACGCTGAGGCCAGCGGCTTCGAGAATGGCACGGGAAAAGGCCGTTACCGAGCCCTTGCCGTTGGTGCCGGCGACATGGATGACAGGCGGCAGGCGGTCCTGCGGATTGCCAAGGGTTGCGAGCAGCCGGGTGATGCGATCCAGAGAAAGATCAAATCCCTTGGGATGAAGACCGAGAAGCTTCTCGATTTCCTGCGCCGCTTCACTGACTTTCACTGCCGTCATCGTTATTCCCCGGAAATCCCGGCGACCGGCGGCTCAAACACCGAAGCCGGTTCACGCGAGTAGCTGAACGTAAAACCGCCCCTGCGCAGGCATGAACGCAAGGGCGGCGACAGTGGCATTCCTGCCTGAAACAGACCCCAATCAGGCGCTGGCAGCGATCGGCAGAGGCGCAACCACAGGCGCGGCCGCAGCCTTGATGTTGGCCGCCTCGGCGGGCTTCTTCATCAGGATCTTCAGCACGCTGGCAAGCGTTTCAGGAATATCGTGCCGCTTGATCACCATGTCGATCATGCCGTGTTCCATCAGATATTCCGACGTCTGGAACCCTTCGGGCAGCTTCTCGCGGATCGTCTGTTCGATGACGCGCTTGCCGGCAAAGCAGATTTCAGCACCCGGTTCGGCCAGATGCAGGTCGCCCAGCATGGCATAGGATGCGGTGACACCGCCCGTGGTCGGATTGGTCAGCACGACGATATAGGGAAGACCCGCTTCTTTCAGCATCTGCACGGCAACTGTGGTGCGCGGCAGCTGCATCAGCGACAGGATGCCTTCCTGCATGCGGGCACCGCCGGATGCCGGGAAGATGACCAGCGGGCATTTTTCCGCAATCGCCCGCTCGAAAGCCTTGATGATCGCTTCGCCGGCAGCAATGCCGAGCGAGCCGCCCATGAAATTGAATTCATGCACGACGCCGACGAGCTTGACGCCGCGGCAGCGGCCGACACCGGCAACGATCGTGTCTTCAAGATCGGTCTTGATGCGGCTGTCGCGCAGACGATCGGTGTATTTCTTCGAATCGCGGAACTTCAGCGGATCCTGCGCGACCTTCGGCTGCGGCAGAGGCTTCGTAGACGCCGTCATCGAACAGGTCCTTCAGCCGCGCCTTGGCCGGCATCTTCATATGGAAGCCGGAGGCGGGAATGACCCACTTGTTCTCTTCGAGATCGCGGTGAAACACCATCTCGCCGGTTTCCGGGCATTTGATCCAGAGATTCTCGGCGACTTCCCGACGGCCCAGCATCGAGTTGATCTTCGGGCGAACGTAGTTTGTGATCCAGTTCAAATCGAAACTCCTGAATATTCACATTCGGGTCTGCGCCACAATGTGGGCAATTATTCGGCCGCTGCAAGTCTTGCGCTGCGAACGCCGGCTGAAAGACCGCGTACCAGCGTTTCCACGCCCGGAACCGTCGCGCCGGTTGCCTGCCCGTCTTCGGTGAGGCTCGATGCCACCTGGTTGACGATCGCCGTGCCGACGACAACGCCATCGGCGGACGCGCCGATTGCACGCGCATGTTCGGCAGTCTTGACGCCGAAACCGACGCAGACCGGCAGCTTCGTATGAGCCTTGATCCGCTGGACGGCATCCGAGACCAAGGACGGATCGGGCAGTGCCGACCCGGTGATGCCGTTCATCGACACGTAATAGACGAAGCCAGACGTGTTCTGCAGAACCTTCGGCAGGCGCTTGTCATCGGTCGTCGGCGTGGCCAGGCGAATGAAGTTCAGGCCCTTTTGCAGCGCCGGGATGCAGAGTTCGTCATCCATTTCCGGCGGCAGATCGACGACGATCAGGCCGTCGATGCCGGCAGCAAGTGCATCATCGACGAAACGATCGACGCCATAGATGTAGATCGGGTTGTAGTAGCCCATCAGGACGATCGGTGTGTCCTGATCATCGGCACGGAACCGCCGGGCAAGCTCCAGCGTCTTTGCAAGCGTCTGGCCACCCTTGAGCGACCGCTGGCCGGCCAGCTGGATCGCCGGACCATCGGCCATCGGGTCGGAAAACGGCATGCCGAGCTCGATGACATCGGAGCCGGCCGTCGGCAGTGCCTTCATGATCGACAGCGAGGTTTCGATAATCCGGATCACCGGCCATGAAATAGGTGACCAGCGCCGGGCGGCCTTCAGCGTCCAGATCGGCAAAGCGTTTGTCCATGCGTGCGGTCATCGTCTTACAGTCCCATTCCAAGCAGCTTGCCGACCGTGAAGATGTCCTTGTCGCCGCGGCCACAGAGATTCATCACGATGATCTGGTCCTTGTCCATCTTCGGCGCCCGCTTCATCACTTCGGCCAGGGCATGGCTCGGCTCCAGCGCCGGAATGATGCCTTCAAGACGCGTCAGGAACTGGAAGGCCTCAAGCGCTTCGTGGTCCATGATCGGCACATATTCGACGCGGCCGGCATCCTTCAGCCAGGAATGCTCAGGGCCGATGCCGGGATAGTCGAGGCCGGCGGAAATCGAATGGCCTTCCTTGATCTGGCCATCGCCATCCTGCAGCAGGTAGGTGCGGTTGCCGTGCAGCACGCCCGGCGAACCGGCGGTCAGCGAGGCGCAATGTTCCTCGCCATCCAGCCCCTTGCCGCCGGCTTCGACGCCGACGATCTTGACGCTGTCGTCATCGAGGAAAGGATGGAACAGGCCGATGGCATTCGATCCGCCGCCGACGGCTGCAATCAGCATGTCGGGCAGACGGCCTTCGGCGGCCATCATCTGCTCGCGCGCTTCGCGCCCGATCACCGACTGGAAATCGCGAACCATTTCCGGATAGGGATGCGGACCGGCGGCGGTGCCGATCATGTAATAGGTGTCGTCGACATTGGTGACCCAGTCGCGCAGCGCCTCGTTCATCGCGTCCTTCAGCGTGCCGTGACCTGACGTCACCGGCTTGACCTCGGCACCGAGCAGCTTCATGCGGAATACGTTCGGCGCCTGGCGCTCGACATCGGTCGCACCCATGTAGACCACGCAGGGAAGACCGAAGCGGGCGGCAACCGTGGCCGAGGCCACGCCATGCTGGCCGGCACCGGTTTCGGCGATGATGCGGGTCTTGCCCATGCGCTTGGCGAGCAGGATCTGGCCGAGGCAATTGTTGATCTTGTGCGAGCCGGTATGGTTGAGCTCGTCGCGCTTGAAGTAGATCTTCGCGCCACCCAGTTCCTGCGGTCAGGCGTTCGGCAAAATAGAGCGGGCTCGGACGGCCGGTATAATGGGTGTTGAGGTGCTGCAGTTCGGCCTGGAAGGCCGGATCGGTCTTGGCCTTATTCCACTCTTCCTCGAGGTCGAGGATCAGCGGCATCAGGGTTTCGGCAACGAAGCGGCCGCCGAAAATACCGAAGCGGCCGTCTTCATCCGGCCCGGCCTGGAAGGAATTCAGTTTTGGCGTCTCGTTCACTTTATTCTCCCTGCAACTGCATTCTTTTCGCAGGACCGTCTCCGCCAGCCTTACGGCATCGAAAAACGCGTCCATGCGCGTCAGATCCTTGACACCTGGGGCACTTTCGACGCCCGAGGACATATCGATGGCCGGCGCCCGGGTATCGCCAGCGCTTCGGCGACATTGTCTTTGTTCAAACCACCGGAAAGCATGTAATCGACGCTGTCGTCAAGCGCTTCAAGCAGCGTCCAGTCGAAGGAAACGCCGTTGCCGCCCGGCAGCTCCGAGCCTTTCGGCGGCTTCGCATCGAACAGAAACCGGTCAGCAATGCCAATATAGGGTTCTATCCGGCGCAGATCATCGGCATCGCGGATCGAAAGTGCCTTGATGACCGGCAATCCGTAGACCGCCTTGATGTTCAGAACGCGCTCCGGGCTTTCCTCGCCATGCAGCTGCAGGATATCCGGCGACAGCGCGGAGACGATCTCGTCCAGATCATCATTGTCCGCATCGACGGTCACGGCGACGATCTTTGCCCTGCCGCGAATGCGCTCTGCCAGGCGTCCCGCATCATCAGGTTCGATGTTGCGCGGGCTTTTCGGGAAGAAGATGAAACCCGACATGCGAGGCGCCGAGCGCAACAGCCCGGTCCACGGCTTCGGCGGTCTTCAGCCCGCAAATCTTCACTTCCGTTTTCATGAAAGCGACGTGACATGAAATTCTGCGGGAGTCGAGCCAAAAAGCGGCATTTCCTTATGTGCGCGACACTGCAACACGGCACACTCTATATTGTAACCCGGATCATCGCGAACCATATGCCATCCGACGCTAGATACGGAGAATGACGATGCGCCTTCTGCTTGCCCTGCTGCTGCCCTGGCTGCAGTTCTTCACGATCGGCCGGCCTTTCGCCGGCATTATCTGCCTGATCCTGCAGGTGACGCTGATCGGCTGGATTCCGGCGGCGATCTGGTCGGTCTATGCGCTCAGCCAGTACAAGACGGACGAGAAGATCAGGGACGCGCTTGGCGGCCAGTATCGCCGCTAAGTCGCGTTAGTCGAAATCGATGGCGTGCAGCATGGTGCCGTTGCGCTTCAGCCAGCGTTTGGCATCGTCCGTTGCCGGGCACAGTTCCTCGCAGAGATCCCAGAAATCCGGACCGTGGTTCATCTCGCGCAGATGCGCAACCTCATGGGCTGCGAGATAGTCGATGACCTTGGGAGGCGCCATCACGATACGCCAGGAGAAACTCAGGGCGCCATCGGCCGAACAGGATCCCCAGCGGCTGCGCGTATCCTTGAAACTCAGGGATTTTACCTTGCGACCCACCGTGCGGGCGTGGATCGCAACCAGCCGTTCGAGATCCTTGCGGGCTTCCTTCTTCAGAAAATCTGCGATCCGGCGGCCGAGATGCTCTTCCGCCCCGCTTACTCTCAAAATCCGCTCGTCATCGATGGAAATTGCCTCGGTCAGCCCCCGCAGCTTGCCGGTGCGCTCGATACGATGCGCAACGCCGCGAATAAGAATACTGCCACCGTCTTCCAGAACGCTTTCCCCTGAGAAACGGGCAAGCTTGGTCATCAGCCAGCCCTGATGCCGGTCGAGGAAGGCGTTGACCTCGCGCTCCGGCAGGCCTTGGGGAATGGTCATTTTCAGCGCCCGGCCACCCGGCTCGATCCGCAATGTCATGCGCGTGGCCCGCGCGTTCTGCTTGATCGTCAGCGACAGGATCTTGCCGGCGACATCGATGCTGCGCACCGTCGGCGGTGGCGGCTTCTTCGGCGAGCGAACGGATTTTCTGAGCAACGAAAACATCAGACGGTGATATCCGATTCGAATGAAAGGCGCATGAGGCACGTAAAAAGGCCGGCACCTTTGTAGAGGTGCCGGCCGGTATGTCAGAGGGGTTCAGGTCAGTTGGCCGGGAAGCCCGGAACCGAGCCCGAACCGCCGGAATTGCGCTCGCGCATGAAACGGTCGAAGTCGTCCTGGTCCTTGGCACGACGAAGTTCACGCACATAGGAATCGAACTGCTCGCGCATTTCGTCCAGCTTGCGGCGCTCTTCGTCGAGGCGGGCCAGTTCGGCATCACGCCAGTCGTCGAAAGCAACGTTGCCGGTGCCGAAGGACGGGCGATAGCGATTGCGGCCGCCGCGTTTGAAGGACGAAAACACGCCATCGACGGTGTCGTTGGCATCCTTCTTGAATGTCTTCAACCGTTCGCCGAAGATGATATAGGCGAGCATGGCCAGGCCAAGCGGCCAGAAAACCACGAAACCGAGCACCATCATTGCAATGGTCGCGGGCGTCCAGTCCGGACGGATCAATGCGGATTGGTTCATCTGTGGAAGTCCTCGTTTATCGTGGGCCGCCCTGTGCGACCCGCTAACGAAGATGTGGGAAGGTGTTGCCACCTCTGCAAGATATTCTCCCATCCCAATCGATCAAGTCCCTGATCGGAATGGAAGAAATCCTTTGACATCAGGTCCTCAGGCGGACTTTCCGCCCTTGATCACACGGCGCACCGGTTTTGCGCTGCGCGCGTGTTCCCGGTGAAAGGCGGAGATCCGCGGGGCGATTTCGCGCCGGAAACGCGACCCGTTGAAAACGCCGTAATGCCCGACATCCGGCTGCACGTAGTGCATGCGCATGTGGTCCGGGATGTTGGTGCAGATCGTCTGGGCAGCCTTCGTCTGTCCAGCGCCAGAGATATCGTCGTTCTCGCCTTCGACCGTCAGCAAGGCGACCTTGCGGATTGCGGTCGTATCAACCTTCTGCCCACGATGGAGCATCTCGCCTTTCGGCAGGGCATGCTTCATGAACACAACTTCCACCGTCTGCAGATAGAACTCCGCCGTCAGGTCCATCACCGCCAGGTATTCATCATAGAAATCACGGTGCTTTTCGGCCGCGTCGCCGTCATTCTTGACGAGGTGCTCGAAGAAATCCTTGGTCGCCGCCAGATGGCGGTCGAGGTTCATCGACATGAAGCCGGAGAGCTGCAGGAAGCCTGGATAGACCTGACGCATGAAGCCGGGAAGCGGAAACGGCACCGGCATCACGACATTGTCGCGGAACCATTCGATCGGCTTCTCTTCGGCCAGCTTGTTGACCGCAGTCGGATTGATGCGCGTGTCGATCGGACCGCCCATCAGCGTCATCGATGAGGGCGACAGCGGATCATCATTGGCTTCCATGACGGCAACGGCCGCGAGAACCGGGACTGCCGGCTGGCACACTGCAATCACATGGGTGTCGGGCCCGAGGAAATGCAGGAGGTTGATCACGTAATCGATGTAGTCGTCTAGATCGAATGTGCCTTCGGCCAGCGGCACCGTGCGCGCGTCGATCCAATCGGTGATGTAGACATCGGAATTGGGCAGCATGGCTTCCACCGTGCCGCGCAGCAACGTCGCGTAATGGCCGGACATCGGGGCGACAATCAGGACCTTCGGATCGGCTGCATGCCCTTTCGGCAGGGCGCGCTGGAAATGGATGAGATTGCAGAACGGTTCACGCCAGACGATCTTTTCGGTGACCGTCACAGGCACACCGTCGATGACCGTTTCCGGCAGGCCGAAGGTGGGTTTGCCGTAGCGCCGGGTGGTCCGCTCGAAAACCTCAAGGCCGGCGGCTGCGGCGCGGCCCATATAGGTATGCGAGATCGGATTAAGCGGGTTGCTGTAGGCAAGCCGCATCGCATCGGCAGCAGCCCGCCATGGGGCCATCATTGCATGATTGAGTTCATAAAGCTGGTAAAACATCGGAAGCGCACTCCTTGTTACCGTAAACGACAACGCCGCTCCCTAATGGACGCAACCCTGTATTCTTGTTTGTCGCTGCAACAGCCAGAGACATTAACATTTTTCTATTGCAACGCAACAAATAGCGCGGCACGCCTTTTAAGCAACTGTCTGTCGGACCTTACAGGACAAGGCTTGATATATCGTGAAGTGCTTGCTCCTGGCTGTCTCTTGCTTCAATCGGTAATTCCGTAAAATGTCGCTGCCGTCCTGTAAAACACGGCCTGCCGGCCAGCCTCGTCCAGATGCGCTGTCAAGGCATCCGCAGCCTGCATCCAGCGCTCATAGGTCGAGGCCAATTCAACGACCGGCCAGTCACTGCCGAACATGACGCGTTCGGGGCCGAAAACCTCCAGCAGGTGCGAGGCGTAGGGCCTCAAGGACTCGACCGACCAGCCTTCACCGGCCTCGGTCACCAGGCCGGAAAGCTTGACGGAAACATTGGAGCGCTTTGCAAGTGCCGCCATGTCGGCACGCCAGGGCTCCGTTATGCCCTTTTCGATGAACGGCTTGGCTCCGTGATCGACAACGATCGGCAAATGGGGAAGATGATCCGCCAAAGCGGCGATAACCGGCAAATGACGGGGCTGCACCAGCGCATCGAAACGCAGGTCCATTTCGGCTGCAAGCCTCAGACTGTTCAATGCCGCTGGTTGCAGGATGTAGGCGGTATCTTCGATACCCTGCAGCATCGGCCGGATGCCCCTGAATTTCGGATATCGGCTGAGCCGGTGAAGATCCTCGCCTGCGTCCGGTCCGCAGATATCGACCCAGCCGACAACGGCGGCAACAGTGTCTTCCTTTTCTGACAGGTCCAGCAGGAAAATCGTCTCGGCGATGTTCGGCGCCGCCTGAACGAGCACGGTGCGCGCAACACCGCAGGCCTTGAGATGCGGTGCGAGATCGATGGGCGCAAAGTCCCGATAGATTGCCGAGAGATCCGGTGTCGGCCAATTGTTGTGGCCAAGGCCAAGGCTCCAGTAATGCTGATGGGCGTCGATCCGCTTCATGCCGAAACCTTGATGACCGCCTTGATCAGTCCGGATTTCTCATGCGCCCAGCGTGGCAGGTCATCCACCGCGCGCTCCAGCGTTGTGCGGTGGGTGATCAGCTGATCGATCGGCACGTGCCCTGCGCGGATCGAGGCGGCGACGTGCTCGAAATCGACGCGCGTCGCATTACGGCTGCCGATCAGCATCATTTCCCGCTTGTGGAACTCCGGATCCGAAAAGCGGATGTCATCCTTCACCACGCTGACGAAGACGAGGCTGCCGCCATGGGCAACGAAGGAGAAGGATTTCTCCATCGAGCCGCCATGACCCGTGGCATCGAAGACCACATCAAAGCCTTCGCCATCGGTTGCCGACAGCACTGCCGCTAGCGCATTTTCGTCCGCCAGGATACCGCCGGAAAAACCGAGACGCTTGGCAGCCATGTCGAGACGCTCAGTGCTGGCATCGAGCAGGGTGACCGCATGGCCGGCAATCCGCGAGAAGATCGCGGTTCCAAGTCCGATCGGCCCGGCGCCAATCACCAGCGCGCGGACGCCGGACGGCGCCAGCGAACGGCGAACGGCATGCGCGCCGATCGCCAGGAACTCCACCGTCGCTGCAGCCTCGAGCGAAAGGTCCCCGGCCGGGTAGAGATTGGCTTGCGGGACAAGAATTTCCTCGCAGAAGGCGCCGTCGGTATGAACACCCAGCACCTTGATCGCCGTACAGCAATTGGGCTTGCCCTGCCTGCAGGCGGCACAGGTTCCGCAGGACAGGTAAGGATTGACGATGACCGGCGTTCCCGGCTCCAGCGTTACACCAGCCCCCGTTTCCAGCACGGTCGCCGAGATCTCATGACCCATGACCCTTGGATATTCGAGAAAGGGATGCTTGCCTTCGAAGATATGATAGTCGGTGCCGCAGATACCGACATGGCTGACGGCGAGCCGCGCCCAGCCTGCCGGAGGTGTCGGCGGCGCCTCTCTCTCGACGATCTCCAGACGCCCTGGTTCGGGGCAAAGAACAGCTTTCATGACGTCGTCCGTCTTTCACGTTGGGATCGCTTCTGCACGGCCATTGCCGTGCAGAAGCATGAATTCAATTCGACGGACCGGTTCAGCGGGCACCGCGACGGCGCAACTGGTCGATGTAGACGATGATGATGATCAGCGCGCCGGTGATGATCCGCTGCCAGAACGAATTGACGTTGAGAAGATTGGCGCCGTTGTTGATCGTTGCCAGGATGAACGCGCCGATCAATGGTCCGTGCACAGAGCCGACTGCGCCAAACAGGCTTGTGCCGCCGATGACCGATGAGGCGATCGCCTGCAATTCCCAGCCCTCGGCCTGGGTCGCGTTGCCGATGCCGATGCGGGAGGCGAGAAGGAGACCGACGAAGGCAGCGCAGGTCGAGGACAGGATATAGGCGAGATAGATGGTCCTGTTGACGTTGACGCCGGACAGCCGCGCCGCCTCGCTGTTGGAGCCGACTGCAAAGAGATAGCGCCCCCAGCGGCTAAGATGCAGGAATATATAGGCCGGTATCGCGACCACCAGCACCATCCAGAACAGGCTTGGAACACCAAGGAAATCGGCGCGCGAGAAATCGGTGAAGCTGTCGTTGCTGATCGAGATGGTCGAACCGTTGGTGATCAGCAGGCCAATGCCGCGCAGCGATGTCAGTGTCGCGAGCGTTATGATGAAGGCTGGGAGCCCCATGCGCACGATGCCGAAGGCGTGGAACGCACCGATCGCGACACCGACCAGCAGGGTCAAGGCCATGGCTGGCCAAAGCGGAACACCCGCCTGCAGCAACCAGGCGATGGTGACGCTGGAAAAACCGACCACGGCACCGACCGAGAGGTCGATACCGGCGGTGATGATGACGAAAGTCTGGCCAACGGCAAGGATCGCCGTCATCGCGCCCTGGCGCAGCAGGTTGCTGATGTTGTTCGGCGTCCAGAAGCTGTTGGTAAAGATGGCCAGGAGCAGCCAGAGCAGCAGCAGCAGGCCGAGCAAGATCAGACCGAACAGGACGTTCATGCCCTTCTTCGGCACCGGTGCGGTTTCCGTCGTGGTCTCTACGCTCATGATTTTCCTCCCTCACTCATTCTTGTCTTGTCTTTTTCGTTCAACTGATGTCAGACGCCGATCGCCTGGGTCAGCACTTCCTCGTGCGAGGCGCTGCGGTAGGTGTGGCTGGCGACGAGCTTGCCTTGCCGGAAAACATGCAGCCGGTCCGAGAGTTCGTAGACTTCCGGCAGGTAGGACGAGATCAGGATGATGCCGGCGCCCTGTTCCAGGAGCCGCGCGAACAGCCGGTAGATTTCCGCCTTGGTGCCGACATCGACGCCGACCGTCGGCTCGTCGAAGATGAACAGCTTGGCGCCGTGGCTCAGCCATTTGCCGATGACGATCTTCTGCTGGTTGCCGCCGGACATGGCCGAAGCGAGAACCCGCCGCGTCGGCGTCTTGATCTTGAGGTCGCTGATCTGCTTGTCGGCATTCTCGATTTCGCGGCGCCGGTTGATGGTGAAGCCGCTGGTCAGCCGGTCGAAAACCGGAAGGTTGATGTTCAGGCCGATCGGCAGATTGAGGCAAAGCCCCTGGTCGCGGCGGCTTTCGGGCGCCAGTGCAATGCCGAGGTCCATGGCCTTGCGCTCGTTGCGGATCGTCACCTTGTTTCCCTGCCAGAATATTTCGCCGGCGCTGAGGGGCTGGCGACCGTAGAGCCCAAGGGCAAACTCGCTGCGCCCGGCACCGATCAGGCCATAGAGACCGACGATCTCGCCGGCCTTCACCGACAGCGAAATATTCTCGAAACCGGGACCGGACAGGCCGCGCGTTTCGACGATCGTCTCACCGATCGGCAGCTGTTCCTTGTGATAGATCTGTTCGATGGTGCGATTGATCATCATCGAGATCAGTTCGGCATCATTGGTCTCGCCGATCAGGCGCGTTCCGACATGGGTTCCGTCGCGCAGCACCGAGACGCGGTCGGCCAGTTCGAAGACCTCCTCCATGCGGTGGCTGATATAGACGATCGTCACACCTTCCGACTGAAGCCGGCGAATGAGCCGGAACAGCTGCGCCGATTCCTGGCGTGTCAGATAGGCGGTCGGTTCATCGAAAATCAGGAACTGGGTGCCACGCATTGCCGCGCGCGCTGTTGCGACCAGCTGCTGCTGGCCGATCGTCAGATCGCTGAGAAGTGCGGCTGCCGGCAGGTTGAAACCGAGATCGTTGAGCACGGCCTGGGCGGCATTGGTCATGGCACGCTGGCGCATCAGACCATTGGCCTGCATCTCGTCGCCGAGGAACATGTTGGCCGCGACCGTCAGGTGCCGGCAAAGCACGACCTCCTGGTGCACGGCATTGATGCCGCGGGCGATCGCCTCGGTCGGCGTTGCCAGCTGTACGGATTGGCCGCACCAGAAGACTTCGCCCGAGGTGCGCCGGATAACGCCGGTCAGGAGCTTGATGAGCGTGGATTTGCCGGCACCATTTTCGCCGACAATGGCGTGGATTTCACCGGACAGAAATGTGATGTCCGCCGGCTTCAAGGCCTCGACGGCACCGTATTTCTTCTGCAATCCGCGCAATTCGAGGATCGGCTGTCCCTTGGCAACAGGGTGTGACCCGGTGTGCAGCTGGGTGATGTCGTGAAGTCCTGTCATGGCGGCTCCCTCCCCACATTCGAAAACCTGCCTCACGCGGCGCTAGCCCGATGAGGCAGGACGATTCGTCTGGATCGATGTCGGCAGGACCCGGAACAAAGCCGGGCCTGCCGCTCAATCAGATCAGTTGACCTTCGGGTTCAGAAGGGCATCGATCTTCGGGTCGGCCATATTGGCCTTGGTCACCAGGTTTGCACCGGTATCAACATTGGCCTCGACCTTTTCCTTCTTGGAAGCGGCGAGAGCGGTCTTGATGCCGTCGTAACCCATGCGGTACGGGTCCTGCACGACGAGGCCGGCGAGAACGCCTTCCTTGAGGAAGCCAACCGTCTTTTCGTCGCTGTCGAAGCCGATGACCTTGATCTTGTCGCCGAGCTTGTTTTCAGCGATGGCCTGGCCAACGCCCTGTGCCATGATCAGGTTGGACGCAAAGACGCCAACGAGGTTCGGGTTTGCGGTGATCAGGTCGGTCATCATGTTGAGGCCGGTTGTTGCCTGACCGTCGGCATATTTGTCGGCAACGATTTTCAGACCCGGATATTTCGCACCGATGACCTCGACGAAGCCTTCATGGCGCTGATCAAGCGAACCGACACCCGGAAGGCTGGTGATGATGGCGATTTCGCCTTCTTCCTTGCCGGTGGCTTCCTTGATCGCGGCAGCGAGACCGTCGGCAGCGATGCGGCCACCCTGGACGTTGTCGGTCGTCAGGAAGGACGTAAAGGCCTTCGAAGTCGGCACCGGAGTCGATGCCGATGATCGGCACGGCCTTTGCAGCTTCGTCGATCGGCTTGCCGAGCGCCTTGAATTCCGTCGGCGAAATAACGACGGCAGCCGGTGCGCCGGCAACGGCATTTTCGAGGATGCTGATCTGGCCGTTGATATCGGACTCAGACTGCGCGCCGAGTTCCGGTACGTTTACGCCGAGATCCTTGCCGGCGGCCCGAGCACCGGCCAGAACGATCTGCCAGTAGAAGGACGTGGTGTCCTTGACGATGATCGGGATGGTGACGTCCTGTGCGAACGAGGTCATCGGCATCATCGTTGCGAAAACGGCAGCGCCAGCAAGGCTGGTGAACGCGCGGCGGGACAGGATATTCTTCATCAGTGTCATGTTGTTCTCCTCCAACAACGTCTTGTTAAGTTCTCCTCCGACCAGCCTGCAAGACGCTAACAGGTGATCTTTTATCCATAAAAAACATTTGGCAAAGGCAAGCTATCTCAGCATATTTGAAATTGCAAGCGGTGTTCTCTGCCTGCGATAGTGATTTTCAGTTTGTATCAAGTCTTTGTTTTTTATGATCTATGTCAAACGTTTAGTGGCTGACGACCACGTATCCTCAGACCCGATAAAGTTCCTGCGGATGCACGACGCCTTTCTTCAGGATGAGGTTGCCGTACAGGCGGAACTCCGTCGTCGCGACGATATAGGCTGCCTTGCGGGCACGCTCATAGAAGGCAAAACGCTCGATCGGCACGACCTGGAAATCGCCGGCGAGCTTCCTGACCAGGCTCTGGAACTTGACGCAGACCTCCGGTACCGCTGCAGGATCGCCCACGACCTCCATGCGCCATGCCGATTCCGCGACAAAGGTATCCAGCGGCATGTGTGCAAGAACCGCCTCGGCGATGGAAAGCGCATCGACGCCATCGGCGCGGACGACTTTCGGCCCCAGCGTGCTGGATGGAAAATTCGCGTCGGCGATGACGATCTCGTCTCCATGGCCCATGGTGCGGATGGCGTGCAGCAATTCCGGCCCGAGCAATGGATGGATGCCTTTCAACATGGTGTCGTCCTTTCCGCCGGCTAAACCCGGACCGCGTCCGTGCCGAGTTCGGGGGCAACCAACGTATGCGGCTCGTAAGCCGAGAATTCCTCCGGCTCGAGACGCTGGTCGATCAATTCCATATTGCGCAGAAGACTTGATGGTTTTGCCGTTCCAAGAAGAACGGACGCGACGACAGGGCTTTGCAACGGAAACTGAATGGCTGGCTGAGCGAGCGGCACGCCTCTCGCCACGGCAATCTCTTCCATTGCGGTGACTTTTTCGAGAACCTCCGGCGTTGCCGGCATGTAGTCGAAATGCGAGCCTTCGACCGGTCCCGTCGCCAGAATGCCGGAATTGAAGACGCCGCCAATGACCAATGAGGTCTGTTTCTTCTCGCAAAGCGGCAACAGTTCCGCCTCCGCCGTGCGGTCCAGCAGCGTATAGCGGCCTGCCAGCAGAATGCAGTCAAGATCAGCCTCGCGCATCACGTCGAGACACACCGGAACTTCATTGACGCCCAGACCGTAGGCGGCGATCGCACCGCTCGATTTCAGCTCTTCCAGCGCCTTCAGGCCACCATCGAAAAGCTGGCGCAGGTAGATCGCGTTGCGCTCGGCCCCATGCGTATAGACGCCGATATCATGCACGAAGAGAATATCGATCCGGTTGAGGCCAAGGCGCGCATGGCTGAATTCGACCGAGCGCATGATGCCGTCATAGGAATAATCATAATCCGTATCGAACGGCAGCGGGTCGACGAAACCATAGCTTGGCACCTTGTCATCGGCGACGGGCCGCTGCAGCCGTCCGACCTTGGTGGACAGCACATAACTTCCCTTCGGCTTGTCACGCAGGAAATCGCCGACGCGCCGCTCGGCAAGCCCGAAACCATACCAGGGCGCCGTGTCGATGAACCGGATACCGGTCTGCCAGGCCGCTTCCAGCGTATCCATGGCCACATCACGCGGACAGGCGCGGTACATGCCGCCGAGCGGCGCCGTGCCGAAGCTGAATTCCGTGACAGAAAGATCCGTCCGGCCGATTTTTCTGGTCTGCAGCAAAAGTCTCTCCTCCAATCCGACAGGTTTTGTCAGAGCGTCGCGCCCAGGTGCCAGGGCACGAATTCATTGTCGCCATAACCGAACAGCTCGCTCTTGGTCTTTTTTCCGGACGCCGTATCGACGATCAGGTCAAAAATTTCGCGCGCCTTGCCGGCAATCGTGGCATCGCCGGTGGCGATCGTGCCGCAGTCGATGTCCATGTCCTCTTCCATCGACTGGTAGAGCGCCGTGTTGCTGGTCAGCTTGATCGACGGGCATGGGCGCGAGCCAAAGCAACTGCCGCGGCCTGTCGTGAAGGTGATGACATTGGCGCCGCCGGCCACCTGGCCCGTGGCCGAAACCGGATCATAGCCGGGTGTATCCATGAAGACGAGGCCGTGTTCCTTGACGCGTTCGGCATAGTTGTAAACCGCTGTCAGCGGCGAGCGGCCACCTTTGGCCACCGCACCGAGCGATTTTTCGAGAATCGTCGTCAGACCGCCACGCTTGTTGCCCGGTGAAGGATTATTATCCAGCGAAGCACCGTGCATCGCCACGTAATTTTCCCACCAGGAAATCAGACCATCGAGCTTTCTTGCGACATCCTCGTTGACGGCACGGCTGCGCAGAAGATGCTCAGCGCCGTAGATTTCAGAGGTTTCCGAAAGGATTGCCGTGCCACCGGCACCCGCCAGAATATCGACGGCGGCACCGAGCGCCGGATTGGCGGTGATACCTGAGAGACCATCGGAGCCACCGCATTGCAGCCCGACGATGATTTCGCTGACCGATATCGGAACGCGTTTGGCAGTGCCCACTTCGGCAGCGATCTCGCTCAACACGCCGAGCGCCCGGGCAACGGCACGGCGTGAACCGCCGGCATCCTGGATGTTGAAGTGCCGCTTGCCGGCACCGGCGCCGCTCTGGCCGTAAAGCGTCAGCTGGTTGACCTCGCAGCCGAGGCCGACCATCAGCACGCCGCCAAAATTCACATGCCGCGTATAACCGGCGAGCGTCCGGTGCAGGTTCTGCATGCCGTCGCCGGTCGAGCTCATGCCGCAGCCCTGATCGTGAACGATCGGCACGAAGCCATCGATGCCGTCGTAGTGCGGCAGGATGGTTTTGTTGGCCTCTTCGGCAATGGCGCGACAGACGGTGGTGGAACAGTTGACGCTGGCGATAATGCCGATGAAATTGCGGGTTGCCGCCCGGCCATCGGCACGGCGATACCCCATGAAGGTCCGTGCCTTGTCTGCTTCGCTCGCGGCTTCCGGCGGAACGGGCGCGCCGATCGAGAGGCGGTCCTGATCGAAGGCAAGATTGTGGGAATGTACATGGTCGCCAGCGGCGATCTCGATCGTCGCGCGGCCGATGGCCTGCCCGTATTTCACGACCGGTTCACCCACATGAACCGCGCGGATCGCAACCTTGTGACCGGGATCAATCCGGCCATTGGCGCGAACACCGCCGGGCAGATCGCCACCGGCTTCGATGGCAAGCGATGCGACGGCGACATTGTCTTCCGGCGACAAAACGATGAAGGACGGTGCAGCCACCCTGAATATCTCCCGAGATGATTATTGGGAGAACAATGTCGCTCCCCGATTTTTGTCTTTTATCTACAATAGACAGTTTGTCGTCAATGGGTATTATGCGGATCATGAAAGCATCGAGGCAAACCTGCGGCGGTGCCTGAAAACAAAAAAATGGGATGAAACAATCATGCGGGACCGGAGCATTGCCCAAGACAGGATAAGGCGAACCGGCTAGAGGAGCTATGAGAACCGGCGTCTGCACGCCGGAGATCGGCACGACCGCGTCGGCAGTTCGCGGGGCCCTCTATCCAAACGGCGATATCCATGGCGAAGCAAAACACAGTATTCAAGGAAGCCTTCAACCGTTGCCTCAAGCTTCTGGCCGAGACCGCCACCTTGCCGTCCGAGCCGGAACTCGGCGTTCTGCTCGGCGTCAGCAGAACGACGATCCGCGCCATCCTGACACGTCTGGAAGAGCTGAAGCTGATCACCTGGGACAAGCGGGCAAAGACGGTGCTGCGCCAGCCGGAACCGGATGACTATTACCCGGTCGAGGAAACCGATTCGTCTGTCCGACATCATCGAGCGCAGTTTCATGCGCCGGATTCTGGCGGGCGGTGCCGAACCGGGAATGCAGATCAACGAACTGGAACTGGCCCGCGATATCGGTACCGGCACGACCAGTGTGCGCGAATTCCTGATCCGTTTCAGCCGCTTCGGCCTGATCGAGAAGCGACCGAACAGCCACTGGATCCTCAAGGGCTTTACCCGCGAATTCGCGCTGGAACTGACGGAGGTGCGGGAAATGTTCGAGCTTCGCTCCGCGCACTCCTTCGTGGCGCTGCCGGCGGAACATCCGGCCTGGGCAGAACTGTCAAAGATCGAGGCCATTCATCACGAGATTCTCGGCGATATCGACAGCCGTTTCATGGAATTTTCCGAGCTCGACGAGCGTTTCCATCGGCTGCTGCACCGATCGTCCAGCAACCGTTTCATCGTCGATTTCTACGACATCATCGCCATCGTTTTTCACTATCACTACCAGTGGAACAAGGCGAACGCCCGCGAGCGCAATGCCCGCGCGCTCGAAGAGCATCTCGCCTATATCGCCGCGCTGCGCGCCCGTGATCCGGTCAAAGCCGAAGAGGCCTGCCGGCGACATCTGCGCTCTGCGCGCGAAACCCTGCTTCAATCCATCCAGTAAAGGCTGCCCGGAACGATGAAAACGCCAATCGTGCAATTTGGAACAAGCCGCTTCCTCCAGGCGCATGCAGACCTTTTCATCAGCGAAGCGCTGGAGCGCGGCGAGGCCACCGGCAAGATCACCATTGTCCAGACGACGGGATCGGTCGAGCGCGCCGGACGGCTTGCAGCGCTGGCAATGCCGGGTGGTTTCCCTGTGATCGTGCGGGGGCTGGAAGCAGGGCAAGAGATCAACCGCCGCCAACAGGTTACGAGTGTCGCACGTGCGCTATCGACGACTGCGGACTGGGCGGAAGTGACGCGGATCGTCGTCGAGGAAGCGGACATCCTCATTTCCAATACCGGCGATACCGGCTATCGCGTCGATGCCGACAGCCCGGAGCAGACGATTCCCGCCTCCTTTCCGGGCAAGCTTCTTTTGCTGCTGCACGCCCGCTACAAGGCCAATGGCCGGCCGCTGACCATGCTGCCCTGCGAACTGGTCTCCCGCAACGGCGACGTTCTGAAAGCGCTGATACTGTCGCTGCAGGACATCCGGATTGGTGATCCGGCTTTCGCAGGCTGGCTCGATACCAAGGTGATCTGGGCCAATACGCTGGTCGATCGGATCGTCTCCGAACCGATCGAACCCGCAGGCGCGGTTGCCGAACCCTATGCGCTCTGGGCGATCGAACAGCAGCCGGGCCTGTCCCTACCCTGCAAGCATGCCAATGTTTTGCCCGTTGCCGATCTGACACCCTATGAAAAGCTGAAGCTGCATATCCTCAACCTCGGACATACCGTGCTTGCCGATATCTGGCTGAAACAGCAGCGACCGGATGCGGAAACCGTGCGCGAAATTCTGGCTGTCGCGGAAATCCGGTCCACGCTACTTGAGATCTACGAGACGGAAGTCATTCCGGCCTTTGCCGCGAACGGACTTGGTGACGAGGCAAAAGCCTACGTCGCCGCAACACTGGAACGCTTCGACAATCCGTTTCTCGACCACCGCATGCGCGATATAGCCAATCATCACAGGGAAAAACTCGTGCGCCGCATCGTCGATTTCAGCACATGGAGCCCGACTGTCACCATGCCGAAGCTGATGGCGATCGCCAATCCGTCCTGATCAGTAGCCGGATATTGGCTTACCCCTGGTTTCGCCAGCGAGAAACGCCTCGCGCAACTGTGTCGTTGCGCTGACCAGGAGCGTGACATCGGTACCGATGGCCATGAAGGTCGCGCCCAGCTCGCGATAGATGCGGGCCTGATTGAGATCGAGCGTCATGATGCCCCGGGCTTTTCCGGCATGCTTGATGCGCTCGAACGCGTGGGTGATCGCAGCGAGCACTTCGGGCGAACCCGGCTTTGCCGAGATGACCCATGTCTGCCGCCAGATCGGACGGGCCGATGAAAACACCGTCAACACCATCAAGAGCGGCGACTTCATCGATGACGGCAAGCCCGGCACGGCTTTCGATCTGAAGAAGCAGGCAGATTTCGTCATTGGCCGTTTCGAGATAATCGCCGATCCGGCTGAACTGGGAAGCGCGACCAAGGGCTGCACCGACGCCGCGGATGCCATGGGGCGGATACCGCACGGCGCGCACCAGCGCCTGCGCCTGTTCGACCGATTCGACCATCGGGATCAGAAGCGTCTGGGCGCCGGCATCGAGGATCTGCTTGATCAACCAGGCTTCACCGATCGGCAGGCGGACGATCGGATGGCTGCCGGACCCTGCCAGCGAATGGATCTGGGCGGCGAGCAGCGGAATGTCATTGGGGCCATGCTCGCCGTCAATCAAAAGCCAGTCATAGCCGCTGCCACTGACGACTTCGGCAGCATAGGGGCTTGCCAATGCTACCCAGAGGCCAAGCTGGAAGCGGTCCTCGCGGAGGGCTGCCTTGAACGGGTTTTTCGGTGCAGGCATTAGGCATTCTCCTTCGTCGCGATAACACTCCTTAGCCGGAATCAAAAAAGCCGACCAGAGCAATCCGGTCGGCTTTGCAATATCCAGCTCGATATCTCAGGCGATGCCGCCGAGGCAGACATATTTGACTTCGACAAATTCCTCGATGCCGTATTTGGAGCCTTCGCGACCAAGACCGGAGAGCTTGACACCACCAAAGGGCGCTTCAGCAGTCGAGATCAGGCCGGTATTGACGCCGACCATGCCATATTCAAGTGCCTCGGCAACGCGGAAAACGCGGGAGAGATCGCGGGCATAGAAATAGGATGCCAGACCAAATTCGGTGTCGTTGGCCTGTTCGATGACATCGGCTTCGTTCTTGAACTTGAACAGCGGCGCCAGCGGCCCGAAGGTTTCTTCCCGCGCGACAGCCATATCCTTGGTGACATCGCCCAGAATGGTCGCCTCGAAGAAGGTGCCGCCCAGCGCATGTGCCTTGCCGCCCTGCAGCACCTTGGCGCCCTTTTCCAGAGCATCGGCAATGTGTTCCTGGACCTTTTCGAGCGCAGCCTTGTCGATCAGCGGACCAAGGATGACACCCTCATCCATGCCGTTGCCTGTCTTCAGCTTGCCGACAGCAGTGGCGAGCTTTGCGGAAAAGGCATCATAGACGCCTTCCTGCACATAGATCCTGTTGGCGCAGACGCAGGTCTGGCCGTTGTTGCGGAACTTGGCGATCAGTGCGCCTTCGACAGCGGCGTCGAGATCGGCGTCGTCAAAGACGATGAAGGGGGCGTTGCCACCCAGCTCAAGGCCGAGCTTCTTGATGGTCGGCGCGCTCTGCTTGTAAAGCTCTATACCGATCTCGGTCGAACCGGTGAAGGTGACCTTGCGCACTGTCGGGTTCGACGTCATCTCGGCGCCGATCGCAGCGGCCGAGCCGGTGATGACGGAAAACAGGCCATTCGGGAGCCCGGCGCGCTCGGCCAGAAGCGCAATCGCGATCGCCGAGAAGGGCGTCTGCGACGCCGGCTTCAGCACCATGGCGCAACCGGCAGCAAAAGCCGGGCCAGCCTTGCGGGTGATCATTGCATTCGGAAAGTTCCAAGGTGTGATGGCAGCGACAACGCCAATCGGCTGCTTCATCACCATCAGGCGCTTGTCGGGCTGGTGGCCGGGGATGAGATCGCCATAGATGCGGCGACCTTCTTCGGCAAACCAGTCGATGAAACTTGCGCCATAGACGATCTCGCCAGTGGCCTCTGTCAGCGGCTTGCCCTGCTCCAGGGTCAGGATGCGGCCGAGATCATCCTTGTTCTCGATCATCAGGTCGAACCATTTGCGCAGGATGCCGCAGCGTTCCTTAGCCGTGCGGGCGGCCCAGCCCTTCTGGGCGATCCGTGCGGCCTCGATCGCCGTCTTCGTCTCGGCTCCGCCAAGTTTCGGCACATGGCCGATGATCTCGCCCGTCGCCGGATTGTTCACCGCAATGCCGGTAGCCGGATCTGCCTCGATCCATTCCCCCCCCACAAGAGCGGCCTGGCGGAAAAGCGTGGGGTCTTTCAGGGTGAGCGTCATTGCGGCGATCCTTTTTCAAAAACTTTGCAGAACTTATACAAGTTATTTCGGAATGTCGATATCGAATCTTGGGTGGCCATACGGCTGAAACGGCCGTGGAAAGAAGCTCTCCTCGATTGTCTGGAAAAGCGAAACAGTCCATCTCCGAACCGCAGACTTATCCCGCGCGATCGACGACTGTAAAACAAGGCGCGTTTTCGCTCCGCAATGTGCGGTTTCCACGAGCCGATGACGGACAATACAAAGGATCTTTGCCATGACCACCTTCAGCAACCATCGCCAGGCCGATTTTCCGATCGAGCCCATGTTCCTGAACCGATGGTCGCCGCGCGCCTTCACTGATGCGACCATGTCGGAGGCCGAACTCTTGACCATTCTGGAAGCTGGCCGTTGGGCGCCTTCCGCCTTCAACTCCCAGCCCTGGCGTTTTGCCTATGCTTTGCGTGGTACGCCGCAGTGGGAGACGCTCTTCCCGATCCTCAATGACTTCAATCAGAGCTGGGCAAAGTCCGCTGCGGCGATCGTCATCGTGATCTCGAAGACACATTTTACGGCACCGGGCGGCTACGGAAGCGAAGCCTTCCTATAGCCACAGCTTCGATGCAGGTGCTGCCTGGGGTGCCATCGCCCATCAGGCTCAGCTGGACGGCTACCAGGCCCACGGCATGACCGGCATTCATTTCGACAAGGCTGTCGAGATTCTCGGTATTCCGGCCGGCTACCGTGTCGAAGCAGCGATTGCGCTCGGCAAGGTCGGCGACAAATCCCAGCTTCCCGAACAGTTGCAGGCGCGCGAAACCCCAAGCCCTCGCCGCCCGCTGTCGGAAATCGCGTTCAACGGCACATTCGTTGACGCCTGAAAACATAAAAAACCACGCCTCCCTGCGGTGGCGTGGTTTTTGTTCTTGCAGCCAAATGACCTCAAACGTCGAGATTGGCGACGTTCAGGGCATTTTCGAGAATGAAGTCACGACGTGGCTCGACCTCATCGCCCATCAGGCGGGAGAACAGGCCATCGGCATCCGTCGCGTCGTTGACACGAACCTGAAGCAGCGAGCGGACGTTCGGATCGAGCGTCGTTTCCCAGAGCTGCTCGGCATTCATCTCGCCGAGACCCTTGTAGCGCTGCATGGAAAGGCCCTTGCGGCCGCTGGCAAAGATCGCATCGAGAAGCGCGCGCGGACCGCTGATTTCGAGCGCTCCGTCCTTGCGACGGAGAATCGGCGGATGGCCATAGATTTCCTTCAGCCGCGGTGTCAGCAGGTCGATGTGACGTGCGTCCGAGGAGCCGATCAGCGCCATATCGAGGGCCGCAACTTCCTTGACGCCGCGCACCATGCGCTCGAACTTCAGACCTCCATCACTGGCGACAGACCGCAGTCCAGCCCCGTTCGGTTTCCTCGGCGATCAGGTCGAGGCGCTTGGCCACTTCCGCCGCCGTCGCTTCGGCTTGGGCCTGGTTGTTGTTCAGTTCCGGATTGAGCGCGCCGGCAATCGCCGCCTGCTCGACAACGGAGCGGCTGTAGCGCGAGTGCAGGCTTTCAACCAGCGTGCGCAGCCGGAGCGCATCGACGATGACTTCGCGCAGGTCCTGGCCGGCGCGTACTTCGCCGGAGCCGAGCTCGAGCGATGCGTCTTCCAGGCCCATCGAAATCAGGTATTCCTCAAGCGCCTTTTCGTCCTTCAGGTACTGGGCCGACTTGCCGCGCGAGACCTTGTAGAGCGGCGGCTGGGCGATGTAGAGGTGCCCGCGCTCGATCAGCTCCGGCATCTGGCGGAAGAAGAAGGTCAGCAGCAGCGTGCGAATATGGGCGCCGTCGACGTCGGCATCGGTCATGATGATGATCTTGTGGTAGCGCAGCTTGTCGAGATTGAACTCGTCCTTGCCGATCGATGTGCCGAGCGCGGTAATCAGCGTGCCGATTTCCTGGCTTGACAGCATCTTGTCGAAGCGCGCGCGCTCGACATTCAGGATCTTGCCGCGCAGCGGCAGGATCGCCTGGTTTTCGCGCGACCGGCCCTGCTTGGCCGAACCGCCTGCCGAATCACCCTCCACCAGGAAGAGTTCGGACTTGGCCGGATCGCGTTCGGAGCAGTCGGCGAGCTTGCCCGGCAGCGAGGAAATATCGAGCGCACCCTTGCGGCGGGTCAGTTCGCGCGCCTTGCGGGCCGCTTCGCGGGCGGCGGCGGCCTCGATGACCTTGCCGACGAGAATCTTGGCGTCGCCGGGATGCTCCTCCAGCCAGGTGCTGAGCGCTTCGTTGACGAGGCTTTCGACGACCGGCCGGACCTCGGAGGAAACCAGCTTGTCCTTGGTCTGCGAGGAGAACTTCGGATCCGGAACCTTGACGGACAGGACGGCAGTCAGGCCTTCGCGGCAGTCTTCGCCGGTCAGCGTGACCTTTTCCTTTTTCATGATGCCCGAACTCTCGCCATAGGAGATGATCTGGCGCGTCAGGCCACCACGGAAGCCAGCCATATGCGTGCCGCCGTCGCGCTGCGGGATGTTGTTGGTGAAGCACAGCACGTTCTCGTGGTAGCTGTCGTTCCACCACATCGCCACTTCGACGGTGATGCCGTCCTTTTCGCCCCGGATCGCGACCGGCTTGGCCACAAGCGGCTTCTTGGCGCGGTCGAGATAGGCGACGAAAGCCTCGAGACCGCCGTCGTAAATCATCTCGGTTTCGCGAATATCGGAATGGCGCTTGTCGGTCAGGAGGATACGAACGCCGGAATTCAGGAAGGCGAGTTCGCGCAGGCGATGCTCCAGCGTTCCATAATCGAACTCGATCATCGTGAAGGTTTCGGTGCTGGGCAGGAAGGTCACTTCCGTACCGGTCTCGCCATTGCTGTCACCGATCACCTTCAACGGTGCATCAGCCACGCCATGGGTGAAGTTGATCTCGTGGATCTTGCCCTGCCGCTTGATCTTCAGCTGCAGCTTGACCGAGAGCGCATTCACGACCGATACGCCAACCCCATGCAGACCGCCGGAGACCTTGTAGGAATTCTGGTCGAACTTGCCGCCCGCATGCAGCTGCGTCATGATGACTTCGGCTGCCGAAATACCCTCGCCGGTGTGGATATCGGTCGGGATACCGCGGCCGTTGTCCGTCACGGTCACCGAGCCGTCAGCATTCATCGTTACCGTGACAAGGTCGGCATGGCCGGCCAGCGCCTCATCGATCGCATTGTCGACGACTTCGTAGACCATGTGGTGCAGGCCGGAGCCATCGTCCGTATCGCCGATATACATGCCCGGCCTCTTGCGAACGGCATCAAGGCCTTTGAGTACCTTGATGGAGTCTGCACCATATTCGGCATTTGCGCCGGTTTCGGTTTCGGGAGTATCGGTCATTCAGCGTGGATCTTTCCAAGGTTCTCGAGAGAGGGCAATTCGGTCCGAATCACCCTCGCAATGCCTTCCGGACTATAGGGAATTTGTCCATGGTTCCAAAATCCTGCACGGCCTGAAGCGGCAGAAAACAGGGGATCATCACAGTTCATTATCAGCAAACCGGGCTTTTTCCAAAACATCTTCCAAACGGGTGATGGTTTCGCCGGAAAGAGCGCGAATCTGGACCGCCAGACGGTTTGCAAACGCCGTATGGGCCGGAGAAAGACCTGCCGTGTCGATCACCACGCGGGGGTCGGACAGGGAGGCGAGCCGGAAGAGTTCGTCTGCCTCGTCCCAGATGACGTTGAAATAGCCGGCGACGCGCTGCAGAAATTCGAAGCTCGGCGCTCCGCGCTTTCCGTGTTCAAGTGCGGAGAGATAGGCAGCCGAGACACCGATTGCAGCCGCCATTTCTTTTTGGGATACACCCTTCTGACCGCGCAGCGCGTGCATCGCCTCTCCGAACGGCGTCACGACGTCTCGCCCCTGACCCGCGCCAGACGCACATAAAGGGCGCCATCGCCACCGTGATTGCGCGCCGCCGGCTCGTATGACGATATCAGCGTGCGGAACTCCGGCAGCGAAAACCACATCGGCACCGCCCGCTTCAATGCGCCATCACTGCCCAGCGACGTCCCCTTGCCTGTTATCACCAGCACGTGCCGAAGTCCGCGCTCATGGGCCCGCAGCAGGAAATGAAGCAGGAAGCCGTGGGCTTCGCTCTGGATCATACCATGCAGGTCGATCCTAGCTTCGAGTGTCAGATGCCCCTTGGAGAGCTTTCGTTTGACCGGTTTTTCAAGCGGCTGATGAAGCTTCGGGACAATCTTCTTCGGTGCGCCAGCATCGGTCACACCGAAGGCTTCGGCCAGTGACTTGCCTTCCTTGATGGTTACCGGGGCGGGCTTCTCCGGCTCGACGACCGGTTCCTCAAATCCCTGCAGATCCTCCATCCGGCCCGGAAGCGGGCGTGTCGAGCGCGCCACCTTGCCCCAGAGGATGCGGTCTTCGCTGGAGAGCTTCTTTTCCTTAGCCATGACCGTATCTTGCCGCGGCCGCCTTTGGAATCAAGACGAAAAACGTGGCGGGATTGCGCACCGATCCCGCCAGCCGCCCGGCTTCATCACCCGATCCGGTAAAGATATCGCCGCGGGCCGGCCCAACGATGGCCGAGCCGGTATCGAGCGCCAGCATCAGTCGCCGGAAAGGCTTGCCCCCATCGATATGGGTCAGGCTGTCGCTTGTGATGAAAAAGGGAACGCCGAATGTATGGATGGTTCGATCGACAGCCAGGGACCGACCGGGTTCGAGCGGCACTTTTGCGGCTGCAACCGGACCAAGCGTCGGATCTTCAACCTCCGCCTCGCGGAAGAAGATGAAGGATCGATTGTGCCAGAGGGTCGATTGCGCTTCGTCCGGATGATCGGCAAGCCATTGGCGAATCGTTTGCATCGATACGGTTGCGGCGTCGATTGCACCCCGCTCGATCAGAAGCTTGCCGACCGCCGAAAATCTGTGGCCCGTCTTCGCCGCATAGGTGATGCGTCGGACGGATCCATTCGGATAGACCAGACGCGCCGCACCCTGGACATGGGCAAAGAATACATCGACCAGAGAGCGTGCATAGGCGATCTCAAGATCCCGGCCGTCGAGATATCCCTGTTCGATCGCCTCGCGGTCGGGATATTCGCGGATCTCGCCATCGCGGAACTGCCCGAAGGCAAAATAGGCGTCCATCCCTGCCGGCCGGTTGGAGCCGTCTATGTCCACAAGGTCGAGGGGCCGGCGATAGAATGGATAGCGGTAGGTTTCGTCTTGCGTGGCACTGACAGAAACGTCCGGCTCGTAGAAGGCCGTGACGAATCCGGCCTCGCCACCTGTGCGATCGATGCGGAATGGAACGAACTGATTTTCAAAGAAAGAACGCGCTGCACCGGCTTCGGGCTCCACCGAAGCGGCCGCTTCAAATGCCGGCATCAGGTCGTCGGTTGAAATACCGAGCGTGCCGGACTTGTACGGCTTGACCTCGGTCACATGCCGTCGGCATCGACCAAGGGCAGCCAGCAGCGGGGCGGGATTGTCGTCCGCCCATCCGGGCAGATCCGCAAAGGCAACCCGCTGCACATCGAAATCCATCACCACAGCCCGATCAGTTTTCGGATTCCGTAGCGATCAGCTTCCAGTTCGGATCGCGCGAGCGGGTGTCGCGGGCAAACGTCCAGAGATCATTGACCTCGGACACGGCCTCCGCATCGCCATCGACGATCGCGCCAGCCTTGTCATAGGTCGCTGAAATCAACTGGCTGATGATGCGCAAAGTGATATTGGCTTCGCTCTCCTTGATTTCCGCATGGACCATTTCGGCCTTCTCGATGCCGACGAAGGTGGACTTGACGGTCTCGCCCTTGCTTTCACGATCCGTGATCGCAGCATCGAAGCCCTCGTACACCTCGCGAGACAGAAGCCCCTTCAAGGTTTTCCGATCGCCATCGGCAAAAGCCATGACGATCATCTCGTAGGCCATCTTTGCACCCTTCACGAACTCTCTGGGGTCGAAGTCCGGATCGGAATCGAGCATGCGGCGGAGTGCCTCATTGAGAGGCGTGTTCGGCCTGGCAAAGCTATCCAAGCCTGCGTATCGCGTGTCTTCTTCGGGTGCCCCGTCACGACGCGGCAACTGCACGACCTTGCCGCGATCCGGAGCATCTACGCTCTCCCGAGGAGAATACGGATCAACCGGTGGCCGTTCGTTGCCTGTCCTCTTGCCAAGGACACTGCGCAGCTGGAGGAAGATGATCACCGCAGCAACCAGAAAAAACAATGTGACGAAGTCAAAAGAGCCCATTTCCACCCAGAACCGCTGTTAAAATTTCTTGCGCTTACCCCATATAGTCTGCATGTCACCATCATTCAAATGACTATATCACTTCTTTGCCTCTGAATGACCGGGCTTCAGGCCCCTTTGCACCCGAGCGGACACGATGCGTTCCCTGATCATCCCCTTTTTCGTTCTCGCATTGCCTTTGGCGGAAATCGCGACCTTCGTGATGGTCGGCCGCGAAGTCGGCATCTGGACCACTTTGCTGCTGGTTCTTCTGAGCGGGGTGGTTGGCGCGGTTCTGCTGCGTATCCAGGGCCTGGGCGTGTTGCGGCGGATCGGCGAGACGACAGGACGGGGTGTTGACCCTGGCCGTGAGCTTGTCCATGGCGTCATGATCGTTCTCGCGGCCTTCCTCCTGATCATCCCCGGCTTTCTCACCGACATTCTCGGTCTGCTGCTGTTCATTCCGGCAGTGCGTGAGGCCGGATGGCAACTGGTGAAAAGCCGCATGACGATCGTGACATCGGGTGCCGGCTTTCGCCGCGGACCGCAGACATCGCGGGGACCTGACATCCGCCATGGCCCCAAGGTGATCGATCTGGACGAGGACGAATTTTCGCATGACGGTCCACGGCGCCCGCCGAATGGCGACGGGCCCGATGACAAGGACAGGCTGCGCTAAGCGCTTCGGCGCCAAGGGTTGTAAGCCTCCATATGAAATGTTAGAGCGCTTCACCGAATTGAAGTCCGAAGGAAGAAGGCCTTATGACGACCGAATCAGCATCCAATGGCAACGCCGGCGCGGCCGAAAGCCCGTCCCTGAACATCCTGGCCCAGTACATCAAGGATCTTTCCTTTGAAAATCCGGGTGCGCCGCGTTCGCTCCAGGCCCGCGACAAGGCCCCGGCGATCAACATCAATGTCAACGTCAATGCCAATCCGCTCTCCGAAACCGAATTCGACGTCGTCCTGGCGCTGACCGCGGAAGCCAAGGATGGCGACAAGATCCTGTTCAACGTCGAGCTGACCTATGGCGGCGTTTTCCGCATTGCCGGCTTCCCGCAGGAGCACATGCTGCCGCTGCTCTTCATCGAATGCCCGCGCCTGCTGTTCCCGTTTGCCCGTCAGATCGTATCCGACGCGACGCGCAATGGCGGTTTCCCGCCGCTGATGATCGACCCGATCGACTTCGCCCAGATGTTCACCCAGCGCATGGCCGAAGACAAGGTCCGCGCGCAGGTCTCGAACATGCCGAACTGATCAATTCCTAGGAATTTCCATGGATGCCCGGCTTTCACGAGCCGGGCATTTTTTATGGCGCTTGTTTGTTTCATGATTTCAGGCGGGCGGATCGTATTTGGCCCAGATCGCCTTGTCGCCCATCTTCGCCACGAGCGCCGCATGCTCCGCAAGATTTCCATTGCTCAAACGCGATGGCAGAGGACGCGGCCGCTGTCCGGTCGGGGTGATGGTTTCGTCGGTATCGGCAACTTCGCCGCGGCTCTGGCCGGACATCAGGCCAAGGGCTGCCTGCCTGCCGCCGATCATCTCGATATAGACTTCAGCCAGGAGTTCGGAGTCGAGCAACGCGCCGTGCTTCGTTCGATGCGAATTGTCGATACCGTAGCGACGGCAAAGGGCATCGAGCGAGTTCGGTCCCATCGGATGTTTGCGGCGGGCCAGGGACAAGGTATCGGTGACCAGGTCATTCGAGACGGGCGGCAAGCCGAGCCGTGCGAACTCCGCATTGATGAAGCCCATGTCGAAGGTCGCATTGTGCGCGACCCAGCGCGCGCCATCGAAGAAGGCAAGGAGTTCTTCGACGATCCCGGCAAAGGGTGGTTTATCCTTCAGGAAATCATCGCTGATGCCGTGAATGGCGAGCGCGTCGGGATGCACCTTTCGATCACCCGGATTGATGAAGACGTGAAAGGTTCGGCCTGTCGGGAAATGATTGTCGAGTTCGATACCGCCAATTTCGATGACGCGGTCCTGCCTGTTGTCGAGGCCGGTGGTTTCCGTATCGAAGATGATTTCGCGCATTTCGGACTTTCCTATTTCAAAGGGTCGCGACCATGGCAGCGACCTGATCCCGGGCCGAATCAAGCCCCGCGCCGGTATCGATGATGTAATCGGCTTTTGCGCGCTTTTCATCATCCGGCATCTGCCGCGCCAAAATGAGTTCGAATTTTTCGACGGTCATGCCGGGTCTTGCCAGAACCCGCTGCCGCTGGACGCTGGGATCACACGTCACGACCACAACCTTGTCGACCCTGCCCTCGCCGCCGGTTTCGAACAAGAGCGGGATATCGAGGAGAACGACAGGTGTGCCGGCGGCCCGATGCGCCTCGAGAAATCGGGTTTCCCGTTCTCGAACCAGCGGATGAATGATGGTTTCAAGCGTCCGGAAGCCGCCGGGGTTTTCCGCAAGGGCGCGCGACAGCGCTCCCCTATCAACCACGCCGTCTTTCGTCGTGCCGGGAAAAGCGTCCTCGATCAAAGGCACAGCCTCCCCCTTATAAAGATCGTGGACGACCGCATCGGCATCATTCACCGGGATACCGAGATCGGCAAACATGGCAGCCGTCGTTGATTTTCCCATGCCGATCGAACCGGTCAGTCCGAGGATGATCATGCGTGCCGCTCCATGTCACCAATGATGATCTGGCGCAGCGCGTCATCGACCACTGGCTTTTTCCCAAACCATTTCTCGAACCCGGGCGCCGCCTGATGCAGGAGCATGCCCAGACCATCGACGATCCGCAGACCCTGATCTTCCGCTTGGGCAAGCAGTGGCGTCTTCAGCGGCACATAGACGATATCCGTCACGACCGCATTCTTGCCCATCACCGTGAAGTCAATCGGAGGAACAGGCGTGCCATCCATGCCAAGCGATGTCGTGTTGATGAACAGGCCGGCACCTTTCAGCAGATCCGGCAGATCATCCATGGCTTGGGCCCGCACGGCGGGGCCGAACCGGTCTGCCAGTTCCTGTGCCCGAGCAAGCGTACGGTTGACCACATAGATGGATTTCACACCGCGGTTCCGGACCGCCTGGATGACAGCACGACTTGCGCCACCCGCACCGAGAATCACCACCGTGTCAGACTTGTCCCAGCCAACGGCCCGCTCGTCCAGATTTGCAGTGAAACCGTAGCCGTCGGTATTGGTCGCATGGATAAGATCGTTTTCGACCCAGACCGTATTGGCTGCACCCAGTTCCTGGCTCAGTTCGTCCGGTCTGTCGCTCAGCGCAAATGCCCGCTCCTTGTGGGGAATGGTAACATTGCCGCCGCAAAAGCCGGACGTCCGATCTCGCAATGCCGTCATGAAGTCAGCGAATTTTTCCGGCGGGACCTCGTGCGCCCGGTAACTTCCCTGCAAGCCGAAGCTTTTCAACCAGTGTGCATGGATCAAAGGCGATCGCGAATGCTTGATCGGGAAGCCGACGACGAAGGCATGGTTAACAAATGTTTCACGTGAATCACGCATCGATCACTCGCAGCTCTCTCAGTTTTTCCAGCAGCGGCAGCATCGGCAATCCAAGAATGGTGAAATAATCACCTTCGATTTTTTCGAACAGCTGAATGCCCTCCCCCTCAAGCTGATAGGCACCGACACTGGACAGCGCTTTTTCCCCGACACGCTCCAGGTGACGGTCAATGAAATCCGGCGAAAGCTTTCGCATCGTCAGTCGCGCAGAAGACATATGTGTCCAGACGGGTGTCGAGCCCCGAACCAGAACGACGGCGCTGTTCAATTGATGCGTTTGGCCTGACAGCGAAAGAAGATGATCACGTGCATCCGCCATGTCGCGAGGCTTGTGATAGACCCTGTCGCCCAGTGACATGGTCTGATCGGAACCAATGATGATGGCTTCGGGACAGGTCTCAGCGACGTTGAGCGCCTTGGCTTCCGCCAGCACCAGGGCAACCTCCTGCGGCGATGCTCCCTTTTCTTCGAGGGGTTTTTCAATCGCCCGCTCATCAATCGTTGCGGCTTTCCAATCGAAGGCAAGACCGGCATTGGTCATGAGCATGCGTCGGAACGGGCTGGACGAGGCGAGAATGAGAGAGGCAGACATTGCGGATCCTGTCACGGCTTTTGGCGTTCGGCCTTAACGCAGACGCGGTCGAAGGGCAACGATAGCGGCGGCCGTTTCCTCGATCGAGCGCCTCGTCACGTCAATGACCGGCCAGTTGTTGCGCGTGCATAGGGCGCGTGCATATTTCAGCTCCTCTGAAATGGCAGCCCGGTCGGTATATTCCTCGCCATGGAATCCCTGCGTCGTGCCGAGCACCCTGTGCTGGCGAACCTGCGAAATCCGGTCGGCGGTTGCAATCAGTCCGACAACCAGCGGCGTGGTGGCTTCATACAGACGATCGGGTAACGGCACGCCAGGGACGATCGGAATATTGGCAGTCTTGATGCCGCGATTTGCGAGATAGATGCTTGTCGGCGTCTTCGACGTCCGGCTGATCCCGATCAGCACGACATCGGCATCATTGAAATCGGCAGGCAACTGACCGTCATCATGATCCATGGTAAAATTCAACGCGTCGATGCGCGCAAAATAATCCGCATCCATCACATGCTGTGCGCCGGAGCGACGTCGCGATGGCGAACCGAGATAGGTCTGGAAAAGATCGATCACCGGCTCAAGGACCGAAACGCAGGGCACGCCCATCTCCTTGCACTGGGCATCGATGATGTCGGCAAGTTCGCGATCGACGATTGTGTAGAGCACGATGCCGGGCGCACCATCGATCGCCTCCATGACCTGCATCAGCTGCTTGCGATTACGGATCAGGGGATAGACATGCTCCAGAGCATGCGACGACTGGAACTGGGCCGCCGCTGCACGGCCGGCTGCGATCAGCGTTTCGCCGGTTGAGTCAGAAATGAGATGCAGATGGAAATAGTTTTTCTGGTTCTCCACGCTATTCTCCGGCAGCTGTTGATAAAGCGGGACGAACACAGCTAAGGGCGAGGCCGGGCCGAAGGCAAGGGGAAAACCTCCGACTTATGCACAATTGGGTCGGCGCAGATTGTTTTTCGCGGGGCTTGTGGAGAAGACTCATGCAATGACAAAGTGTCACGCATATTCACAGCTTATCCACAGTGCGGACACAAAACGCCGGCATGAGCAAATATATGAATCAAAACTATGTTTTGGTTTTTTCCCCGCTCCGTGCGCGCAAGCGATGAATCTGGCGCAATCGTGAAATTGAATCACGGCGGATGTGGATAAGCAGGGGGGTGATTTTAATCCTTGATAGTCACCGACTCTAAGAAATAGAAACCTTTTAGATAAGTTTAGTATTTTAGAGGGAGTGCGTGACAAGTGACCTCGAATAGCCGTAAGGTTCTGCAGGTTCTGGATGGCCAGACACTGACACCGCCTCCAATCTGGCTGATGCGACAGGCAGGCCGCTATCTTCCTGAATACAGGCAAACCAGGGCAATAGCCGGGAGTTTTCTCGATCTCTGCTACACGCCGGAATTTGCTGTCGAAGTGACGCTGCAGCCAATCCGTCGATACGGTTTTGACGCGGCAATCCTGTTCTCCGACATTCTCGTGATCCCCGACGCTCTCGACAGAAATGTACGCTTTGAAGAAGGGCGAGGACCACTGATGGAGCCGATTGATGCCGCAGGTATCATGGCATTGAAGGCTGATGGTGTTGCAGATCACCTGAAGCCCGTGATCGAAACCGTAACTCGGCTTCGGATGGAGCTGCCGACCGAAACGACACTGCTGGGTTTTTGTGGTGCACCCTGGACTGTTGCGACCTACATGATTGCCGGCCACGGAACACCAGACCAGGCACCGGCCCGGCTTTTTGCCTATCGTCATCCGGAAGCCTTCGATCACCTCCTGGCTCTGTTGGCCGATATTTCCGCTGACTATCTGGTGGCGCAGATCGATGCGGGCGCGGATGCCGTGCAGATCTTCGATTCCTGGGCGGGTGTTCTCGGCGAAACCGAGTTCCAGCGCTACGCGGTGAAGCCGGTCCGGCGCATGATCGACAGCATTCGGGCGCGTCGACCAAACGCAAAGATCATCGCATTTGCGAAGGGTGCCGGCATCTTGCTGAAAAATTACCGTCAACAGACGGATGCTGACGCGATCGGGCTGGATTGGTCCGTGCCGCTTTCCTTCGCAGCCGAGCTCCAGAAAGACGGGCCGGTGCAGGGAAATCTCGACCCTATGCGCGTCGTTGCCGGAGGTCCGGCTCTGGAGGAAGGTATTGATGCGATCCTGCAGGTTCTCGGCAATGGTCCGCTGATCTTCAATCTGGGGCATGGCATAACCCCGCAGGCCGACCCTGACACGGTTGCGACGCTCGTCCAGCGCGTGCGGAGATCTGCCTGATGGTCGAGCGCCAAATCGATGAGCGTCCAGGCAGCAGGGCGCGGCTGCGGGCACTTGTCGCGATCGCGGTCTTTGCCGCTCTCATCGGTGGGCTTTTGATCGCGGCGCCTGATAATCTCTATCTCTGGATCAAGGCGCTTCACATCATCGCCGTGATATCCTGGATGGCCGGGCTGCTGTATATGCCGCGGCTCTTCATCTACCACATCGACGCACCGGTCGGGTCCGTCCAGTCCGAAACATTCAAGATCATGGAACAGCGCCTGCTGAAGGTGATCATGAATCCGGCGATGATGATTTCCTGGGGTCTTGGTCTCTATCTCGCCTGGAGCATCTATGGCTTTCAGGGCGGCTGGCTGCATGCAAAGCTTTTGTTTGTGGTGCTTCTGACGGGCGTTCACGTCCATTTCAGCCGTGCCGTTCGTGCCTTTGCGGGTGACGGTGAACGGCGAACCGCCCGCTACTGGCGGCTCATGAACGAGGCGCCGACGATTCTGATGATCCTGATCGTGGTCATGGCCGTCGTTAAACCGTTCTGATGATGCTTCGCGCACGATTTTTCGGCTAAATTGGCTGAGCCCCTTGCGGCGTTTCACGGGAATCGCTATTTTCTCAGCATCTCATCTTTCGTGGCATGTGTAAAAGTTACGAGCCTGCCCCTTCCCCTGCAGCTCCCTTTCGAAAAAACACGCCGACCTCCATTTAAAAATACCGAGTGTGGTGCCCTTCATGGCTGAAATGAAGCTACAAGAACTTAAAAACAAGACTGCCACCGATCTCCTGGCTTTTGCCGAATCGGTTGAGGTTGAGAATGCCAGCGTCATGCGCAAGCAGGAGCTGATGTTCGCCATCCTCAAGATGCTTGCCAGCCAGGATGTGGAAATCATCGGTGAAGGCGTGGTTGAAGTGCTCCAGGATGGTTTCGGTTTCCTGCGCTCGGCGAATGCCAACTATCTCCCCGGACCGGATGATATCTATATTTCGCCTTCCCAGATCCGCCGCTTCTCGCTGAAGACCGGTGATACGGTCGAAGGACCGATCCGCGGACCCAAGGAAGGTGAGCGCTACTTCGCGCTGCTCAAGGTCAATACGATCAATTTCGAGGATCCTGAGAAGATCCGCCACAAGGTACACTTCGACAATCTCACGCCGCTTTATCCAAACGAGCGCTTCAAGATGGAGCTCGAGGTTCCGACATCCAAGGACCTGTCGGCTCGTGTGATCGACCTTATTGCACCGCTGGGCAAAGGGCAGCGCGGTTTGATCGTCGCACCGCCACGCACCGGTAAGACGGTTTTGCTGCAGAACATCGCGCATTCGATCACTGCCAATCATCCGGAATGCTACCTGATCGTGCTGCTTATCGATGAGCGGCCGGAAGAAGTGACGGACATGCAGCGCTCGGTGAAGGGCGAAGTTGTTTCCTCGACATTTGACGAGCCGGCAACGCGCCACGTTCAGGTTGCCGAGATGGTGATCGAGAAGGCGAAGCGTCTGGTCGAACACGGACGCGACGTGGTCATCCTGCTCGACTCGATCACGCGCCTTGGCCGTGCCTACAACACGGTCGTGCCGTCGTCGGGCAAGGTGCTGACGGGCGGTGTGGACGCGAATGCACTCCAGAGGCCGAAGCGCTTCTTCGGTGCCGCCCGCAATATCGAGGAAGGCGGATCGCTGACAATCATAGCGACCGCCCTCATCGATACCGGCAGCCGCATGGATGAAGTTATCTTCGAAGAGTTCAAGGGTACCGGCAACTCGGAAATCGTGCTTGACCGCAAGGTGGCCGACAAACGGATCTTCCCGTCAATGGACATTCTGAAATCGGGCACACGCAAGGAAGATCTTCTGGTGCCGCGCCAGGATCTCCAGAAGATTTTTGTTCTTCGCCGGATTCTTGCCCCGATGGGGACGACAGATGCGATCGAGTTCCTGATCGACAAGCTGAAACAGACGAAGACGAATGGCGATTTCTTCGATTCGATGAATACCTGATTGCCAGTGCTATTCACCACGAAAGCCCGGGTCGTTTCCCGGGCTTTCGTGTTTTGCGATGATCACGGAATATCTTCAGGTCAATTGAACATCGATTCGTGTCCGTAACAGCGTCGATCTATCGTTATCGATTCGGTTCCGATCTGAATCATAAGAATGTCGGAAAGCGAAGTATCATTCTAGGAATCTGACCAGGCATGAACACGGCCGAGACAATATATGCCCTTTCCTCGGGGGCGCTTCCCTCCGGCGTCGCCGTGGTGCGGATCAGCGGACCCACCACGCGGGATGTCCTTGATCAGTTGACCGGTGGTATTGGACCCAATCGATTCGCCAATCTCCGCTCGATTCGAGACCGTAACGGAGAGCTGATTGATAGTGGCCTGGTGCTCTTTTTCCCTGGGCCCGCTTCATTCACGGGGGAAGACTGCGGCGAACTGCAGGTTCATGGCGGCCGTGCAGTTGTGAACAGCTTGTTGGCAGAACTCGGACGTCAGCCGGGACTCCGACACGCTGAACCAGGCGAGTTTTCCCGCAGGGCATTTCACAATGGTAAACTCGATCTTGTCGAGGTTGAGGGGCTCGCCGACCTGATCAGCGCCGAGACGGAGATGCAGCGTCGTTTGGCGATTGAACACGCACAAGGCGGCCTGTCCACTGTGTATGAAAGCTGGAGACGGCGCCTCACCCATGCCCGTGCGATGATCGAAGCCGAGCTCGATTTTGCGGATGAGGATGACGTGCCGGGCTCCGTGGCCGTTGCCGTTTGGACGGACATGGCCGAATTGCAAGTGGAAATCGAGGCGCATATCGCCGGAGGTACAATTGGAGAAATTATCCGAGATGGTTTGAGGGTTGTCATTGCCGGGCAGCCCAATGCCGGAAAATCGAGCCTACTTAACCATCTCGCGGGACGAGACGTTGCGATTGTCACCGATACTGCCGGCACCACCCGCGACGTTCTCTCCGTCGATCTTTCATTAGCCGGATTCTCCGTCAAGCTTTACGATACCGCCGGGCTGCGCGATACGATTGAGCCGGTTGAAAGAGAAGGTATTCGACGCGCCCGTGCGACATTGGAAACCGCAGATCTCGTGCTTCTGCTTTCCGATACCCAGGATGGCTTTGCAGATGTTCAAAAGGAAGTGGAACAGGGCAAGGTTCTACGGGTGCGGACCAAGATTGATCAATCGAGCCAGATATGGGATAAGGCCCGCGTCGACGTCGCTATTTCAACAAGGACCGGCGAGGGCGTTCCTGCTCTCTTGGATGCGATCACATCCTATCTTCCTGTTTTAACAGGGAAAACGGCTTTTTCGATCCCGTCAAGGCGTCGCCATGTTGACTGTTTGAAACAGACCGCAAATGCAATCGCGGCTAGCCTGAGCCATTCTGCCAGTGGTTTGGACATTCAGGCGGAATATCTGCGCGTTGCAAGCGATGCGCTTGGCAGGATCACCGGGCGGATCGATGTCGAGAATCTTCTTGACGTCATATTCTCGGAATTCTGCGTCGGTAAATAGTTTTTGGACCGTGTAGCCATAAAAATGTGGAGTCCGCGGTGTTTCACGTGAAACATGTTGACTCTGTTCGAGTATGCTGAGTCGCTTTGAATGCGGAGACTTCGGATATGACATTGAAGTATGATGTTGTTGTCATCGGGGGCGGTCATGCTGGCTGTGAAGCCGCAAGTGCGGCCGCTCGCGTTGGTGCGAGAACAGCGCTGTTGACGCACAAGCGGGATACTATCGGTGTCATGTCCTGTAACCCCGCTATAGGCGGTCTTGGAAAAGGCCATCTGGTCCGCGAGATTGACGCCATGGATGGTCTCATGGGGCGCGTCGCTGATGCAGCGGGCATTCAATTTCGCCTGCTGAACCGCAAGAAGGGTCCAGCCGTCCGCGGACCGCGAACCCAGGCAGATCGCCGACTGTATCGCGAAGCTATGCAGAATGAAATTGCATCGATCGATGGCCTTGATGTCATTGAGGGTGATGCTTTCGATCTGCTCATGACAGAGGATCAGCTGTCCGGGGTGTCGCTCAAGGATGGGCGGATTATCGGTTGCCGCAGTGTTGTTCTGACGACCGGAACTTTCCTGCGGGGGCTCATTCATCTCGGAAGTACAAAGATCCCGGCCGGCCGGGTCGGTGAAGAGCCTTCTCTGGGTCTCTCCGGTACATTGGAGCGCTTTGGACTGCGTCTCGGTCGGCTGAAGACGGGGACCCCTGCCCGTCTCGATGGGAGAACAATCGACTGGAACAATGTCGGAAGGCAAGGCGCTGATGAAGATCCGGTTCCCTTTTCCTTTATGACTGATCGTATTGTGAATCGGCAGATCGAATGTGGCGTCACGCGCACGACGACAGCAACCCACAAAATCATTGCGGACAATATTGGCAAGTCGGCGATGTATTCTGGCCAGATTGAAGGTGTTGGTCCGCGCTATTGTCCTTCGATCGAAGACAAGATCGTAAAGTTCGGGGAGCGTGATGGCCACCAGATATTCCTCGAGCCTGAGGGACTTGACGATGATACGGTCTATCCGAATGGTATCTCCACATCCCTTCCAGAGGATATCCAACGCGACTTCATCAGGACAATTCCGGGGCTTGAGCGCGTTGTCATACTGCAGCCCGGTTATGCCATTGAATATGACCATGTTGACCCCCGTGAACTGTCCGCAAGTCTGGAGGTTCGAAAGATCCCTGGTCTGTTTCTGGCTGGTCAGATTAACGGGACCACTGGCTATGAGGAAGCGGGTGCGCAGGGGCTGGTCGCGGGATTGAATGCGGCGCTGCTCGCCGGTGGTGGCTCCGCCTATCTGTTCAGCCGAACGAACTCCTACATTGGGGTGATGATTGACGACCTGACGTCTAGGGGGGTCAGCGAGCCGTACCGAATGTTTACCTCTCGTGCTGAGTATCGCTTGTCGCTACGCGCCGACAATGCAGACGTTCGATTGACATCTGACGCAATACGTCTCGGCGTCGTCTCTGCGGAAAGGCGAACCCGCTTTCAGTCATGGTTGCATGCGTTTGAATCAGCGAAGGCCTTGGCGCTTCAATTGGAGGTGACGCCCAACGAAGCTCGGAAGTTTGGCCTGAACATCAATCAGGACGGTCAGCGAAGGTCGGCATTTGAGTTGTTGTCCTATGCTCAGCATTCGCTTTCATCTTTGTCTCAACTGTGGCCTGAATTGTTGCAGATCGATCCCAGGGTGGCAGAAGCGCTGGAGATTGATGCAACTTATGCCGTTTATATGGACCGCCAAGCGGCAGACATTGCGAATGTCCAACGTGAAGAGGGAACCGAAATTCCCGAGAAATTCGATTTTTCAATTCTGTCGGGTCTTTCCAATGAGCTGGTGCAGAAGTTGACGAAGGCTGCACCGCGCAATCTTGCTCAGGCCTTGAAAGTTGACGGCATGACGCCTGCGGCCGCTTCGCTCATCCTGTCGATACTCCAACGTAACAGTAGTCAATCACGTGTTGTGAAGGCTGTTCAATGAATGCGAGTCTTCCTATCATGTTGAACGGATTGCGTGTTTCACGTGAAACAGCCGAAAGGCTGGATCATTTCGCGAATCTTTTTCAGAAGTGGTCAAAAACCATCAATCTCGTGGCGCCTTCGACAAAGCAAAATTTCTGGGAAAGACACATCTCGGATAGCATTCAGGTGTTCCAAATTCATCCGGTACCGAAACAATGGGTTGATCTCGGAAGTGGCGGGGGATTCCCGGGCATCATTACTGCGATCTGCCTGGCTGAGCTCGGAGATGGTTGGGTCCACCTTGTTGAAAGCAACAATAAGAAGGCCGCTTTTTTGCGTGTTGCCTTGGCTGAAACCGGTGCGCGTGGTTCCGTGCATCCGATTCGAATAGAGCAGGCACCTGCCGTCATTCCGAAATGCAATGCAGTGTCTGCGCGTGCTCTGGCGGATTTGACGCAATTGCTGGAATACTGTGCAGACTGGATGATTCCGGATCCGTCGGTCACTGCCTATTTCCACAAAGGTCGGGATTACCAGCTCGAAATCGACAAAGCCGTTGGCCGCTTTCAGTTTGATCTGGTAAAGCATAAGAGCGTCATCGAGGCAGATTCCGTGGTACTCGAAATCGCTAATCTTTCGCGGAAAAATCAGTGAACGGCGGATCGGTGCATGATAGGCGAAAAGAACCGTATTATTACGATCGCTAACCAGAAGGGCGGCGTTGGAAAGACCACCACGGCGATCAATCTGGCGACAGCCTTGGCCGCCATTGGTGAAAAGGTGCTGATCGTCGATCTCGATCCGCAGGGCAATGCCAGCACCGGCCTGGGTATCAAACGAAGCGATCGTAAACTTTCCTCCTATGAGTTGATGATCGGTTCGCATGGCATCGAGGAAATCGTTCTCGATACAGTCGTGCCCAATCTATCGATCATTCCCTCGACCATGGATCTTCTTGGCGTTGAGATGGAAATCTCGCAGGAGAGCAATCGTGTTTTCCGGCTGAAGCGCGCTTTGGCGGCGCCGGCGGCGCTGGGTTATTCCTATGTTCTCGTCGATTGCCCTCCCTCTTTCAACCTTTTGACCATGAATGCCATGGCAGCAGCGCATTCGGTTCTTGTGCCGCTACAATGCGAATTCTTTGCGCTGGAAGGTTTGAGCCAGCTTCTCGAAACAGTTGATCAGGTGCGCAAGTCGGTCAATCCAATGCTCGATATCCAGGGCATCGTGCTGACCATGTTTGACTCGCGCAACAACCTTGCCCAGCAGGTCGTCAATGACGTCCGTTTGCACCTTGGCGAAAAGGTATACCACACGCTCATTCCGCGGAACGTGCGTGTTTCAGAGGCTCCATCTTATGGAAAGCCTGCTATCCTTTACGATCTGAAGTGCGCTGGCAGCCAGGCCTATCTGCAATTGGCGTCGGAAGTGATCCAGCGCGAACGGTTGCGCAAGGCGGCGTGACAGATTCGATACCGAAACGACGAGTGTGAGTGAGACCATGAACGACGATAATTCAAGACGGCGCCTGGGTCGCGGTCTCGCTGCATTGATCGGCGAGATGGATCAGCCTGTTCAGGCGGGTGCCCCAGTCCAGCCTGTGAATGCCGATCGTAAGATTCCGATTGAGTTTGTCTCCCGCAACCCGCGTAATCCGCGGCGGACCTTCGACGAAGGTGAGTTGCAGGATCTTGCCAGTTCGATCAGGCAGCATGGTATCGTCCAGCCGGTGGTTGTTCGTACGATCGCCGAAGAGCGTTATGAAATTATTGCCGGGGAGCGTCGTTGGCGGGCAGCGCAGCTCGCTGGGTTCACCGACATTCCGGTTATTGTTCGTGATGTTGATGATCGTACCGCGCTGGAAATCGCGATCGTCGAGAACGTGCAACGGTCCGATCTTAACCCCCTGGAAGAAGCCATGGGCTACGATCAGCTGATTGCCGAACACGGCTATACGCAGAATGATCTCGGCGAGATTATCGGAAAGAGCCGCAGCCATGTGGCAAACAGCCTGCGGCTGCTGAAACTGCCGGAGCCCGTTCGTGACATGTTGTCCTCCGGTACGCTCTCCGCCGGCCATGCGCGCGCGCTGATCCCAACATCAGACCCGGTGACGCTCGCACGCTCCATCATCGCCAAGGGCCTGTCCGTGCGCGATACTGAGCGTCTGGCACAGAATGATATCCGTGCGCAGAATGACCCCACCTATGGCCAGGCTTCAAAGCCTCAGGAAAAAGATGCCGATACGTTGGCTCTGGAACGCACCTTGTCGGATAGCCTTGGGCTTGATGTGACGGTCAATCACAAGGTATCCGGTGGACAATTGCGCATCGCCTACAAGACGCTGGACCAGCTTGAGGAAATCTGCCGGCTGCTCGAACGGCGCTAAGCCGGTTCATCTTTTAGTCTATTGAAATTCTTTAATGGAATCAAAGTGTTGTTAGCGACGCGCCGACTGTAGCGTGATCGCAAGCAGGGCCTGCATCGCGGCGCTTTCTTCCAGGCTCTGGCGGCTTCGGCTCTGAAAAATCGTTGTCTGAAGGCGACCCAGTTCCCGCTGGATTGCTGGCGCTGTCCAGGTCTTCAAGGCTGCTTCGATCAGCGGCTTGCGGCGAAAATGCAGATGCCGTCCAAGCGTCGCGGTTACCTGGGGTGGTTGAAGCCGTTTTTCATCCATTTCCGACCGCATGAGGTCGAGCAGTTGAAACTGCTTGAGACAGGCCTGAAGCACAAGGAAGATCGGGGTTTTCGAACTGACAATCTTGTTGACGGCGTGAACCAGGCCGTCCGCATCGCCCTTCAGGACGGCATCGACTGCGTCATCGACGGAAATAGCGCTCGCATCGCCGACAATCTCCTGGACATGCTCATCCTCGACCGTGCCCATACCTCTGCAGTAGAGCGCCAGTTTTCGGATTTCGTTGCGCGATGCGATGCGGTCTCCACCCAGAGCTTCCTGCAACCGCTCGCGGGCCGCAGGTGTTATTCTCAGATTCTCCTGGGCAAGCTCGTGGTCGATCAAGGCGCTGATGGCGCGTGCATCGTCGGCGTAGCAGGCAACAGCAACCACAGAGCGCGCGGTTTCGCCGATCTTGCGCAGTCCGGTGCCCTTTTTCAGATCACCGGCCTCGATGATCACGTAGCTGCCCGCCGGTGGTTGTTGTGCGAGGATCTGGAAACCGTCGACAAGAGCCTTTTCACTGCCGGCACCGCGAACCCAGACAAGCTTTTCGCCGCCAAACAGTCCGATGGAATTGACTTCATCGAGCAATCTGCCCGGGCTTTGCTGCAGATCGGTACTGTCGAGCTTAATCAGCGAAAAGGGGTCGTCCAGTGCAACGCCTGTCCTGGCTGCAATAAGCCCTGCCCTTTCGGATACAAGCCCGCGATCGGGCCCATAGACCAGATAGAGACGGGTGTCGCGAAGCGGTTTCTGGACGAACGAATCAAATTCGTGCGATTTGATTTCGGTCATCCCGCACTGTCCGTTCAGCGACCGAGTGCGGCAGCAATATCAGCGCGGATGACTTCCGCCAGTTCCCGTGCAGCGCGGTTCTCACCGTCGCGAATGGCGCGGAGCTTGGCGAATTCCTGCACCGGGAAGTCGGTAAGAGCGACCGCGGAGCGGTTTCCGGACTTGACCGTCTCGCCGGTGTCGGCGCGCGTCAGGTTGAAATCGGCCTGTACGAGCACGCGTCCAGCCCCCGCGGTGTCGGACGCCTGGTCGTAAAGTACGCCCTTGACCTGACTGGTGACGTTCAGCGCCAGGCGGTATTCGGGGTTCGCAGGCTCCCCGGCGCCGCCGGATGTCAGGAAGATCAGACTGTTGCGCACTTCCTGTTCGACGCGGTCGTCAGCGTCGGAAATCTCGATCGAAGCGAGTTTTTCCGCCGTCTGGGTGCTGGTGGCATAAAGTGGCTTGACCTGGCAGCCGGCAACGGTGCCAAGGCCAAGAGAGAGTCCGCAGACAGCAAGCAGCCGAAGGGTTCGAGCGGACATATCAAACAACAACATTGACGATCCTCTGCGGCACAACAATGATTTTCCTCGGCGCTTTGTCCGTTGAGCGCAGTCCTGACGATATCAAGTGCCAGCACCGCCTCTTCGATCGCAGTCTGATCCGCATCGCGCGCGATTGTCAAATCGGTGCGCTTCTTGCCATTGATCTGAACCGGCAGCGTGATTTCGTTTTCCGCGACCAGTTCTTCCTCGAAGACTGGCCAGGCGCGTTGCGCGACAAGGCCGGTTCCGCCGATCTCCACCCAGCATTGCTCTGCCAGATGCGGCATCATCGGCGCCATCAGGCTGATCAGGATTGCGGTCGCATCCTTGACCGCTGAAACGGTTGCCGGGTCTGCCTTGCCTTCAGCGACAAGTGTAAGCGGCGATGCAAGGCCGTTTACCAGCTCATAGAGGCGGGCCACGGCCTTGTTGAAGGCGAGCTTGTCATAATCTGCCTGAACGGCCCTCAGCGTCTTGTGTGCGAGCTGCGAGATCGGCAGAGCATCGCCATTTTTTGCCGGCGAAGCATCCGCTGTCTTCAGAACGGAAGATGCTTCGGAAACCAGCCGCCACACGCGCTGAACGAAACGATGCGATCCCTCAACACCGGCTTCCGACCAGATGACGTCGCGATCCGGCGGTGAATCCGACAGCACGAAGAAGCGAGCCGTATCGGCGCCGTAGGACGCAATGATATCGTCGGGGTCGACAACGTTCTTTTTCGACTTCGACATTTTTTCGATGGAGCCGATGGTGATCGGTTCGCCAGTTTCGATCAAAGTCGCCTGCCGCTTGCCATCGTTCTCGACGATGATGATCTCTGCCGGAGTGATCCATTCCCGCTGCGCGCCTTCGCCGCGGCTGTAGGTTTCATGAACCACCATGCCCTGCGTGAACAGACCCTTGAAGGGCTCGTCCAGCGCAACGTGGCCGACAGCCTTCATGGCCCGGGTGAAGAAGCGGGAATAGAGGAGATGCAGGATCGCATGCTCGATGCCGCCGATATACTGATCGACAGGCAGCCAGTGGCTGGCGACCTTCGGGTCGGTCGGATTGTCCTCCCAGGGCGCCGTGAAGCGCGCGAAATACCAGGAGGAATCAACGAAAGTATCCATCGTGTCCGTCTCGCGTCGCGCATCCTTGCCGCAATGCGGGCAGGAGACATGGCGCCAGGTCGGATGACGGTCGAGGGGATTGCCCGGCTTGTCGAAGGTGACATCCTCGGGCAGCTTTACCGGCAGATCCGCCTTCGGCACCGGAACGACGCCGCAATCCTCGCAGTGGATGACCGGGATCGGGCAGCCCCAATAGCGCTGGCGCGAAATGCCCCAGTCACGCAGACGGAAGTTCACCTTGCGCTCAGCCTGCGGCGCGCCGGCGATCATCGTCTGTTCAAGCTTTTCGGCGACACGTTCGAAGGCGTCTTCGATCGTCAGTCCATCGAGGAAGCGGGAATTGATCATCACGCCGTCGCCGACATAGGCTTCGTCATCAACGCTGAAGGTAGTGGCATCGCCGTCCTTCCGGCATGACGACGGGAACGACCGGAAGACCATATTTGCGCGCGAAATCCAGATCGCGCTGGTCTCCGGACGGGCAGCCGAAGATGGCGCCCGTGCCGTAATCCATCAACACGAAGTTGGCGACATAGACCGGCAGTTCCCAGGAGGGATCGAGCGGATGCCGGACGCGAATGCCGGTGTCGATGCCCTTCTTCTCTGCCGTCTCCAACGCTGCCAGTGAGGTGCCGGCGCGGCGGCATTCGTCGCAGAAGGCGTCGATCTCGGTGCTGCCTTCGGCGGCTTTCTTGGCCAGTGGATGGTCTGCGGCGATCGCAATGAAGGAGGCGCCGAAAAGCGTATCCGCACGGGTCGTATAGACGGTAACTTCGGTGGCGTCGCCGGCACCGGTTTCGGGCACGATTTCCCAGCGGATCAACAGTCCTTCCGAACGGCCAATCCAGTTCTTCTGCATCAACCGGACCTTTTCCGGCCAGTGCTCGAGCGTATCGAGCGAATCCAGAAGATCCTGGCTGAAATCGGTGATCCGGAAGAACCACTGCGTCAGTTCGCGCTGCTCCACCAGGGCACCCGAGCGCCAGCCGCGGCCGTCGATCACCTGCTCGTTGGCAAGGACCGTGTTGTCGACCGGGTCCCAGTTGACCTTCGACTGTTTGCGATAGACGAGGCCCTTGTCGAGGAAATCCAGGAACAGATGCTGTTGGCGCTGGTAATATTCGACATCGCAGGTGGCGAATTCACGCGACCAGTCGAGCGACAGTCCCATGACCTTCAGCTGCGCCTTCATCGAGGCGATGTTCTGGTAGGTCCAGGCGGCCGGATGCACGCCGCGCTCCATGGCGGCGTTTTCCGCCGGCATGCCGAAGGCGTCCCAGCCCATCGGGTGCAGAACGTTGTAGCCGCGGGCACGCTTGTAGCGCGCAACGACATCGCCCATCGCATAGTTGCGAACGTGGCCCATGTGGATACGGCCGGACGGATAGGGGAACATTTCAAGCACGTAGTATTTTTCGCGCGGATCTTCGTTGTCCGTTTCGAAGACCTTGTTGCTGTCCCATTCTTGCTGCCAGCGTGGCTCGGCATCACGCGGATTATAACGTTCGGTAGCCATATGTCGGGTGTTCCGGAATTTTGTACGGGAAATTATCCCGTGATCTTGGGACTGTATATTTGGGGCTGACCTTCACCATGAAACAGCCGTAGCGTCAAGTTTTTGAAGGATTTTGCGGCGAAAGTTTGCAGTTGCTGGTTTCCTGCTGCCAAGTTCCGCTTGGCAGTCCGTGCAACATCCAATAACGGTCTGGCAATAGCGCGCCAGAAACGCACCCGGGGGTACAGTCATGGATTTGGAAGCACGGTTGAGCGATGTCGTAAGCCGGATTCGGGACAGCGAGCAGAATGCCGGCCGTCCGCAGGGTGCCGCACAGCTCGTTGCCGTGTCGAAAACCTTCGATGCGGATGCCATTCGGCCCGTCATCAGTGCCGGCCAACGTGTTTTTGGTGAAAATCGTGTTCAGGAGGCGCAGTCGAAGTGGCCCCTTCTCAAAACCGAGACGCCCGATATCGAGCTGCATCTGATCGGGCCGCTGCAGTCCAACAAGGCCGCTGATGCCGTGGCGCTTTTTGATGTCATCGAAACGATCGACCGCGAAAAGATCGCCCGCGCCGTTGCCGATGAGATCCGCCGGCAAAATAGACCCGTTCGCGTCTATGTTCAGGTGAACACCGGGCTCGAACCGCAGAAGGCCGGTATCGCACCAGATGATACGGAAGCTTTTGTGGCGCTCTGCCGGGAACAGCTCGGTCTTGAGATCGAGGGTCTCATGTGCATTCCCCCGGCTGACGAGAACCCAGGACCGCATTTTGCCCTGCTGGCCAAGCTTGCCGAACGCTGCAAGCTTGAAAAGCTGTCCATGGGCATGTCCGGAGACTTCGAGACCGCCATAGAGTTCGGTGCGACCAGCGTCCGCGTCGGCTCGGCGATTTTCGGCATACGCTGATCAGTCTCACTGCTTCCCTAGCTCTTTCGTCGGGCTTCTCCGCTGTCCCTTCCTCTCTTATTGTCAGATCAGGAGGCCGACATTGTCGGCGGGAGTTGACGGGGGAGGAACGGCGATGGCGACCAGCTATTCGGCGGCTTATCAGGCATGGAAACAAGATCCGCATGGCTTCTGGTCGGACGCCGCGCGAGCGGTTGACTGGTTCAGTCCCGCGGAAAAGGTGTTTGATCCCTCACAGGGCGTCTACGGGCGGTGGTTTGCCGGGGCCGAGACGAACAGCTGTTACAATTGCGCGGATCGCCATGTCGAGGCTGGACGCGGCGATCAGGTCGCACTGATTTATGACAGCCCGGTCACCGGTACGGTGGAGCACTGGACCTATTCCATGCTGCTGGAGGAGGTAACGGCTCTTTCTGCCGTTTACCTCAACCTCGGGGTCACCAAGGGTGACCGGATCATTCTTTACATGCCCATGGTGCCGCAGGCCATCGTGGCCATGCTGGCAGCGTCCCGAATCGGCGCCGTTCACTCCGTCGTCTTTGGCGGCTTTGCCGCAAACGAGCTGGCGACCCGGATCGACGATTGTGCGCCGCGCCTGATTGTAACGGCCAGTTGCGGCATAGAGACGTCTCGTATCATCGCCTATAAACCCTTGCTCGATGCAGCAATCGATATGGCCCGTCACAAGCCGGACCATTGCCTGGTCTTCCAGCGTCCGCAATGCACAGCCGACCTGCAGCCGGGCCGTGACCTTGATTTCATCGAAGAAATCGGAATCGCAAAGGCTAAAGGGGTCGATGTCCCCTGTGTTCCCATGGCAGCGACGGATCCGCTCTACATACTCTACACGTCGGGGACGACCGGCCAGCCAAAGGGTGTGGTGCGGGACACCGGTGGCCACATGGTGGCGCTGCAATGGTCAATGCAGCATTTCTACGGTGTTGGCCCTGGGGACGTCTTCTGGGCCGCGTCCGATATCGGCTGGGTGGTTGGCCATTCCTATATCGTCTATGGACCGCTGTTGAATGGCAGCACGACCGTCCTCTACGAAGGCAAGCCTATCGGAACGCCGGATGCAGGCGCCTTCTGGCGCGTGATTGCACAGCATCGCGTGAGTGTATTCTTCACGGCCCCGACGGCGTTTCGCGCAATTCGCAAGGAAGATCCGCAGGCAAGCCTGCTCGAACACTATGACCTGACAAGCCTTCGGGCCCTGTTTCTTGCCGGCGAGCGCGCAGATCCGGATACTCTGGGATGGGCGGAGACGGTGTTGAAGGTGCCGGTTGTCGACCACTGGTGGCAGACGGAGACCGGCTGGCCTATTGCCGGGAACCCGCTCGGCCTCGGTCTCCTGCCCGTCAAGCATGGATCGGCGACGGTGCCGTTGCCTGGCTATGATGTGCAGGTTCTCGATGATGCCGGTCATCCTGTATCGGCGGGCACACTTGGCAATGTGGTGATCAGTCTGCCGCTGCCGCCCGGATGTCTGCCGACGTTCTGGAATGCGGATGAACGCTTCCGCAGCGGCTGTCTGGAGGAGTTTCCCGGATTCTACAAGACGTCTGACGCCGGCTACATTGACGAGGATGGCTATATCTTCATCATGGCGCGCACCGACGACATCATCAATGTTGCGGGGCACCGGCTATCGACCGGAGCCATGGAGGAAATCTGCGCCAGCCATCCCGATGTGGCCGAATGCGCGGTGATCGGCGTTTACGATGCGATCAAGGGGCAGGTGCCGGCGGGTTTCCTCGTCCTCAACGCAAATGTTTCCCGTGAAACCATCGAGATCGAGCGGGAAGTTGTCGGTCTCGTGCGCGACCGCATTGGTCCTGTTGCAGCCTTCAAGACCGTCATGTGCATCAAGCGTCTGCCAAAAACCCGCTCGGGCAAGGTTTTGCGCGGCACGATGCAGAAGATTGCCGACGGCCTGGATTGGAAGATGCCGGCTACCATCGATGACCCGGTGGTTCTGGAGGAGATAGGAGCCGTGCTGCAGCAACGCGGGTTTGGCCGTCAGCCGCATCCGGCCTGATTTTATCCGACGTCAGTCTCTTGAGGGTTGCGAGCCGCATGCGCAAAGAAAAACCCGGGCCAGTTCATCACCGGCCCGGGTCCATATTCTGGTCTGTCGACGTTGATCAATAGTCGTCGTCTTCGTCCTTGCGGTCGGACTTCAGCGACTTGAGCTTGGCGAAAACTGCATCCGCGTCGATTTCTTTCTCTTCTTCGCGATCATAGCTGAACGGGAGCTTCTCGGTCTCGCGTGAAGCTTCCAGCGTCGCGCCGAGTTCGGCGGCTGTCGGCAGCGGACGGCCCTTGGCGGCGCGCTCGACTTCAAGGTCAAGATCGATCTGGGTGCAGAGCCCCAGCGTCACAGGATCCATCGGCGTCAGGTTGGTCGAATTCCAGTGGGTGCGTTCGCGGATCTGCTCGATCGTCGACTTGGTCGTGCCGACGAGACGCGAGATCTGGGCATCCTTGAGTTCGGAATGATTGCGCACCAGCCAGAGAATGGCGTTGGGGCGATCCTGGCGTTTGGAGACCGGCGTATAGCGCGGACCCTTGCGCTTGGAGTCGGGCACGCGAACCTTCGGTTCCGACAGCTTGAGCTTGTGGTTCGGGTTTGCTTCGGCGCGGGCGATTTCGTCGCGCGACAGCTGACCTGTGCCGATCGGGTCGAGGCCCTTGATGCCCTGGGAGGCTTCGCCATCGGCGATGGCCTTGACTTCGAGCGGATGCAGCTTGCAGAACGTGGCGATCTGTTCGAACGACAGAGCAGTGTTGTCAACAAGCCATACGGCCGTCGCTTTGGGCATAAGCAGTTGTTGAGCCATGGATATAGTCCTTCTGTCCGTCCGCGCCGGTGTCGCGGGCCGTGGGGTGTAACCACTCAATTTCCGGGAAATTAGCGCCTCTATACCTGCGTCGTCGCAGAAATGCAATTCTTCTCAGACAAATGACCTTTTGTCTAATGGACGCGGTGGTTTGACCTGATATGTATGGCCACCGAAGAGGTCGTGCACGGGGAGTTGTGCCGTCCAGACAGCCTGCGCAGGGAGGAAATGCCATGTCTGCCAAAACCTACCCGGTCCTGAAGACCGCGAAAAATCGCACTCTTATCGACAGCGAAACTTACCAGCGGTGGTATCGCGAGAGTATCGAGAACCCGGATCGTTTCTGGGACAAGCACGGCATGCGCATCGACTGGTTCAAGCCCTATACCAAAGTCAAGAACACCTCCTTCCATGGCCGGGTGTCGATCAAGTGGTTCGAGGACGGCCTGACCAACGTCTCGTACAATTGCATCGACAGGCATCTGAAGGCCCGCGGCGACCAGGTTGCGATCATCTGGGAAGGCGACAACCCCTATGATCGACAAGAAGATTACCTATAACGAGCTTCACGAGCAGGTCTGCCGTCTCGCCAATGTGATGAAAAAGCATGGCGTCAAGAAAGGCGACCGCGTCACGATCTACATGCCGATGATCCCCGAGGCGAGCTATGCGATGCTTGCCTGCTCACGTATCGGTGCCGTCCATTCCGTCGTGTTCGGCGGTTTTTCTCCGGACGCGCTGGCCGGCCGCATCGTTGACTGCGAATCCACCTTCGTCATCACCTGCGACGAGGGCGTGCGCGGCGGAAAGCCGATCCCGCTCAAGGAAAATACCGACACGGCCATCGATATTGCCGCCAAGAACCATGTGATCGTCAACAAGGTCCTCGTCGTACGCCGCACGGGCGGCAAGACCGCCTGGGCACCTGGCCGCGACATCTGGTATCATCAGGAAATGGTCAGCGTTCCCCGGGATTGCCCGCCGGCCAAGATGAAGGCGGAAGATCCGCTGTTCATTCTCTACACGTCCGGCTCGACCGGAAAGCCGAAGGGCGTTCTTCATACGACGGGCGGCTATCTCGTCTATGCGTCGATGACGCACCAATATGTCTTCGATTATCGCGACGGTGACGTCTACTGGTGCACGGCCGACGTCGGCTGGGTGACCGGCCATTCCTATATCGTCTACGGCCCGCTGGCCAACGGCGCGACGACTTTGATGTTCGAAGGCGTTCCCAATTTCCCGGACCAGGGACGTTTCTGGGAGGTCATCGACAAGCACAAGGTCAATATCTTCTACACCGCACCGACAGCGCTGCGTTCGCTGATGGGCGCAGGCGACAGTTTTGTGCAGCGTTCGTCCCGGGCGTCCCTGCGGCTGCTCGGCTCGGTCGGCGAACCGATCAATCCGGAAGCCTGGGAATGGTACTACAACGTTGTCGGCGAACAGCGCTGCCCGATCGTCGATACGTGGTGGCAGACCGAAACCGGGGGTATTCTGATCACGCCGCTCCCGGGGGCAACGGACCTGAAGCCCGGTTCGGCTACCCGGCCATTCTTCGGCGTGAAGCCGCAGCTGGTCGACAATGAGGGCACAGTGCTCGAGGGTGCTGCCGACGGCAATCTTTGCATCATCGATAGCTGGCCGGGCCAGATGCGCACCATCTATGGGGACCATACCCGCTTCGCCCAGACCTATTTCTCGACCTACAAGGGAAAATATTTCACCGGTGACGGCTGCCGCCGCGATGAGGATGGCTATTATTGGATCACGGGTCGCGTCGATGACGTGCTGAACGTATCCGGCCATCGCCTGGGGACAGCTGAAGTTGAATCGGCGCTGGTCTCGCATCATCTCGTATCGGAAGCAGCTGTGGTCGGCTATCCGCATAGCCTCAAGGGTCAGGGGATTTACTGCTACGTCTCCCTCATGGCCGGCGAGGAAGGAACCGAGGCCCTGCGCCAGGATCTGGTCAAGCATGTGCGCAAGGAAATCGGCCCGATTGCTGCGCCGGACAAGATCCAGTTTGCCCCGGGACTGCCTAAAACCCGCTCCGGCAAGATCATGCGCCGCATTCTGCGCAAGATCGCCGAAGATGACTTCGGCTCCCTGGGCGATACATCAACGCTTGCTGATCCGGCCGTGGTCGACGAACTGATCGAGAACCGTCAGAACAAGAAGGGCTGATCCATCGGCCTTTCGATGCGGTTCAACGTTCGAGCATCATAAATCCTTGGCCACCCCGGTGGCCAAGGAAGCCTACCACAGAGAACAAGTCTCCGCTTTTTTGCGCCCGCCGCTATATTCCCTGACATAGCCCGCGGAAAGCAGTTCCTGAGCCGGATTCCGTCCGTCGATCAGCGCTACATCCGCCAATACGCGGCCGAAGTATTTGTCTCCAGAAATATGCAGCAGCTTGATTTCGGACTGTTCGCTGGCTATCGCTGCGAGCGCTGCCTGGGCTTGCTCTCCGGCCGCACGCGTGGAGGCACAGTCCGATTTCAGCTCGGGTGCATCGATGCCGCGCAGCCGGACGTAGACTTCCATGGTCTGCTGCGGCCAGGGCTTTGCCGCGACCAGCAACGTGTCGCCATCGATGACCCGAATGATTTCCGCACGCACCGGTCCGTCGATGATTGTGGTCCTGTCATAGGCCTGCGCGGGCGCTCCAGTCAGGGCGACATAGAGCACGGCGGTAAGACGGAGAAAATAAAGGTTGCGGTGCGATTCCATGAAAGGAATATATTCCGAACAACCTCAAAAAACAACAGGAATTATTTCCTCAAAAATCAATGGCGCGGCCATTGATCTCCCAGTCGCCAAAGCGGGCCGGATCGGCACCGCCGCGACCGCCGAGTTCGACCGGCACTTCCGCCGCCTTCTGCAGCCGGCGCCGTTCCTCGGCCTCCTGCAAGGCGCGCTTGGCTGCTGGTGAAAGCATTTTTTCCGGTACGAGCGGCTGATTGTCGTTGTCGTTTTGCATGAGAAGGGCCAAATTTCCGGTCGAATATTGAAGAATGGATCGCCTGTTCCCATCATATAGAAAACTTCCGCCGAAACGGAAGCAATGATTCACGTGAAACCAAACGCCGTTTCAGGAGAACACAATGAATCTCATTCGTACTGCCATGCTGCTGGCGTTCATGACTGCGTTGTTCATGGCTGTCGGTTTCGTTATCGGCGGCAGAGGCGGCATGATGATCGCACTTCTGATCGCGGCTGGCATGAATTTCTTTTCCTATTGGAATTCCGACAAGATGGTGTTGCGCATGTACAATGCGCAGGAGGTCGACGAGCGCTCTGCACCGGAATATTACGGCATCGTCCGGGATCTGGCGAAAAACGCCGGCCTGCCGATGCCGCGCGTCTTCGTCATCGACAGCCCGCAGCCAAATGCATTCGCAACCGGGCGTAATCCTGAAAATGCCGCTGTTGCAGCCTCGACCGGACTTGCTGCACGCCCTGCACCTATGACGAAGTTGCCGGTGTCATGGCGCACGAACTCGCCCATGTGCAGAACCGCGATACGTTGACCATGACACTGACGGCGACGCTTGCCGGCGCGATCTCGATGCTCGGCAATTTTGCCTTCTTCTTCGGCGGCAATCGCGAGAACAACAATCCGCTTGGTTTCATCGGAACCATTGTTGCCATGATTGTCGCGCCGCTTGCCGCCATGCTTGTGCAGATGGCGATCAGCCGCACGCGCGAATACTCCGCCGACCGGCGCGGCGCCGAGATCTGCGGCAATCCGCTTGCCCTTGCTTCGGCGCTCTCGAAAATCGCCGGTGCATCGCACCGCGTTCCGAATGAGCAAGCCGAGCGCAATCCGGCCACGGCCCATATGTTCATCATCAATCCGCTTTCCGGCGAGCGCATGGACAACCTGTTTTCCACGCATCCGGCGACCGAAAATCGCATCGCAGCGCTGCAGGAATTGGCCCGCGAGATGCAGGCGGTCTCGACGCCGCCTGTCAGGGCTGATAATCCCGTGCGCAAATCGCGCTCCGTTCCATCAACAGGCTGGGGTCGCGGTGGTTCCGAACCACCGAAAGGTCCCTGGTCTTGACGTCTGACGAAAACAAAAACGATTCTTATCCGAAACGAAATCGCAAACCGACGCGATCCGCTGCTCCGCGGGAAACAGGCGGTTATGAACACAGCGACAAGCCGGGGCTGAAGGCCCGACAGGCTGCGGCAAAGATGCTGGCCGCAGTCGTCGATCGCAAGACTTCGCTCGATGGCATGCTGGATGCGGAAAACGGCAATCCGGTCTACCGGGAACTGAATGATGCAGACCGGGCTCTTGTCCGTGCCATTCTCAATTCCGCGCTGCGCCAGCTTCCACGTATCGAGGCGATGATTGGTTCGCTTCTGCAGACGCCTCTTCCGGACGGCGCCCGGGCGCTTGATCATGTGCTGGCGGTTGCCGCAGCCCAGATCCTGTATCTCGATATTCCCGATCATTCCGCAGTCGATCTTGCCGTCGAACAGGCGCAGACCGATCCGCGCAACCGGCGTTTCGCCAGCTTGGTCAATGCCGTGCTGCGCCGTCTGTCGCGCGAGAAGGACGCCTTGCTTGCCGGCATCGGCCAGAGCATACCGGCCATTCCCTCCTGGTTCCATCAGCGCCTCGTCCAGTCCTATGGTGCCGAGCATGCCAACCGGATCGCAGAGGCACTTCTGACGCCAGCTGCGATTGATCTGACCGTCAAGTCGGATGCCGCCGGCTGGGCAGAGCGGCTCAATGGGCGGCTGCTGCCGACAGGGTCCGTGCGCCTTGCGAGCTTCTCCGGCAGCGTGCCATCTCTGGACGGCTTCACTGAAGGGGAATGGTGGGTCCAGGACGCGGCCGCTGCGTTGCCAGCACAGCTGTTCGGACCGCTTGAAGGCAAGCGTGTGGTGGACCTCTGCGCAGCACCGGGCGGCAAGACGGCGCAGCTGATCCTTGCCGGTGCCGAGGTAACGGCGCTGGACCAGTCTTCAAGCCGCCTGAAGCGTTTGAAGGGTAATCTCGCCCGCCTTGGTCTGGATGCGGCGACGCAGGAGATCAACATGGCGGATTTCCAGACAGAGACGCTGTTTGACGCTGCTCTGCTGGATGCGCCCTGCTCCTCGACCGGCACGATCCGTCGCCATCCCGATGTTCTCTGGACCAAAGGCCCGGCAGACATCGAAAAGCTTGCTCTCCTTCAGGAAAAATTGCTGCGTCATGCGCTGACGCTGGTGAAGCCGGGTGGACTTGTCGTGTTCTCCAACTGCTCGCTCGACCCCCGCGAAGGCGAAGAGGTCACCACACGCGTGCTGGCTGATGGTGGTTGCGAGCGTGTGCCTGTGGATCCGATCCAGTGGCCAGGGCTCGAGGATGCGATCAATGCACAGGGCGAGTTTCGCACGACACCGGCGATGATCCCGGTGGTCGATGGCTTTTCGGGCGGGCTGGACGGCTTCTATGCCGTTGTCCTTCGCCGGAAAGACTGAGCTTGCAGCATCATTCACTGAAATTGGTGGTGGGGTGTTTCCCGCAAAGGTAGCGCGTCAATTGACGTCTGCCTCGCCATCTGCCACTCAATATGCATGTGATCCATAAAAGTTTAATGACTTTTCTGGCAGCATCGTGTTTCAAACGGCATCCAAGGCAGTCAGGAACCGGTTCCTCACTGTCCACGAGACGTCGTTCCGGGAGTGGGGGATACACGCGCGTCGATGCAGGTTTCTGACAGGCAAAGGCTTCTCTATCTGTATATGCGTGAGGGCTGGCGCCGTTTCTCGCATCGCCTTGCCTTGGGCCGAAATACTGCCTTTCGTTTCGCTGGCGCCACACCTGATCGCCTGATCGTTGCGCCGACGGACCTGCGTGCTGTCGATCCCTTTGTGGCGCAGGAAATCCTGGACGGCCGCTTCCCGCTTGCAGGCCGCGTACTCCATACCGAAGGCGAGTCGCCATTCGAACTTGATCTGCCATCGCGTGAGTTCGGCGTCCGGCTGCATTCCTTCGGATGGCTTCGCCATATGCGTTCGATCAACGAGGAAGAGGCCTTTACCCGGATTCGACAACTGATCAACGAGTGGATTGCCAGCCACGGTCGTGCCATTGGGGGGCTGACCTGGGAAGCAGACATCATCGCGCAGCGGTTGATCGCCTGGATGTCCCATTCGCCCATTGTGCTGCGCAATGCGGAACACGCGTTTTATCGGCGGTTTTTAAAAAGCCTGGCCTTCCAGCTGCGCTATCTCAAACATATCGCAGACACGACGCAGGATGGTGAAGCACGACTGCGTGTTCGCATCGCGCTCGCCATGGCTTCCATCTCAATGCCAGCCTCTCCCTCATCCATCCGCAAGGCTGCGCGTAATCTCGACGAGGAACTGGACCGGCAAATCCTGGCCGATGGCGGCCACTGTTCCCGCAATCCGCGGCTTGGGCTGGAACTGTTGCTGGATCTGCTGCCCCTGCGCCAGACCTATGTCAATCTCGGCCATGATGTGCCCGCCCGGCTCATTCCCTGCATCGACCGAATGTATCCGGCCCTGCGCTTTTTCCGCCACCAGGGTGGTGAACTGGCGCTGTTCAATGGTGCGACGTCAACGCTCGCCAACGAGCTTATGTCCGTGTTGCGCTATGACGAGACCGCAGGGGCGCCATTCAAGGCGCTGCCCCATATCGGCTATCAGCGCCTCGCGGCAGGTTCTGCTATCGTAATCGTCGATACCGGAATGCCACTGTCTGTCGCTCTGTCGCGCAACGCCCACGCGGGCTGCTTGTCCTTCGAGATGTCGTCCGGGCGCTATCGTTTCATCATCAATTCCGGATCGCCGAAGTTTGCCGGCGAACGGTTCCGTCAGATGGCGCGCATGACGGCTGCCCATTCGACGGTCACCATCAATGATCGTTCATCCTGCCGCCTGTCGCAGTCGCGATTTCTAGGGCCGATCGTGACGGGTGGCGTCTCGAAGGTGACCGTCCGCCGCACCGAGGAAGCGGGTCATCCGGAGGCGGTCGTCGCCTCGCATGACGGCTATGCGGAGGCCTTCGGGCTGATTCACGAGCGTGATATCGGCATCAATGCCGAGGGTACGACGGTGCGCGGCCGTGATCGGCTGTTCCAGCCGGACGGACAGGAGCCAGCCCAGTCCAGCACGGCCATCGCCATTGCCCGATTTCATATCCACCCCGCCATAACCCTGCGCAAGAACAGCGCACATGAAGTATTCCTGACAGCGCCGGATGGCGAAACCTGGCTGTTTTTCTGCCGAGATGCAGAGGTGGAGGTGGAGGAAGACGTGTTCTTCGCGGATCCCTCCGGCGTGCGAAAATCGTCTCAGGTGACGATTACCTTCGCAGCAGCCACCCAATCCGGAAATCCAGTGGGTTCTCTCACGCGAAACCTGACGGGCGCCATTTGCCATAGTTTGCGTGTTCGTCGGTTTCTTCCAGCGGAAAGCTGTGCTAACGGCAGCCTCGAATAGGCCGGCTCTTCTCCCAATGTCCGGCGCTGACCAAGGAGCTTGGCAAAATGGCTGTTTCCTCCAAGAAAATCCCCGCCCCGGACAAGGTGAAGATCGCGACCGCTCTTCTGTCCGTTTCAGACAAGACCGGCATTGTCGAGCTTGCAAGCGCGCTTCATGAAAAGGGTGTGCTTCTGGTATCGACCGGCGGCACCCACAAAACCCTGTCGCAGGCAGGACTGCCGGTTCGCGACGTGTCGGAACTGACGGGCTTTCCCGAGGTTATGGACGGTCGCGTCAAGACCCTGCATCCCGGCGTGCATGGCGGCCTGCTCGCCATCCGCGATGATGCCGAGCATATCGCTGCGATGAAGGAACACGGCATTTCCGGAATCGATCTTGCCGTCATCAATCTCTATCCGTTCGAGGATGTCCGCGCCCAGGGCGGCGATTATCCGACCACGGTCGAGAATATCGATATCGGTGGCCCCGCGATGATCCGCGCGTCGGCGAAGAACCATGCCTATGTGACGATCATCACCGACCCGTCCGACTATACGGCGCTCCTGGAAGAGCTGCAGAATGGTGTGACGACACTTGCCTTCCGTCAGAAGATGGCAGCCAAGGCCTATGCCCGCACGGCCGCTTACGACACGGCGATTTCCGGCTGGTTTGCCGAGGTTCTGGAGACCCCGATGCCGCGCCACCGCACGATCGGCGGTGTCCTCAAGGAAGAGATGCGTTATGGCGAGAACCCGCATCAGAAGGCGGCTTTCTACGTTACCGGCGAAAACCGTCCGGGCGTGGCGACCGCGACCCTGCTGCAGGGCAAGCAGCTTTCCTACAACAACATCAACGATACGGATGCGGCTTTCGAGCTGGTTGCCGAGTTCCTGCCGGAGAATGCCCCGGCCTGCGCGATCATCAAGCACGCAAACCCTTGCGGCGTTGCCACGGGTTCGACGCTCCTGGAGGCGTATAACAGGGCGCTCGCCTGCGACTCGACCTCGGCCTTCGGCGGCATCATCGCGCTCAACAGCGAACTGGATGGCGCAACAGCCGAGGAAATCGTCAAGCTGTTTACGGAAGTGATCATTGCGCCGTCCGTTGACGAAGCTGCAAAGGCGATCATCGCGAAAAAGCCGAATCTGCGTCTGCTCGTCACCGGCGCCCTTCCCGATCCGCGGGTTCCCGGCCTGACGGCAAAGACCGTTTCGGGTGGCCTGCTTGTTCAGACCCGCGACAATGGCATGGTCGAGGATCTCGAGCTGAAGGTCGTCACGAAGCGAGCGCCGACGGCGCAGGAACTGGAAGACATGAAGTTTGCCTTCAAGGTTGCCAAGCATGTCAAATCCAATGCTGTGGTCTATGCCAAGGATGGCCAGACAGTCGGCATCGGTGCCGGCCAGATGAGCCGCGTCGATTCCGCGCGCATCGCTGGTCTGAAGGCGGAGGAAGCGGCCAGGGCACTCGGTCTTCCCGCGCCGCTTACTCATGGTTCTGCGGTCGCCTCCGAAGCCTTCCTGCCTTTTGCCGATGGTCTCCTTTCGATGATTGCGGCTGGTGCGACCTCGGTCATCCAGCCCGGCGGCTCGATGCGCGACGAGGAAGTGATCAAAGCGGCCGATGAAGCGGGCATCGCCATGGTGTTTACCGGCATGCGCCATTTCCGGCATTGAGACGCGTCGTTCGACGGAGAGTGTGCGGGTATTCCAGCCTCTTTCCGTGATGATCGAGCTCACACGACCATCCATGCCTCATCCTCGGCTAGCCCGAGGATGACTCCGTTGGACAAAGAGGGCTTCAAACAGGCCTATTCGCCGGATAAGGGGTCTTGAGCAAGACCAGCAGGCCAACCACCAGGAAGGCGATCAGCGCCATCATGCCGATGCGTGCCGAGCCGGTGGCAAGGGTGATCGTGGCGACGGATGCCGGTGCAAGAAACGACGTTGCTCGGCCGGAGAGCGCGTAGAGACCGAAATACCGACCCGCCTCCTCGGGGCTGACACTGCGTGCCAGATAGGAGCGCGACGAGGCCTGTACAGGGCCGAAGGCGATGCCAACCAAAAGCCCGAAAGCGATATAGGCCTTCTCCGCAGCGGTACCGAACAGGCCCCCGGAATCGACATTCGATAGCGGTAGAAGTCCAAACAGCGTAAAGCCTGGACCAGTGGACACAATACCGACCGTGGCGATGACGAGGCAAACCAGGCTCATCACCACAATGCGCTTTGACCCGAGCTTTGCGTCAAGCCTGCTTGCATAAAGGCAGCCGCCGATGGCCACGATGTTGAGTATGATGCCGTAGACGCCGAGTTCCACCGTCTGCCAGGCGAACATGCCGGCCGCAAAAGTGCCGCCCAGTGCCAAAAGTCCGTTGACGCCATCCTGAAAGATCATGCGCGCAATCAGGAATCGCAATATGCCGCTACGCTGCCTCAGCGTCCCCAGCGTTTCCTTCAGCTCGCTCAACCCTGTTCGAACGGCCTCAGCCGCCGGCAAGGTTCCCCTGGGCGCATCGGGGGTGAGGAAGAACATCGGCAGGATGAAAAGGAGATACCAGATCGCCGATATTGGCCCCGTGACGCGGGCGTCGGCACCTGTCGCCGGATCGAGCCCGAACAGGGGCGGGATACCAAGAATTGTTTTGCCGGATTCCGGGCTTGCCGCCAAAAGGGCGACGACCACGATGAGGACGATCATCCCGCCGAGATATCCCAGTCCCCACGCGATGTTGGAAACACGTCCGGCCTCCTTTTCATTGACGAGGCGCGGCATCATTGAGTCGTTGAAGACGATCGAGAACTCGGCTGCAATAGAGGCGAGGATAATGAAGACCAGCGGGTAGAGCATCGACGAGCCGGGCACGGCAAACCAGAGCCCTGCCAGGGAGGCGATCTTGATTACGGCAAAGAAGCCGATCCACGGCTTTCGTGGACCGGTCGCATCTGCGATCGACCCCATTACCGGCGACATGATGGCAATGACGATGCCGGAAATGGTCAGCGTATAGCCCCACATCGCCTGGCCATGGGCGGGATCGTCGGTCAGTCGCGAAACGAAATACGGACCGAAGATGAAGGTAATGATCACCGTGAAGAACGGCTGCGCTGCCCAGTCGAACAGCATCCAGCCCCACAGGCCTGCCCTGGTTACCTTGGCCCGCGGTGCTGGCGTGTCCGTCGTGTCGATCTGCAAGAAACTATCCCAATCTGCCGGCGGGCGGCCATCGTTGAAGGTCGCTACACATACGCCCGCCACGAGAGGCGGGCGTTGGGTCTATTCGGCTGCCACAAAGTCTCCGGACTGTCTCATCTCACCGACTTGCGCGCAAGATCGCTCAGCAGACCAGCCGCAACAGTGATCTTCGCCAGTGTTGTTTCGCCGGATTCAGCAAGCTGGGTCAGCTGGTCGCTGATCCGTCCTATCCGCTCGGGATCGCTGTCTCGCCATGCCTGAACCGGGTTGCGCTCGCTCTTTTGCGCTGCCAAGGCGGCGATCGTGATATCGCGTCTCGCATTGGCGATGTCGCCAATGCTGCGCGAAAGCGCCATGGCCTCATATTGCTCCGTCGCCGAGACCCTGTCGGCAGCGACAAGCAAGCGGGCGATGCGAAGATTCTGCGTCACTCCGGAATAGCTGAGGGCGGTGCGGGCGAGCGTGACGCCGGTTTCCGCCGAAATCTGCATGATTTCCGGAACCTGCGTCATGAGGAAGAGATGGGAGATCTCCTCTGCCAGTGATTGCGGCACGCCTTTTTCGATGAAATAGGCAGCCTTCCTGCGGGCTTCGGCGAGCGCATCTTCGGGAATGGCGGTGTTTACGCCGGGCTTGAGCTTGTCGATTGCCTGCCGCAGCTTGTTCACCGCGTCGGTAAGCGGGCCATCGGTTGCCTGGGTGCGCAAAGCGCGCTCTGTGACGATCGAGAAGATGCGTGCCGTTTCCTGGTAAAGCTCATTCTGAACGCTGCCGCTGAGAACCGTGTCGAGAGCGTCGATGTCGGCCTGGATTCGCTTCAGATCATAACCGTCGCGGGCGAGAACCGCAGCCTTGACGACATCCGCCGGCATGAAACCGGTCTGGTCGATCAGCGTGCTGACGAAAGCCGGGCCACCGCGGTTGATCGTGTCGTTGGTCAACAGGGTGCCGATGATTTCGCGCCGCAGCCGGTGACTGTCGATGTCCTGAGCGTGCGCCTTGTGCATCTTCTGCGGAAAATAGTCCCGCAACGTCGTCAGAAAGTAGGGATCGTCCGGCAGGTCGCTTTGTACCAGCTGCTCGAACAGCACGAGTTTCGCATAGGAGAGCAGCACGCCGATTTCCGGCCGTGTCAGCGGTCGCCCGGCCTGGTAGCGCTCACTGAGTGTCTGGTCATTGGGCAGCATCTCGACCTTGCGGTTCAGTTGCCCGTCGCTTTCGAGCCGCGTCATCAGCCGGGCAAGCGGCGTGCGGTTGGCAAGCCCCTGCATTTCGGTCAGTGAAATCGCCAGCGATTGTTCATAATTGTTGCGCAGCACGAGGCCAGCAACTTCATCGGTCATGGACGCAAGCAGCGTGTTGCGCTTGGTGCGCGTCAGGCGGTCGTCGCGCATCGCCGAAGCGAGCGCGATCTTGATATTGACCTCGACGTCGGACGAATTGACGCCTGCGGAATTGTCGATGGCGTCCGAGTTGCAGCGCCCACCCTTCAGACCGAAAGCGATGCGGCCCTTCTGCGTGACACCGAGATTCGCGCCCTCCCCGATCACCTTGGCGCCCACCTCTTCCGCCGGAATGCGGATCGGGTCATTGGCGCGGTCGCCGACCTCGGCATCGGTTTCGCTGGAGGCGCGGATATAGGTGCCGATGCCGCCGAACCAGAGCAGGTCGACTGGGTTCTTCAGGATCGCCGTCATGATCTCGAACGGGGTTGCCTGGCTCTTGTCGATGCCGATGGCCTCCATGGCCTCCTGCGTCAGCTTCACCGATTTTTCCGAGCGCGGAATGATCATGCCGCCCTTGGACATCGTTGTCCGGTCATAGTCCTGCCAGGAAGAGCGCGGCAGGGCGAACATGCGCTTGCGCTCGGCAAACGAGCGGTCGGTATCCGGATCAGGATCGATGAAGATATCGCGATGGTCGAAGGCGGCGATCAGCCGTATTTTTTCGGACAGCAGCATGCCGTTGCCGAAGACGTCGCCCGACATGTCGCCGACGCCCGCGACAGTGAAAGGTGTGGTCTGGATGTCGATATCCATCTCGCGGAAGTGCCGCTTGACGGTTTCCCATGCGCCGCGTGCGGTAATGCCCATCTTCTTGTGGTCATAGCCGACTGAGCCGCCGGAAGCGAACGCATCATCCAGCCAGAAGCCGGCTTCCTGCGCCAGACCGTTGGCCGTGTCGGAGAAGGTCGCCGTGCCCTTGTCTGCCGCCACCACGAAATAGGGATCGTCACCGTCGAGCCTGAGCGTATTGGCCGGCGGCACGACATCGGCGCCGACGATATTGTCGGTGATCGACAGCAGCGTCCGGATATAGGTCTTGTAGGCCTCGGTGCCGGCCTTGAAGATTTCGTCGCGCGTGCCGCCGACGGGCAGCAGTTTCGGATAGAAGCCGCCCTTGGCGCCCACCGGAACAATGACGGCATTCTTGACTTGCTGCGCCTTGACGAGACCCAGCACCTCGGTGCGGTAGTCCTGGGCACGGTCCGACCAGCGCAGGCCGCCGCGCGCCACCTTGCCGAAGCGCAGGTGCACGCCCTCGACCTCGGTGCCGTAGATGAAGATTTCGCGGAACGGCCGCGGTTCCGGCAGGGCTTCCAGCTGTTTCGGATCGAGCTTGACAGCGATCAGCGCCGGCGGCTTGCCCTCGGCATCGCGCTGGAAATAATTGGTCCGCAGGGTCGATTGAACGGCGTTGACATAGCGCCGCAGGATCTGGTCCTCATCAAGGCTTGGCACAGCGGCGAGCGCATCTTCGATCCCGCCGAGAAGCGCCTGGAGACGCCTGGCGCGCGGCTTTTCCTCAAGCGCCGGGTCCATCCGCGTGACAAAGAGCTTCACGACTTCCGCGGCGATCTGCGGATACTTGTTCAGCGTGTCGGCAATATAGCCCTGCGAGTAGGTAATGCCGGCCTGGCGCAGGTAGCGCGCATAGGCCCGCAGCACCGTCACTTCGCGCGCATTGAGGCCGGAGAGCAGGATCAACCGGTTGAAAGCGTCATCCTCGATGGTTCCGTTCCAGGCGGCGAGAAAGGCTTCCTCGATCAGTGGGCCGGCTTTTTCAAGGTTGAGTACCTGACCGTCGCGGTGGATCAGCTCCATGTCGTGCAGCACGACCAGCCGGCTGCCGGACGCCGGCTCTGTAACGACGATGTCATGGGTCTGCTCGCTGATGACGCGGAAGCCGAGGTTTTCCAGCAAGGGCACGCGCCGCGACAGAGAGACCGGTTCGCCCGCGTGGAAAATCTTCAACTCCAGCGCTTCGGCCTGCTTTCCGCGCTTCTGGTAGAAGGAAATCCGGATCGGATCATCGGCGACACAGGCAGCGATTGCCGGCAGGTCGGCATAGGCTTCGGCCGGCGTGAAGGCCGCCTGATAGGCCTCGCCGACGGACATCGTGATGTCGTCATGGGCCGAGAGCAGGCGGAACCGGTCGCTCCAGCGGGTAACGATGTCGCGCACCGCTTCTTCCAGCCTTGCCTGGGGAATACGGGTTGTCTTGCCGACCGAGCGGCCAATGATGAAGTGAACGCGGGCAAGGCCGCCTTCCGGGAAAGCCGGATAATAGGCGGAGACGCGGCCGTCATAGATGGTCTTCAGGTAGTTGCCGATCTTCTCCCGGATATCGGAATCATATTGTTCGCGCGGCACGTAGACGATGACAGAGACGAAACGGTCGAAATGATCGATTCTCGGCAGAACCCGGATGCGGGGCCGGTCGCCGAGTTCATTGATCTGTTCGCAGAAGCCGGCGAGCAGGTTGACATCGATCTGGAAGAGATCGTCACGCGGGTAGGATTCCAGCGTATTCATCAGCATCTTGCCGGAATGGCTCTGGGGATCGTAGCCGAAATGATCGACGATCTTCTCGACCTTGAAGCGCAGCAGCGGAATTTCCGAGGCAGGCCGCGTATAGGCGGTCGAGGTGAAGAGACCGACGATCCGCAGTTCGCCGGTGACGTTGCCAGCCGCATCGAAGCGTTTGACACCGATGTAATCCATGTAGGCGCGGCGGTGGACGACCGATTTCACATTCGCCTTGGTGACGATGAGAAAGTCGGGACCATCGAGAAAGGCAAGAATTTCGGGCGTGGTCATCACCGCATCCTTGCCCTGGCGCAGGACGCGCACGTCGGGATCGGAAAGCAGCCCCAGGCCACGGCCCTTGCCACGTTCGACGGTGGCAGCCTCGCCCTTGCCGGAATAGGTATATTCGCGCATGCCAAGAAAAGTGAAATTGTTGTCGCGCAGCCAGCGAAGGAAGGCGAGCGCTTCGTCGCGATCGTTCTTCTTGCGCGACGGGCCGTGCTTCTCCAGTTCGTCCATGGCCTGGTCGAGCAGCACCGTCATCTGCCCCCAGTCGCCGACGGCTTGATGCACCTGATCAAGCACAGCGCCAACCCGTTCCGTCAGAGACTGGGCATCCCCGGCAGAAAGCTGGGACAGGTGAATCTGGATATGGCTCAGCCGGTTGGCGGGATCGCTTTTTTCATCCGGATCAAAAAGCTTCGCCGGCTTTCCATCTTCGACCACAATGATGGGGTGGATCGCGAGATGGATATCGCGATGTGTGCTCGTCACCTCGCCCATCACCGAATCATAGAGAAAGGGCATGTTGCGGTCGGTCACAGCAAGGATGGAAACAGCATCGCCTCCCGGTGCTATGCCCTCCACCGTCTCGACAGTCACCACCGGCTGGCCGTCGCCGCGCAGGCGAAGTGCGCGATGGGCATGAGCCGCTGTCAGCGCCAGCATCTCGGGCGTGTAGACATCGAGATCATCGCTGCTCGCACGTCGAAACAGGATTTCCGGCGCAATAATCTCCTCGCCCAGGGTTTTCGCAGCCGCTTTCACAGCTTCGAAATGCTTGTCGCGTTTCGGATTGTATTTAGCGCCCATGACAGTCTCTCCCTGCAATCATGATTTGGCCGAACCTATCAGAAGATTGATGCTTGGCGATGGTTTATGTCTTGATTCCGGCAAATATCGATGGCCAGCAGCGTATTTCACAATCGTTTTGGCTTTTTTCCGGGATTTCGGATGAAATCCGTATTTCGCTTCAAGATCGATTTTACCTGCCGTTCCGAAGTTATCGGTAGATGCTTTTTGCAGTGATAGTTGACAGGAACATGAATGTAGGGTGATCAGGTGCCGTGCAAAGAATGGAACCCGTTCATGTCCGAGACTGAAGCCGGTGCAATTATCGTCATTTCCAGTCACGTCATCAGGGGTACAGTTGGAAATCGTGCCGCCGTCTTTGCGCTGGAGAGCCTCGGCTATCCCGTCTGGGCATTGCCAACCGTCATTCTTCCCTGGCACCCGGGGCATGGCATTTCGACGCGCGTTGCCATTGGCGAGGATGATTTTTCTCGGATCATCGACGATCTCATCGCTTCGCCCTGGCTTGGCGAGGTTCGGGCTGTTCTGTCGGGTTATCTCGGAGCGCCGCACCAGGTTGAAGGTGTCGCCCGGCTGGTCGATGCGCTGAAGCAGAGAAATCCTGAGGTTTTCTATGCCTGTGATCCTGTCATCGGTGATGACGGTGGCCTCTACGTGCCGGAAGCAACGGCAATCGGTATACGAGACCGGCTGTTGCCGCTTGCAAATCTTGCCACTCCGAACCGGTTCGAGCTTGCCTGGCTGTGCGGCGGGGCGGCCCTGGAAACCAACACAGCCATACTCGAAGCGGCGCTTTCGCTTGGCCCCTCGCGAATGCTGGTCACGTCTGCAATCGCGATGATGGCTGGCGGAACGGGCAATCTCTACCTGACAGGCAACCATGCCCTGCTTGCCGAGCATCGGATGATCGAGAATCCGCCGAATGGCACCGGTGATTTGCTGGCAGCGGTGTTTCTTGCCCGGATTCTGGAGGGACTAAGCGATGAGCGGGCCTTGCAGATGGCAACAGCCAGCGTGTTTGAGGTGATTGCCCGCACGGCGCGCCGCGGCGCCAATGAATTGACGCTCGAACAGGATGCATCCAGCCTGTCGACGCCGATGGCGATGGTGCAGATGCGGCGTTTGATGCACCCTGGGCAGATCCGGCGGCGGTGAAACGCGCGATGTTCGGCGTGGTTTATCGACAAGGCGGGCACGCTTTGAATTTGGATGCACTGCAACGTAAAAGGCGATAAGCAGGGGCAGGTGAACAGATCACTTGTCCTCAACATGCGGGGTAATCGAGAAACATGAGTTTTCCGGATCATTTGCTCAACGGCTATCGCAATTTCATGAGCGGACGCTTCAGCGAACAGCAGCAGCGTTACAAGGCGCTTGCGGAAACTGGACAGAAGCCCAAGACCCTGATCATTGCCTGTTGTGATTCACGCGCTGCGCCGGAAACGATTTTCGACAGTGGTCCCGGCGAGCTTTTTGTCGTGCGGAACGTTGCCAATATGATGCCGCCGTATGAGCCCGACGGGCAGTACCACTCAACCTCCGCAGCGCTCGAATTTGCCGTTCAGTCCTTGCGCGTCAGCGATATCGTCGTCATGGGCCATGGTCGCTGCGGCGGTATCAAGGCGGCACTCGATCTCGATTCCGAGCCGCTGTCACCGGGCGATTTCATCGGTAAATGGATGAACCTGCTCAAGCCTGCTGCCGAGCAGATCCAAAGCAACAATATCCTTACCCCGGCTGAGCGCCAGCGCGCGCTGGAACGCGTTTCGATCCGCAATTCGATTGCCAACCTGCGCACATTCCCCTGCGTCAGTATTCTGGAAGGCCGCAGCAAACTACGGCTTCATGGCGCCTGGTTCGATATTTCGACCGGCGAGCTCTGGGTCATGGATGCCACCACCGGCGATTTCCTGCGTCCAGGCGTGTGATACAAGGCGGTCTGGGGTCGCCTGGCTTCATCCATTCCCATGGGTCGGCTTTGAGCCGGACGCATCTGGCGCGGTGGCAAGAGACGCCTGGCTGTCTGAGGAGAGGACGGGCGTCGGCAGAGGGGTGCCGCGCTTTCGCTCGCGTGCGAGCGTCAGTAGTCCTGACAGGATGATCAGTGCAATACCGGCCGCCATCGGCAAATCGATCGTATCGTCGAAAAAGAGGTAGCCAAAGAGGATCGCCCAGATCATCTGGCTGTATTGCGGGGGTGCAACGAGATTGGCCGGGACCATCCGCGCGGCATTCATCAACAATATGTTTCCGAGCGCACCAAGCAGCCCATAGCTGCACAGGAACAGCCATTCCGTCGGGGATGGTGCTTTAAAATCCGACAGCATCAATGCGCCGCTGACGAACAATGTCCCGAGCAAAATGGATCCGTAAAGCGACAGACGCTTTTCGCCTGGCCCGATGGCGCGCACCACAACAATTGCAATGGCGCCCGCCACCCCACCAATGGCTGCCGCCAGATGACCGATCGATAGCTCCCGAAAACCGGGTCGCAACACGATCAGCACGCCGATGAAGCCGAGGATGACGGCCGCCCAACGCTGCCAGCGGACATCCTCCTTGAGGAAGACAACCGAGAGAATGGTAACGAAAGAGGGCAGCAGGAAAAGAAGCGAAAAGGCTTCCGCCATCGGCAGCTTGGTGAAGGCGACGATCGAGGCGATCGAACCGATGGCGCCGGCTGCAAAGCGCAGCAGCCACAGGCTGCGATTTGAAGTTCGGATGAGATCCGCCCAGGTGTCGTCTGCAGTTTTGAGGAATGGCACCGCGGCAAAGCCGAGCACGGCGCCAATGAAGGCAATCTCATAGGGCGGCAGTGCATCGTTCAAGGCCTTGATCGATGCATCACTGAAGGCATAGACGGCATAAGCCAGAAAGGCGATGGCGATTCCTGCAGCCGAAGACGGTGGTCCTGTCATGCAGGTGAGCCCTTGCCGGCTCAGCCGCCGTCGATCTCAGCCCCGATGATGGCGATGGCCTGCTGATAGACGCTGGCCGCGTTCCAGCCCTGAATGGCGCCGAAATTGCCCTGCCCCGGCTGATAGCCGCCACCGGCGCTCCAGCCGTGGCCGCGCAGGAAGTTAGCCGTAGAGGCCAAAGCGTCGGCCTTTGAACGCACCATGTCGACATGCCCGTTGCCGTCACCGTCGACGCCGTATTTCAGGACGTTGGCCGGCAGGAACTGCGTCTGGCCAATTTCTCCATGGGCAGCACCGCGTGCGCTCGGCGAAAGGTCACCGCGCTGCACGAGCTTCAGTGCTGCATAAAGCTGGTCGGTGAAAAAAGCGGAGCGACGGCAGTCATAGGCCAGTGTCGCGACGGCCGAAAGTGTGTGTTCCTTGCCGAGGAAGCCACCGAAACCGGTTTCCATCCCCCAGATCGCCAGAAGCGGCCCGGCCGGCACGCCGTATCGGCTTTCGATCTTGGCAAGCAGAGCAGCGTTCTGGGCCTTCATCTTCTTGCCGCGCGAAATGATCGCCGCGCCGCCGCGCTTTTGCATGAACTGGTTGAGTGAAAGCTTGAAGCTCTTCTGGCCCCGGTCAGCGCGGATCGTGGCTTTCGCATAGGAAACATTGGCGAAGGCCTTGTCGAGCACGGAAGGATTGATGCCGTTGCCGGCGGCCTCCTGTTTGAACTCCTGGACCCAAGCGTCAAAGCCGCTTGCATTGTTGCCGCATTGCGCGGCGCTTGCCATGGAAGGCAGGGCGATCGACGCCAGAATTGCCGTGAAACCTGCCAGTGCGCACTTTGCCTTGTGCATGGAAAAACCTCGTGATCGCCAGAATCTGAAAGTGTAGTGCAGGATGCCAGTCTTTTCAGCGACTGTCACGATACTGTGGGTGGCGAAAAACTTCACATGTTTCACGTGAATCCTCAGCCAGTTGCTGTTGTCGTGTCAGTTAGTCTAAAATCAGCAAGCCTCGCAGTTCGTAAACGAAACATGCGAGGCTTTTATTGGTTAAAACTTTACAAAGTCTGATCAGGCGGCCTTTTTCTTCGCCGTGATCAGGCCGCGGCTGACAAGAAGCTCGGCAATCTGAATGGCATTGAGGGCGGCGCCCTTGCGCAGATTGTCGGAGACGACCCAGATGTTCAGGCCGTTCTCGACGGTTGCATCCTCGCGGATGCGCGAAATGTAGGTCGCGTCTTCACCGGCGCACTCGTAAGGCGTCATGTAGCCGCCGTTTTCATGCTTGTCGACGACGAGGCAGCCCGGCGCTTCGCGCAGGATGTCACGCGCCTGATCGGCGCTGATTTCGTTCTCGAACTCGATATTGACCGATTCGGAATGGCCGATGAAAACCGGAACGCGCACGGCCGTGCAGGTCACCTTGATCTTCGGGTCGAGCATCTTCTTGGTTTCGGCCAGCACCTTCCATTCTTCCTTCGTATAGCCGTCTTCCATGAAGCTATCGATGTGCGGAATGACGTTGAAGGCGATGCGCTTGGTGAACTTCTTGGATTCCATCGGATCCGCGACGAAAACGGCACGGGTCTGGTTGAAGAGTTCGTCCATGCCATCCTTGCCGGCGCCGGATACCGACTGATAGGTCGAGACGACGACGCGCTTGATCTTGGCGAAATCATGCAGCGGCTTCAGCGCGACAACGAGCTGGGCGGTCGAGCAATTCGGGTTGGCGATGATGTTGCGACGGGTGAACATCTCGATGGCATCCGGGTTTACTTCCGGAACGATCAGCGGCACGTCCTGATCGTAGCGCCAGGCCGACGAGTTGTCGATGACGACGCAACCCTGGGCGGCGATCTTCGGCGACCACTTCAGCGAGACGGCGCCGCCGGCCGACATCAGGCAGATGTCGGTATCGGAGAAATCGTAGTTCTCGAGGTTCTTGACCTTCAGCGTCTTGTCGCCGAAGGAGACTTCGGTGCCCTGGCTGCGAGCCGAGGCCAAAGCCACGACCTCGTCAACCGGGAAACCGCGCTCCTCGAGAATGTTCAGCATTTCGCGTCCGACATTCCCGGTCGCGCCTGCAACGGCAATCTTGAAACCCATTGTCTTGCTCTCTTTCTTCATCTCTCCGCTGGGCTTTGGGGGAAACCCGCCGGCCAAAGGCGCGGGCTTCGTGTCCCCGGCCGTGCCGGGGAGAGAGCGGCGGACCAGAGACGTCAGACGGTTTTCGTCGTCGTTTTGGCCGTTGTTTTGGAAAAATCAGGAAAATAGCGAGCGCGCCCGGCAACAAAGGCCGGGGCAATCAGCGCAGCGATGGTCAAACCAATCCGGTGCATTGCATGTCCCTTTTCCGCTGCTGCTCATACGCGTTTCTGACGCAGAGTCAAGCCACGGCACGGGGTTGTCGGGAGATTTCGAACAACCTGTCAGGGTCGATAGGCGTCGGGTCTTCAGGCCTGGAAGCTTCTGATCAAGGGGTAGCCGAGGCAGCAAAACTGCTCTTCGTCCGTGGCCAACCATTATCGTCAAGCTGGAAGATCCAGTTCTTCCGGGCAAAGAAAAAGGCGGTCATCATTGCCGTCCACAAACCCGTCAGCAGTCCCGCTGCGACGTCGCTTGGATAATGGGCACCCACAATCACGCGGGTCACGCCGATTGCCAGGGCGCCGAGGGCAAAGACGATGCGCATGCGTGGCATGAGCATGGAAAAAGCCCCGAAGAAGGAGCCGACGGCGGCCGAATGGCCCGATGGAAAGCTCTGGAACAACCAGTCATGCCCTGACAGGAATGACAGGCTGTGCGCGCCATATTCGGCAAACAGTTCCGGCCGCGCCCGGCCAATGACCAGCTTTGCCAGATGTACGAAGGCGCTGGCACTGCCGATCGTCACGAGAAAATAAAGTGCCAGTCTCCATGCGGTCTTGGATTTCGTGAAAAAACCCTGGCTGCGCGAAACGCGGTGCAGGATATAGGCGATGATGACGATCGAGCCCGAGCCATAGATCATCCAGCTGAAGGTGCCGAAATCGGTGATCCCTGCATTGAAGGCGACGATTTCAGGCGGCAGGGCCTGGGCATGCTGCGAAATCGCGCCGTCAAAGGGAAGCAGCACGGCGACGAGAAGGGCCATTGCCAAAAGAAGCCAGAGAGAGGAGGAGAATGGTCGGCTCATGAAATTCCTGCTTGCCTACAGTTACAAAGCTGTTCGGTCATCCGCCGGTGCGAACGGGTGACAGCGCCCCAGACACCTGTGGCCCTGCGCGCAACTATTCAACCCCATCACGCAAAACGGCACCCAAATCCCCCGATCCGGATGCCGTTTCAATGCTGGGGCAGAAGCGGGCGGCTTAAGCCGACAACGCCTTGAATTCCGCGAGGATTGTGTCGCCCATTGCGGTGGTGCCGACTTGGGTGCAGCCGTCAGCCATGATGTCGCCGGTGCGGATGCCCCGGTCGAGAACGTTGGCGATCGCCTTTTCCAGCGTGTCGGCTTCCTTCACGAGGTTGAAGGAGTAGCGCAGGCACATGGCGAAGGATGCGATCATCGCGATCGGGTTGGCGATGCCCTTGCCGGCGATATCAGGAGCCGAGCCATGCACCGGCTCATAAAGCGCCTTGCGCTTGCCGGTCTTGGCGTCCGGTGCGCCGAGCGATGCGGATGGCAGCATGCCGAGCGAACCGGTGAGCATCGCGGCAACATCCGACAGCATATCGCCGAACAGGTTGTCGGTGACGATCACGTCGAACTGCTTTGGCGCACGAACGAGCTGCATGCCGCCGGCATCGGCCAGCATGTGGTCGAGCGCGACATCGGAATATTTCGCCTTGTGCGTCGCGGTCACCACCTGGTTCCACAAGACGCCCGACTTCATGACATTGCGCTTTTCCATCGAGCAGACGCGGTTGCCGCGCGTGCGGGCCAGTTCGAAGGCAACGCCGGCAATGCGCTCGATTTCATAGGTATCGTAGACCTGCGTATCGATGCCGCGTTTCTGGCCGTTGCCGAGATCGATGATCTCCTTCGGTTCGCCGAAATAAACGCCGCCGGTCAGCTCGCGCACGATCAGGATGTCGAGGCCTTCGACCAGTTCGGGCTTCAGCGAGGAAGCATTGGCCAGAGCCGGGTAGCAGATCGCCGGGCGCAGATTGGCAAACAGCTCCATATCCTTGCGCAGGCGCAGAAGGCCCGCTTCCGGACGCACTTCATAAGGCACGTCGTCCCATTTGGGACCACCGACGGCACCAAAGAGAACGGCGTCCGCTGCCATTGCCTTTGCCATGTCGGCGTCGGAAATCGCTGCCCCGTGCGCGTCGTAGGCGGATCCGCCGACCAGGCCTTCATCCGTGGTAAAGCCACCGGCCATCTCGGCATTCATGAAGGCGATGATTTTGCGGACTTCCGCCATGGCTTCCGGGCCGATGCCATCGCCGGGCAGGAGGAAAAGATTGCGCACTGTCATGGGGCATTCCTTTGAGTTCGGGCTATCAGGTGTCGGCGCGTTCTTAACGCAACTTTCCCTCAAGTAAAATGCGTTTCAGCAAAGAATCGCACCCGGTGTCATAGGGTTTTCAGTGGTTGCCGGAGCCCTGTTCCATCCGAAACAGCGTACTTCCGCGGCAGATGTCATTGTCGGGTCACTGGATGAGACGACCTCATCAACAACCCGGATCAAAGGATAAACCCATGCGCAAGTTCATCATCTCCGCTATCGTCGCCGCAGTCGCTGCCGTCTCGTTTGCCGCTCCTTCGCAGGCCGGCAGTTATGGCTACAAGAGCCACGGCTATAGCCACAAGTCCTACGGTTACAAGAAGAGCTACGGCCACAAGCAGTACGGCTACAAGAGCCATGGCTACGGCCACAAGAAGCACTACTTCGTCAAGAAGAGCTACAACAGCTACAACAGCTACGGCTACTGAGCCGACAGCCACAACGAGCTGACCTCCCCCGAAACCCGGTCGTCCCTGCGGCCGGGCTTTTGGCTGTCTTGCTAATGGTTCGCAGTCCGCTTCCCATTCACAATCAGCCCCTGAAGGCCGTGACCTCGATCTCGATCAGCATCTCCGGACGGATCAGGTCGCACACAATCATGGTGGCTGCCGGGCGGATATCACCAAACGCTTCGCCGAGGATTGGAAACACCCGGTCGGCAAACGCGGCATCGGTCACGTAATAATGATTGCGCACGACGTCTTGAAGCGAGAAACCTGCCTCTGCCAGTGCTGCTGAAATCGTCTTCAGGCAATTGCGCGTCTGTTCCTCTACCGTCTCCGGCATGGTCATCGCTGCATAGTCGTAGCCGGTGGTGCCGGAAACGAAACACCAGTCGCCCTGAACCAGCGCCCGCGAATAGCCGGCGGTTTTTTCGAACGGCGAACCGGAGGAAATCAGGGTGCGATCGGCTACCATGGTCTTCCCTAGGGCTGTATGACGATGCGGGCAAGAATCCGCCGCACGAAGGGCGCGACGACGAGAACGGACGGAAAGGCGATAAGCCATGAAGGCAGCCAAGCCGCCATCCAGCGCAGCGGAAACTCGGCTGAAATCCCGATGGACAGCGCCGTCGCCAGGCCCGATACGAGAAACGACATCAGGCCCGATAGCAGGAAACCAAAGGCGATAGCTTCGAAGCGTTTAGGCAGAAACGGTTTCATGTGGCAAGCCGATGTTTCGGTTCCGGATGGCGCTCATCGCTGCAGTCCGCGTCTCAGCGGGTCTCGAAGATGCGGCTACGCCCAGGGATGGGAAACGGCGTTGGCCTTTTCGAAGCTGTCGATGGCGGCCGCTTTTTCGAGCGTCAGGCCGATATCGTCGAGGCCGTTCAGCATGCAATGGCGGCGGAAGGCGTCGAGCTCGAAGCTGATCTTGCCGCCATCAGGGCCGGTGATCTCGCAGGATTCCAGATCGACCGTCAACACGGCGTTCGAACCGCGCGAAGCGTCGTCCATCAGCTTTTCCAGGTCTTCCGGAGAGACGACAACCGGCAGGATGCCGTTCTTGAAACAGTTGTTGTAGAAGATATCGGCAAACGAGGTCGAAATGACGCAGCGTATGCCGAAGTCGAGCAGTGCCCACGGGGCATGTTCGCGCGAGGAGCCGCAGCCGAAATTGTCACCCGCAACCAGGATCTTGGCATTCTGGTAGGCCGGCTTGTTCAGCACGAAGTCTTCGTTCACCGAGCCGTCTTCATGGTAGCGCGCTTCGGCGAAAAGGCCGGTTCCGAGACCGGTGCGCTTGATCGTCTTCAGGTAATCCTTCGGAATGATCATGTCCGTGTCGATATTGACGACGGGGAGCGGCGCGGCAACGCCGGTGAGCTTAACGAACTTGTCCATGTCAGAAAGCCTTCGATTTCAACGGAACGGCAGGAATTGCGCCCAGCATCTAGAGCAATTTGACGCGGAAATGAAGGAAAATCTGCGGCGACGGCTTGGCGATACGATCAAAGATCGATGATCGTGCCGCGGCCGTCGTTCCAGATGCGGGGTTCGCGTGCCGGGCGCGTTGTGTCGCGGTTGGCTCTTGCGCGCACCGGCTTGGGCGAAAGCCGTGCAGATAAGGCCGAGCCGATCATCAACACCGAGACGATGCCGGCCAGGGCCAGCCCGAGAGAAGCCGTGAACAGGAAGGCCATCAGCGTAAACGCTATACCCGCGACTGTCAGGAGGAGATTTCGAATGCTTTGCATAATCATCGTCACCTTTCGTTGCCCTAGATGTGGCCCTGCCGCTTGCGGTTTGCAAGAGGTGGTTCTCCCGCAAGGGATGCGGCGGCATGCCCATCGGCAGACACGCAACCTGCCTTGCGAAAAAGGCGAAAGCCGGGCAAGACTGCGCCCATGACACTCTCGTCCGATCGCCATCCCGTCCGTCTTCGTCGCTCGGTCCTTTGTGTCCCTGCCGACAATGCCAAGGCCATTGCCAAGGTGTCCGTGCTCGATTGCGATGCGGTGATCTACGATCTGGAGGATGCCGTTTCTCCAGACAACAAGGTATCCGCCCGCGAGGCGCTCATGACCCATCTGTCGGTGCGACGCCAGCCGGATCTCGAGGTCGTCGTCCGCATCAACAGCCTTGCGTCCGGGTTCGGCGAAAAGGATCTGGCTGCGCTCGTATCCTGCGATATCGACGCGCTGCTTTTGCCCAAGGTCGAAAGTCCGCAGGATATCCAGACGGTCGTCGATTTCCTGTCCGAGAGCGACGCGCCCGATAGGTTGCGCCTCTGGGCGATGATTGAGACTCCGCGCGGCGTCTTGAATGCAGCGGCGATTGCCGAGATGGGTCGCACCCGTGGTGGTTTACTCGATTGTTTCGTTCCGGGTGCCAATGACCTGCGCAAGGAAACCGGCGTGCCGGATGCGCCGGGCCGACCCTATCTCGTACCGTGGCTGATGCAGATCCTGCTTGCCGCGCGCGGCAGCGGGCTCGATATCATCGATGCGGTGTTCAATGATTTCCGTGATGCGCAAGGCTTTGCCGCCGAATGTTTACAGGGCCGGGCCATGGGTTTCGATGGCAAGATGCTGATCCACCCGGCACAGATTGGCCCGGCCAATGATTGTTTCGGCGTCGATGCGTCGGCGCTTGCCGAAGCGCGTTCGATCATCGATGCCTTTGCTCTTGCCGAAAATGCGGGTAAAGCGGTGATCAACCTGAATGGCCGGATGGTCGAGCGCCTGCATCTCGATCAGGCGCTGCATGTTGCTGCCAAGGCCGAAGCCATTCGATACAAAGGAATAAAAGCTTGAAACTCTATCGTTTACTGACCGCGCAGGATGATGCCACCTTCTGTCACAAGGTCACGGCCGCGCTCAACAAGGGCTGGGATCTCTATGGCTCGCCCACCTATGCCTGGAACCAGGAAACCCGGCAGATGATGTGCGGCCAGGCCGTCGTCAAGGATGTCGAAGGCAAGGAATATACGCCGGAAACCAAGCTGTCCGAGCACTGAACGCAACAGGGCGGGCTAGACGTGTCTACCCGCCGACGTGCTCGACGCTGGCCTCGATCCGCTCCATGTCCTCATCCGACAGGCCAAAATGATGGCCGATCTCGTGGATCAGCACATGGGTGATGATATCGCCCAGCGTTTCCTCGTTCTCAGCCCAATAATCGATGATCGGTCGGCGGTAGAGCGTGATCCGGTTCGGCATTTCGCCGGTTTCCATGGTGAAACGCTCCGTGACGCCACGACCCTCGAAAAGGCCGAGCAGGTCAAACGGCGTTTCAAGCGCCATGTCCTCCAGAATATCATCGCTTGGAAAATCCGCGATCTCGATAATGAGGTCGCTGGCCAGTGCACGAAATTCCTCCGGCAGGTGGCTGTAGGCCTCCAGCGTCAGGGATTCGAATGTGCTTATGGTCGGCGCGTGGCGTTCCCGCCAGTCGTCGGTCTGGTCAATCCTTGCCATGCGTACTCCTTAACTGCCCTCCATATAACGATTTCATCCGCATAATTCGAGTGATGAATTCTGGCCAATCCGGCTCAAGGAATAAATTCTTAAAATTTGCCGTTGACTCTTTTTTGAAGCTCTGGAATCTATAAGAACATAACAGGAACAAATGCTGAGAGGTTGACCGTCATGGCCACAAAAGCCGTGCCGGGCGCGGGACTTTCTGCGCTCCGCGAGACCATTGCTCGGATCGAGAATGAGAAGCTTCCCGGGCTTACCCGCTCCGCCCGCAGTGCCGATGAAGCCGGATTCCGCCGACGGGAAAGTGCTGGGGGAGAACCCGGAAAAAAGGTCCTGCCGATCGGCGTCGGGGCGTTGGATCGCGTTCTGGATGGCGGTTTTCCGCTGGAAGGCCTGACGGAAATCCGTGCGCCGCAAACCCGCGATGCCGGGGCTGCGACCGGATTTGCACTGGCGATTGCGGCTCTTTGCCAAGGTGCGGTTTCGGCTGAATTGCGTCTGCCGGTTTTATGGATCGGTGAGGTCATGGGGGCGAAGGAAGCGGGGCTTCCCTATCCGGTCGGTCTTCAGGCGCATGGTCTGGACATGCGCCGGTTCCTGCTCGGCAGGCCGCGGACTGTCCAGGATGCGATGTGGATCGTCGAGGCAGCGCTGACCGCACCGGTCTTTGCGGCTGTCATTCTGGAGGTGCGCGGCAACCCGGCCTGCCTTGGGCTCAGCGAAAGCCGGCGGCTGCATGTGCGGGCCCGCGCCGGCAGTACGCCTTTGCTCCTGCTGCGTCAGTCCGGCGAAGAGGAGGCAAGCAGCGCGCTCTACCGGTTACGGGTAGAGCCGATATCGGGGCGAGGTCGATTGCTGCCGGACGGCACGGTGCTGCCCGGCAGCATCGGAAATCCCGTTTTTCATGTCACTGCCGAAAAAAGCCGGATGCTTTCGCATGCCGGCACAGTTCTGGAATGGAGCCCCCATGACCGCCGCTTTTACCCCCTCAGCCCGGACGCAGCCGCTCTTCAGCCAGACCCAACGCATCCTGTCGCTCACCTTCCCGCATCTGCCGGCGGACCGGGTGGCGCGTCTGCGCTGGGGCATGTCGTGGCTTTCAAAAGGGCGTCCTGATCATCCGCCGATCGTTTTTTCCGGGCAGGTAAAAAACGCCATGCGGATCGTTGCACTCGATCAGATGGCGGAAAGGTCGGGTCTCAGGCTTGGTCAGGGCATTACGGAAGCTCGGGCCATTCACCCGGTTATCGATGTGATCCCTGCAGACCCGGTGGCGGATCGTGCCTTTCTGGAAGGGCTGGCGGATTGGTGCGACCGCTACACGCCGCTTGTAGCCTTGGAGGGCGATCGCGGGCTCTTCCTCGATATCACCGGCTGTACCCATCTGTATGGCGGGGAAAAGGCGTTGCTCGACGATCTGCTGCTTCGTCTTTTCCATCTGGGCGTCGAGGCCCGTGCCGCAATTTCGAACACGCCGGGCCTGTCCTGGGCCATGGCGCATTTTGGTGGCACGCGCATGATTGCCGCGGCCGAGGATGCGGAAACGATCCTGTCGCCCATGCCGCTTGCCGCCCTCAGGCTGCCCCGTAATATGGTCGATGCCTTGGCCCGTTTGGGTTTGAAAAAGGTGGGCGATGTTCTTCATGCTCCGCGGGCGCCGCTTGTCCGTCGCTTCGGAACACAGTTGCTGTTGCGCCTCGATCAGGCGCTTGGGCTCGATGATGAGCCCTTGTCGCCACGCCTTGCTGTCGCCAGCGTGTCGCGGGAACGGCGGCTCGCGACCCCTGTCGAGGGGGAGGAGGATATTCTCGGCCTTGCACTGCAACTGGCAAAGGGATTGGTCCCGGCGCTTGAAGAACGGGGAGAAGGCGGCCGTCTTTTCGAACTTCTGCTGTTTCGGGTCGACGGCAAGGTTTTCCGTATCCAGGCACGGACATCGGCTCCCTTGCGCGATCCGGAGCGGGTGGCAAACCTTTATCGGGAACGGCTTCAGGCGGTGCATGACGATCTCGATGCCGGCTATGGTTTTGAAATCCTGCGGCTGTCGGTGCTGAAGACGGAACCCTTCGATCAGACCCAACAGGATTTTTCAGGAAGCGCCGACCAGGGTCTGTCCCTTGCCGCCTTTGCCGACAAGGTGGTGGCGCGTCTCGGCCCGGACAGTCTTTCGGTGCCGGTCCTCATGGAAAGCCACGTGCCGGAGCGTGCCGCGACGTTCCAGCCGCTAACGGACACGGCGCTTGTTTCGACACCCGTCACGGTAGTGTCGCCCTCCCCCGCCGCCTATTTCCGCACGGCAAGACCGCTGCGGCTCTTTCATTATCCAGAGCCTGTACGAGCCTTTCTTGCCGAGGTTCCGGAGGGAGCACCGGAAAGCTTTGAATGGCGCCGCACCCTTCACCGCGTCGCCCGTTCCGAAGGTCCGGAGCGGATCGCCGCGGAATGGTGGGTCGATGGCGAGATGGCGCCGACCAGGGATTATTTCCGGATCGAAGATCAGAATGGCCATCGTTTCTGGCTCTATCGCGACGGTCTTTACGGACAAGGCGCGGCCCCTCCCCGCTGGTTCATGCATGGGGTCTTTGCCTGATGCAGCAACCGGTCTTTTTCGAGTTCGGTGCCCGGAGCAATTATTCCTTTCTCGAAGGGGCGGCACCTGCAGAAGAAATGGTGGTCTATGCCCGGAAGATCGGTTTGGCGGGCCTCGGCATCGCCGATCGCAATACGGTTGCCGGCGTTGTGCGGGCGCATGCCAAGGCGAAGTTCGAGAAGACCGTCTTTCAACCGGGTTCCCGGATTGTTTTCGCCGACGGGACGCCTGACATTCTCGCCTACCCACAAAATCGACGGGGTTGGGGGCATCTTTGCCGCTTGCTCAGCACCGGCAACCTGCGATCGAAGAAAGGTGAGTGCACGCTTTTTCTTGGGGATCTGCTTGTGTGGCAGGAGGATCTTCAGCTCATCGTCATGCCACCTCGGGGTCCGGTGGATTGCGACGGTCTGGCAAACCTGCTCCTGAGCCTTAAAGCGGCGGCCGGAAACCGGCTCTATCTTGCGCTCGTGCCGCATTATGATGGTGGCGATCGTCATCATTTCGCAACGCTTGCCCAGCTTGCGGGTAAGCTCGACGTTCAGCTGCTGGCCACCAATGATGCGCTTTACCACGATCCGAAATATCGTCCGCTGGCGGATGTGGTGACGGCGATCCGCGAGCACGTGACGATCGCCAATGCCGGTTTTCGATTGCAGGCCAATGCAGAGCGGCATCTGAAATCGCCAAAGGAGATAGTCCGGATTTTCCGCGATTATCCCGATGCCGTCAGCAATGCGGGTCGCTTTTCTCGCGGTCTGTGCTTCACGCTCGACGAATTGAAACATCAATATCCGGACGAGTCGGACAATGGGGAAACGCCGGCAGAAATGCTGAAAAGGCTGGTGCAGGAAGGGGCGGCGAAGCGCTATCCCAAGGGCACTCCGCTCAAGATTCAGAAGCAGCTGGCCTACGAGCTCGAGCTCATTCATTTCAAGAAATACGAGCCTTACTTTCTGACGGTGTACAAGCTGGTGGATTTTGCCAGGAGCCAGAATATTCTGTGCCAGGGGCGCGGCTCGGCTGCCAATTCCTCCGTTTGTTACTGTCTTGGCGTCACGGAAGTCGATCCGCAGCATTTCAAGCTGCTTTTCGATCGTTTCCTGTCGCGCGATCGCGACGAGCCGCCGGATATCGATGTCGATTTCGAGCATGAGCGGCGGCAGGAGGTAATCGATTATATCTACAAGACCTATACGAAGGAGCATGCCGGCATCGCCGCTGCCGTGATCAGCTACCGCGCCCGGTCTGCCGGTCGCGAGGTTGCCAAGGCCTTCGGCCTGTCGGAGGATGTGCAGTCGGGTCTCTCAAGTTCGATCTGGGGCTGGTGGACCACGTCATTCTCGGAAGAGCAGGCAAAGGCCGCCGGTCTCGACATGGCCGATCCGGTGACGCAACGCGTGCTCGCCTATGCCGGGCTTCTGATGGGAGCGCCGCGGCATCTGTCCCAGCATGTCGGTGGCTTCGTCATTACGCGGGACCGGCTCGATGAAGTCGTTCCGATCATGAACACGGCCAAGGAGGACCGCTACATGATCGAATGGGACAAGGATGATCTCGATACGCTGAATATTCTGAAGATCGACGTGCTGGCACTCGGCATGCTGACCTGCCTTGCCCGCGCCTTCCGGCTTCTCGAGAGCCATTACCACGAGCCCAAGACGCTTGCCGCCATTTACGAGGATCAGAAGCCCGCCGTTTACGACATGATCTGCCGGGCCGATACGCTCGGCGTCTTCCAGATCGAGAGCCGCGCCCAGATGAGCATGCTGCCGCGTCTTCGGCCCCGCGTCTTCTATGATCTGGTCATCGAGGTGGCGATCGTCCGTCCGGGGCCGATCCAGGGCGATATGGTTCACCCCTATCTCAAGCGGCGACAAAATCCCGATGCCGTCGAATATCCGAGCGAAGAACTGAAGGAGGTTCTGGAGCGAACCCTGGGTGTGCCGCTGTTTCAGGAACAGGCGATGCAGATCGCCATCACGGCTGCCGGCTTTTCGCCGGCGGAAGCCGACAAGCTGCGCCGGGCCATGGCGACGTTTCGTCGGACGGGTGAGGTGAGCAATTTCAGGGATCGCATGATCGAGGGCATGGTCAACAATCCGCGTCACCGTTACGAGCGGGAATTTGCAGAGCGCTGTTTCAGCCAGATCGAGGGTTTCGGTGAATATGGCTTCCCGGAAAGCCATGCCGCCTCCTTTGCCTCGCTTGTCTATGCGTCCTGCTGGTTCAAGACCTACTATCCCGATGTCTTCTGCGCAGCGATGCTGAATTCTCAGCCGATGGGCTTTTATCCGCCTGCCCAGCTGGTGCGCGATGCCCGCGAACATGGAGTTTGCGTCCTGCCTGTCGATATCAATCACTCCACCTGGGATGCCGCCCTTGAAAATGGCGGTTTCGATCGGGGCAGGATCGAGCCGCGACACCGGGAAATGCGCGATGTGATCCTTTCGAAAAAATCCGTTCGGCTGGGTTTCAATCTGGTGAAAGGCCTCAACGAAAACGAGATGACCGACAAGCTCGTTGCAAATCGCGGACAGGGTTATGATTCGGTGAGGAGCCTGTGGCTGCGCTCAGGCCTGTCGCGGGCAACGATCGAGCGGCTGGCCGACGCCGATGCCTTCCGTTCCATCGGACTGGATCGGCGTGCGGCCCTCTGGGCGGTCAAGGCGCTGGACGAGAAGAGCGCTGCCGAAAGCCTGCCTTTGTTCGAGCTTACCGGCCATGCCGATCTTCAGGCCGAACCTGCTGTCGATCTACCAGCCATGCTGCCGGGCGAACAGGTGATCAATGATTACCGCACGCTCACTCTCTCGCTGAAGGCCCACCCGGTTTCCTTTCTTCGCGAGAGCTTTTCCAGGCAGGGTATCGCCACCAACAGGGATCTCGATACGATCCGCAGTGGTCGCATGGTCACCATTGCCGGCCTGGTTCTCGTGCGCCAGCGTCCGGGCACGGCCAAGGGCGTGATTTTCATGACGCTGGAAGATGAAACCGGTATCGCCAATGCGATCATCTGGAAAAACACCTTCGAAAAATACCGCGCAGTCGTCATGGGTGCGCGGCTCGTCAAGATCCGCGGCCGCGTGCAGAGCCAAAGCGGCGTCATCCACGTTGTTGCAAGCCATATGGAGGATATGACGCCGGCACTGGGCCTGCTGCGGCAGGAGATCCGCAGCTTCGCTGCCAATACGCGAGCCGACGAGGTGCTGCGCCCGACCATTGATCACAGGCAGAAACAGGCGGCAAAGCAAAAAGCAAAACAGGATTACATTGCCAAAGGTCTTTTGGCGGAGGTGGAAGATGCCGCGAGCGTCATGCCCAGGGGGCGGAATTTTCATTGAACGGGGTCCGTGCGAACCCATCTTCAACCGCGATTCGACGCGAGCCTGAGACGTCGCGGATGGCAACACGCTTTGTCTTTTCCAAGTGGGTTGATGGTTCAGTCCAAAAAATATCGCGACAAAAAGGTCACCGTGCATGAAAGAGATTGTGTGCGCTTGCCGATGCAAGACAATTAAAGTCCTGAAAATACGATACTTTTCATCCAGTTTAGAATCACTCGAAACTACAGCACAAAGTCATCGCACTGTTTTTTCTTGACACCAAATCTCCGCTTTGGCTTTATGAAACCAATTCAGTGCTTTGCGTATGACGGGCAAAACAAGATGCTGGTTTGCAGTTGTAATTTCATCAGTGAAAAAGAGATCGAGGACACCATTAACGGTTTTCTCGACGAGGACTGCTGGCAGCTGATCGTGCCGGCAAAAGTCTATCATGCGATGGAAAAACGGGGCCGTTGCTGCGGATGTTTTCCCAATGTGATCGACATCATCATCCGCACGACCGAGCGATATCATGCCGGTCGCCCCTCGACGGATGGTGATATTTTTGATTTCATGACCCGCCTCAAACAATTCCATGAAGAAAATAGGAGAGCGGATCTTGAAAGGCGACACAAAAGTCATCGAGCAGCTTAACGAAGCGCTTTATCTCGAACTCGGGGCGGTCAACCAGTATTGGCTTCATTACCGCCTCCTTGACGATTGGGGTTATTCGCTTCTCGCCAAGAAGGAGCGCGCCGAATCGATCGAGGAAATGCAGCACGCCGACAAGATCATCGAGCGTATCATTTTCCTCGAAGGTCACCCCAATCTGCAGACGGTCGGACCGTTGCGCATCGGGCAAAACGTCAAGGAAGTGCTGGAAGCAGATCTCGCAGGCGAATACGATGCCCGTACCGCCTACAAGAATTCCCGCGAAATCTGTCATAACGCCGGTGACTACGTCACCATGAAGCTGTTCGAACAGCTGCTCATGGACGAGGAAGGTCATATCGACTTTCTCGAGACACAGCTTGAATTGCTGAACACGATCGGCGCCGAAAAGTATGGCCAGCTGAATGCTTCCCCGGCAAACGAAGCCGAAGGCGACTGATAACACTATCAGTTCATCCTCTGAAAACCGCTGGTCATGCCGGCGGTTTTTTTATTGCGCCCGAACCGCATCGACCAACGGCAACACCCTGACGGCGACCTGACCTTCGATACGCCCACATTGAACGCCCGTCACCCTCAAGAGCCTGTTTCCGGAACGAACAAGGCATCCGCACGTTCTCCGAGTTCATCAAACAGGAGAATTTTATGGAAACGCTCGCCGAACTGTTCGAACATACGCTCAAGGACGTCTACTACGCCGAAAACGCAATCGCCAAGGCGTTGCCGAAGGTATCGAAGGCCGCGAAAAACGCGGAATTGAAGAAGGCCGTTGATCACCATCTTGAGGAAACCAAGGGGCAGATCAAGACGCTCGACAAGGTTTTCAAGACGATCGGCATCAAGCCCGAAGCCGTCAAATGCGATGCGACTGACGGGCTGATCAAGGAAACCGAAGGCCTGATCGAAGAAGGCAAGGGCGTGGCGCTGGATGCCGGCCTTCTGGCCGCATGCCAGGCGGTCGAGCACTACGAAATCGCCCGCTATGGGTCGTTGCGCGAATGGGCCAAGGTGCTCGGCAATGAAGAAGCGCATGTGCTGCTGAGCGAGATCCTCGACCAGGAAAAGGCGGCCAACAGCAAGCTGACCAATCTGGCCGTGACGGCGATCAACAAGTAATGTGGGCAGGTGGATTGGCGGCACGCCATGGCGTGTCCGCCGATCCAGCGATCTAAAATTCGTCCAGCCGCCTATCCCACCAGATGCTGAAACGCCGCGACCACCTCTTCGTAGACCTTGCGCTTGAAGGGAACGATCAGGCCGGGGAGATCATGCATCGGTTTCCAGGCCCATTCGTCAAACTCCGGCTCATGCCCGCCCGGTGGCGGGTTGATGGCGATTTCGGTGTCTTGGCCCTCGAAGCGGAAGGCGTACCAGCGTTGCGTCTGGCCGCGGTACTTGCCCTTGAGGCCAATGCCCATCAGATGCGCCGGCAGGTCGTAATTGATCCAGCCGTTTGCCTCAGCGAGAAGTGAAACCGTCTGCATCCCGGTTTCCTCGTATAGTTCGCGATAGGCTGCCTTCAGCGGGTCCTCGTTCTTGTCGATCCCACCCTGGGGCATCTGCCAGAGTTGAGCAGAGCCGTCATATTCCGAATTTCCGATCGGGATACGGCGTCCGGCCCAGACGAGGCCCTCCCTGTTCAGCACCATCACACCGACGCAGGGGCGGTAGGGAAGATCTTCTGCTTTGACCGGTTTCGAACTGCCCTTGCTCATGCCAATACCCCTCGCCTTGCCTGTGGGGAAGGCGTCGCGCCCCACGACTGCTGTTATAGTTTATTGCTGTTGCGGATCCTTGACGAGCGCGGAGACGCCGACGAATTCGATGCCGCGCGTGCCCGCTTCGTCCATCCACTGCGCGATGGCAGCGACGCTTTCATCGAATGCCGAAGCAACGCCGATGGCCGTTCCGTTCTTTCGGGCGATGCGCTCAAGCTCGTCCAGTTTCCGCAGTATGGCAATGCGTTCCAGCTGGCCATCGACGACCAGATCAGCAAAACCGTGCGGGACGCCGATCGTATCCGCAAGCGTTCCGGTCAGAGATTGCGCCGATGTGCCGTCGTCCAGGAACAGCAGGCCGCGCTTGGCGAGATCCCGCATCACAGGTTCCAGCGCATCGGCATTCGAAAGGAACTGGCCACCGAGGAAATTCATGATGCCGGTGTAATTGGTGATTTGCGCCAGGGAGTAGCGCAGTTCTTTCAGGTTGTTCTGGGCGTTCGGCCCTGTTCGAAGCGTATGAGGGCCAGGGTCGTTATCCGGGTAATCGAATGGTTCCATCGGAACCTGCAGCACGATCTCATGGCCATCGCGTCGGGCTTCCTGCATCCATCGCTGGAGGCTGTTTCCCGTGGCGGCGAAGCCGAGCGTCACTTCCCCCGGCAGCTCACGGATCGCTTTTTGCGTCCCTGTCTGGCTAAGGCCAAGGCCTCCGACGACAAGCGCTATACGAACACCGCGCGCACCCGACCAGGGCCTTGCATATTGATCCATCGGTCGTTCGCCATTGGCGCCGATGATCGGCAGGCGACCCTCGGGTGTTTCTTCCAGAAGTGCGTCGTTCGGCAGCGCCGCCACTCGCGGATCCTGGCCTTTCGTCCGCTCGACCTGGATCAGTGCCGGCCCATCGCCGCTGCGTTGGCCGGGGCTGAACTTGGTGATGATCGAACCATCTTCGGTGAGCGTCTTCTCGACATTGGCACCGGACAGCGCTCCACTCGTCGGCAGGGGTTGCGGCTTGCCAGCGGCTTCGTCCGGCTTGACGCCGTTGACAGCTTGATCCGGCGTTGTGGTGGGCGCGGCTTCTGCGATTTCTTCTGGCTTTTCCGTTTGTCTAAGGCCTGTTGGTGCAAGGAGCGCCCAGGTGGAAATGCCGGCAAGTGCGACCACGCCAAGCGCCGCAAGCAAGCGCCCTGCTGACAGAACAGGTTTTTTCCCGCCCGGCGCTTGAGGTCTGCGGTTTTGTCCAAGGGGGGCGTTGAGATCTGTTCCCAAGCAGGGCCTCTGTCGATCTGGATGGTGTTGCCGGGGGCGGAGCATCATCGCGCGCCAAACCGGAGAATCGAAGCCGCCGCCGAACGCAGGTTCGGCGGCGGGATTATTGCGTTGCCCGCCGGTTACCCGGCATGGCCCTGTCAGGGCTGCAATTCAGCCTTCTGCGGATTGGCAGGGAAGGCCGGATCGCTCTTCTTTCCGCGCAGAAGATCAAGCGCGTAGTTGAGCTGCAGGTCATCCTTGGGTTCTGGCGGCACGTAGGCAACCGAGCCGGAGCCCTCTTCGTTCTCACTCTGGCCCTTGATATGGCCGCGCAGGCTGGATTCACTCGTGGTTTCGACCTTGCCGAGAAGTTCCGGAGGCAGCGGCTGTTCTACCTTGATATCAGGCGTGATGCCCGTGCCCTGGATCGACTTGCCCGACGGTGTGTAATACAGCGCCGTCGTCAGACGAAGCGCGCCTGCCTCGCCGAGCGGGATGATCGTCTGCACTGAACCCTTGCCAAAGGAGCGGGTCCCGAGAACGGTTGCCCGCTTCAGGTCCTGAAGCGCACCGGCGACGATTTCGGATGCCGATGCAGAACCGCCATTGACCATGACGATAACAGGCTTGCCATCCACGAGATCACCCGGCGTTGCATTGAAGCGGCGCGTTTCGTCGGCATTGCGGCCGCGGGTCGAGACGACTTCACCGCGTTCGAGGAAGGCGTCGGAAACGTTGATCGCCTGATCCAGCAGACCGCCCGGATTGAGACGGAGATCAAGCACGTATCCTTTCAGCTTGTCGGCAGGAACCTGGGCCTTGATTTTCTCGATGCCGGCCTTCAGGTCGTCATAGGTCTTTTCCGTGAAGGATATCACGCGCAGATAGCCGACATCGCCTTCGACGCGGAATTTCACGGCACGAACCGCAATGATGTCACGCACGATCGTCAATTCGATCGGCTTTTCAGCGCCCTTGCGCAGGATCGTCAGCTTGATCGCAGCACCGACGGCACCGCGCATCTTGTCGACGGCTTCTTCAAGCTTCAGGCCGCGTACGTCCTGGCCGTCGATTTTCGAGATGAAGTCGCCGGCAAGTACGCCAGCCTTTGCGGCAGGCGTATCGTCGATCGGGCTCGTCACCTTGACGAGTTCGTCTTCCATCGTGACTTCGATACCAAGACCGCCGAATTCACCGCGTGTCTGCGTGCGCATGTCCTCTGCGTCACTGGAATTCATGTAGCTCGAATGGGGATCAAGCGAGGAAAGCATGCCGTTGATGGCATTCTCGATCAGCTTGTCGTCCTGCGGCGGCGTCACGTATTGGGCGCGCACGCGCTCGAAAACATCGCCGAAGATCGACAATTCGCGATAGGTTGAGGGATTGGCCGCGATGGCCGGGACGGTCGCGGAATAAACCACGCCCATGGCCGTCGCACCCATCAGTGCCCCGACCAGAACAAGTGAAGCCCTACGAATCATTGCGTGCCTTTCCGGTGTCTGCTGCGGTCCACCATGGTCGGGAATCAACCGGCTTTCCGTCTTTTCTGAATTCAATGTAAAGTGTTGGTCGGTCTGTTTCCAGCGCCAATGCTGTGGCGCTCGCCACTCTTTTTGCGCCCATCGTCGCCAGGGGCTCCCCGGCCACGACGAACTGGCCTTGTTGGACTGTGACCGCCTCCATGCCCGACAGCACGACATGATAGCCGTCGCCCGGATTGAGAATGATCATCTGCCCATAACTGCGGAATGTTCCTGCAAATACGATCCAGCCATCAGCCGGTGCCGTGACCAGAGCATCCGCATTCGTTTCAAGCATCATGCCCTGCAAAGCATGACCGGTGCCGTCGGCATCGCCAAACCAGCGAACAACAGATCCAGCGACCGGAAGGGCGAGCGTCTTTTGCAATTCTGAAAACGCATATGCGGGTGCAATGCGGTTTTTGTCAGGCACGGAATTGCGGGCAAGCTCGCGTGCTTCCTCGCGCTGTGCCTCGGTCATCTTCAGTCGCGCTTCTTCCTCTGCCCGGGCGGCGGCCGCGGCATTGCGCGCAGAGGCGATTTCACTCTCGAGCGAGCCGATCAGGCCCTCGAGACTGACTGCCTGATTGGCCAGTTCCTCGGCCTTGCGGCGCTCGGAGGCAAGTTCGCCCGCGCTTTGCTGCTTGAGTTTCTGCTTCTCGGCGATCAGCAGCGTCAGGCGCCGTTCTTCCTCAAGGCTCGCTGTCATTGCAGCAGCCAGGGCGTCCTTTTGTGTGGTAATGTCGCGGCGAACGCCGGCGAGCGCCTGTAGATCAGCGGCAAGGTTCTCGGTCTCGTGGCGAATGCCGGGGACGACGGCGCCGAGAAGAATGGCGCTTCGGACGGAAGAGAGCGCGTCTTCCGGCGTAACGAGCAGCGCCGGCGGGGGATTGCGTCCCATGCGCTGGAGCGCTGCCAATACCTCGGCAAGAACGCCACGGCGGGCGCGCAGCGAGCTATGAACGGCATCTTCCTTACCGCGCAGTGCCTCCAGCTGTTTTTCGCCATCAACGATCTGCTGCTCGAGCGCCGTGCGCTTGCCCGCGGATTCAACGATTGCGCCCCGGAGCGTCTCGCTGGTCTTTTCGAGGTCCGCAATGCTTGCCTCAAGCTGCGCCGTCTTGTCCTTGGATAGGGTGATCGACTTCGACAGGGCTTCCAGTTCGCTGCGGGTACTGTTGCGCTTGAGGGCAAGAGCAGCGGCCGGGTCGGCAGCCGACTGCCCGCTTGTCTCAGCCGGCTGCGCAGCCCGGTCAGTGGTTGCCGTCTGGGCGATGGCGTTCGTCGCAAAAAAAGTGGCTGCGGCAAAACCGGCGCAGAGCAACAGCCGGCCGTTTCCGGCGGCTTTCTCCGCTGCGTCATGTGTGTTTTCGCCGTTTGTCATTCCGTCAGTCTGCCACCACCCCGTTATCCGCGAATCCTACGCTGATTTGCCCTACGCCACCACTCACCATTCGCAGGGATTGCGGCGGGCCCGTGGCAGGAATGCGCACAATTCGGTGATTGGCCATCCATCTGGATGGAAACGAAATCACACGCGATGATAGGGATGCCCTGACAGTATGGTGACGGCGCGGTAAAGCTGCTCGGCGATCAGGATACGAACGAGCTGATGTGGCCATGTCATCTTGCCAAGACAGATGACGGCATCGGCTTTCCCGTGAAACTGGGGATCGAGACCGTCTGCACCGCCGATGACCAGCGTCAGGTCACGCTTGCCATTGTCGCGGAAGGTACCGATCATCGAGGCGAAGGCTTCAGAGTCCATGGCTTTTCCCCGCTCGTCGAGCAGGATCAGCACACCGGCATCCGGCAGGGCCTTTTCAAGCTGTGCAGCTTCCTCGCGCTTGCGCGTTTCGGCGCTTGAGGCGCGACTTTCGGCAAGCTCGAGCACACGCGACATTTCCAGCCCGATCGCAGGTCCTGCCTTGGCGAAACGGTCCAGATAACGCGCCGCAAGTTCCTTCTCCGGGCCAGCCTTGAGGCGCCCGACAGCAAAAAGACCTACCCGCATCCGCTCTGTCCGATCCTTCGCAAAAAGCTTGCTATCCGGCGGACGAAAATTGCCGCTGGCAGGTACACAATTCTATCCGGACCCGGAAAAGATCATCTCATCGCCGGGTGTTCTCGCATCCATTCGCAACGGGGTAGCCTGCCCCCGTCGATCATGATGCATCAATGCAGCGTGCCGTCTTCCATATCCGGCGCAGCCCACATCTTCTCGATGTTGTAGAACTCGCGGATTTCGGGGCGGAACACGTGAACGATGATGTCGCCACCGTCGATCAGAACCCAATCACCGGTTTCAAGGCCTTCGACACGGGCATTGCCGTATCCTTCGTCCTTCAGATCCGTGATCAGATGATCGGCGATTGCCATGACATGCCTGCTCGATCGCCCGGAGACAACAATCATGTAGTCTCCCAGCGCCGATTTTCCGGCAATGTCGATGGTGACGATATCTTCTGCCTTTGAGTCCTCGAGGCTTTCGAGAACCAGCTTGAGCGCACGGTCGGCTGCGTCGTCGCGGCGGTCCGGGCTCTTCGGGAAGGTGCGCGCTGCATTTCCCTTTGCGTGTACTGTTGTCAGGGTTTTTCCTTTCCAAATGACAGAACAGGCACGAGGCGATTCGATTTTTTCGGATCGACCCGCACCCTGAATGTAGTCATCAAACGCTTAAGGTTTCAAGACGCGAGAAATAAATCACGCTTATTCGGCGCCGGCGCGTAGTGCCGTTGAACTCAATGTGGAGCGTGGCCCGTGAATGAAGGTCCAGGCCGGCGCCTTCCGCAGCGCCAGCGTTCCGGCATCGTCTTCGTCGATACGCGCATAGTCGAATGTTTTTGCCATTTTCGAGGAGAGATAGGCGAGTGTTGCGCCGGGCCGGTCGATGACGGCGATCGGAAACGTGCGCGCGATCGTTTGCCAGTTCTGCCAGCGATGGAAGTCCTTGAGATTGTCGGCGCCCATGATCCAGACGAAATGGATGTCCCGGTTCCGCTCGCGGATTTTTTCCAGCGTCCGGGCCGTGTAGCTTTGGCCAAGCGAGAGTTCGAAGGCCGTGACCTTGATGCGGGGGTTGTGGGCGATCCGTTCGCTTTGCGCAATGCGCTCGGCAAGTGGCGCGAGGTTGCGGCGGCTCTTCAGCGGGTTGCCGGGCGTCACCATCCACCAGAGCTGGTCCAGTCGCAGCCGACGAAGCGCAATCTCCGCCACCAGGCCGTGACCATCATGCGGCGGGTTGAACGATCCACCAAAAAGTCCGACTGTCATCCCGCTTTCGACATGCGGCATCCGGAGATAGGGCTGCTTCACGTCGAGCGTTGACACTCAGGGCCGGACCTGACCGGTGCCGCGCACCCTGTATTTGAAAGAGGTCAATTGCTCGACGCCGACGGGGCCGCGGGCGTGCATCTTGCCGGTCGCGATGCCGATCTCGCCGCCCATGCCGAATTCGCCGCCATCGGCAAACTGTGTCGAGGCATTGTGCAGCAGGATGGCCGAATCGATCTCCGCGAAGAAGCGTTCCGACGACCGCAGCATCCTCGCGCGATCACCGCCTCCGTATGGCCGGACGACCATTGCCCGATATGCTCGATGGCGCCGGCAATACCGTCAACGAGCTTTACCGACATGATGGCATCGAGATATTCCGTTGCCCAGTCTTCGTCGGTCGCTGCGAGGAGGCCGGGAACGACGGCACGGATGTCTTCGCTGGCGCGCACCTCGCAGCCGGCATCCTGCAGCGCCTTGACGAGAGGCGCGACAAGGCGCTCGCTGTCCGCGCGATCGATCAGAAGCGTTTCCGCAGCACCGCAAACGCCGGTGCGACGCATCTTGGCATTGACGAGGATTGATTTAGCCATGTCGAGATCGGCAGAGGCGTCGACATAGACATGGCAGATACCTTCGAGATGGGCAAAGACCGGTACCCGCGCCTCGTTCTGTACGCGGGCAACCAGGCTTTTGCCGCCGCGCGGAACGATCACGTCGATTGCGCCGTTCAAGTCCGGACAGCATGGCGCCGACAGCCATGCGATCGGCAACAGGAACCATCTGGATTGCATGCTGTGGAAGTCCGGCATCTTTCAGGCCCTGGACGAGGCAGGCATGGATAGCCTGCGATGAATGAAGGCTGTCCGAGCCGCCACGCAGGATCACGGCATTGCCGGCCTTGAGGCAAAGCGCGCCTGCGTCTGCCGTGACGTTCGGCCGGCTTTCATAGATGACGCCGATGACGCCAAGCGGCGTGCGCACGCGCTCGATATGCAGGCCGTTCGGGCGGTCCCATTCGGCGATGATGTCGCCCACGGGATCGCGCAACTCGGCAATCGCGCGGATGCCGTTGGCCATGTCGAGAATGCGGTTTTCGGTCAGCGTCAGCCGGTCGAGAAACGAGGCGGCAACGCCGGATTCACGGGCGTTTTCGAGGTCGATGGCATTGGCGGCGAGGATCTCGTCCTTGGATGCAACGATGTTGCCGGCCATGCTGACAAGGGCCGCGTGTTTGCGCTCGGCCGATGCGGTGGCCAGCGGTCGGCTGGCGGCCTTGGCCTGGCGGCCGATCGCCGCCATGATATCAAGGATTTCCTGCTTGTCTTTCACCGCCTCAAGCATTGGCTGTGTTCCTTTCCGTATCCAGGTCGCGCCTGAGACCGGTTGCGGTCATGACCATGTCGTCGCGGTGCACCATGGCGGCGCGTCCCGCATACCCCAGGATGGCGACGATCTCGGCCGATTTTCTACCCGTGATCTGGCGGGCCTCGTCGGCATCATAGCCGGCAAGCCCGCGGGCGATTTCACGGCCTTCCGTGCCGATGATGGCGACCGTATCGCCGCGGCTGAAACTGCCCGTAACCTGCCTTACACCGGCCGGAAGCAGGCTCTTGCCCGATTGCAGGGCGGCTTCCGCACCGGCATCGATGGCAAGGCTGCCGGCGGGAAGAAGCTGCCCGGCAATCCAGGTCTTGCGCGCTGTAACCGGAGAACCCGATGGCGCAAACCAGGAAGAGCGTGCCCCGTTTTCGATCGCCGACAGGGGATGGTCGGGCTTGCCCGAAGCGATGATCATGGCGCAGCCGGCGCCGGTGGCGATCTTGCCGGCATCGATCTTGGTGCGCATGCCGCCACGCGACAGTTCGGAAGCGGCGCCACCTGCCATCGCCTCGATCGCCGGCGTGATTTCAGCGATCGTATCGAGGAAACGTGCATCCGGATCGAGATGCGGCGGCGCGGTATAGAGACCGTCGATATCCGACAGCAGGACGAGCAGATCTGCGCCGGTCATCGTCGCGACGCGGGCTGCCAGCCGATCATTGTCGCCGTAGCGGATTTCGGTTGTCGCGACCGTGTCGTTCTCGTTGATGATCGGCACGGCGCCGAGCTTCAGCAACTGGTTGATCGTTGCCCGGGCATTGAGATAGCGGCGGCGCTCTTCGGTGTCGCCGAGCGTCAAAAGGATCTGGCCGGCAACAATGCCGTCGGTCGACAGGCTTTCCGACCAGGCGCGCGCCAGCGCGATCTGGCCGATGGCGGCTGCCGCCTGGCTTTCCTCCAGCTTCAGTGCGCCGGAGGGAAGATCAAGGACGGAGCGCCCGAGCGCGATGGCGCCGGAGGAGACCACGAGAACGTCGATGCCCTTGGCTCGAAGGGCCGCAATATCGGCGCACATGGCATTCAGCCACGCGCTTTTCAGCCCGGTCTTGCGATCGACAAGCAGGGCCGAGCCGATCTTGATCACAATCCGGCGGTACTTTTCCAGCGGTTTGCGCATTTTCGTCATGTCAGTCTTCGTCTTCCGCGGTGGTGTCGCTGCCCGTCTGCGCCCGCACGATGATGTCGCGCAGGGCGCGCAGCGCATCCGTCATGCCGACACCGACGATGGCGGAAAGCTGCATCGGCGTCTGGCCGCAGGCCTTGGCGAGCGCCTTGGTCTTTTTCTTGAGCTCTGCCGGGTCGAGAATATCGATCTGCGACAGGGCAACGATTTCCGGCTTGCCGGTCAGTTCGCCGCCATAGGCTTCCAGTTCGTGCTTGACCGTCTTGTAGGCCTTTGCAACGTCTTCTTCCTGCGCGGAGACAAGATGCAGCAGCACCCGGGTGCGCTCGACATGGCCGAGGAAGCGGTCGCCGAGCCCGATGCCGTCATGGGCGCCTTCGATCAGGCCCGGAATGTCGGCCAGAATGAATTCCCGTCCATCGATCGTCGCCACGCCGAGGTTCGGATGCAGCGTCGTGAACGGATAGTTGGCGATTTTCGGGCGGGCGCGGGTGACGGTGGCAAGAAAGGTCGACTTTCCGGCATTCGGCAGCCCGACGAGACCGGCATCGGCAATCAGCTTCAGCCGCAGCCAGATGGTCTTTTCCTCGCCCTCAAGGCCCGGATTGGCCCAGTTCGGCGCCTGGTTGGTCGCCGACTTGAAATGCGTATTGCCAAACCCGCCATTGCCGCCGGCGGCAAGCCGGAAGCGCTGGCCCTCGGTGATCATGTCGACGATCAGGGTTTCCGCGTCTTCTTCGAAGATCTGCGTGCCGACAGGCACTTTCAGGGTCACGTCTGCACCGCCGGCGCCAGTCCGGTTGCGGCCCATGCCGTGAATGCCGGTGCCGCCCTTGAAATGCTGCTGAAAGCGGAAGTCGATCAGGGTGTTGAGGCCGTTGACCGCCTCCACCCAGACATCGCCGCCGCGACCGCCGTCACCGCCATCGGGACCGCCGAATTCGATGAATTTCTCGCGCCGGAACGACACGGCGCCGGCGCCGCCATCGCCCGAGCGGATATAGACTTTTGTTTCGTCGAGAAATTTCATCTTGGTCACCTGTTGGGCTTTTTGCCCGTCACAATCGCCGCCATCGATATAGGCGGTTATTCATGAGGTCAAAGAATATCGTACGTGTTTTCGCTTCCAGATGCTGCACGGCTGCTTCAAAGCGCCTGCAGATCACGTGAAAAGACCCGTCCGGCTTGCCGACGGACGGGTCTCCTCCTGTTATGGCGTTTTCAGATCGCCCTGCGCAATGCGCGTCTCGATATGGCTGACCGTGCCGGCCCGGGCCAGCGCATAGACCTGCGTGCAGCCGGTGATCGTAAAGCCGAGCTTCTGCTGCAGCTTGAGCGACGCCGCATTGTCGGCGAAGACGCCGGAATGCAGCACTGTTTCCGGCATGCGCGTGAAGAACCGCTCGATGGCGGCATGCGCTGCCTCGCCGGCATAGCCCTTGCCCCAATAGTAGCGGTTCAGCCAATAGCCGAGATGCCACTGGCCATGGCGCAGTTCGAGCCCGACACAGCCGATATGGACGTCGTCGCCGGTGGTTATGGCGAGTGTCCAGCCGGGCAGAACACCCGCCGTCTGGCGCACCAGCCAGTCGAGGGCATCCTGCCGATGATAGGGCACGGGCACGCGCGCCAGCATGCGCGAAACCTGGTAGTCGCCCAGCGACTGGGCAACCGCCTCGGCATCGGACAGCCGGTGCGGCCGCAGGACGAGCCGCTTCGTCTCCATGACCGGGCAAGGGCCGGGCTCTGGGCGAACAACAGCCTGCTTCTGTCTCGGGAAAGCCAGCGTGCTCATCGTTGGCCTCCCCAGCTTCGCAGCGACAACCAGGTCTTGCGGTCGAGCCTGTACCATTCGACCGCGATCGTGCCGCCGAGCGCCAGGCTATCCACCAGGCCGGAGCCCTGAAACTGGAAACCGCACTTCTGGATGACCCGGCGCGAGGCCACATTCATGACCCGGCAACGCGCATCGATCTGGTCGATGTCGCGGGTGCGGAAAGCCATGTCCGTCAGCGCCTGTGCCGCTTCTGTGGCGTAGCCCTTGTTCCAGTGCGGTTCACCCAGCCAGTAGCCGAGTTCCGCCGTCTTGCCGTCCGGATGCGGCTCGATACCGCAACATCCGAGAAATGCGCCATTGTCCGCTTTGGTAATCGCATAGACGCACTTGCCAATCGCGCCCGTCTTCGCACGATGTACGAAATCTGCGGCATCGGCCACCGTGTAGGGATGCGGCATGCGCGAAACCATGGTGGCGATATTGGCGTTGTTGGCAAGATGGGCAAGGGCGTCGATATCGTCTTCATGGGGGGCGCGCAGAACGAGCCTGGGCGACAACAATATCGGGCAATCGGTCCTTGACCGTTCCGGCCTCAGCCGTTCCTCCGGCGAGGTCAGTCTGGGAGACCGTGATTGGTCTTCCCTCAACAATTCGGTTTGCATGGTCCGTCCTCCAAGACGTGAAAAAGGGGAGATTGGGCATTGCCCCATCTCCCCTTTTGATCTTGGTCTGAACCAGATGCGGTCAGCCGGGTCGATGAGACGCCGGCTGTTTTAGAGCGCTACCGGCTTATTCCGCTGCTTCGGCTTTCGGCATTACAGACACGTATACGCGGCCATTGGCCTTCGTACGGTAGTTCACATTGCCGGCCGTAAGTGCAAAAATGGTGTGGTCCTTGCCGAGGCCGACATTGGCGCCCGGATGCCACTGCGTGCCGCGCTGGCGCAGGATGATGTTGCCCGGAATGACGACTTCGCCACCGAACTTCTTTACGCCAAGGCGCTTGGAGTTGGAATCGCGACCGTTGCGCGAGGAACCGCCAGCTTTTTTGTGTGCCATGGTATGTCTCCTTTAAACCTTAGATCCGTTGTCTCAGTTTGCGGCTTCAGCGGCAGCGTCGTCGGACTTCTTGGAAGCCTTCTTCGCCTTCGCGCCGGCAGCAGCAGCGATGTCCAGAATGCGGACGGTCGTGTTGTGCTGGCGGTGACCGCGGGTGCGCTTGGAGTTCTGGCGACGACGCTTCTTGAAGGCGATGACCTTCTTGGCGCGGCCGTGTTCGACAACTTCGGCGCTGACAACGGCACCTTCGACAAACGGAGCACCGATGGTTGCATCGGCGCCGACGCCGACCATCAGGATCTCGGTGAATTCGATCGTATCGCCGACGGCACCTTCCAATTTTTCAATCTTCAGAACGTCGTTGGCTGCCACGCGGTACTGTTTACCGCCGGTCTTGATGACTGCGAACATTTTTTATCCTTTCATGTTCGTTCCGGCTCTTCACGCAAGGCGAGGCCGTCTTTTTCTCAGTCGGACATGACAGGGCTTTTGAGGCCTTGCCGGTGAAAGGGCACAATAGATACCCTGCGCGGTATGGACATGCCACACCACTTCAGTGGCGCGGATTACGGGAAGTCTGCACAACTGTCAAGATCAAAGCCCGGAAGTCGCTGCATATTCCTGTCACATGCCCCTTGTCATCGCGCAAAACTGCCGCTATGAACCGCCTCGCGCTTGACGGCGCCGACCAGCATATCCGGAGAGGTGGCAGAGTGGTCGAACGCACCGCACTCGAAATGCGGCATACCTGCAAGGGTATCGTGGGTTCAAATCCCACCCTCTCCGCCATTTTCCCCTGCAAGGCTCCTTGTACATCGCGCTTCGTTGCATCGGGGTGATGCGGCGGTCATCCTGCTGCGGGTTCAGGACAGTATCCGGTTGCACCCTGCGGGCGTGATAATCCATTGAATGGCTGGATATTCAATGGATTATCACGCTTTTTTGTCGTCCCGTCCGTCGGATATTGGCGCCTTGATGCGCAAGTCGAGCGGGAGGCTTGTCAGGCGGCGCGGCGCCAGGAGAAGGTTTTTCCGTTGGTCGTCGACAGAAGGCCCATGCGGTAGAGGGCGGCGAGCATGGTGGTCAGCGCGGTCTCGCCCAGATCGGCCTCCAGTTGTTCGGCCTCTTCGCGTGCCGAGCCGAAACGGGGGATCTGGTAGTCGGGGCGCAGCCAGCGAACGAGACCCAGAAGGTCGGTGAGTTCGGTCAGGAACAGCGCCTAGTTTGCCCGCCCCTGGCCACCCTCCTGGCCTAGCCAGCGGGCGATGAATGTTTCGATCCTATCCTGCAACTTGTTTCCCGCAAACACTGACCATCGATTGTAGAGCGGCTGATAGCCTATGCAAGCGCAACTTGTCTCGGCCATCCGTTAGTGCACATGCGTGCCCGCCCGCGCGGCGGGACAGCGTCTGTAATTCACCCAAGCCTTCAATTTCGGATCTGTTTTCGACCTGTCGCGAAAACCGGACAAAGGGGCACCGAAAAGGATAACCGCCTAAATCATGCGCATGTCAGATCCTTGACTTTATTTTGGGCGCCCACTAACAATTTTCACCAGTTGGTAAAAATTGGGGACAGATCAAATGACCAGCAGAATCCTTATGTCACGGCGCAGCATTCTGGCGTCTGGCCTTGCACTCAGCGCATCCGCATTCATTCCCTCCGTTCGTGCCGCCGGACTGGTCAAGGTCGCCGGCATTCATGGGTCGCCGGTCGAGAACGCCTGGAATTCCGTCCTGCACAAGGCCATGCAGGATGCCGCCGCAGAGGGCGCGATCGAATATGTCTTCTCGGAAGGCGTATCGGGCACCGACTATCCCCGCGTCATGCGCGAATATGCCGAACAGGGCGCCAAGCTGATCATCGGCGAAACGTTCCCCGTGGAAAAGCAGGCCCGTGAAGTGGCCGTCGATTATCCCGAAACGACATTCGTCATGGGGTCGAGCGGCAAGGAAGCCGGCGACAATTTCGGCGTGTTCGGCACCTGGAACTTCGATGGCGCCTATCTCGCGGGCATGCTGGCCGGCAAGATGACCAAGACCAACATTGTCGGCTCCGTCGGTGCGATGCCGATCCCGGAGGTCAACATGCTGATCAATGCCTTCGGTGAGGGTGTGAAAGCCGTGAACCCGGATGCCAAGCTGCTCGTCACCTTCATCGGCACGTTCTTCGACCCGCCAAAGGCGCGGGAAGCCGGCCTTGCCCAGATCGATGCGGGCGCGGACATCCTGTTTGGCGAGCGCATCGGAACGGCCGACGCCGCCAAGGAGCGCGGCATCAAGTCCATCGGCTCGCTGATCGACTATACACCGCGCTATCCGGAAACCGTTTTTGCCAATGCACTCTGGAATTTCCGCCCGATCCTCAACGCAGCACTCGCCGATATTGCCGCCGGCAAGCCGACCGGCCGTGACTACACGGCCTATGGCCTGATGAAGGAAGGCGGCAGCGACATCGTCTTCGTCAAGGGCGTGGCACCGGCCGATGCCGAGGCCGCGATGGAAGCCAAGCGCGCCGAGATCAAGGCCGGGACATTCGAAGTGCCCAGGAACATGGACGAACCGAAGTAATCGGCTTCACCATGCTCGAAGACGCGACAGCCTTGGCTGCGGCGATCGGATCCGGTCGCCTCAGCGGCACCGAGGCGATGCGCGCCTCTCTGCAGGCCTGCGAACAGTTTTCCGGCATCGGCGCTGTTGCCCATGTGGATGCTGACCGCGGCCTTCAAGCCGCAACAGAGTTTGATGCCCTTTCTCCGGCTTCCCCACTGCGCGGATCGATGCGCTTTGGTGGCGTGCCGACGCTGGGAAAGGATCTGGGTGGTCCCTTCGCCGGCTTTCCGGTCGCGGCCGGATCACGCCTGTTCCCGAGGGTAGACCCTTCGCCGGATTCCGATCTTGCAGGCCGGTTCAGGGCCGCTGGCTTCTGCGTCTTCGGGCTGACCACCAGCCCCGAGTTCGGCCTGTCGCTTTCGAGCGAGCCGGAGATCGGTCCGGTTGCCCGCAATCCGCTGTCAGTCGATCTGTCTGCCGGCGGTTCGTCCGGGGGCGCTGCGGCGGCCGTCGCGGCCGGGATCGTTGCGATCGCCCATGCCACGGATGCCGGTGGATCGATCCGCGTGCCGGCCGCCTGCTGCGGCCTTGTCGGCCTGAAACCGAGCCGCGGCCTGATGCCCGGCGGCCCGCATTTCGGAAATCATCTCGGCGGCATCGCAAGCGAACTTGCGGTGTGCCGCTCGGTCAGGGACACGGTTTCGGTGCTCTCTGCGCTTGCGGGCGAGGCGCGCGGTCCATTCCCTCCGGTCGCCTTGAAGCCACCCCGCGACGGTCGCCTGCGCATCGGCGTGCTCGCGGAGACGGGATCGGAATTTCCAACGACAGCGGAACGCTCAAGCGTTGTCGAGGCTGCCGCCCGGCTGATGGAGACGGCCGGTCATGAGCTGGTTCCGATCGCCTTTTCGGCGATCGAGCCGATCGCTGCCGCCAGCCGCAAAGCCTTCGTCGATATCGTCTGCATCAATCTCGCCAATGCCATCACCCAGTTCAACCTCGATGCCCTGAAGACGGAAATGCTGACCCGGGCCGTGATTGAGCGGGGCCTTGGTCTTTCCGCAGGCGATCTCTGGCAGAGCCTGAATGCCATGGTTCTGGTGAGCCGGGATCTCTGGCGCGTGTTCGATGACGTGGATTGCCTTCTCAGCCCCATCCTTTCGTCGGCGCCGCTGCCCATCGGTTCCTTCCCGAGCGACCATGCCGATACCGAGCTTCATTTCGAGCGCATGGCGTCCTTCGCCCCGCTGGCGGCGCTTGCCAACGCTTCGGGCTTTCCGGCGCTGACGCTGCCCTTCGGTGCTGATGATGCAGGTCTTCCGCTTCCCGTGCAGTTGATGGCTCCGATGGGCGAGGAGGCTTTGCTCTTGCAGCTTGCCGCCCTGCTGGAGCAGGATGGTCGCTGGCAGCATCGTTTCCCTGTCGCAGGATTGCACGCATGAGCAAACCGGTTCTCGAAATCGTCGGCGTCACCAAGCGGTTCGGGCCGACGCTTGCAAACGATGCCATTTCGCTGTCGCTCGCCAAGGGCGAGATCGTCGCGCTGCTGGGGGAAAATGGCGCCGGCAAGACGACGCTGATGAACATTCTTTTCGGCCATTACGTGCCGGATGCCGGCCGGGTTCTGATCGATGGGCAGGAACTGCCGCAGGGCAGACCCCGCGCCGCTATCCGCGCCGGTATCGGCATGGTCCACCAGCATTTCGCGCTGGCACCAAATCTCACCGTCCTTGAGAACATCACGACCGGCACGGAAAGCCTCTGGTCCCTGCGGTCGCGCCGGGCAGAGGCGCGGGCCAGGCTTCTGGCGATCTCCGGGCGCTTCGGCCTGAAGGTGGATCCGGATGCAAGGCTTGGCGATCTCTCCGTCGGCGAGCAGCAGCGGGTGGAAATCCTCAAGGCGCTCTACAACGAGGCCCGGATCCTGGTGCTCGACGAACCGACGGCGGTGCTGACGCAGATCGAGTCCGAGCGGCTCTTCGCGACGCTGAAGGACATGGCCGGACAGGGACTGTCGCTGATCTTCATTTCCCACAAGCTGGATGAGGTCATGTCGGCGGCCGACCGCGTGGTGGTGCTGCGCGGAGGCCGCAACGTGGCGGAACGCCAGGCGTCCGATACCAGCAAGTCCGAACTCGCCGAACTGATGGTGGGGCGCACCGTCACAAGACCGGTGCGCGAGCCATCGACACCGGGTGAGCTTGTTCTGGAAGCGGCCAGACGTCACCGTCCGGTCCGGTGGTGTCGATCGGTTGAAAGCCATCGATTTCCATCTGCGCGCCGGAGAGGTGCTCGGCATTATCGGCGTTTCGGGCAATGGCCAGGCCATGCTGGCGCAGCTCCTGTCGGGCACACGCTCCAAAACCGGTGGCGACCTGAAGCTGTTCGGCAAGGCGATCGAGAGCCTTTCGGTCGAGGACGTGGTCTCGGCCGGTATCGGCCGGATCCCGGAAGACCGCAACAAGGAAGGTGCCATCGGCGAGATGGCGATCTGGGAAAACGTCATACTGGAGCGGCTTTGCGCTTTTTCGCGCGGCGGCCTGGTGGATCGCAAGGCCGCCATCGCCCTGAGCCAAAGGATCATCGATCAGTTCGATGTGCGCGGCGGCACCCCGATGAGCCGCGTTCGCCTGCTTTCCGGGGGCAACATGCAGAAGCTGATCCTCGGCCGCAACCTGATCGATCGACCCCGCATCCTGCTCGCGGCCCAGCCGGCGCGCGGCCTCGACGAGGGGGCCGTCGCTGCGGTGCATGAGCGCATTCTGGAGGCAAGGCGGCAGGGAACGGCGGTGTTGCTGATTTCGGAAGACCTGGACGAGGTGATGGCGCTCGCCGATCGGATCCAGGCGATTGTCGGCGGCAGACTTTCGCGCCCGATTGCTGCCGAGGAGGCGTCGGCGCGCAAGCTCGGATTGATGATGGCGGGCGAGTGGATGACCGAGGTGCCGCATGCGGTTTGAACGACGCGAAAATCTCCCGCTGGTCCTTGTCATCGCACCCCCGCTGATCGCGATTGCCTCGGCCCTTGCGATTGCCGGCGTTCTGATCGCCATTGCCGGTGCGCCGGTGCTCGAGGCCTACTGGCGCATATTGGAGGGCGCCTTCGGTTCGCGGCTGTCGATAACCGAGACGCTCACCCGCGCGACACCGCTGATCCTCACCGGCCTTGCGGCCGCCGTCGCCTTCCGCGCCAGGCTCTGGAACATCGGCGGGGAAGGACAGTTTTACCTCGGCGCCATCACCGTCGCCTGGGCGAGTTCACAGCTCTTTGGCGACCTGCCATCCTTCGTGCAGATCCCCCTGCTGCTCGTGCTCGGCGCCATTGCCGGTATGGTCCTGCTTCTGCTGCCGCTCTGGATGCGGCTGCGCTTTTCGGTTGACGAGGTGGTGACGACCCTGCTGCTCAATTTCGTCGCCGTGCTTGTTGTCTCGATGCTGATCGATACGGTGCTGAAGGACCCGCTGGCGTTTGGCTGGCCGCAGTCGCAACCGGTGGCCGATGCCGCCATGCTGCCAAAGCTTCTGGCCCGGTCGCGGCTTCACCTCGGGCTGGTCATCGCCGTCCTCCTGGCGGTGGTGCTTGCCTTCGTGCAGTCGCGCACGGTGTTCGGGATGCAGTCGCGTGCGGCCGGTCTCAACCCTCAGGGCGCCGCCTTTGCCGGCGTTCCGCTGGGCCGTACCCTGGTCATCGTGGCCTGCATTTCCGGCGGCCTTGCCGGGCTTGCCGGCGCGGTCGAGGTCATGGGCGTCCAGGGCTATGTCACAACCGAGCTTTCTCCCGGCTATGGCTATTCCGGCATCGTGGTCGCGATGCTGGCCAATCTCAATCCGTTCGGCGTGGTGCTTGCCGCATTGTTCACCGCCACGATGTTCGTCGGGGCCGATGGCATGAGCCGTAGCCTCGGCATACCGAGCTACATCGCCGACGTGATCGTTGCCTTGTCCCTGCTGACCATGCTGGTCGCCGTGTTCTTCACCCAGTACAGGATCCGCCGATGAGCGCCGTGTTCGATATCATCGCATCTGCCGGGCTGTGGGCGGCGGTTCTGCGGATTGCCACCCCGCTGATCCTCGGAACGCTCGGCGCCCTGTTGTGCGAGCGGGCAGGGGTGCTGAACCTCGGTATCGAAGGCATCATGACCTTTGGCGCGATGATCGGCTGGCTGTCGGTCTATAACGGGGCGGATCTGTGGACCGGCTTTCTCATGGCAGCCCTGGCGGGCGGCCTGTTCGGTCTGCTGCATGCCGGTCTTACGGTGACGCTCGGTCTGTCGCAGCATGTCTCGGGGCTCGGTGTGACGCTGTTTGCCGCAAGTTTCAGCTATTTCGTGTTCCGCCTGACCGTGCCGGTCGCCGGCACGCCGCCGACCATCACGCCGTTTCAGCCGATCGCCATTCCGGGTCTCAGCGATCTTCCCTTTTTCGGACCGGCTTTTTTCGTCCAGACCCCCCCGACCTATCTGGCAATCGTTCTCGCTCTGGTGCTCGCCTATCTGGTCTTTCGCACGCCGCTTGGTCTTGCTATCCGCATGACGGGCGAAAACCCGCATGCAGCCGAAGCGCAGGGCATCAACCCGATGGTCGTGCGCTACGGCGCCGTGATCGCCGGAAGTGCGCTGATGGGCATGGCTGGCGCCTTCCTGACGCTGTCTGCCTTCAACAGTTTTTTCCCGACAATGGTGCAGGGGCGCGGGTGGATCTGCATCGCGCTCGTCGTCTTCGCGTCCTGGCGACCGGAACGGGCGCTGCTCGGGGCCTTGCTGTTTGCCTTCTTCGACGGCTTCCAGCTGCGGCTGCAGACGACGCTTGGCGGCGCCGTGCCCTACCAGCTCTTCCTGATGATCCCTTATGTCCTGTCGATCGCGGCCCTGGCCGTGATGGCAAGGCGGGCCCGCGTTCCGCAGGCCCTGATGCAACCCTATCGGCGCGGCGAGCGCTAGATTTTTCGCTTGTCGTTTCGGGACAAGCGGTGCTTGCTTGTTCCTGACAAGCTCTATGGAGGCCACCATGTTCGACCTGATCATCCGCAATGCCAACCTGCCCGATGGCCGGCAGGGTTTCGACATCGGGCTTTCCGGCGGCAAGATCACGGCCATCGAGAAGCGACTGGCCGCGTCAGCCGGCGAGGAGATCGATGCCAGCGGTCGGCTGGTCAGCCCGCCCTTCTGCGATCCGCACTTCCACATGGATGCAACGCTTTCACTCGGATTGCCCCGCATGAACGTCTCGGGCACGCTTCTGGAAGGGATCGCGCTGTGGGGCGAGCTGCGCCCCTTGCTCACCAGGGAAGCCCTCGTGGAACGCGCCCTGCGCTACTGTGATCTCGCCGTCAGCCAGGGCCTGCTCTTCATCCGCAGCCATGTCGACACATCCGATCCGCGGCTGGTGACGGCAGAGGCGTTGATCGAGGTGCGCGAGCGTGTCGCCCCCTATATCACGCTGCAGCTCGTCGCCTTCCCGCAGGACGGCTACTACCGGGCGCCGGACGGCGAAAAGTCCCTTGAACGCGCGCTCGACATGGGCATCGATATCGTCGGGGGCATTCCGCATTTCGAACGCACCATGGATGACGGTCGCCGCTCGCTCGAAGCGCTCTGCCGGATCGCCGCCGAGCGTGGCCTGCCTGTCGATATCCATTGTGACGAGAGCGACGACCCGATGTCGCGCCATATCGAGACGCTGGCTGCCGAGACCGTGCGTTACGGCCTGCAGGGGCGGGTGGCGGGCTCGCACCTGACATCCATGCACTCGATGGACAATTATTACGTCTCGAAGCTCATTCCGCTGATGGCGGAAGCACAGATCAACGTCATTCCCAACCCGCTGATCAATATCATGCTGCAGGGGCGCCACGACACCTATCCCAAGCGTCGCGGCATGACCCGCGTGCGCGAACTGATGGATGCGGGTCTCAATGTCTCCTTTGGTCAGGACTGCACGATGGACCCCTGGTATTCGATGGGTTCGGCCGACATGCTGGAGGTCGGACACATGGCCATCCACGTGGCGCAGATGGGCGGCATCGAGGACAAGGCGAAGATTTTCGATGCGCTGACCGTCAATTCGGCAAAGACCATGGGACTGACGGGGTACGGGTTGGAGGTCGGCTGCAATGCCGATCTCGTCGTGCTGCAGGCTGCCAATGTCGTCGAGGCGCTGAGGCTCAAACCGACGCGTCTTTTGGTGGTGAAGGGCGGCAAGGTCATTTCGCGCAGCGCACCTCGCATCGGTCAACTCTTCCTGGATGGCCGACCGGGGAGCATTGATCCCGGCCTCGACTACGTGCCTGCAACGCTGTAGGCGCGGCGTTGGGGGGCTGCCGTATGTCTCAGGAGAAAGTGCGTAGGCCGGTTACGCACACACGCCAGCATCACCATGTCCCCCGTAGCAGCGAACTCCGCTTGGGCCAGGCGCACCTCCTCGGTGTCAAATTCCTGCTAAAATTCTTCTGTTGCGGTATTCCGGTTTCCTTTCAACACAAGAAAACCGCTCCCCTTTTCCGGCGCATGTCTACTCTCGTCCCGGTTCCGTTTCCGCCGTGTTGAGGGCTTCATGACATGATCAATCCACCATCAACATTGATGGTCTGGCCTGTGATATAGGCCGCATCCTGCGATGCCAGGAACGCGACAAGGGCGCCTACTTCTGCCGGTGTACCGGCGCGACCCATCGGAATGCCCTCGACCCATTCGGCCATCAGTTCACCCGGGCGATAGTCGCCCAGCATTTCGCCCCAGACGCGGTCGTTGTAATCCCACATGTCGGTGTGGATGATGCCGGGGCAGATCGCGTTGACGGTGATGCCTTCGCGGGCGAGCTCCTTGGCGAGGCTCTGGGTAAGACCCACCACGCCGAACTTGGAAGCGGCATAATGCGGCGTGTAGATGAACCCCTGGCGAGCCTGGCCGGAGGCCGTGTTGATCAGCCTTCCCTTGATGCCATTGGCCCGGAACCGGCGGATCGCTTCCTGACAGCAGAGAAAAACCCCCTTGGTGTTGACGTCGAGGTTCAGATCCCACTCGCGCTCGGTCAGATTTTCGACTTTGGCGATGGTGATGACGCCTGCGTTCTGAACCGAGACCGACAGGGACCCCAGTCTGCTTTCGACGTCTGCATAGGCTTCCTGCACGGCCCGTGCGTCGGTGACGTCGAGGATGATGCCGATCACTTCGGTGCCGGTTGCCTCAGCCAGTGCCTCTGCGGCCTCGGGCGTATCCTTGTCGATCGCAGCGATGGCCACCTTGGCACCTTCTTCGGCAAAGCGCCTGGCTATCCCACGGCCGATGCCCTTGTTGCCCCCCGTCACGAATACGGTCTGACCTGCGAAACGTCCCATGGTATCTCACTCCCCATTGCGCTCCAGATCAGCCGGTCCGTCTCACATGAGATCGGCCGTCAGCCTGGCTGCGGTGAACTTGTCTGTCACGAATACATCGATGACCCCGAGCTTCAGGGCACCGGCGATGGCCTGCGTCTTCGATTCGCCCCCCGCCAGCGCCATGACCCGGTCCGCCTTCTTCAGATCCTCCAGGGAGATGCCGATGACCCGCTCGTTGAGCGGCGTTTCCACCGGCTTCCCGTCCCTGTCGTAGAAGCGGAACGAAATCTCGCCGACGGCGCCCGCATCATGCAGCATCGCCATTTCCTGCCGGGAAAACACGTTGCCGGAGCGCGCGAGCAGTTCCGAAGGTTCCACCGCGCCGATGCCGATGATCGCAAGGCTCAGGCGGCCGAAGAGATCCATGGTGCCGCGCACGACAGGGTCCGCCAGCATCACCAGCTTCGCCTCGCGCGAGGAGGTGATGCCCTTGCACCAGCAGCAGCCTCGGCTCGCCGCCGGTCAGCTTGGCAAGCCGCGCGGTCAGTTGCGTCGCATGGGTCTGGACCGATGCCTCGCCCATGCCGCCCAGGATCTGGACGATGTATTTGGCCTTGCCGTTCTTCAGCGGATGGATGTTGTCGACCATCCGCAGGATCGTCTGGCTCCAGCTTGAGACGCCGATGATCTCGTCCTGCTGCAGGGTGACTTCGATAAAATGCGCCGCTGCTTCGCCGATGCGGGCCATGATCGCCCCGTCGCGATCCTCCGAACAGTCGATGACGATCGCCTCGGTCAGCCCGTAGCGCTCGCGCAGCGCCGTCTCCAGATCGGCGAAGGTTCCCGGCGGGGGAATGACGGTCGTCCGGACGATGCCTTCCGCTTCAGCGCGCTTGAGCATGCGCGACACCGTCGCCTGCGACATGTGCATGATCTCGGCGATTTCGGCCTGCCGCTTGCCTTCGACGTGATACATCTGCGCCACGCGGGCGATCAGTCGAAGTTCGTTGAGGCGTCCCATGATCCCTCCAGGGTGTGAATTTTTATTCACCCATAATTGAAGTCGTGGGAACGGTCGAGCGGTAGATTGCGTCCTGCCAGACCTTCAGCCTTTCGGCGGCATCAGAGGCCTTGGGCGGCAGGGCTGTTCTTTGACGGGGCAGGGCGGCGATGGCATCGAGATCGGGCCAGATGCCGAGCGAAAGTCCGGCCAGATAGGCAGCGCCCAGCGCCGAGGCTTCGGGTGCATCGCACTGAACGATCGCATGATTCAGCGTATCCGAAACGCATTGCATCAGGAAGGTGTTCTTGCTCGGCCCGCCATCGGCGAAGAGGCGCCCGAGCGGGCTCGGTGACTGTGCGGACATCGCCTGGAAGACGTCATGAACCTGGAACGCCATCGAATCCGTCACGGCGCGGGCCATCTGCGCGCGCGTTGTGGTGAAGGTGATGTCGGAGAAGAGCGCCCGAGCATCGGCGTGCCAGTACGGTGCGCCGAGACCGACAAAGGCCGGCACGAAGCCCGGGCCGCTTGGCGGTGCCGTTGCTGCAAGGTCGACCAGCGCCTGGACGTCCGGCAGGCCGAGGATCTCCGTCATCCAGGGCAGGGCCGATGCCGAAACCAGGATATTGCCCTCGAAGGCATAGGTCGGCGTTCCCTCGATCGACCAGGCAATGGTGGTGGTGATGCCGAGACTGGGAGCAATGTAGTGCGGCAGGGTCGTCATGATCGATGACCCGGTGCCGAACGTCACCTTTCCGTCGCCGGGCTCGAAAGCGCCATGGCCGAACAGCGCAGCATGGCTGTCGCCGATTGCAGCGGCGATCGGAATTCCGTCCTTGAGGCCCGCCACATTGCGCGTCGTGCCGAAGTCAGCCGCACTGTCCCGCACCTGCGGCAGCACGGACTTCGGCACCTCGAACAGGGTGCAGAGTTCGTCGCTCCAGCATTGCGCGTTGAGATCGTAGAGCTGGCTGCGGGCCGCATTGGAAGCGTCGCAGGCATGTATCGCCCCATCCGTGAGGCAGTGGATCAGCCAGGAATCGATCGTTCCGAGGCGAAGCGGTCGGTCAGCGGGCGCACGGTCGAGCAGCCACTTCATCTTGGGGCCGGGAAACATCGGATCGATCGGCAGGCCGGTCAGGGCCTGGACGCGCTCGCGAATGGCCGGCGGCAACAAGTTCGCTGCAGGCAGGAGCAGTCCGTCGGCACTGCCAGCTGACCACAGGACCGAGCGGCTTGCCGGTCTCGCCATCCCAGATCGTGACCGATTCCCGCTGGTTGGAAATTGCAAGGCCAAGGATCTCGACGCTCGGTCCGGCGCCAAGGCAGGCTGCGATCGCCTCCTTGACCGATTCCCAGATACGCTCCGGGCTTTGTTCGACCCAGCCCGGCTGCGGGTGGGAGATGCCGACCGGTGAGGCGCCGCGCGACAGGATTTCCCCGCTCGTCGAGACGAGCACCGCCTTGGAGTTCGTCGTGCCCTGGTCGATGGCGAGGATCGCGGTGGTCATGCTGGCTCCGGAAAAGTGGAGCGCGGCCGCCGCATTGTTCGGCCGCGCTTGGATTGCATTGTCTGTAGCGCGAAGCGATCAGCCTCGGGCAGTCTTTCTGGCGATCAATGCCTGCGCGGCTGAGGCGATCGCCTCCGGAGCCATGCCGAATTCGTCGAGCAGAAATTCAGCCGAGCCTGTCGGGGCGAAGATGCCGGGCACGCCGAGGATCTTCATCGGCACAGGTGCTTCCGCAACGACCACTTCCGCAATGGCCGATCCCAGACCGCCGAAGGTCGAATGTTCTTCGGCCGTCAGGATTGCACCGGTAGCCTGTGCCGCCGCAACGACGGCTTCGACGTCGATCGGCCGCACGGTCGCCATGTTCAGCACCCGCGCTTCGATGCCCTGAGCTGCCAGCAGATCGGCCGCCTTCATCAAACGATGGGTGAGCGTGCCATTGGCAATCAGCGTGATCGCATCACCATCGCGCAGCAGGTTTGCCTTGCCGAGTTCAAATATGTGCCCGGCCGGCAGCAGATCCGGAACGCCGACGCGCGACAGGCGCAGGAAGACCGGGCCTTCATAACGTGCAGCCCATTCGACCGCGGCCGCCGTCTCGATCGAATCGCAGGGCGCTATCACAGGCAGGTTTGGCAGCACGCGCATCCAGGCAAAGTCTTCGATGGAGTGGTGCGTCGGGCCGAGTTCGCCATAGGCCATGCCCGAGGAAATGCCGACCAGCTTCACATTGGCGTTCGAATAGGCGATGTCGGCCTTGACCTGCTCCAGCGAACGGCCGGTGAGGAAGCAGGATGCGGCGCAGACGAAGGGCAGGAGCCCACCATTGGCGAGGCCGGCGCCGACGCCGACCATATTCTGTTCCGCAATGCCGACATTGACCAGTCGCTCCGGCCACTTGGCCTTGAAGCCGCCCAGTTTCGACGAGCCGACGGAATCGTTGCAGACGGCGACGACCTTCGGGTTCTCGGCGCCCAGACGCTCAAGCACAGCGACGAAGGCATCGCGACAATCATGCAGTTTCACAGGGTTTGCTGCGGCGTTCATGCGAGCACCTCCGAAAGTTCGGCAACGGCGATCTTGTACTGCTCGGCATTCGGCACCTTGTGATGCCAGTCGACCGTGTCCTGCATGAACGAGATACCCTGACCCTTGTTGGTATGGGCAACGATGCAGTGCGGGCGCTGTCCCCGATGCTGCAGGGCGGGAACGATTTCATTCATGACGTTGCCGTTGATCTCCGTGACCTCCCAGCCGAACGCCTCGAGCTTCGAGGGGAAGGGTGCCAGGTTGTTGGTGTCCTTGAGCGCCGCCCCCTGCTGGAAGCGATTGTGGTCGATGATGAGCGTCAGATTGTCGAGGCCGAACTGGGTCGCCGACGAGATCGCTTCCCAGTTGGATCCTTCCTGCATCTCTCCGTCGCCGGTCAGCACATAGGTGTGGTAGCCCGCGCCGGTCAGCTTGGCGGCCTTCGCCATGCCAATCGCGACCGGAAGGCCATGGCCGAGCGGCCCGGTATTGGTTTCCACGCCGGGCACCTTGTTGCAGTTCGGGTGCCCGTTCAGCCGCGAATGCGGCTTGAGGAAGGTCGAAATTTCCTCTTCCGGCATAAAGCCGCGCTTGGCGAGCGTCACGTAGAGTGCCAGCGCCACATGCCCCTTCGACAGGACGAAGCGATCGCGGTCTGGATGCTTCGGCTGATCCGGCCAGATGCGCAGGACCTGGAAGTAGAGTGCTGTCAGGATGTCGATAGCCGACATTTCACCGCCGATATGGCCGGCGCCTGCTTCATAAACCGCTTGCAGATCGCGAAGTCTTATCTGGCGAGCGATGCGGTCGAGATCATTCGGCTGCATGAAATCCTCGTTGTGAATAAATATGCTGTTGGTAATATAATTGCATTTACCGCCTGTGTGTCAAGCTGCAATGCGAAACTTATTCTGACATCGTCGGCCTGAAGGGTGGTTGACAGGATCCAATTCGATCAGATATGAATTTACACACATGCATGAATAATTATGCGCTACGAGAGTTTGATGCCGTGGCGCATGAATTTGGGAGGGTTGGATGCTTGCGTCCGTGACAGAAGAGAATCGAAACGCAGGTTCCGGTGTGTTTTCCGTGCTGAAAGGAGCGACGGGCCCGCTGATCGGGCTCATCCTTCTCTGCATCTTTCTGTCTTTTGCGACCGACAAGTTCATGTCCGTTCGCAACCTCCTCAACATCCTCGACCAGATTACCGTGCTTGGCATCATGGCTGTGGGCATGACGCTGGTGATCCTGATCGGGGGTATCGATCTGGCGGTCGGCTCGGTCATGGCGCTGACGATGATGGTCATGGGCTATGTCTCAAACCAGGTCGGATATCCTCTGGTGGTCGGAATAATGGTGGCGCTGGCGGCTGCGTGCGTCACGGGTGCGATTTCGGGCCTTCTGATCACGGCGCTCGGGGTGCCAGCCTTCATCGCGACGCTTGCGATGATGTCGGTCGCACGCGGGCTTGCCAATATGATCACGGATGGCCAGCAGATCGTCGGATTTCCAAGCTGGTTCAGCCTGCTCGCCTATACCCGCTTCGGCGGATTCCTGACCTTGACCGTGGGCATCATGCTGGTCGTTTTCGTGCTCGGCTGGCTCTATCTCCGCCATACGTCCGGCGGTCGATCGCTCTATGCCATCGGCGGCAACCAGGAGGTCGCCCGCCTCGCCGGCATCAATGTCAATCTCTACACGGTCGGTGTCTATGTCGTGTCAGGTCTCTTGGCCGGGCTTGCCGGCGTCGTTCTTGCGATGCGGCTGGACTCGGTTCAGCCCACGGCAGGCGTTTCCTATGAACTCGACACCATCGCGGCCGTCGTGATCGGCGGTACCAGCCTCAGCGGCGGCAAGGGCGGCATCCTCGGGACCATTATCGGCGTCCTGATCATCGGCGTGCTGCGCAACGGCCTCAACCTGCTCGGTGTTTCACCCTTCACGCAGGCCGTCGTCATTGGCGTGGTGATTGCCCTTGCGGTTGCGGCGGAGGCCTTCAAGCGAAAATGAGATTTGGCCTTGCGCCAATACCTGGTGGCCGTGCCGCCAGTTCACCGCCAGGCGAGATGCCAGGCAATAACTTCGGTCCTGCGATGGTAGCAGGTGCCCGAATACAACGGAGGAGATCTACCATGAAATTCAAGACAGTTCTTCTGGCTGCCGTAGCACTGGCAACCACGGCCCTCAATCCTCTCGGCGCTTCGGCGGCCGATGTGAAGAAGATCGGCCTGGCGGTTTCCAACCTGCAGGCAGACTACTTCAACCAGATCAAGATCGGTGTCGAAGGCTATGCCAAGGAGAAGGGCATCGAAGTCATCACCGTGGACGCCAAGAATGACAGCGCGACCCAGGTCAGCCAGGTTCAGGATCTGCTGACGCAGGGCATCGACGCCTTCATCTACATCCCGGCCGGTGCTGCCGCTGCCGCGGTTCCGACCCGTCTGGCCAAGGAAGCCGGTATTCCGGTCGTCAACGTTGACCGCAATGCCGACGACGCTCCGGGCGACACTTTCATCGCCACCGACAATGCGACGTCTGCCTATGAAGTCTGCAAGCACATCATCGGGCTCGCCGGCGGCAAGGGCAAGATGCTGATGATCCACGGCCAGAAGGGCACGACACCGGAAGTCGAGCGCACCAAGGGCTGCATGAAGGCGATCGGCGAGAATGCCGGCGTCGAGCTTGTCGCCGAGCAGTGGAGCGAGCAGTGGTCGCAGGCCGAAGGCCTCAATATTGGCCAGAACCTTCTGCAGGCCAATCCCGAGGTTTCGCTGATCTTCGCACAGGCTGATGGTCTGGCGCTGGGTGCAGCCCAGGCGGTCAAGGTTTCCGGCGTTTCGCAGCGCGTCTATGTCGGCGGTTTCGACGGCGACACCACGGCTTTGCCGATCCTTGCGACCGGTGGCTTCGATGCGACCGCGACCCAGCAGGTCCGCGGCATCGGTCGTCTGGCCGTTGACAGCGCCATCAAGCTGGCCGCTGGCGAGAAGCTTCCGGCCGAGCAGTTGCTTCCCGGCTTCCTGACCACGCCGGAAAATGCTGCCAAGTACGTTGCCGAGCATCCCTGATCCAGATCGGACGACAGCGCCATGACGACCAAGGACCTTCCTCCCATCCTCTCCCTCCGGCAGATCCGTAAGTCCTACGGGCCTCTGGCGGTGCTCCACGGCATCGATCTCGACGTTGGAGCTGGGGAAGTCGTGGCGCTGCTTGGTGAGAACGGCGCCGGAAAATCGACCCTTTCGAAGATTATTTCCGGCGCCGTACCGCCATCAGCTGGTGAAATGACATGGTTCGGGGCAAATTTTGCCCCGGCCTCTCCCCGCGCAGCGATGGATGTCGGCGTCGGCATGATTCACCAGGAGCTGAAGCTCCTGCCGCAATTGTCGATTGCCGAAAATGTCTTCGTCGGCCGTTACCTTATGAAGGGTGGTCGCGTCGACCGCCGTGGCATGGAGGAGAGAGCCCATGCCGGACTGCAGCGCCTGGGGCTGGATGTTTCGCCGCGTCGTCTGGTCGAAGGTCTTTCCACGGCAAAGCAGCAGCTGATCGAAATCGCCAAGGCGATGACGCTCGATGCCAAGCTCCTCATTCTCGACGAGCCGACGGCAGCACTGGGTGGCGAGGAAACGCAATTGCTTTTCCGGCAGATCGAGCGGCTGAAAGCCGACGGCGTCGGCATCATCTACATCTCCCATCGGCTGGAAGAAATCCGCCAGATCGCCGACCGCATCGTCGTCATGCGCGACGGTGCCAAGGTGCAGGAATTCGATAGCGGCGATGTGCCGGTCCGCACCATCGTGGAGGCCATGGTTGGCCGCTCGCTGGAACGCATGTTCCCTGTCATTCCCGCGCCGCAGCAGGATGTGATGCTGGAGATACGCGGCCTTTCATCGCCGTCGCGCACGTTCAATAACATCAGTTTTTCAGTCAAGCGCGGCGAAGTGTTCGGGATCGCCGGGCTCGTCGGGGCGGGGCGCACCGAACTGGTGCGCGCCATCACCGGAGCAGATCCGATCGCCAGCGGCGACGTCGTCCTGAATGGCGAGGTGATCAACCCCCGTTCGCCGCGCGATGCGATCCGTCGCGGCATCGTTCTGGTTCCTGAGGATCGCAAGCTTCAGGGGCTTGTCCTCGATCATTCGATCCAGGAAAACATCGCCTATGCCAATCTTGAGGAAGTCTCGCGTCGCGGCTTTGTGACGTCGCGGCGGCTGGGCCAGTTTGCCGACGGCTATATCAGGAAGTTCGGCGTCAAGGGCCGTGGCAGCCAGAATGCGGGAGAGCTCTCCGGGGGAAACCAGCAAAAGGTGGTCTTGGCGAAATGGCTGGCCCGCAAGCCGAAAGTGGTGGTGCTGGACGAACCGACACGCGGTATCGATGTCGGCGCGCGTTCGTCCATATATGACCTGATCATGGATCTGGCTCGCGAGGGTGTCGCGGTGATCGTGGTGAGCTCGGATCTGGAGGAAGTGCTCGGCGTCTCCAATCGCATCATGGTCATGGCACAAGGAAAACAGGCCGGTATTCTGGATCGGAAAGACGCCAACGACGTCTCGGTCATGGAACTGGCGACGATTTGAAGAGGAATGGAAACCCATGTCGGACATCACACTGAACGCACCGAAACTGTTTGATCTCAGCGGCAATGTGGCGCTGGTCACGGGAGCCGGCAGCGGCATAGGGCAGCGTATTGCCGTGGGACTTGCCCAATGCGGCGCCGATGTTGCTTTGCTGGATCGTCGCACGGACGAAGGCCTCGCAGACACCGCCAGGTTCATTGAGGCGACCGGACGCCGCAGCATCCGGATCGCTGCCGATGTCACGCAGTCGACCGCGCTCAACGAAGCGGTCGCGCGGACGGAAAACGGAGCTGGGGCCGCTGACCTTGGCCGTCAACGCGGCCGGTATCGCCAATGCCAATCCGGCGGAAGAGATGGAGGAGAGCCAGTTTCAGACGATGATGGACATCAATCTGAAAGGCGTGTTCCTCTCCTGCCAGGCCGAGGCCCGGGCCATGCTGAAGAACGGGCGCGGATCGATCGTCAATATCGCCTCGATGTCCGGCGTGATCGTCAATCGCGGCCTGAACCAGTGCCACTACAATGCCTCGAAGGCCGGCGTCATCCACATGTCGAAATCCATGGCGATGGAATGGGTCGGGCGCGGTGTCCGCGTCAACACGATCAGCCCCGGCTATACGGCGACCCCCATGAACACGCGGCCCGAAATGGTGCACCAGACCAAACTCTTCGAAGAGCAGACGCCGATGCAGCGCATGGCGACAGTCAACGAAATGGTCGGACCGGCGGTGTTTCTCCTGTCGGATGCGGCAAGCTTTGTTACCGGCGTCGATCTGCTTGTCGATGGCGGTTTCTGCTGCTGGTAAGGCGGCTCACAGGCGGGCTGGGTTCAGCGATTTGCGGCGAGGGCCTCGTTGTGTTTGGCGAGCGCCTGCTGGGCTGCGGCGGCGATGTTGCCGCTGCTTTCGCCCCCTGCGACCTGCACCGTCGGGAACGGAATCCTGATATTGTTGTCGTGAAATGCCTGGTTGATTTTCAGGAGCGCGCGTCGCTTCAGCGTGAATTGTTCGCCAGGTATGGTGGTGAATTTCATGCGGAGGATCAAGCCTGAATCGCCCATGCTGTCGATGCCCTGCATCTTGAGCGGCTCGATGGTGATTGGTGCGAGTTCCGGATCGGCGAACAGTTCCTGCCCGATTTTCTTGATGATCTTGCGCGCCTTGTCGACGTCGGTATCGTAACCGACGGTTACGGTCAGTTTCTCGACCACCCAGTCGCGGCTGAGATTCTGGACGGCACCGAGCTCGCTGAACGGAACGATGTAGATGGCGCCACGATGATGGCGCAACTTCACCGATCTCAGGCTGAACGATTCGACTGTGCCCTTGTAGGACCCGCTCGATATGTATTCGCCGACCCGGAAAGCGTCGTCGAGCAGATAGAACATGCCGCTGATAATATCCTTGACGACCGTCTGCGCGCCAAAGCCGATGGCAACCCCGACCACGCCGGCACCGGCGATCAGTGGTGCGATCTCCACCCCCAGGGCGGACAAGGCCATCATGATGGCGATCGCGGCGAATAAAATCATCAGCACGTTCTTGAGAATGGGCAGCAGCGTGCGAATGCGTGCGCGGCGTCGCTCGCGTTCGCTGCCATGCGCAAAGGCGAGTTCGGTTTCTCCAAGCTTCCGGTCGATCAGCACCTTCACGATGTTCCAGACAAGGTCGATCACCATCAGAATGATACCGGCGCTCAAGGCTCCGCGCAGCAATCGCTGCACTGCCGAATCATGCGTGGTCATTCCCGTCAGGTTGATGTCGAGCCTGTGGGCAAGAAAAAGGATGGCTCCCACGATCAAGGCGGAACGGATGCCGCGCTCGACGATCACCGAGATGACGCCGGGCCGGCTTTTGACCGCGACGACAGCGTCCGCAGCAGTCGGACCGGCCTGAAGCGCGACGTCCTCCTGGGGGATGCTGCCAGGCTGGCCATCAAGATGCGGGGTCTGCTCGGGGTGAGCGCCGGTGTCGATAACATTGTTTTTGAGAAGATTGTCGACAGACGCCCGTGTCAGGGCGATCGCACCGGGAAGTGCTGCCGCGACAACGGCAATCCAGAATGGCTTCATCATTCCGACAACCCAGAGGAGCCAGAGCGAAACGAAGTAGGCTGACCAAAGCCAATTGCGAGCGCGCATGCCGATCTGACGTAAAGGGGTTGCCTCATCAACGGGAAATATCGCGGCGGGACGATTCCAGATGGCTTCGATGCCGAGAATGAGAAGAACGATCCCGAGCGCATAGGCCGCGACGTGCAGGGACGGTTCGGCAAAGCCGAGCGCCCTGAGAAGGTAAACGGTCACTGAGCCGAAGGCGTACCAGCCGACGATATAGCCCAGTCGTTTTGTCCAATGCGCAGCCGATTGATCGCTGACGGGCACAACGCGAAAGCGTTCCGCATGGGCGAACCCACCTGATCCGGGCGGTGCAAGAAGAAAATCGAACAATGCGCGCGCGAGCCGAAAGATCACCACCGCAAAAAGATAGCCGACAATGATTTCACGCAGCAGAAGAGACCACTCGAATACGAGAAAGAAGCCGACACTGCCGAGTGCGAAGGCCAGGATCGAGCAGATGGCCCAGAGCAGTCTGGCTGATATCGCGACGAGCCTCTCGCGCACGGTCAAGACCCGCAGGGAGGCAATCCATGCACGCCAGCCCGCGCTCAGCCACCAGAAACACCATTGAGCAGCCAATCCCGCAGTGATGAATGCGACCAGGAGATAACTCGGGCGTATTTTGACACTGGTATCGATTTCGTTTTGCAGAACGGCAGCGGCTTTGCCGGCTTCCGTCGGGAACGCCTTTATGCCGTCAACAAGGAGCGTGATGTGTGCCCGAAAGGTTGTAGCGTAACTCGCATAGGTGACGGGCTTATCCGCAACGGCCGGAGCCGTCGTCGCCGACTTCGCATTCGAGATCCAAGAAAGAACCTGCGGATCTTCCATCAATTCCAGTAGGCGCTGCACCTTTTCGGCCTGGGCAGGATCTGCCGCCGCAGTTTGCGCAAACGCCGATGGCGAATAGACATGAAGTCCAAGTGCCAGAACAAGCCCGAAAACAATGCGAATGACGGCTGATAATCCGATTGAAGACGACATTTTCATGGGTTTCCTGCGAGTTTACAAACGCGGCAATCTGGCATTTCGGCTGTTGTTTCTGCCAGGATAGGCTGACAGGTCCCGAAGCGTCGAGTTGGTTCAAGAATTATCAGGTGGATCTGCATCGACGATGACATTCATGGCGTCATCCGCCAGATCCGGCCTGCAAGGCCCGGGCCTGAGGGGGTGCACGCCTCCGGACGGCGACTTCCGCCCCAAACGCTGCGCGAGGCGGCCGGTGCCCGATCAACGCGTGATATAAAAAGCTCACATTGTGGATGCTGTGTCCCCATTTCAACAATCTGCTAATTAAAGACGCCTACGTCAACATCAGGCGCCACCAGCATCACGCTTTTGACATTGGCCGGAAGGCCGTTATGGCGGATCGCCATAATGCCGGCGTGCTTGGGTCGTCGGCCGTTGATGCCAAGGCTTGCGTCTTCGATGCGTCGGGTTTCCTTCTCGTAAGCCTTTGCCTGTCGGGCCGGTGGGTATAAGACGGGCATTCAAGGATGGGATACAGGCGGGCTGATGGGACGGGTTGCAATTGTCGGAGGCGGGCCGGCCGGGCTGATGGCGGCGGAGGTTCTCGCGTCCGCTGGGCATGCCGTTACGATCTACGAGGCCATGCCAACGGTCGGACGCAAATTCCTGCTGGCGGGAAAGTCCGGTCTCAACATTACCCATTCGGAGGATCATCAGCGATTCCGGTCGCGCTTCGGTCACTCCGGCGCGCGCATTCTGCCGGCCATCGATGCCTTTCCGGCGGGCGGGGTCCGGGCCTGGGCGCAGGCGCTTGGCACCGAAACCTTTGTCGGTTCCTCGGGCCGCGTCTTTCCGATGGCGATGAAGGCCTCGCCACTGTTGCGCGCCTGGCTGCGGCGGTTGGAGGGGCAGGGTGTGACGATCCTGACCCGGCATCGCTGGGCAGGGTTTGCGAATGGTGGTTACCTTTTCGAGACGCCAAACGGCGCTACCATTGTTGAGGCCGATGCGGTTCTTCTGGCCCTCGGCGGCGCCAGCTGGCCCAGGCTCGGATCGGATGCTGCCTGGGTGCCCTGGCTTCGGGATCGCGGTGTCGATATCGCCGATCTGCGTCCGGCCAATTGCGGATTTGATGTCTCCTGGAGCGAGATGTTTCGCGAGCGGTTTGCCGGCGCTCCCGTCAAGTCCGTCATCGCCTCATCGGAGGCAGGGGCTGTTTCCGGAGAATTCGTGGTCACCCGGCACGGTATCGAGGGCAGCCTCGTCTATGCCCATGCCGCCGGTCTGCGGGAGCAGATCGAAAAAAATGGTTCCGCAGCCCTGACGCTTGATCTTATGCCGGGCCGCGCGCTGGCGCGGCTGGTGCAGGACATCGCGAAGCAGGACGGCAAGGCCAGTTTTTCGACCCGCTTGCGCAAAGGAGCCGGCATCGACGGCGTCAAGGCCGCCCTGCTTCGGGAATTTTCAAGCGATGCCGATCGCCGCGATCCGCAAAGGCTGGCCGGCCTGATCAAGCATTTTGCCCTTCCGGTCATCCGCCCCCGCCCGATCGCCGAGGCGATCTCGACGGCCGGCGGCGTGCGCTGGAGCGCGATCGACGAAAGCTACATGCTGAAAGCACTGCCCGGCGCCTTCGTCGCAGGCGAAATGATCGACTGGGAAGCCCCAACGGGCGGCTATTTGCTGACGGCCTGTTTTGCCACGGGTAAGGCAGCAGCAGCGGGTATCGAACGCTGGCTGGCACGCTAACAATGGAGGATGGGAGATTGGCAAAAGAGGCTAAGGTTGGAAGGGCGCGGATTTTCGTTCCGAGTGCGGGACCGGCCGACTGGCAGAAACTCCTTGCCGAACCTGAGAAACAATGGCGTTCGGGGTATTCGGCAAAGACCTTGGCGCATAGCTGGCATGGGAGCGATGGCCTTCCGCCGGAAGTTGCCGCGTTCTTCCCTGTACCCTGCGAATTGCTTCTGGCCATTCCCGAATACAGGGTGCCCCTGCCCGGTGGACGCCGCGACAGCCAGAACGACGTCTTCCTATTGCTGCGTTATAATGATCTCACCTGCGCTGCAACAATAGAGGGCAAGGTCAGCGAACCCTTTGGCCCGACACTCGGTGAGTGGCTGGATAAGCCATCCAAAGGCAAGGCAATTCGTCTGCAGGCGATATGTGACTTACTCGGTTTAGGCAATCCGCTGCCGTTGCACATCCGGTATCAGTTGCTCCATCGAGCGGCATCGGCGGTCATCGAAGCGCAGCGCTTTAAGACAGATGAGGCGGCCATGATTGTCCATTCCTTTTCGCCGACGAAACTATGGTTCGACGATTTTGCCAATTTCTGTGGCCTCTTCCAAAAAACAGTCAAGCCGGATGAAGGCGTTATCGTGGCCTGTGGCTCGGCGCAACCTTTACGACTTGGTTGGGCAACAGGCGATCCAGTCTTTCTGACTGCGTGATCCTGACGACTACCCCCGTCAACCCAGTTGATCCACGGCAGCGATGACGCCGCGCAGTTCGGCAAGGCCTTTCAGTCGGCCGATGCAGGAATAGCCCGGGTTGACCTTCTTCTTCTGGTCGTCGATCAGGAGGTGTCCATGGTCAGGGCGCATCGGAATGATGCAATCGGCCCGCCCTTGCGCCTGTCTGCGCTTTTCCTCGCCGCGCAGCACCGAGATCAGCGACACCATGTTGACGTCGCCGGCGAGATGCTCTGATTCGATGAAGGATCCGTCCGGTTCTTTCGAGACGTTGCGCAGATGGGCGAAGTGGATGCGGTCGGCAAAACGCTTCGCCATGGCGACGACGTCATTGTCCGGCCGCGAACCATAGGAGCCGGCGCAAAGCGTGATGCCGTTGGCGGGATCGTCGACGGCGTCGAGGATCGTCTGCACGTCGTCAGGCGTCGAGACCACGCGCGGCAGGCCGAACAGCGAAAAGGGCGGATCATCAGGGTGGATGGCAAGGCGCACACCATTTTCCGCGGCGACAGGGACGATTTCCTTCAGGAACTCGACCAGATTGGCCCGCATGTCGTCGGATGTCAGCCCGTCATAGGCTGCGATATGGCCACGGATGGTTTCGCGGGTGTGGCTGTCCTCGCCCCCGGGAAGGCCGGCGATGATGTTCCGCTCCAGGGTCAGGATCTCGTCTTCACTCTTTCCCGCGAGACGTTTGCGTGCTGCCTCGATAACGTCTGCGCCGTAGCTGCCTTCCGCACCGTGGCGCTTCAAGACGAAGACATCATAGGCGACGAAGTCGATCATGTCGAAGCGGAGCGCATAGCCGCCCACTTCGGTGGGATACATCAGATTGGTCCGCGTCCAATCGACCACCGGCATGAAATTGTAGCACACGACGGGAACGCCGCCGCGCCCGAGATTGGCAAGGCTGGTCTTCCAGGCGTCGAGCGTGCTCCGGAAATTTCCGTCGCGCAGTTTCAGCGAGGAGCCGACCGGGATGGATTCGCAGACGGCCCATTGCATGCCGGCCTTGCGGATCAGCGCCATGCGCTCGGCGATATCCTCCGCCGTCCAGGCCCGGCCATCATAGATGTGATGCAGGGCGGTGACGACGCCGGTTGCGCCCGCCTGCCGCGCATCGGAAAGCGTTACCGGATCCTCCGGTCCGAACCACCGCCAGCTCTCAAGCATCTCACTGTTCTCCTGCTTTAATGTTGGACAATAGACCGGTGAAATCGGAAAAAATCAAGATATGCCAATTGATCAATTTATTATGTTGGACATATAAATTGGTGAAGCATCTCAGATAGGGGCAAGCGCATGGAAAGCGGAGGACGCGCATCGGCGGTGGATGGCATGGTCGAGCATATTCGCGGCCTCATCCGCGATCGCGGACTGACCGTCGGCGACGTGCTGCCCAGCGAGGGCGAGCTTGCCGTGATGTTCGATGCCAGCCGCAATACCGTACGCGAGGCCTTTCGCACTTTGAAGGCCTATGGTGTCGCGGAATCACGCCAGAAGGTGGGCGCCGTCCTGACCGATCAGCATCAGGTGGCGATGCGCGACCTCTTCGCCTTTGCGATGGATATTTCCGTCGATGCGTTTCGCGATATCCAGGGCTATCGTCGGCTCACCGAGATGAACCTCTTCGATCTTTTGGTTGGCCGGATCGGCGCTGAGACGCTTGATGAGATGGAGGCGGTCAATGTCCGTATTGGCCAGGCCGAGACGCCGGAGGAGGCCTCCGATCTTGATTTCCAGTTTCATTGGCTGATGGTTGACGCGGCGGGAAATCGCACGCTGTCGGAGACTTATGGCATGTTGAAACCGGTCATCCGGCGCTTGATGCTGGCGGGCAAGTCGCAGCGGGTTGCGCTGCAGGGCGTGGTCGCCGAGCATGCGGAGATCGCCCGGGCATTGCGCAAGGCCGACCGGATCGCCTTCGTCTATCACATGAACCGGCATCTTGATGCCGGGCTGGAGTTTATTCCACCGGCCGGTCGCAGCGGCGCCGGACCTGCCGGCGATACCGGGAGGGACGGCGAATGAAGGAATTCGAAGGCAGGATCGCGTTGGTGACGGGCACGACCGGGATTGGCCGCGCCGTGGCGCTGCATCTGGCCCGCGAAGGGGCATCCGTCGCGGTCCTTGGTATTGACGCGACGGCCAACCAGGCCCTGCAGGATACGGCGGCGGCGGATGGGCTGGCTCTTGTCGTGCTCCAGGCCGACGTCGCGGTGCCTGATCAGGTCAGCGCGGCGATGGCGACGGCAGTTGCCCGGTTCGGCGGGCTCGACATCATCGTCAATTCCGCCGCCGTGCACCCTTACGGGACCGCGGAAACGACGTCCTTCGATGCCTTCATGCGCTGCATGGCCGTCAATGTCGGCTCGATCCATCTGACGGCGGAGTTCGGTGTGCCGGAGATGCGCAAGCGCGGCGGCGGCGTCATCATCAATCTGTCGAGCGTGCAGGGTCATGCCTGCCAGAGCGGCGTGTCAGCCTATGTTGCCTCGAAAGGGGCAATCCACGCGCTGACACGGGCCATGGCGCTGGATTTTGCGGCCGATGGCATCCGTGTCGTTTCCATCAGCCCGGGTTCGGTGCGCACTCCGATCCTCGAACTGGCCGCGCGCACCTTCGAAGGCCCGGATGCAGATATCGATGCCGTGTTCCGGCGGTTCGGCGCCGCGCATCCGCTCGGACGCATCGGCGAACCGGAGGAGGTGGCAGTGCTCGCGGCCTTTCTCGCTTCAGAGAAGGCGGGTTTCATCACCGGCTCCGACCACCGCATCGACGGCGGTCTGACGGCCGGTATCGGCGTGCGCTAAAGCAGCAGGAGAGAAGAAATGTCGACGATGAAACGCAGCCAGGTCAATGAAATCATCCGCGAAAGCGAAGCCTTCATGCGCGGTTTCGGCTATATCCTGCCGCCGTTTGCGCGGTGGTCGCCGGACGAGATGGTGGCGCGCAAGTCCGAGATTGCGGGGATCACCGGTGCCGGTCTCGGCTGGGACATTACCGATTTCGGTTTCGGTGATTTTGCCCGCAATGGGCTGTTCCTGTTCACGACGCGCAATGGGCGGGTCGGTGACCTCAAGCAGGGGCGCGGCATGCTCTATGCCGAAAAGGCGATGATTGCGCGCAAGGACCAGATGACGCCGATGCACCGCCATGACCTCAAGGCGGAAGACATCATCAATCGCGGCGGTGGCACATTGGTCATCGAGCTTTTCGGAGATACGGATGGTCTCTGCGACCGCAAAAAGGGTGTGACGGTTGCCACTGACGGGATCGTCAGGACATTTCCGCCGGGCCACCGACTGCGGCTCGCTCCCGGCGAAAGCGTCACGCTGATGCCGGGCGACTGGCATGCCTTCTGGGCAGAGGAGGCGGATGTGTTCGTCGCCGAAGTCTCGACCGTCAATGACGATGCGATCGACAATGTTTTCGAGGACCCGCGCGTCTCGCGGTTTTCCGGTATCGAAGAGGACGAGGCCCCCGTCCATCTTCTTGTTTCGGACTATGAGAGCTGGCTTCGGTAGCCTGCCGCTTCAAGGTCAGGCCGGGTGTGCCGTTGACTTTACCTGAACGGTAAACCTTGTAATGCCACTGACGATGATCTCCGCATTGTGCGGCATGGAGACCGGACCGCAAAGACTGCCGGTGGTGATGATCTGGCCGGCAGGGATCTCCTGCGTGAGCGTGTTGGCAAAGGCGAGCAGGGGAGCGACCGGATCGATGAAGGGGTGTTTTCCGGGGCCGGCAAACAGGGTTTCGCCATCGGCGGTGACGGTGAGCGGATAGCTCAATTCCGGTTCGATCACGGCTGCATCCAGCGGCTCGCCAAGGACATAGCCGGCATTGCCAAGCCGATCGGCAAGGAAGAGTTGCGGCTGCGACTTGCTGCCGTCATCCAGCCGGTGGGCGAGAAATTCGATGCCTGCGTGAATGGCGGAAACGTGATCAAGTACGCTTGCCCGTGTGTACCCATCCGGACCGCGCGGCACGAGGGCCGTGCCGAGGACAAAACAGATCTCAACTTCGACCGCATCGACCACCGGACGCTCGAATGACGCCTTGCCATCGCTGGACGCAAGGACGACATGGACCATCGGTGCGGAGACCGATGGTCCGCCAGGCCGTAGCGCCACCTTGTAGCCGCCGGCTTTCCAGCCGTTCAGCGCCAATGTTTGCTGCTGCGTGGCCAGGGCCTCTGCATCGCTGCCGGGAACGGGAAGGGAAGCCGATATCAGGCGCTGGCCGTCGGCATCGGCCCTGGAGAGCATGCGGGCAAGTTCGGTTTTGTCAAAGGCGGCGGTCATCGGGGCTCCTGCGGAAAGCATGTGATCGCCCTTTGCACCACATCAGGACCCAAAGGAAAACCCCGGACCAAGATCTGCCCCCCAAGTTGTTGTCCGGCGGTCACCAATTTGTCAGCCCTGGATAAAATGAAACGTCCCGCCCTGCACAAGGCAAGGCGGGACGCGAAGGCAACGGCGCCAGTCCGCAAACGGGCAGCGCTCGAATAGAGGCAAACCGCCAACGCCGTTGCGATGTGGTTGGCTCTATTGGTGTGGCAGCGCGATATGGGTGCGAACACCGAGGTCCGGCTCCTTGCCGGTCAGGTTCGCCTTGGCCATTTCCCAGCCGAAGCGCAGGGTGCTGTTCGATGATGCCCAGATCGCCGCGTCGTCGAGCTTCAATTGAAGCATCGTCAGGTGGGGATCATCCTTGCCGCCTTCGAACCATGCACTGATGACCGGCGACCAGAACTTTTCGATATGCTCGCGCGACTTGTTCTCGCTGATCGAGCCGGCAAGATAAGCGTGGTAGTCGTGATCCTTGCTGATAACGCAGAACTGGGCGCGTCCACCGCCGCTGACAGCCGCGACCAGATCGCTATCCGAGCGGGTATAGAACCAGATCGAATTGCTTTCCTTTTCCAGTTGCGGTGCCATCGGCTGCATGGGCTGGCCGGAGTCCTCCACGCCGAGCATGCCGGCGCGGGTATCGTTCAGAATATCCCAGAGCTGCTGCAGGGGATCATTTTTTGTTTTCGACAGATCGACCATAAACCGGTCCTCTCTTCAATGTATTGACTTGATCAGGCGGCGCGTCGTTCGTGGCGGCCTTCCTCGATCTCCTCGACGATCTTGGCAACGAAGGGCTGCAGGTCATCAGGGCTGCGCGAGGTGACAATACCCTTGTCCGTGACGACTGCTTCGTCGATCCAGTTGCCGCCGGCGTTCTGCAAGTCCGTCTTGATGGATGCGTAAGAGGTGACCTTGCGGCCGCGAACTGCATCCGCCTCGATCAGCAACCAGGGTGCGTGGCAGATTGCGGCGACTGTTTTGCCGGATTCGACAAAAGCGCGCACCACGCGCATGGCGTCCTCATTGTGGCGCAAAATGTCAGGATTGATCTGGCCGCCGGGCAGGACCAGTCCGTCAAAATCCTCGACATTCACATCGCCGGCCAGAAGGTCGACATCGACACTGTCACCCCAATCCTTGTTGTCCCAGCTCTTGATGCTGCCTGCCTCGATCGACGCGATCTTGACGTCGGCGCCGTGCTTTTTGAGCTCTTCGAGCGGTACCCGCAGTTCCGAGCGTTCGTAACCGTCGGTGGCGAGAATGAGGATTTTCGACTGTTGAATGGAAGGCATGATGCCAGCTCCTTTTTATTTGAAATCGATTGGTTCGCCCAGTTAACGGGTCGGGCGTGCATTCGTTCCCTGTCGAGGTCCATTTCTGATTGACCCATGGCCCAAAAGAACATAACATGAACGGCTATGAAGAAGTCGATGAATGAACGTCTGGCCATTCTTTCCGATGCGGCAAAGTATGATGCGTCCTGTGCTTCCAGCGGTACGACCAAACGGGATTCGGCCAAATCGGGCGGGCTTGGTTCAACAGAAGGCATGGGGATCTGTCATGCCTATGCGCCGGACGGGCGCTGCATCTCGCTCTTGAAAATTCTCATGACGAATTTCTGCATCTATGATTGTGCCTATTGCATCAATCGTTCGTCCAGCAATGTCGAGCGGGCCCGGTTTTCTGTCGAGGAAGTCGTCTGGCTGACGCTGGAGTTCTATCGGCGAAACTATATCGAAGGTCTGTTCCTGTCCTCCGGCATCATCCGATCCTCGGATCACACGATGGAGGAGATGGTGCGCATTGCCCGCGAACTGCGCACCACGCATAACTTCCGAGGCTATATCCACCTGAAATCGATCCCGGAGGCGTCCCCGCTTCTGATCGAGGAGGCGGGGCTCTATGCTGACAGGCTTTCGATCAATGTCGAGCTTCCAACCGATGCCGGCATCACCCGGCTTGCGCCGGAAAAGCGCCCATCCGGAATTCGCAAGTCGATGGGCGACCTGCGTCTGAAGATCGAGGCGGCCAACGACCCAACCCTGCAAACCAAACGTCGCAAGCGTTTCGTGCCCGGTGGCCAGAGCACGCAGATGATTGTCGGTGCCGATGACGCCAATGACAGCGTCATCCTCGGCACCAGCGCCCGGCTTTACGGCAGCTATAAGCTGCGGCGCGTCTATTATTCCGCCTTTAGCCCCATTCCCGATGCGTCGAAAAACCTGCCGCTGATCAAGCCGCCGCTGATGCGGGAACACCGGCTCTATCAGGCGGACTGGCTTTACCGCTTCTATGGTTTCGACATCAAGGAAATCACGGCTGATCAGCCGGGCGGCATGCTTGATCTGGCGCTCGATCCAAAGCTTGCCTGGGCTCTTGCGAACCGCGCCCGGTTTCCGGTCGATATCAACCTGGCGGAACGCGAAATGCTGTTGCGCGTGCCGGGGCTCGGCACCAAGGCGGTTAACGGCATTCTATCGGCGCGGCGCTACACGCGTCTGAGACTGGAGGATCTTGCCCGGCTAAAAGTCTCGCTGAAAAAGGTCCAGTCCTTCATTGTCGCCGAGGGATGGTCACCGCACCGTCTTGTCGACAGGACCGATTTGCGCGCCATGTTCGAACCCAAACCTCAGCAGATGGCTCTTTTTTGATGCAACGCATCACCCTGAAGGGTCAAGGCGACCTTGAGGCCTGGCGCCAGCCGGCGCGTGCCCTGCTTCAGGCAGGGATTGCGCCGCGCGAGGTCGACTGGGTGGAGGAGGCGGGTGTTGCAGGCGATCTCTTTGCTGCGGCTCCGGCGAATAGCCTGCCGCTGCCGGCGGGTGGACATGAAGCCTTCACGGTGCCGCGTGCCTTTGTGCTTCTGGCCGAGTCTGTCATCTGTCATTCCGATCCGGCGCGCTTCGATCTGCTTTACCGCCTGCTCTGGCGTGTGCAGAAGGAGCGCAATCTGCTGGCCATTCCGTCCGATGCCGATGTCGCGCGGGCCAATGGGCTAGAGAAATCGGTGCGGCGCGATAGCCACAAGATGAAGGCCTTCGTGCGCTTCAAGGAAATCGATGGCGTGTCCGGTCAAGGCGGGCGGCGCCGGTTTCTCGCCTGGTTCGAGCCTGATCATCACATCGTCGCGCGGACGGCACCATTCTTCCAGCGCCGGTTCACCGACATGGACTGGATCATTGCCACGCCGAAAGGGTCGGCGGCCTGGGACGGCGAAGCGTTGACCATTTCGGACGATCCGGCCGAAAACCCGATGCTGGACGACGCAACGGATATGCTTTGGCGGACCTATTTCTCCAATATCTTCAACCCGGCACGGCTGAAAGTGAAAGCCATGCAGGCGGAGATGCCGAAGAAATACTGGAAGAACCTGCCGGAAGCGGCGCTTATTCCCGGCCTGATCGCCGGAGCGGAAGCGTCGGTCGCGGCCATGGCGGCGCGGGCGGCCAGCCAGCCGCCATTGTTTCATGAACGATTGCAGTCGGCTGCGGCGCGCATCGTTTCAAATGAACCGGAAGCGGTCCCCGGAACACTGGATGCGCGTGCGCGAGGAAGCGGGTCGCTGCACCCGCTGCCCGCTGCATTGCCGGGCGACGCAGACTGTTTTCGGTGAGGGGCCAGACAAGGCCGACGTGATGTTCGTCGGCGAACAGCCGGGAGATCAGGAGGATCTTGCGGGGCGACCTTTCGTCGGTCCGGCGGGCAAGGTGTTCGATACTGTGTTGGCAGACGTCGGGATGGATCGCGGCGCTGCCTATGTCACCAATGCCGTCAAGCATTTCAAATACGAGCTGCGCGGCAAGCGCCGGATCCATCAGAAGCCTGATATCGGCGAGGTCCAGCATTGCAAATGGTGGCTCAAGCTGGAACTCGACCTCGTCCGTCCAAAGCTCGTCGTGGCCTTGGGCGCGACTGCCCTTGCCGCCCTCACGGATCCGACACAGCGTTTTTCGGACCTGCGCGGAAAAGCGCTGCCATTCGGTCGGGACCAGACGCTTCTGGTCACGGTTCATCCATCCTATCTGTTGCGCATTCCGGACGCAGGCCGCAAACAGGCGGAAACGTCCCGCTTCCGCGCCGACCTTGCAATGGCTGCCGGGATCGCGTCCGGCTCTATTCAGACGACGACGAGCCCTGTCGGCAGCCGGTTCATGGTCTCGTGACCCGTTTCGGTGATCAGGTACTGGTTTTCGATAATCATGCCGCCGATGCCATCGACATACCAGGGTGTCTCGAAGGCGAGGACCATGCCGGGCTCGATGGCGATATCGGCGTCGCGCGAGATGAACGGCCATTCCTCGCTTCCGAGGCTGGCGCCCAGCCCATGGCCGAAATGGCCGCGCGTGTAACCGGGAAAGCCGGCGCTCCCTATGGCTTGGCTTGCGGCATGATGCACATCCCGCAACAGGTTCCCGGGCTTCAGAAGGGCAAGGCCTGCCTCGAAGCCCTGCCGGAGCGCATCGAACAGTCCGGCCTGCAGGCGAGAGGGCTCGCCAACGACGAATGTTCTGCCGGTATCGGATGTATAGCCGGCGATCAGGCAGCCGACATCGACCTTGATGAGCGCCCCGGCAGAGACCACGCCACCTTTCGTCCAGGGATTTTCGCCGACCGACACATATTCCCAGCTGCCGGTGAAATTGTGGATGCCGCGTCGCATGACCTGCGCATCGACGCCGGATTTCCATGCGGCTGCAAGATCGTCGCGGCTGGCACCAATCTTGATGGCGTCGCGCAGGCTCTCGATGCCGGCTTCGGCAAGCGCCACCGCCGTCCGCAGGAAGTCGATCTCCTGCGGCGACTTGATCATTTTCAGGCGCTGCACGAGGTTGGAGGCATCGACAATCTCGGCGTCCGGCAGAGCGGTCGACAACAGTTGAAAATCAGTTACTGACAGGCTGTCCAGTTCGACGCCTATCCGGCCCTTCGCCAGTCCCCTGGCGGCCAGAAGCTCGCCTGCCAGACGGAATCCGGTTCTGGCGTCGAAGGTCTCGGGTCTTGCAAAGCCCGGTACTCGCCCCTGTTTTCTCCATGCCTCGCGGATCACATCTTCGGTCGTGGCGACGGTGCTATCCAGTCCGTCGATATCGCCGGTTTCGACCCAGATGGGATGGACACGGATGTCGTCGATGGTGCTGGACGTGCGGAAGGCGGCCTCGAACAGGTCGGTGACGACAGCCGCGCAGCCGATTGCAGGGTCTGCGGGAACGATCGCCGCCACGGCCCCGGAGCGCCGCCACATGGTGGCTACGCCGGCTGGTGCACCTGTCGCATAGGAAAAACTTTCCGGGGTCAGCAACAGCAGGGCGTCAAGCCGGCCGGCCTGCATCAGCCGCATGGCGCGTTGCCTGTCGAGATGGGCCATGCTGTTCATCCTTCTGCGCGTTGATCCGCGGATATTCCGCAGCCGCCCGGGGATTGCAAGCGCGCTCGGGCACATTCGCTGTGCGCATGAGCCTGTGCGGCAATTTCGTTTGAACACAGCGCTATCGCTTGTCATAACGGGACAGGATCGCATGGGAGAGAGACATGGCTGCAAAGAACGAGTTTCAGTGGGATGATGCTTTCCTGCTTGAGGATCAGTTGTCCGAGGACGAGCGGATGATCCGCGATACGGCGCGCGCCTATGCGCAGGACAAACTGCAGCCGCGCGTCATCGAAGCCTACCGGACCGAGCAGACCGACCCCTCGATCTTCCGCGAGATGGGTGATCTCGGCCTTCTCGGCGTCACCGTGCCGGAAGCCTATGGCGGTGTCGCGGCCTCCTATGTCGCCTATGGTCTTGTTGCCCGCGAGGTCGAGCGGGTCGATAGCGGCTACCGCTCGATGATGAGTGTGCAATCCTCGCTGGTCATCTATCCGATCCTTTCCTACGGTTCGGAAGAGCAGAAGCAGAAATACCTGCCCAGGCTCGTCAGCGGTGAATGGATCGGCTGTTTCGGTCTCACCGAGCCGGATGCCGGATCCGATCCCGGCGGCATGAAGACGCGCGCGGTCAAGACCGACGCCGGCTACCGTTTGACCGGGTCGAAGATGTGGATATCCAATGCTCCGATCGCCGATGTCTTCGTCGTCTGGGCGAAATCCGAAGCCCATGGCAATGCGATCCGCGGCTTCGTCCTGGAAAAAGGCATGAAGGGTCTGTCCGCTCCCAAGATCGGCGGCAAGCTTTCGCTGCGCGCCTCGATCACCGGCGAGATCGTGCTTGATAATGTCGAGGTCGGCGAGGATGCGCTGCTTCCGAATGTGGAAGGCCTGAAGGGTCCGTTCGGCTGCCTCAACCGCGCCCGTTACGGCATTTCCTGGGGCGTGCTCGGCTCGGCGGAATTCTGCTGGCATGCCGCCCGGCAATACGGGCTCGATCGCAAGCAGTTCGGCCGGCCGCTGGCGCAGACGCAGCTCTTCCAGAAGAAGCTCGCCGACATGCAGACGGAAATCACGCTCGGCCTGCAGGCCTCGCTGCGCGTCGGCCGGCTGATGGATGAGGGGCGCATGGCGCCGGAGATGATTTCCATGGTCAAGCGCAACAATTGCGGCAAGGCATTGGATATTGCCCGCGCCGCCCGCGACATGCATGGCGGCAATGGCATTTCCGAGGATTATCAGGTGATGCGCCACATGGTGAACCTGGAGACGGTCAACACCTATGAAGGAACGCACGACGTCCATGCCCTGATCCTCGGCCGCGCCCAGACCGGGCTGCAGGCCTTCTTCTGAGCCCGGCGATGGAAGCACCATTGAAGGGGCTCAAGGTTCTCGAACTTGCCCGCATCCTTGCCGGCCCCTGGATCGGCCAGACGCTGGCTGATCTCGGTGCCGACGTGATCAAGGTGGAAAGCCCTGCCGGCGACGATACGCGCAGCTGGGGCCCGCCCTTTATCGAGGGTGCGGACGGCGAAAACCTCGATGCCGCCTATTTCCACGCCTGCAATCGCGGCAAGCGCTCGGTCGTGCTCGATTTCACCACGCCGGAGGGGCAGGAGGCGGTGCGCAGGCTGGCTGTGCAGTCCGATGTGCTGCTGGAAAACTTCAAGGTCGGCGGGCTGGAGAAATATGGGCTCGATTATGAGAGCCTGCGCAAGGTCAATCCCCGCCTTGTCTATTGCTCGGTCACCGGCTTCGGGCAGGATGGCCCCTACGCGCATCGCGCCGGCTATGACTACATCGTGCAGGGCATGAGCGGCATCATGGACCTGACCGGCGATCCGGCCGGCGAGCCGCAGAAGATCGGCGTCGCCTTTGCCGATATCTTCACCGGGCTTTACGGTGTCATCGCCGTCCAGGCGGCTCTTGCACAGCGCGAGCGCACCGGCACCGGCCAGCATATCGACATGGCATTGCTTGATTGCATGACCGGCGTGCTTGCCAATCAGGCACTGAATTTCCTCGTCTCCGGCAAGGCGCCGACCCGCATGGGCAATGCCCATCCCAACATCGCGCCTTACCAGGTCTTTCCCGCAGCCGATGGTCACCTGATCGTTGCCGTCGGCAATGACCGGCAGTTCGTCAAATTCTGCGCGCTTCTGGGGCGCGACGATCTGGCGACCGATCTGCGCTACCTGACGAATGCGAGCCGCGTCGCCCACCGCGACAGCCTGACGCCGCTATTGAGTGCAGAAACGGCAAAATACGCACGCGATGCATTGCTGGCATTGCTGGAAGCAGCCGGTGTTCCCGGCGGGCCGATCAACACGGTTGGCGATGTTTTCGAGGATCCGCAGATCGTCCATCGCGGCATGCGCATCGACGTACCGCACACGGGCGCGGCGGCTGGAACAGTTCCCGGCGTGCGGACGCCGCTCAAGTTTTCCGATGCGGATCTGGCGCTGGAGAGGGGCTCACCAAGGCTCGGCGAGCACACGGACGAGGTGCTGGCGGAAATCGGGATGAAGTCGTAGGCATTGAAATGCGCATCATTCGATGAAAATTTCGATGCGCTAAGTTGGAGTGAAATCGATGCGCACGACCGTTGTCATTGATGATGAATTGCTGGCGCGAGCACAGGAATTGACTGGTATCGAGGAGAAAGGTGCTTTGATACGAGAGGCCCTGAAATCCTTGATAGAGCGAGAAGCAGCGCGGCGGTTAGCCATGCTCGGCGGTAGCGAACCTGATCTCGAATATATCCCACGTCGTCGCTCCTCAAAGTAGACGGTCATGGTTCTCATCGACACATCGATTTGGATTGCGAGCCATGCTTATCGATCCCAGGAAATACAACTCTTTGGTTCTGGGGATCGGTTATGTTGATGCTCATCTCTTGGCGTCATTGCGTCTCACGGCTGGGAGCCAGCTTTGGACGCGCGACAAACGACTGCATGCCGCCGCGATGAAGCTGGGTCTTGCACGACCCTCTGCGATGCACTGACAGATTACCTCCCTCAAATATTCCCCATGCAGAGATATTTCATTTCCAGATAATCCTCCGCGCCATGGCGGGAGCCCTCGCGGCCGATGCCGGATTGCTTGAGGCCGCCGAAGGGGGCGGCTTCCGAGGACATGCGGCCGGTGTTGATGCCGATCATGCCATATTCCAGCGCCTCGGCCACGCGCCAGACCTTCTTCAGCTCTGTCGCATAGAAATAGGCGGCAAGGCCGTAGATCGTGTCATTCGCCTGATGGATCACGTCTTCCATCGTCTCGAAACGGATGATCGGGGCCACGGGGCCGAAGGTTTCGTCGCAGGCGACCAGCATGCGGCCATCGACATCGCCGAGCACGGTCGGCTCGAAGAAGGCGCCGGACAGCCGTTTTCCGCCGCACAGAAGCGTCGCGCCCTTGGCAACCGCGTCGTTGACATGGCTTTCCACCTTGCCGAGCGCCCGGTCGTCGATCAGCGGGCCGATCGTCACCCCGGGCGTAAATCCGTCACCGACAGTGAGCTTGCCGACCTCGACCGCGAGCTTGCGCGCAAATTCGTCATAGACGCGGGCCTGCACATAGATGCGGTTTGCAGATGTGCAGGTCTGCCCGGCATTGCGGAATTTCGCCTGAACTGCACCATCGACGGCGGCATCGATATCGGCGTCGTCGAAGACGATGAAGGGCGCGCTGCCGCCCAGCTCCAGACTGACTTTCTTGATCTGGTCGGAGCATTGCCGCATCAGGATCCGCCCGACCTCGGTCGAGCCGGTAAAGCTGATCTTGCGGACCTTGGGGTTGCCGCAAAGTTCGCGACCGATCGCATCGCCCTCGGAGGCGAGGATGAGATTGAAGACGCCCTTTGGAAAGCCGGCGCGGTTCGCCAATGCGTGCATGGCAAAGGCGACAAGCGGGGTCTGTTCCGCGGGCTTCAGGATGACGGTGCAACCGACGGCAAGCGCCGGCGCGATTTTCCGGGCGACCATGGAAGCCGGAAAATTCCACGGCGTAATGGTGCCAACGACGCCCACCGGCTGTTTGATCACCAGCATGCGGCGATCGGTCGAAGGGGCCGGAATGGTCTCGCCATAAACGCGTTTTGCCTCCTCCGCATACCATTCGATATAGGCGGCGGCGTGCTGGACCTCGGATCGCGATTCCGAAAGCGGCTTGCCCATTTCGGCCGTCAGGATGGCGGCAAGGTCGTCGATATGGGCGATGATGAGATCATGCCAGCGGCGCAGGATGGCGCTGCGTTCTCCGGCTGGCCGTTCAGCCCAGGCAAATCTGGCTTCGGATGCGGCATCGATCGCCGCGCAGGTTTCCGCGACGCCCATGTCGGGCAGCGTGGCGAGCAGCGCGCCATTTGCGGGATTGCGTACATCGAAGGTCCGCATGGTATCAGCGATTGGTGCGCCTACCAGCCCGAGCAGATGCGGTTCGCTCACGCGACCCGTCAGTGTTTCGGTAAAGATCATGGGGATCCTTTCACGCCTTTTGCGCTCAGACAGCGCTGCATCGGCAGTGTCGTCGGGAAGATGCCGATAGCCGATAGCCGATGACGGGCCCGGGTCCACCGGGCGTGGTGCCCGATGGAGAGGTCAGGACAGCAGGATCAGCCGCGTGCTTCCAGCATGGATGCGTCCAGGATATCGAGTGCCTCGGCGAAAACCTCGTCCTGGATGGTGATCGGCGCCAGGAAGCGGATGACATTGCTGTGCACGCCGCAGGTCAGCAGGATCAGACCTTTTTCGAGCGCCTTCAGGCGTACGCGCGTGGCGAAGTCGGCGCTCGGCAGGTTGGTCGTTGCGTCATTGAACTCGACGGCATTCATGAAGCCCGGGCCGCGAATGTCGACGATCTCCGGCACCTGGTCACGCAGTGCCGCGAGGCGCTGCTTGAGACGGCCACCGAGCTGTTCGGCACGGTCGCAGAGTTTCTCGTCCTCGATAACGTCGAGCACCGCATGGGCCGCGGCGATGCCGAGCGGGTTGCCGCCATAGGTGCCGCCAAGGCCGCCCGGTGCAGGCCCGTCCATGATGTCGGCGCGGCCGGTGACGGCAGCCAGCGGGAAGCCGCCGGCGAGGCTCTTGGCCATGGTGACCAGATCAGGCACGACGTCATAGTGGTCCATGGCAAACATCTTGCCGGTGCGGGCGAAACCCGTCTGGACTTCGTCGGCGATCAGAAGAATTCCATGCTGGTCGCAAATATCGCGAAGCGCCCGCATCAGCGCGGCGGGTGCCGGATAGAAGCCGCCTTCACCCTGTACGGGTTCGAGGATAATGGCCGCGACGCGGGCCGGATCGACATCGGCGGCAAACAGCTTTTTCAGGGCGGCCAGCGACTGCTCGACATTGACGCCGTGCAGCTCGATCGGGAAGGGAACGTGAAACACGTCGCCCGGCATCGCGCCGAAGCCGACCTTGTAGGGAACGACCTTGCCGGTCAGCGCCATGCCCATGAAAGTGCGTCCATGGAAGCCGCCGCTAAACGCGATAACGGCCGAGCGGCCGGTCGCAGCGCGGGCGATCTTGACCGAGTTCTCGACGGCTTCGGCACCAGTCGTCACGAACATCGTCTTCTTGGCGAAGTCGCCCGGCGTGATGGCATTGAGGCGCTCGGCCAGATGCACATAGCTTTCGTAGGGAACGACCTGCGCGCAGGTATGGGTGAAACGATCAAGCTGTGCCTTGACCGCTTCGATGACCCGCGGATGCCGGTGACCGGTGTTGACCACGGCAATTCCGGAAGAGAAATCGATGTAGCGGTTGCCCTCCTTGTCCCAGATTTCCGAATTTTCAGCGCGGTCCGCGTAGATCTGCGTTGTCATGCCGACGCCGCGCGAGATGGCGGCATTCTTGCGGTCAGTCAGGCTTGTCATGGTCGTGATCCCGAAAGCTGGGGGTTGTATTTTCAAGGAAGATGATGGAATATTACCTACATTTTTTCTGTAGGATAGCAAATGAATTTTCGTGATCGAACAAGCAGGGGATTGAATGGGTCTGCTTGTGCTATGCGGAAAGGCAAGCACAGTGATTTTGACAGCGGTGCGCCAGGCATGCGCCGGCGTGCAGGGGAATGCGATGCGCGATGATGCCGTAACCGTTCTTCGCTACAAGGTCGCCGAGGCGGCGCGCCTTGCCGGCGTTTCCGCCTCAACGCTCAGGCTCTGGGAAACACAGGGTCTCGTCGTGCCGGGACGCTCCGCCACCGGGCACCGGCAATACAGCGAAAACGACCTGGCGCGGCTGAAGCGGATTTCCTGGTTCCGAGCGGAACGCGGTCTGAACCCGGCCGCCATTCGCGAGGCGCTGGATGCCGAACTGCCGGTGAACGACGACAGTTCCGCAAGCCCGCCGAGCGAGGGAGCGTCAAGCTTCGCGATCGGCCGCAAGCTGCGCAGCCTGCGGCACGGGGCCGGCAAGACGCTGGAGCAGGTGGCCGGGGATATCGGTATCGCGGCTTCCATTCTTTCGACGCTGGAGCGGACGTCGCAGGGTGTTTCGGTGGCCGTCCTGCACAATCTGGCCGAATATTTCGGAAGTACGGTGTCCAGCCTCTCGGGCGAAGACGAAGGCGAGGTGCGGGCCGTCGTCAGGGCCGGGGAATGGCGCAACTGGCCGCGCACCACGCCAGGCGTCACCATCCAGATGCTGGCCGAAGGCCGCAACCAGATGGATTGCCACCGCTTCGTGCTGGAACCCGGCGCCTCCAGCGAAGGCGCCTACAAGCATGAGGGCGAAGAGTTCGTGCATGTGCTGTCAGGCCGGGTCGAATTCGTGCTCGATACCGACCAGTTTCATGATCTCGGTCCCGGCGATTCGCTCTATTTCGCCAGCCGACGCCAGCATGCCTGGTCGAACCGGCATGACGGTGAAACGGTGCTCCTGTGGATCAACACGCCGCCGACATTCTGATGGCTATCGCCCGGAAACGGAAGGCGGTTTCGGGCGATAGGCTTGATACGGTCGACGCGTCGAGCCGGCCTACTCCGCCGCGATGATGTGGAATTGCGGCTGCTCGCCCGGTCTTCGGACGCCGTTCATCAGATGAATCAGACAGCTCGTGCGCAGCAGCGAAGCGAAGTTGGATACCGAGCCGTTGATGGTCAGGGCTTCGTCGTAAAGGGTGGACAGAAACCGCGACGTCGACAAGCCCTGTTCATGGGCGATCTCGTCGATCAAATCCCAGAAGGCGGCCTCGATCTGGATGCTCGTTGAATGGCCGCCGATGCGGACAGATCGGTTGAGGGGGCGATAGCGATTGGGGTCCTGTCCTGCGAAGACTTCACACATGGCATGCTCCTCCGATTTTGCTTTTTATAAAGACATTATGCGGCGCTCCAAAAGCATGGTCAATTTTTCCTTTCGTTCTGCATGGCGGCTCAAATTCCCGGTTTGCCGGCCGGAGCGATAATTTCCCGTGCGGTAACGGGCTGCTACCCATTGCCTGCGTCTTGGTCGCACATTTGGACCACAGGGTTTATGGCGGCAGGCAGGGAGCAGTTTTTGGCAAAAGCAATTCATTCCATGATCCGGGTTCTCGACGAGGATCGCTCGGTGGATTTCTATCGCCAGGCTTTTGGCCTCGAGGTTGCCGACCGTCTGGATTTCGAGACCTTCACGCTGGTCTATCTCAGCAACTCCGAAAGCGAGTTTGAACTCGAGCTGACCATCAACAAGGGTCGCGCCGACGCCTATGCGCTGGGCGATGGTTACGGCCATCTCGCTTTTTCCGTCGATGATCTGGAAAAGGAGCACGCGCGGCTCTTTGCGGCCGGGCTCGCGCCCAACAAGATCGTCGATTTCAACCGGGACGGCGCGCTTCTCGCCCGCTTCTTCTTCATCACGGATCCCGATGGATACAAGATCGAGGTGCTGCAGCGGCACGGACGGTACAAATGAACGCGGCGCGCCGTCTGGCCGAGGAGGGTCGACGGCGGGTGCACTGAATGAAATGGGAGGAGACCGAAATGGTAACAGTCTACGACAAGAAGCCTGCGGCCGGGCAGGCGGGGCTTTCGCGCCGAGATCTGCTGAAGCGCGGCAGCATCGGCGCCATGCTGGTGATCAGCGGCACGGCGGTGATCAGCCCCAAGAATGCCTGGGGCCTGGAAACATCCAGTCTCAAGCCGGAGACCATGGCGACGCTGATCCAGCTGGCGCGCGACATCTATCCGCATGATCAGTTGGCGGACAAATACTATGCCATCGCCGTCAAAGGCCATGATGCACAGGCCGGCAAGGATGCAGCCCACAAGGCGCTGATCGAGGACGGGATCGCCGATCTCGACAAGCGCGCCGGTCCAGGTGGCTATCGCGGCCTTGGCTGGGAGGATGATCGTGTCGCCATCCTGCATGCCGTCGAGACCACGCCCTTCTTTCAGGCGGTCCGCGGCGGTCTTGTCGTCAGTCTCTATAACCAGAAGGAGATCTGGCCGGTCTTCGGCTACGAGGGCGAGTCCTACTCCAAGGGCGGCTACATCGAGCGTGGTTTCGACGACATAGAATGGCTTTGAGGAGGAGATGTCGCGGCGCCATGCGCGCCTGACACTCTGGCAGTGGCGCGTTTGCGCCGATCAGGAATTTCTGGGAGGAAATCATGGCAGCCCCTTACGATCTCAACGACGACAGCGTGGTCGTCATCATCGGTTCCGGTGCCGGCGGCGGCACTTTGGGCAACGAGCTGGCGCAGAAGGGCGTCGATGTCGTCGTTCTCGAAGCCGGTGCGCGCATCGAGCATGAAGATTTCATCAACGACGAGTGGGAAAGTTTCTCGCAGCTTGCCTGGCTGGACAATCGCACAACAGGCGGTGGATGGCGGGTCTCCAAGGATTTCCCCAACCTGCCCGCATGGATCGTCAAGGCGGTCGGCGGGACCACGACGCACTGGGCCGGTGCGTCGCTGCGTTTCCAGGAGCACGAATTCAAGGATCTGACCCACTACGGCAAGGTCGAGGGCGCCAACCTGCTCGACTGGCCGATAACGCTTGCCGATCTCGAGCCCTACTACGCCAAGGCCGAGGACAAGATGGGCGTTACCCGCACCAACGGCATCGAGGGGCTTCCGGGCAACAACAATTTCAAGATCCTCAAGGCCGGCGCCGACAAGCTCGGCTACAAGGAATGCCATACCGGCAACATGGCGATCAACTCGGCCGATCGCGACGACCGCATGAGCTGTCAGCAGACCGGATTCTGCTTCCAGGGCTGCAAATGGGGTGCGAAATGGTCGACGCTCTACACGGAAATCCCGAAGGGCGAGGCGACCGGCAAGCTGGAGGTCCGGCCGAATTCGCATGTCGTCAAGATCGAACATGACGCATCGCGGCAAGGTGACCGCCGTGGTCTATGCCGACAAGGACGGCAAGCTGCAGAGCCAGAAGGCCCGCATCGTCTGCGTTGCCGGCAATTCGATCGAAAGTCCGCGGCTTCTGCTGAACTCTGCCTCATCGATGTTCCCGGACGGGCTGGCCAACTCGTCGGGTCAGGTCGGCAAGAACTACATGCGCCACACGACCGGTTCGGTCTATGCGGTCTTCGAAAAGCCGGTGCATTTCTATCGCGGCACGACCATGGCCGGCATCATCCGGGATGAGGCGCGGCATGATCCTTCGCGCGGCTTTGTCGGCGGCTACGAGCTGGAGACGCTGGCGCTCGGCGTTCCGTTCATGGCGGCCTTCCTCGATCCGGGCGGCTGGGGGCGGTCGTTTGCGTCGGCTATGGACCAGTATGCCAATATGGCAGGTCTCTGGATCGTCGGTGAGGACATGCCGCAGGAACAGAACCGCGTCGCTCTGCATGCCGAATTGAAGGACAAATACGGCATGCCCATTCCGGATGTGTCCTTCACCGATCATCCGAACGACGAGGCGATGCGCAACCATGCCTACAAGCAGGGGATGGCGCTCTACGCCGCCGTCGGAGCGACCCGTGCCTTCCCGACGCCACCCTATCCGTCCACGCATAATCTCGGCACGAACCGCATGAGCGAGAAGGCGCAGGACGGCGTGGTCAACAAATGGGGCCAGACGCACGACATCAAGAACCTGTTCGTCTCCGACGGCAGCCAGTTCACGACCGGGGCGGCGGAAAATCCGACGCTGACCATCGTCACGCTTGCCATCCGCCAGGCCGAGCATATTGCCAGCGAAATGGCCGCCGGCACGATCTGATCCTCCCGCCGGCCCCGTGAGGGGCCGGTGACCGCACGCGGCAGACTTCGCCGCGCACCTCATGGCCGGCACGATGCGGGCCATTTTTTCGGGATATCTGGTGGAGTGCCCATGCGGGTCGCCTTGTTGTTCGTGTGTTTCGCAACATCCTTTCAGCCCGCTTTTGCCGATGGTGATGCTGCGGCCGGAAAGGCAGTGTTTTCCAAATGTGCCGCCTGCCACAGCACCGATGCGCCGAAGAATCGCGTCGGTCCGCATCTGATGGGCATCGTCGGGCGTGCGGCTGCAAGCGTGCCGGACTATTCGAAATATTCCGATGCGATGAGGAAGGCCGGTGCGGATGGCCTCATCTGGGACGAGGCAATGCTTGCCAAATATCTCGCCGGGCCGAAGGCGCTTGTTCCGGGGACGAAAATGATGTTTCCCGGCCTCAAATCGCCCGGCGATATCGCCAATCTCATAGCCTATCTGGAGACGGTCGCCGCCCCCTGAGCGTGTTTTGTCCGGCAGAATCAGGGAGCCAGTTGGTGCGCTCCCGGCCACGCGCCTCTTCATCCTTTCGTCACAAAGCCTTTCGTCGCTCTTGCGATTTTGCCGCGATTGTTCTCTTGTTCCGCCACAAAGCAAAGACGATGGGAGGGGGCGACAGGCATGCGCGCAGTTCTGGAACAGGTGGAGGCCCGGCGGGCCGAGGCGCGCGCAGGCGGCGGTCAAAAGCGGATCGACGCCCAGCATGCCAAGGGCAAGCTGACGGCGCGCGAGCGCATCGAGGTTCTGCTCGATGAAGGCTCGTTCGAAGAATACGACATGTATGTTACCCACCGCGCCGTCGATTTCGGGATGGCGGAGCAAAAGGTCGCCGGCGACGGCGTCGTCACCGGCTGGGGCACGATCAATGGCCGGCAGGTATACGTCTTTTCCCAGGATTTCACCGTGCTTGGTGGCTCCCTGTCCGAAACACATGCGCAGAAGATCTGCAAGATCATGGACATGGCGGTGCGCAACGGCGCTCCTGTCATCGGGCTGAACGATTCGGGCGGCGCCCGCATCCAGGAAGGTGTGGCCTCGCTCGCCGGCTATGCGGAGGTCTTTCGCCGCAATGCCGAGGCCTCCGGCGTCATCCCGCAGATTTCCGTGATCATGGGCCCTTGCGCCGGCGGCGCCGTCTATTCGCCTGCCATGACCGATTTCATCTTCATGGTGCGCGACAGCTCCTACATGTTCGTCACCGGTCCGGATGTGGTGAAAACCGTCACCAACGAGATCGTCACGGCCGAGGAACTCGGTGGTGCCGGCACGCACACGAAGAAATCCTCGGTCGCCGATGCGGCCTATGAGAACGACATCGAGACGCTGGAGCAGGTGCGCCTGCTGTTCGATTTCCTGCCGCTCAACAACCGCGAGAAGCCACCCGTTCGCCCCTTCCACGATGACCCGGCGCGACTTGAGGCACGGCTCGATACGCTGATCCCGGATAGTTCAGCCAAGCCCTACGACATGAAGGAACTGATCCATGCGATCGCCGACGAGGGCGATTTCTTCGAGCTGCAGGAAGCCTTTGCCCGCAACATCATCACCGGCTTCATCCGCATCGAAGGCCAGAGTGTCGGCGTCGTCGCCAACCAGCCGATGGTGCTGGCCGGCTGCCTCGACATCGATTCATCGCGCAAGGCGGCCCGTTTCGTGCGTTTCTGCGATGCCTTCTCGATCCCGATCCTGACGCTGGTGGACGTGCCCGGCTTCCTGCCCGGCGTCGCGCAGGAATATGGCGGCGTCATCAAGCACGGCGCCAAGCTGCTCTTCGCCTATAGCCAGGCGACGGTGCCGATGGTGACGCTGATCACGCGCAAGGCCTATGGCGGCGCCTATGACGTCATGGCCTCGAAACACATCGGCGCCGATATCAACTATGCCTGGCCGACCGCCGAGATCGCCGTGATGGGCGCCAAGGGCGCAACCGAGATCCTCTATCGCTCGGAACTGGGTGATGCGGACAAGATCGCGGCACGGACGAAGGAATACGAGGAACGCTTCGCCACCCCCTTCGTCGCCGCCGAACGCGGCTTTATCGACGAGGTCATCATGCCGCATTCCTCGCGCCGCCGGATTGCCCGGGCGTTTGCCTCGCTGCGCAACAAGCGCAAGGAACAGCTGTGGCGCAAGCATGATACGATCCCGTTGTGAGGCCGCATGCGTTTCCCAATGCGGTCATCATCCTCGGGCTTGACCCGAGGAGCAGCCGCAGCAAACCTTGCGACGCTCCCGGTATGGATCCCCGGCTCAGGCCCGAGGATGACGGAACAACAAAATACTCGTCGTGAAAGCAAGCCCGTACTAGCGAAAGTCGTTCCTTTGTTCCCATATGTCTGGTGTGTTCTCCCATCAAGCACATCGTTCATTTTGCTAAGGACCCCTCATCATGACTGAAAAATCCCCCGCTGATAATTTCCCCGCCGGCTATGAAGTTCCAAAGGTCTGGACCTGGGACAAGGGCAATGGCGGCCAGTTTGCCAATATCAACCGGCCGATCGCCGGTCCGACACATGACAAGGAACTGCCGGTTGGAAAACATCCGCTGCAGCTCTATTCGCTGGCGACGCCGAATGGCGTGAAGGTGACGATCATGCTGGAGGAACTTCTGGCGGCCGGGCACTCAGGTGCCGAATACGATGCCTGGCTGATCAAGATCGGCGAGGGCGACCAGTTCGGTTCCGGCTTCGTCGACGTCAACCCGAACTCGAAGATCCCGGCCCTGATGGACCGCTCCACGGCGGAGCCGACGCGCGTTTTCGAATCGGGCTCGATCCTGCTCTATCTTGCCAACAAGTTCGACGCCTTCCTTCCTGGGGATCCCAAGGCACGCACCGAGGCGATCAACTGGCTGTTCTGGCAGATGGGCTCTGCCCCCTATCTCGGCGGCGGCTTTGGCCACTTCTATGCCTATGCGCCGATGCACATCCAGTATGCGATCGATCGCTTCTCGATGGAGGTAAAACGCCAGCTCGACGTGCTCGACCGGCACCTTGCCGATAACCGCTACATGGCCGGATTAGACTATTCGATCGCCGACATCGCCATCTGGCCGTGGTATGGAAACCTGGCTCAGGGCAAGCAATACGGCGATTCCGGGACATTCCTCGAGGTCCAGAGCTACAAGAACGTCCAGCGTTGGACAGCCGAAATCGCGGATCGCCCGGCGGTCCAGCGCGGTCGCATGGTCAACCGCGCTTTCGGCGAACCGTCCGAGCAGTTGCATGAGCGCCACGATGCCTCCGACTTCGACACGAAGACGCAGGACAAGATCGCCCCCGCGGCGAAGGCGTAAAGGAGAAAAATGATGGCCAAACGGACCGAGATGACGAAACACAGGGGCTTTCCCTCCGGCTTGCCGGGCCATGGCCATCATTTCACCATTCGCAGGGCAAACGAGAAGGCCGTGACGCCGCTGAAAGCCCTGACGCGGCTCGCCCGTCCGAACACGATCGAGCAGAAGGTCGATGCCGCCTTCCTGCATGCGCTCTGGCATCATTTCGGGACAGAGCCGTTCGAGCGCGGCAATCTCGATGCCGGTCGCCTCAACCTGCTTTTCGGCCGCGAAGTGGTGCCGGCCGAAAGTCCGTTCGATCCGGCTTCGTATGAGGCCTTGCTGCAGATCGACGAACGGGTGGGGCGCAAAAGTTTTCCGGAAGCCTTTGAAGACGTGTTCGAGGTGTAGGACAATGGCCAAGACCCCTGAAATGCCCAAGCATCGCGGCTTTCCGGCCGGCCTGCTCGGAACCCAGTGGCAGTTCACCCTGCGAAGGGCCAATTCCAAGGTCACCCCTTTGACGTCCTGGCCGCGGCAGCGGACCATGGATCAGACGGTGGCTCTCGCCGACATCGGTTTCGTTCAGGCCCTGTGGCAATATTTCGGCACGACGCCGTTCCAGCGCGGCAATCTGGATGGAGAGCGCCTCTGTCGCCTGTTCGGCCGCGAACTCCTGCCGGCGGAAAGAGGCTTCGATCCGGGGTCATACGAGGCGCTTCTGAAGCTCAACGAACCCTTGGCCCGGAAGAATTTCCCGCAGGCCTTCGAGGATGAGAAGAAGGATGCCGGCGTGCAGCGTGGCATCAAGAAAACCGCGGAATGAGCAAGGTCAACCATCCATGATCCAGAAAATCCTCATCGCCAACCGAGGCGAAATTGCCTGCCGGGTCATCAAGACAGCCCGAAAGATGGGCATCAAGACAGTCGCCGTCTATTCCGATGCGGATCGCAATGCGCTGCATGTCGAGATGGCCGACGAGGCCGTTCATATCGGCCCGGCGCCGTCCAGCCAGTCCTATATCGTCATCGACAAGATCCTCGATGCGATCAGGCAGACCGGTGCCGATGCGGTGCATCCGGGCTATGGCTTCCTGTCGGAAAATGCCGCTTTTGCCGAGGCACTGGAAAAAGTGGGCGTGGCCTTTATCGGCCCGCCGGTCGGCGCGATCAAGGCGATGGGCGACAAGATCACCTCGAAGAAGCTGGCGGCGGAAGCCGGCGTGTCCACCGTGCCCGGCCATATGGGCCTGATCGCGGACGCCGACGAGGCGGTCAAGATTTCCGGCGTCCATCGGTTATCCCGTGATGATCAAGGCATCTGCCGGCGGCGGCGGCAAGGGCATGCGCATCGCCTGGAACGACGACGAGGCGCGCGAGGGCTTCCAGTCCTCGAAGAACGAGGCGAAGAATTCCTTCGGCGACGACCGGATTTTCATCGAGAAATTCGTCACCCAGCCGCGCCATATCGAAATCCAGGTGCTCGGCGACAAACACGGCACCGTGCTCTATCTCGGCGAGCGCGAATGCTCGATCCAGCGGCGAAACCAGAAGGTCATCGAGGAGGCGCCCTCGCCGTTCCTCGATGAGGCCACCCGCAAGGCCATGGGCGAGCAGGCGGTAGCCCTGTCGAAAGCGGTCGGCTATCACTCGGCCGGCACCGTCGAATTCATCGTCGATGGCAACCGCAACTTCTACTTCCTCGAAATGAACACCCGCCTGCAGGTCGAGCATCCGGTCACGGAACTCATCACCGGCATCGACCTTGTCGAGCAGATGATCCGCGTCGCCAGCGGCGAAAAGCTGTCCTTCGCCCAGGACGATGTGAAGCTGAATGGCTGGGCGATCGAAAGCCGGCTTTATGCCGAAGATCCCTATCGCAATTTCCTGCCCTCCATCGGCCGCCTGTCGCGCTACCGCCCGCCGGTGGAAGGCAGACAGACCGATGGCACCATCGTGCGCAACGATACCGGCGTTTTCGAAGGTGGCGAAATCTCGATGTATTACGACCCGATGGTCGCCAAGCTCTGCACATGGGCGCCGGAAAAAGAGGGAGCACCGGCCCGCCTGAGCGCCATCGACGCCATGAGCAGGGCGCTGGACGATTTCGAAGTCGAAGGCATCGGTCATAACCTGCCGTTTCTCTCGGCCGTCATGCAGCACGACCGGTTTCGATCCGGCAATATCACCACGGCCTTCATCGCCGAGGAGTTTCCCGATGGTTTCCATGGCGTGGCGCCGGACGAAGACTCGGCGCGAAAGCTGGCCGCCGTCGCGACCGTCGTTCATCAGGCCGTGCAGCAACGGGCCGCGCAGATCTCCGGGACGATCGGCAATCATCGCCGGGTGATCGGCAAGGACTGGGTCGTCACCTTTGCGGGTCAGGAACACGCCGCGACGCTGACGACATCCCCGGAGGGAGCCCATGTCCGGTTTTCCGACGGAACGGTGGTCACTGTCGCCAGCGATTGGACGCCAGGGCGCAGCCATGCGCGCTTCGATATCGATGGCGCCACCATGGGCGTCAAGATCGATCTTCTCGGCACCGGCATTCGCCTTCGCTGGCGCGGCATCAATATCACCGCCCATGTCCGCAGCCCGCGCGTCGCGGAGCTTGCCATGATGATGCCGAAGAAGCTGCCGCCGGATACGTCAAGGATGCTGCTCTGCCCCATGCCCGGTGTGATCACCGCGGTCGCGGTTGTCCCGGGCGAAACCGTGGAAGCCGGCCAGACGCTGGCGACGGTCGAAGCGATGAAAATGGAGAATATCCTGCGCGCGGAACGTCGCGGCGTTGTCAAACGCGTGGCCGTGGCTGCGGGTGCGAGCCTTGCCGTGGATGAACTGATCATGGAGTTCGAATGATGCCCACGACGAAAACCCTCGCCGATTGGTCAGCCCTCGCCGAACGCGAACTGAAGTCCTCGCCGGACACGCTCACCTGGCAGACGCCTGAAGGCATCGCGGTCAAGCCGCTCTATACCGAGGCGGATCTGGAAGCCGTCGATCATCTGGGCTCGCTGCCGGGCCTGGCCCCATTCACGCGCGGCCCGCGCGCCACCATGTATGCCGGACGCCCCTGGACGATCCGGCAATATGCCGGATTCTCGACGGCCGAAGCCTCGAACGCCTTCTACCGCAAGGCACTCGCCGCCGGCCAGCAGGGCGTCTCCGTTGCCTTCGATCTTGCCACCCATCGCGGTTATGATTCGGATCACCGCCGGGTCGACAGGCGATGTCGGCAAGGCCGGCGTGGCGATCGATTCCGTCGAGGACATGAAGATCCTGTTTGACGGCATTCCGCTGGACAAGATCTCGGTCTCGATGACCATGAACGGCGCGGTCATTCCGATCCTCGCCTCGTTCATCGTTGCCGGCGAGGAGCAGGGCGTTTCGCGCGCTCAGCTTTCCGGCACCATCCAGAACGACATCCTCAAGGAGTTCATGGTCCGCAACACCTATATCTATCCGCCGGAACCCTCGATGCGGATCGTTGCCGATATTATCGACTATACGGCCACGCGAAATGCCGAAGTTCAATTCGATCTCGATTTCCGGCTATCACATGCAGGAGGCCGGCGCGACGCTGGTGCAGGAACTCGCCTTCACGCTGGCCGATGGCCGCGAATATGTCCGCGCCGCGATTGCCAAGGGCCTCGATGTCGATGAGTTTGCCGGTCGGCTGTCCTTCTTCTTTGCCATCGGCATGAACTTCTTCATGGAGGCAGCCAAGCTGCGCGCTGCGCGGTTGCTCTGGACGCGGATCATGGAAGGGTTCCACCCGAAGAAGCAGTCCTCGCTCATGCTGCGCACCCATTGCCAGACGTCCGGCGTCTCGCTGCAGGAACAGGATCCCTACAACAACATCATCCGCACCGCGTTCGAGGCCATGTCGGCGGTGCTCGGCGGCACGCAGTCGCTGCACACCAATTCCTTCGACGAGGCGATCGCGCTGCCCACCGAGTTTTCCTCGCGCATCGCCCGCAATACTCAGTTGATCCTCCAGCATGAAACCGGCGTCACCAAGGTCGTCGATCCCTTAGCCGGCTCATATTATGTCGAAAGCCTGACGGCGGAGCTGGCGGACAAGGCCTGGGCGCTGATGGAAGAGGTGGAAGCACGTGGCGGCATGACCAAGGCGGTGGCCGACGGCCTGCCGAAGCGGCTGATCGAGGAAGCGGCGACCCGCCGGCAGGCTGCGGTCGACAAGGGCGAAGAGGTGATCGTCGGTGTCAACAAGTACCGGCTTGAAACCGAAGACGCGATCGACATCCTCGATATCGACAATGCTGCCGTTCGCGTTGCACAGATCAGGCGCATCGAGGATACCCGGCGCCGGCGCGACACGGAGCAGGTGACCGCAGCGCTCGAGGCGCTGACGCAGATCGCGCGCAGTGGGGATGGCAATATCCTCGAGGCGGCCGTGACGGCAGCCCGTGCCCGTGCCACCGTCGGCGAAATATCGGATGCCCTGCGCGTCGTTTTCGGCGATCACACGGCCGTCCCGGAAGTCGTTCATGATATCTATGGCGAAGCCTACAAGGACGAACCGGAACTCGCCGTGCTCTCCGCCCGGCTGTCCAGTTTCACGCAGGCGATCGGCGCCAAGCCGAAGATCATGGTGGCCAAGCTCGGACAGGATGGCCATGACCGCGGCGCCAAGATCATCGCCTCGGCCTTCGGCGATATCGGCTTTGACGTTCTGGCCGGCCCTTTGTTCCAGACGCCGGAAGAGGCGGCTGACATGGCTCTTGCAGCCAAGGTGCATGTGCTTGGCGTCTCTTCGCTTGCTGCCGGGCACAAGACGCTTCTGCCGCAGCTTGTCGATGCGTTGAAGGCGAAGGGCGGCGGCGAGATCGTCGTCATCTGTGGCGGTGTCGTTCCCCGGCAGGATTACCAGTTCCTGCTCGATCACGGCGTTGCCGCCGTTTTCGGCCCCGGCACGAATGTCATGGACGCAGGCCGCGCCGTGCTCGATCTTCTGGAGGGAAGGCGGCGAAACAGCTGACGCCGGTCAAGTCTATTTCGAGAGGTCGAAGACGACGCGACCGCGTACCTTGCCAGCCACGATGTCCGTCGCAAGCTCCGGCAGGCGCGAGAGAGGTTCATGCTGCGTCATCGTGGCGAGCTTGTCGCGATCAAGGCTCTCGGCCAGCAACGCCCAGGCTTTCTGGCGCCTTGCATGTGGTGCCATAACGGAATCGATACCGATGAGTGCGACGCCGCGCAGGATATGCGGCATCACCGTTGCCGGTAGATCGGCGCCGCCGGCGAGGCCGCAGGCAGCAACCGCTCCGCCGTAGATGGTCTGCGCCAGCACATTGGCAAGCGTCGTGGAGCCGACGGAATCGATCGCACCGGCCCAGCGCTCCTTCTGCAGCGCGCCGCCCTTCTCCGAAAGCGTGCCGCGATCGATAAAGCCGGTTGCGCCGAGTTCGGCCAGATAGTCATGGGTTTCCGGTCGCCCGGTCGATGCCGTGACGGTATGGCCACGCGCGGCGAGCAGCGTGATCGCCACGGAGCCAACGCCACCGGCGGCACCGGTAACCAGCACTTCGCGACGATCGCCGGTGATCATGCCCCAGTCTTCCAAGGCCCGCACGGCCAGCGCCGCGGTGTAGCCTGCGGTGCCAATCGCCATGCTTTCTTCCAGGGTGAATGCGTCCGGCAGGCGCGTCAGCCATTCCGGTTTCAGGCGCTGGAAGCGCGAATAGCCGCCCCATTCGGTTTCAGAGAGACCCCAGCCATTGACGACGACCTTGTCGCCCGGCTTCCAGTCTGCGCTGCGGGATTCGATCACGATGCCGGCGAGATCGACGCCGCCAACCATCGGCAGCCGCCGGGCGATCCGGCCCTTGCCCGCTATAGCCAGCCCGTCCTTGTAATTCAGTGTCGAGTAATGCACCTCGACCAGAACGTCATGATCGGGCAGATCCGCAAGGGTCAGTTCCCTGAAGCCGGCTACGGGCTTGCCGTCCCGATCGTCGATCACCATTGCCCTGAACCGATCCACCATGGTCTTCTCCCTGTGCTGCTTCTGCGCCGAACATGGCATGGCAGAGCCTGAAAATCCAATGCGACCAAAGGCAAACAGGCAGGCAAGGTGGATCAGCCCCTGCCGATCGCCTCCAGAAATGCATCCAGTTCGCGCGGATCGATGCCGACCAGATGCTGTGGCTGCGGATAGGAACCGGAGCGTATATCGGCGACATATTCCGAATAGGCGGCGATCCGCTCCTGCTGGATCCTGTCGAATTCGGCTGCGAAGTTTCTGTAGATTTTCGCATGACGCGGCACGTGGCCGCGATTGGCGCCGAGGACGTCATCGGAAAACAGATATTGTGCGTCGCCGCCGGTGCCGGCACCCATGGAGAGCATCAGCATGGAGGTGCGCTGGCTGATCGCTGATGTAACGGCGTCGGGAACGACTTCGATCTCTGCGGCAAAGGCTCCGGCCTCTTCCAATGCCTTGGTCTGGCGCCAGACTTCGAGGGCGCTCGAAGCGGTCTTGCCAACAGCGCGGAAGCCGCCTGTCCATGTCGCCTTGGACGGTATCAGACCGACATGGCCGCAGACCGGTATACCCTCTTCACGCATGCGCCGGACGGTTGAAAGACTGGCTGCACAATAAACGGCGTCGCCACCGGCCTTGAGCGCCTGAAAGGCTGCACGGATGTATTCGTCAGCCGTAACGAGATCGCCGTATTCCAGTCCCGGAAAGACAAAGCATGAGGGCGCCGCTTCGCGAAAGGCCGGGCCAAGCAGCCCGGGCGGTACAGACAGCATGTCGACACCGGCACGCTCCGCCGCTTGCGCCTCTTCAAGTGTTTCGACGCGCAACATGGAGAGCTGGCGCTTGCCCTTCATCGATAGGAGGTCGGCAACGGTCGGGCGGCGGTGTTTCACGGCATATCTCCGGATATGGGTTCGCTGCCGCGGAAGCGGTGCGCAGAAAAGCATGATGATCGCCTTTGCCTCAGGCGGCGAGCAGGGACTTCAGCTTGGTTTCCGGGGCGGCCAGCGCCAGCGGATCGGGTCTCGCACCAGCGGCGATCATCATCTCTGCCAGCCTGATATCGCGGGCAATGGCGTTGCCCGGGCCTATGCCGCTTGCTGCCAGCAGCCGGCCGGTGACATCGAGATGGAACAGGATGAATGCCCCGTCTGCCATGTTGCGCCTGACGGTGATGACGGCGCCGTCGGCAAGGCCGGCAATCTGCAGGGTCAGGTCATACTGATCCGACCAGAACCAGGGAACCGTTGCAATCGCCTCCTTGCCGCCGATCAGATTGGTTGCGGCGAGCTGGCCCTGGTCCTGCGCATTGCGCCAGGCTTCCAGCCGCACACGCCGGCCATTGTAGTGGCCGAGCGGAAAGGAGCAGCAATCGCCGGCGGCAAAGATATGCGGGTCCGATGTCCGCAAATATTCATCGACCGCGATGCCGTTGTCGATCTTCAGGCCAGCCTCCAGAGCAAGTTCGGTATTCGGCACGGCGCCGATCCCGACGACGATCATGTCGACACGGATGATGCGTCCGTCCTCGAGCACGACCCGTGCTTCCGCGCGATTTTCCTCAAGCGCCTTGATGCTGGCACCGCAGATGATCTTTACACCTTCGGCCTTGTGCCGCTCGGCAACCACATCGGCGATGGCCTCAGGCACGCCGCGCGTGAGAATGCGCGGCTGGCCTTCGATCAGCGTGACGTCCGCGCCGCGCTTGCGGGCGGTCGCTGCCAGTTCCAACCCGATGAAGCCACCGCCGACGACGGCGATATGCTTGCCGGGCTGCAGCGATTCGCGGATTTCTGCCGCGTCGCGGTGAGTCCGCAGCGTCTTGATCCGCCAGTTGCTGCCGCGCAGGCCCGGAAAGGGGCGGGGACGTGCACCCGTTGCCAGCAGAAGCCGGTCAAAGGTTAGGTTATGACCGTCCGAAAGGCGGACCGATTTTCCTGCTGTGTCGATGCTTTCGATACTCATGCCGGTGATGAGATCGATCCTTGCATTCGCATAACGGCCCGCATCTGAAACCAGCTTTGGTTCGTGACCGTGGAGGAGGGCATCCTTGGAAAGAGGCGGGCGTTCGTAAGGAAGCACCGATTCGGCGCCAACCAGCGTCACCTTGCCATCGAAGCCCTTTTCGCGAAGGGCGAAGGCTGCGCGGGCGCCACATTCCCCTGCACCGACGATAACGATATGATCCATGTTCGTGTCCTTTCAGGATAGGGCAATGAAGACGCTGCCGGATTCAACCTTGACCGGATAGGTCTTCAGGTTGACGCAGACCGGAGCGCCCTTGGCTTCGCCGGTGCGGTAGTCGAAGCGGCCGTTGTGTTTCGGACATTCGATGATTTCATCCATCACCAGCCCATCGGCCAAATGGATCTGCTCATGCGTGCAGAGCCCGTCCGTGGCATAGAATTTGTCGTCCGGGCTTCGATAGATCGCAAACGTCCTGCCCCCGTGATCGAAACGCATCACATCTTCCGCGTCGATGTCGTCCCTTGCGCAGACTTCAGTCCAGCTCTCGCTCATGGTCTCTCCTCCTCATTCCAACTGCCGTCACTTCTTCTTCCGGCTTGCGCCTATTCCGCTGCCTGGGCGGCGAGTTCGCCATGGAACTCGTCACGATAGGGGCGTGCCGTCGCAGGCAGGGCCCGCTTCAGGAAATAGTCCTCGTTGCGCAATTGCCGAAGGAAAGCCGGGATCATTTCTCGATACCCCTCCAGGATCGATCTGTTCGGTGCCGGCAGGTCATGCTTTATCATTTCATGCAGTTTGGGAAGGGCATGATAGGGCACCATCGGAAACATGTGATGCTCGACGTGATAATTCATGTTCCAGTACACGAAGCGACTGAACGGGTTCATATAGACCGAACGGCTGTTCAGCCGGTGATCGGTGACGTTGTCGGCAAGGCCGCCATGCTGCAGGAGACCGGTCATCACATGGTGCCAGGCGCCATAAAGGCGTGGCAGGCCGATCAGCATCAGCGGCAGGATGGAACCGAGAGTGATCGAAAGCGCAATGGTCGCGAGATAGATCACCATCCAGATCCGGGCGACACGGATCACCTTTCCCTGCTCCATCTCCGGAACGAACGTCCGTTCAGCCTCGCTGATGTAACCAAAGGCGTTTCGAACCATGTCCATCATTCCGTGGGCGGCATCGAGGATGCCGAAGACGTTCAGGACGAGCCGGAACAGGTCAGGCGGGCGCATGACGGCAATCTCTGGGTCGCGGCCGACAATCACCGTGTCCGTATGGTGACGGGTATGGCTCCAGCGCCAGGTGACCGGATTGCGCATGATCATGAAGCAGGCGATCTGATAGACGACATCGTTCATCCAGCGGGTCTTGAAGGCGGTGCCATGGCCACATTCGTGCCAGCGGCTGTCGGAGGCCGAGCCGTAGAAGACGCCATACAGGAGGAAGAAGGGCACCGCCCACCAGCTGCCCCAGAAATAGATGCCGAGGGCCGCAAAGACCAGCATTCCGCCAAGCCAAAGCGCGGTGTCGCGGATTGCCGGCCCATCCGAGCGTTGCATCAGCGTCTTCATGTCCTTGCGCGCCACCTCGCTATGATACCACTCGGCTGCGGCCAAGCCGTTGTCGATGGCTGCCTTGGCGTCGCGGCCGAGCAGACTGTAATCGCGTTTCGTCGGTGCCATTTCCGCCTCCCATGCGGGCCGGATCGCCGATGAAGCGATCAACCACCCGGCGTTCCCAGTTGAAATGAGGATAGGTTGACTTCGCTGCCGCCTCAATGCACCAATGAAAGAATGTATCAAAAGCAATCATAATACATCGCCGATTCTGATGTAATTATATCAGGAGTGATCATGAGCAATCGACCCACAATCGCCGATCTTGCCACCGCTGCGGGCGTCAGCGTCGCAACTGTCGATCGGGTGCTCAACGGGCGGCATCGCGTGCGGGAGGAAACGGCGCGGCGCGTCTACGAAGCCGCGCAAGCCATTGGCTATCATGCCGTCGGGCTTCTGCGGCAGCGTGTTTTCGAGGATCTGCCGCAATACCGGATGGGGTTCATCCTGCAGAAGCCAAACCAGTATTTCTACCAGTCCATGGCCCGGGAAATCGAAAGTGCGGCTTTGTCTGCGCCCGGCATTCGTATCACCCCGCAAATCGACTTCTCCGCGAGTTCAACGCCATCGGCGATTATCGAGAAGTTGCGTTCGATGGCGTCTCGAAATCAGGCAATCGCTCTTGTCGGGCCCGACTATCCCGCGGTGACCGCGGTTGTCGAGGAGCTCAAGCAGCGTGGAATTCCGGTTTTCTCGCTCCTGTCGGACTTGGCGACCGGCGTGCGTGAAGGCTATGTCGGGCTCAATAATCGCAAAGCCGGACGCACGGCGGCATGGATGATCGCCAAGGCGGCGCGCAAGCCGGGAAAGGTGGCGGTCTTCGTCGGAAGCCACCGGTTTCACGGCCATGAACTGCGGGAAATCGGCTTCCGTTCCTATTTCCGGGAAAATGCGCCCGAATTCGAGGTTCTGGATACGCTGGTCAATCTTGAAACGGCCGAGATTACCCATGAAGCGACGTTGAATCTCGTGCAGCGTCACCCTGATCTGGTCGGTTTCTATGTTTGCGGCGGTGGAATGGAGGGCGCAATTTCGGCCCTGGCAGAAGAGAAGCTGGCCGGGAAGCTTCTGGTGGTCGTCAATGAGTTGACGCCGGAATCGCGCGCTGCTCTTGCGGAGGATCTTGTGACCATGGCAATCGCGACGCCCGTCGCGCAACTCGCCCGCGAATTGATTGGCCTGATGATTGGCGCTGTCGACCGGGGTGTCGCCGGGGTGCCTGGCCAGACATTTCTCCCATTCGACATTTTCACGCCTGAAAACATCTGAAAGATCCGCCGGAAATGCGAGAATTTCATCATTGGAATTTCAAATTCTTTCATCAATGAAAGAGAAATGGCCTCCTTCCGCTTTGACGGCACAGCCGGAAGCTGATGATCCTCTGGCCGTCGAGGATGTGGATGCGTGTCCCGGTGCGAGGCGCCGAGCGCATCCTCTCGACGGCAGCAGGAGGAGGCTACCCCATGACAATCATTCCATTCGCCCTCAATCACATGACAGCGCCAGGCTTGCCCCTGGAGGATTTTTTCGCGCTCGCAAGAACGCTTGGTCTATCATCTGTCGAGATCCGCAACGACCTTGCCGGCAACGCAATCCTGAACGGCACACCAGCCACGGCGGTCAGGGCGCTGGCGGAAGCGCTTGGCGTGACCATCATTTCCATCAACGCGTTGCAGCGCTTCAACGAATGGAACGATGCACGCGCTGCCGAGGCGCGGGACCTGATTGCCTATGCGCGCGATTGCGGCGCGAAGGCCCTGGTGCTGGTCCCCGTGAATGACGGGAGCGGGCGGGCCGATGGTGAACGCCAGGCGAATCTTCGTGCGTCGCTCACCGCCTTAAGGCCGATGCTGGAGGACGCCGGCATCACCGGGCTGGTCGAACCGCTCGGTTTCGAGATCTGTTCTCTGCGATCAAAAACCGAGGCCGCAGAAGCCATTCGCGAACTTGGCTTTGAAAAAAGCTTCCAGCTGGTGCATGATACGTTTCATCATCATCTCGCCGGGGAAAATACATTCTATCCAGAGATGACCGGCCTCGTGCATATTTCCGGCGTTTCTGACCCGTCCATTGCTGTGGGCGACATGCGCGACAGCCACCGGATCCTGGTTGATGGAGACGACAGGCTGGACAATGCCGGCCAGGCTGCCTTCCTCGTCGCCGCCGGTTACGCCGGTCCCTTTTCCTTCGAGCCCTTCGCATCTTCTGTCCATGCACTGGTTGAGCCGGCAACGGAGCTTCGCAGGAGCATGGCCTATCTGAGCGCGTCTGTTTGATGCGGCTGGGATTTGCGGCCGAAAAATTGGGTCACGGGTCTCAGAGCCACACTTGACGCGCTTCTGATAAAATGGAATAGTTATTCCGTAATTACAAACCATCGGTTTGTTTGTTCTGTTTTGTGCAGACCCGCCACGGGAGAGGCGGTTTACGGGGCAGATGGGCGTCGCCATCAAAGGCGTCGCCTCCGGCTTAAAATGGGTGGCCGCCGGACACCTTTTGTGGAGGAGAATGACATGAAGAAAATGTTCCTGGGCACGGCGCTTGCCGTGATGATGTCGACCGCGGCCCATGCCGAAACAATCGGCGTTTCGATGGCCCTGTTCGACGATAACTTCCTGACGGTTCTACGCAACGGCATGGATGAGCATGCCAAGACGCTGAATGGTGTGACGCTGCAGATCGAGGACGCGCAGAACGACGTCGCCAAGCAGCAGAGCCAGATCCAGAACTTCATTGCTGCCGGTGTCGACGCAATTGTCGTCAACCCGGTCGATACCGATGCAACGGCCGCCATGTCGAAGATCGCGGCAGACGCCAACATTCCGCTGGTCTATGTCAACCGCGAGCCGATCAACATCAACGAATTGCCGGCCAATCAGGCTTTCGTCGCCTCGAACGAAAAGGATTCCGGCACGCTGGAGACCCAGGAAGTGTGCAAGCTTCTCGGCGGAAAGGGCAAGATCGTCGTCATGATGGGCGAGTTGTCCAACCAGGCGGCGCGCATGCGCACCCAGGACGTTCATGATGTTCTCGCGACCGATGCCTGCAAGGGTATTTCGATTGTCGAGGAACAGACAGCCAACTGGTCCCGCACCCAGGGCGCCGACCTCGTGACCAACTGGCTGTCCGCCGGTCTGGAGTTCGACGCCGTCGTTGCCAACAATGATGAAATGGCCATCGGTGCAATCCAGGCGCTCAAGGCTGCAGGTCGCGACATGAAAGACGTTGTTATCGGCGGCGTCGATGCGACGCAGGACGCACTCGCAGCCATGGCTGCCGGTGACCTGGATGTCACCGTGTTCCAGAATGCCGCCGGCCAGGGTGCCGGTGCGATCGACACCGCGCTGAAGCTCGTCAAAGGCGAGAAGGTCGAACAGAAGGTCTATATTCCGTTCGAACTCGTGACGCCGGAAAACCTCGCCAACTACCAGTCCAAGAACTGATTGCCGGTATTGCCGGATAGACACACGCGCCTCTGGCGCGTGTGTCGAAACAGGATCTGTCTCTTGAGGAGGTATGAACATGGTCAGCCCGACCACGATGGCTGCGGTGCGTGCCAGCGGCGCGGTTCCGAATGCAGAATATCTCCTGTCCGTCGAAGGCATACGCAAGGAGTTTCCGGGCGTCGTTGCGCTCGACGATGTGCAGTTCCGGCTGAGACGCGGCACTGTGCATGCGCTGATGGGTGAAAACGGTGCCGGCAAATCGACGCTGATGAAGATTCTCGCGGGCATCTATCAACCCGACAAGGGCGAGGTGAAGTTCAAGGGCGTCGATATCGAGCTGAAGTCGCCGCTCGATGCGCTCGAGAACGGCATCGCGATGATCCATCAGGAACTGAACCTGATGCCCTTCATGACCGTATCGGAAAATATCTGGATCCGCCGCGAACCGCTGAACCGGTTCGGCTTCGTCGATCATTCGGCGATGAACCGCATGACCGCAGATCTTTTCAAGCGGCTCAATATCGACCTCGATCCGCAGATCGAGGTGCGTGAACTGTCCGTCGCCAACCGGCAGATGGTCGAGATCGCAAAGGCTGTTTCCTACGAATCCGACGTGCTGATCATGGATGAGCCGACGTCTGCGCTGACGGATCGCGAGGTCAAGCACCTCTTCGCCATCATTCGCGGTTTGCGCGATCAGGGGATCGGCATCGTCTACATCACCCACAAGATGAACGAGCTGTTCGAGATCGCCGACGAGTTTTCCGTCTTCCGCGACGGCAAATACATCGCCACGCATGCGTCGAGCGATGTGACGCGCGACGACATCATCCGCATGATGGTCGGACGCGAGATCACCCAGTTGTTTCCCAAGGAAGAGGTCCCGATCGGCGAAGTCGTGCTTTCGGTGAAGAACCTCTGTCTCGACGGGGTCTTTTCCGACGTTTCCTTCGACGTGCGCGCCGGCGAAATCCTCGGTATTGCCGGCCTGGTGGGCTCGGGCCGCTCCAATGTCGCCGAAACGATCTTTGGTGTGACGCCGGCCACATCCGGCTCGATCGAGATAAACGGCAAGGCCATCACCATCGACAGCGCCAACACGGCGATCGCCCATCGCATGGCTTTCCTGACGGAGGACCGCAAGGATACCGGCTGCCTGCTCATTCTCGATGTGCTCGAGAACATGCAGATCGCGGTGCTGCAGGATCGCTTCGTCCGGTACGGGTTCGTCGACGAGAAGGCGGTGACGGCGGCCTGCGAGGCGATGAGCAAGAAACTTCGCGTCAAGACGCCTAACCTTCAGGAGCGTATCGAGAACCTGTCCGGCGGCAACCAGCAGAAGGCGCTGATCGGGCGCTGGCTGCTCACCAATCCGCGCATTCTCATTCTCGACGAGCCGACCCGCGGCATCGATGTCGGCGCCAAGGCTGAAATCCATCGTTTCGTGACCGAGCTGGTCCGCGACGGTGTCGCCGTGATCATGATTTCCTCCGAAATGCCGGAGGTTCTGGGCATGAGTGACCGCATCATGGTGATGCACGAGGGACGCGTCACGGGCTTCCTCGACCGCGCGGACGCAACGCAAATCAAGGTGATGGAGCTGGCTGCGCGTTAACGCGCCATCGACCGGTGACCAGGGAGGAAAACCATGAATACGAATTCCGCAGCCGCGACGGGGCTTCCGCAGGCTCGCAAGCGCCGTCTTCCGCCGGAGCTGAACATTTTCGCCGTTCTGATCGGCATCGCGCTCGTCTATGAAATCCTCGGCTGGATCTTCATCGGCCAGAGCTTCCTGATCAATCCGCAGCGCCTGACCATCATGATCCTGCAGGTCTCGGTCATCGGCATCATTTCGGTCGGCGTGACCCAGGTCATCATCACCGGGGGCATCGACCTGTCGTCGGGCTCCGTCGTCGGCCTGACGGCGATGATTTCGGCCAGCTTCGCCCAGGCCTCCACATGGCCACGGGCGCTTTATCCGGGTCTGACGGACCTGCCGTTCATCATTCCGATCGGTGTCGGCATCCTGATCGGCATTCTGGCTGGCGTGATCAACGGCCAGCTGATTGCCCGCACCCGGATTCCGCCGTTCATCGCCACGCTCGGCATGATGGTTTCCGCCCGTGGCGCGTCCAAATGGTACACCAAGGGCCAGCCGGTTTCGGGTCTGACCGATCAGTTCAATTTTATCGGCACAGGTATCTGGCCCGTCATCGTCTTCCTGGTCGTCGCGCTGATCTTCCACATCGCCCTGCGCTATACCCGCTACGGCAAGTTCACCTATGCGATCGGTGCAAACGTTCAGGCCGCGCGCGTTTCGGGCATCAATGTCGAGGCGCATCTGATCAAGGTCTATGCCATCGCCGGGATGCTGGCGGGCCTCGCCGGTGTCGTCACGGCAGCCCGGGCGCAGACGGCCCAGGCCGGCATGGGCGTGATGTACGAGCTCGATGCCATCGCCGCGGCCGTCATCGGTGGCACGTCGCTTTCCGGTGGCGTCGGCCGCATCACCGGCACGGTGATCGGCACGGTTATCCTGGGCGTCATGACGTCCGGTTTCACCTTCCTGCGCGTGGACGCCTACTACCAGGAAATCGTCAAGGGCATGATCATCATCGCCGCCGTCGTCATCGACGTCTACAGACAGAAGAAACGCAAAACCTGACCTCCCGGCAACTTGCCGCGCACCGCCCAAGGTGAACAACCGGCCGGAAGGACTGAAAAGCCTTCCGGCCTTTGTTTTATGGTTCCTTCAAGATTGGCCCTGTCGCCTCAACCGTGCGTCAATATGCGGTTACCCGGTTCTTGCCCTGGAACAAACAGCCTCGGATCGGGTTAGTCCTGTTGAAGATCAACATGGAGGACCAAAAAAATGGACCACAGCAATCACGTACGCCTCGGCACTGCCGAACTTACGTCCGAAATCCTGGAAGGTGCCACGATTTACGGCGCCGATGATCACAAGGTCGGAAAGCTCGATCACGTTCACGGTTCCGGCGCCAACAGCACCGCCATCATCGACGTCGGCGGCTTTCTCGGGATCGGCGCGAAGCCGGTCGCGGTTCCGCTCATCGATCTCGAATTCATGCGCGATGAGGATGGAGACGTCCATGCTGTTACCAGCTGGACCAAAGATCAGCTCAAGGAAATGCCTGAGCACAAGCATTAACCGTTAGAATATCTTGCGATGAGCCCGGCCAAGTGCCGGGCTTTTTCTTGCTTAAGATTTTTGCATCTGAAGAATTGGCTGTTTTTATGCCATGTGCGCCACACAGGTCTGCATTGCGGGGCCCCCTCTGGCTCGTTTCGTTCGCTCCTGTCATAAGGGCGACATTGCAACACATGGAGACTATCATGACATCGCAGCGCAAGCTCGCGAGCCGGTTCGAAACGCGGTTTATCCAGCAGATCTGGGACGCGATCCTTCTTGTTCACACCCGCGAAACCAAATCCCTGATGGATCGTCGCGGTCGTTAGTCCGCGCTGGCCGGCGGAAATGCCACGGCCACTTTGAGGCCCCTGCCGTTTGCTCCCTCCGAGAGGTTGAGCGTGCCGCCGAAAAGACCGGCGATTTCCTCGACGATCGGCAGGCCAAGCCCCATTCCCGGAGCCTGGCTTTCGCCGCCGCGGGCAAAACGCTGCCGGACCATCAGGCGTCGATCCCTGGGAATGCCCGGTCCGTTATCCTCGACTTCGAGAACAATAGCCGCCGGCGTTGCGACGATACGTGCGGTGACTTCCGCCTGCTTGCCGGCATAGCTGATGGCGTTTTCGATGAGATTGCGCAGCAATTCGCCGATCAGCAACGGCTCTGCCCGGATGAAGGCCTCGCCATCACCCTCGAAACCAAGATCAACGCCCATCTCTGCTGCGCGCGGCACATGGTCTGCCGTAATTCCTTGTGCCACCGCCGTCAGATCGATCCGCGCCAATGCTTGCGGCGCGTTGGAGCCGGCCGCGTCGATCTTTGCCATCAACAATAGCTGCGCCAGAATGCGTTCGGCATGGGCCACTGCCTCATCGCCTTTTCGGGCTGCAAGGTGAGCCTCTTCAAGGGTTGTCGCGCGGGCAGACAGGGCCAGCTGCGTGCGGATGATCGCGAGGGGGGTGCGCAATTGGTGGCTGGCATTGCCACTGAAATGACGCAGGGCATCCAGCGCCGACTGAAGGCGCACCATGAAGGAATTGACGGTGTCGACCAGCCCCTGGACCTCGCTCGGCACGGACTGTTCGATGGGGTGCAGATCGTTGGGGCTGCGTTCGGCGATTGCATCCGCCAGCCGGTAGAGCGGCCGCAGCGATACCGTGACGGCGATCCAGACGATGCCGGCAGCCCCCAGGATCATCAATACGAGGCGCAGTGCGGAGCGTAGCAGGATTGCCTGCGTCAACTGGCGCCGGGCGATCGTCGTTTCGGCGACGGTGACCGTGAAAGGCACGGAATTGATCCCGGTCGAGGCCGAGCGCGACAGGACAGCGAGCCGGATCTGCTCGCCCCGGAAGCTGGCGTCGTCGTAGGCTGTCGACTGGCCCTTGAGGTCGGCGACGGAGGGCAGGGTCTGGTAGCCGGTGATAAATTGTCCCGGCGGACCATCGACGCGGTAGAAGACACGGTCCTGTGCGGCCGATGTCAGCATTTCCAGCGCCACATAGGGAATATCGACTTCAAGCGTGCCGTCCTCGGCCACCACGACACGTTCGGCGATCGCCAGTGCCGAGCCGGCCAGCACCCGGTCCGAGACCACATTGGCCGTCTTCACGGCATCGCGATAGGTATCGATCAGGGCGAGGACCCCGATGACAGCGGTGGAAATCAAAAGCCATCCCAGCAATCGCCGCCGCAGGGAATAGACGGCACTCCGCATCATGCGCCGTCCGCCGATTTGTCGAGATAATAACCGATGCCACGGGCGGTGCGCACCGTCAGCCCATGCGGCGACAGCCGCTTGCGCAGGCGGCTGACATATTGCTCGATGGCATTGGCACTCAGATCGTCGTCGAAAGCCGTCAGCGATTGCATGATCGCCTCCTTGGAAACCACCTTTCCGGCGCGCAGGAACAGGATTTCCAGCAGCCCGAGTTCACGGGCCGGGATATCGATGGGCGAACCCTCGGCGGAAAAGGTGCGCGATGTCAGATCGAAGGAGACATTGCCATAACTGGCGAGCGACGACCGCAGTCCGGCCTGCCGGCGCAAAAGAACACGGACCCTGGCTTCGAATTCGCCTATGTCGAACGGCTTGATCATGTAGTCATCGGCGCCGCGATCAAGACCCTTGATCCGCTCTTCCGGCGTTCCGCGTGCGGTCAGGATCAGCACCGCGGCCTTGTTCTGGCGCGCGCGCATCGAGCGCAACACGTCCAGGCCGTCCATTTCGGGAAGCGTGAGATCGAGAATGATGAGGTCGAAGGTTTCGGTCGCGATAACGGCATCGGCGGACATTCCGTCGTGCACCACGTCCACGGCATAACCGCTGCCGCGCAGAATGGCGACCAGCCCATCCGCCAGCGCCGCATTGTCCTCGACCAGTAGAATGCGCAATGCCGTCTCCTCCCGATGCCGACCTTATGACATGCGACGGAAAACGGAAACCGGGTTTGCCGCTATCATCCGATCGGACCGACGAGGGTGACCGGCTTTCGCGCCGGACATGCACATCAGGTCGCGACTGTCGATTGCGGCCAGGACAGGTAGAAATAGGCCGAACCGATGGCGCCGAAATAGGCGCTGTCGCCCGTCACGGCATCGACATAACTGCCATCCGAAGTCCTCGAAAAGGCACCGGTATCGCCACGGGCCAGATGCGTCTTGAGGAATTCGCTCCAGCCGGTCTTGTCGATCGTGGTGCCCGGCTCGCCGTCAGCATCCTTTCCCGAGGCGTCGTCGACGTCCCGGGCCATGACGGCAATGCCATTCAGCGGATCGGTGACAACCAGTGTTCCGGCTTCAAGGGCGGCGAGCATGGATTGTGCCTGCTGGCTGTTGCCCGCGGTTTGCGCGAGTTCTTCCAGTTTTGCCTTCAGGCCTGTCATGAAAGATTCCGTCGTCACGTCTGTAGAGACCGCCGTGTCGTCGTCCTCATCCGTATTCGACGCAATATCGAGGAGACCCGAGAGTGTATTCTGCGAAAGCGACGAGGAGGAAGAGGTGTCGATGCCGTAGCGCTGCAGAAGCGCTGTCCGGGTGTTTCCGGTCTCGGCCTGCGATTGCTGCTCCGTCTCCTTCAACGCCTTCAGCAGAAACTGCGCGGACTGCAGCTGGACGGATTGAAGCGAAGTGACCATGCAAAAGCTCTTTCGGATCGTAAGGATCGCATGCCTCATCGCACGCGCCATCATGCGTATCGGCGCAACCCTGCGTGGGCCTTTCCCGACCGTTGGCGTCGCATGCGAGGGTGGTATCCGCGCCAGCCGTGGCTTTTCTGTCAGGCCCCGGGCTTTCCGCTCCCTTGTGCGTTCGCGTCGGCTGCGGCAAGATCGCAGGCATGCGGTATGTCCTCAGCCTTCTCTGTCTTTTCGCAAGCATCTTTCCGGCCGGGGCCGAACCTTTGCTGTTTCCGGCTCTGTCCGGTGATGCCGATGCACCGGAGCTTCTGGTCTATTCCTCGCTCGACGAGCCGCTCGCCAAACCCATGATTGCCGGGTTCCAGGCCGCCCATCCGGATGTCGCGGTGCGTTACGAGGATATGCTCACCGGCGAGATCTACGACCGTATCGTCAAGGAGACGGATGCCGGGCAGAGGACGGCCGATTTTGCCTTTTCCTCGGCAATGGACCTGCAGGTCAAACTGAGCAATGACGGCTATGCGCAGCGCAGCGACATGCCGATGAGCGCGCGCTGGCCCGCCTGGGCCAACTGGCGCAACACGGCCTATGCATTGACCTTCGAGCCCGCAGTCTTCGTCTACCACAAGCCGAGTTTCACCAAGGAGCCGCCGCCATCGACACGGGCGGAGTTCGTTGCCTATCTCAAGCGTCAGGGCGACGCGGCTCATGGGCGCATCGGCACCTACGACATCGAGCGCTCCGGCGTCGGCTTCCTGTTCATGGCGCGAGACCAGGAACAGTTCGGCGATATCTGGTCGGTAATCGGGGCAATGGGGGCGGCCGGGGTCAAGCTCTATTCCACAAGCTCGGCCATTCTGGAAAGGGTCGCCGATGGCCGCTTCGTGCTTGGATACAACATCCTGGGATCCTATGCCGCCGACTGGGCTTCCCGCCATCCGGATGTCGGCATCGTCCTGCCGAAGGACTACACCGTCGTGATGTCAAGGATCGGGCTTGTCCCCCAAGCTGCCGCTTCACCCGATCTCGGACGGCGCTATCTCGAATTCTTCATGTCGAAGGAAGGCCAGTCGATCATGGCCCGAGAGCTGCAGATTGCAGCCGTCAGTCCGGATGTGGCGGGCGAAAACACGGCCAACATGATGCAGGCGATGCTCGGCGCGCAGCTTCGTCCGGTGCCGGTCAGCCCCGGCCTCATGGTCTATCTCGATCAGGTCAAACGTGCCCGCCTGATTGCCCGATGGAACGATGTTCTGCGATTGCAGTAGACGAAAAGCGGAAATTAGTGAACGTTAAACATCGTAGGCCATCGCACATGTCAGCTAAATGTCAGCTTCGTGTGATGGCTTGTGGTTCTTCGGTATCCGTGGAGGCGGATGCTTGAAGCGGCCTGGGAGGGGCTCACCGATTTGGCACAGGGGCGATCCACAAGGATTGTCCTGGGCTTCCGGTTCAAGATCTCCCCGTCCGCGAAGATGAACAACGCGCTCCAAAGCGAGCGCCTGACGGAGGATTTTATCTTGAAGCAGTTTTTTCTGGCATCCATCCTGGCCGGCGCACTGGCGCTGCCCGCAGTCGCTGCCGACTACACCATCATCGCCCCTGCGAACCCGGGCGGTGGCTGGGACCAGACGGCCCGCTCGATCCAGTCGGTCATGCAGCAGGAGGGTATTTCCTCCAATGTGCAGGTCCAGAACGTTCCTGGCGCCGGCGGCACGATCGGCCTTGCGCAGTTCGCCAGCCAGTCGGCCGGCAATGCCAACACGCTGATCGTCGGCGGCTATGTCATGGTCGGCGCGATCCTCACCAACAAGTCGCCGGTTTCGCTGAACGACGTGACGCCGATCGCCCGCCTGACAGGCGAATATGAAGCCATCGTCGTTCCGGCCGATTCGCCGCTGAAGAGCATGGGCGATCTCGTCGAGGCCCTCAAGAAGGATCCGGGCGCTGTCTCCTGGGGCGGCGGCTCTGCCGGCGGTACCGACCATATCGCCGTCGGCCTGATCGCAAAGGCGGCCGGCGTTGATCCGACCAAGATCAACTATATCGCGTTTTCCGGCGGTGGTGAGGCCCTGGCTGCCATTCTGGGCAACCAGGTGACGGCAGGCATTTCCGGCTATGGCGAATTCGAAAGCCAGGTCAAGTCCGGCACGCTGCGCCTGCTCGCCGTATCGAGCGCCGAGCGCATTGCCGGCATCGACGCGCCGACCATCAAGGAAGGCGGCCTCGACGTCGTGGTGCAGAACTGGCGCATGGTTGCGGCAGCACCCGGCCTGACGCCCGAGCAGACGGCAGCCGTATCGGCCGACATCGAAAAGCTTGCCAAATCTGCCGGCTGGCAGGAAACCTTGAAGACCAAGGGCTGGGCTGACACCTATCTCGCCGGTGATGCCTTCAAGGAACAGTTGGCGAAGGACATTTCCGCCACGGAAGCTGTCCTCAAGGACATTGGTCTCGTTCAATGAGCAAGGGTCAGACCCCTTCGACGGAAAAGCGCCGCCCTGATCGGGCGGCGCTTGCCATTGCCGCGTTTCTGGCGGCGCTTGCCGGTCTGATCTTTTGGGATACGTCGCGGCTTGCAACGATTGCCAGCTATTCCGGCATCGGGCCGGGAACAGTGCCCTTCGTCATTGCCTGCGGCCTGCTTTTCCTGGCCGCATGGACTGTTTTCGAAGCGCTTCGCGGCGATTTTCCGGCGCGCGAGAGACAGGAGTTCGGACCGGTCTTCTGGATCGTTGGCGGCCTTGCGCTGCAAATGCTGCTGTTGAAGACATTGGGCTTTTCCATTGCCACCGGCCTGCTTTTCGCCTTTGCGGCTGCGGGTTTCGGCAAGCGCAAGCTCTGGTTCACGATCCCGATCGGCATCGCTCTCAGTCTCGGCGTCTGGCTGATCTTCTCGGGCCTCTTGCAGCTGTCGCTGCCTGCCGGGCCGCTCGAACGCCTCTTCTGGTAAGGCCAAAGCCATGAACACATTCGAATTCCTGCTGCAGGGGCTGGTCATTGCCGCGCAGCCGATGAACCTGATGTATGCGCTGATCGGCGTCACGCTCGGGACCGCCGTCGGTGTTCTGCCGGGTATCGGCCCGGCGCTGACCGTGGCGCTTCTTCTGCCGGTTACCTACAAGCTCGATCCGGCTGGCTCGCTGATCATGTTTGCGGGCATCTATTACGGCGGCATGTATGGCGGCTCGACGACCTCGATCCTGCTCAACACGCCCGGCGAAAGCGCCTCGATCGTCACCGCGCTCGAGGGCAACAAGATGGCGCGGGCCGGGCGCGGCGGTCCGGCGCTGGCCACGGCTGCCATCGGATCCTTTGTCGCCGGCCTGATCGCCACGATCGGCCTCGCCTTCATCGCGCCCTTCGTGGTCAAGCTGGCGCTGGTTTTCGGACCCCGCGAATATTTCGCATTGATGGTGCTCGCCTTTGTCACCGTATCCTCTGCCTTCGGCGATTCGACCTTGCGCGGTCTGACCTCGCTGTTCATCGGTTTTGCCCTTGCCATCATCGGCATCGACCAGCTGACGGGCCAGGCTCGCATGAGCTTTGGCGTGCCGGATCTGCTGGATGGCATCGAGGTGACGACACTGGCGGTCGCGATGTTCGCGATCGGGGAATCGCTTTACATTGCCGCCCAGGGCAATCTTGGTCCAGACAAGGTCGAGGCTGTCAAAGGTTCGGTCTGGATGAACAGGCAGGATTGGTCGCGGTCCTGGAAGCCCTGGCTGCGCGGAACGGCGATCGGCTTTCCGATCGGCGCCATGCCGGCCGGCGGTGCCGAGATCGGCACCTTCCTCTCCTATGCGACCGAGAAACGCCTCACCAAACATCCGGAAGAATTCGGCAATGGTGCCATCGAGGGCGTTGCCGGACCGGAGGCTGCGAACAACGCCTCTGCCGCCGGAACGCTGGTGCCGCTTTTGACGCTCGGCCTGCCGACGACGGCGACGGCTGCGATCATGCTGGCCGGCTTCCAGCAATATGGCCTGCAGCCCGGGCCGCTGCTGTTTGCGACCAATCCGCAGCTCGTCTGGGGCCTGATCGCCTCGCTGCTGATCGCCAATTTCATGCTGCTGGTTCTGAACCTGCCGCTGGTTGGTCTCTGGGTAAAGCTGCTGACGATCCCGAAACCCTGGCTCTATGCCGGCATCCTGCTGTTTGCGACGCTGGGCACGATCGGCGCCAATCCGTCGGTCTTCGAGCTCGGCATGCTTCTGGCATTCGGCCTGCTCGGTTATGTCATGCGCATCTTCGGCTATCCGATTGCGCCGGTGGTCGTCGGCTTGATCCTCGGTCCGCTGGCCGAGCAGCAATTGCGCCGGGCGCTGGCGATCAGTCAGGGCGATGTCACGGTGCTGTTCACCTCGCCGATCGCGGCAGTGCTGCTCGTCATCGCTGCGGCTGCACTGATCATCCCGTTGATCCTTCGGGCCCGCGGGCGTGGCCAGGTCCTGTCGCAACTGGCGGCAAGCGAAGACTGACGCTCCTCCCAAGACCGTCAAGAACAGGGCCCGGTGACCTCTGGTTAACCGGGCCCTGTCTATTTGCATGGCTGTGATGAGTTTCTGTGCGTTGTAAACAAGGGGCTTCGGGCGCATCTTCCTGTCATAGAGAAACAAGGAAAGTGAGTTCAAAGATGTCCGCCTACAAACCTGCCCGTGGCTTTTTCAGCAATGCCTTCGCCATCTTCGGCGCAGCCTCCGCTGCTGCAGCGGCTGTTGAAGGCAACCGTCGCCCGCGCGACCGTGATCTCCAGACGCTCGGCATCAACCCGGCGAATTTCCACGCCGTCAAGCGCGGCTGACCCGACCGGCCTGCGCTCCCCTAGCGCGGCTGCTTCGATAGCCCCATCGACAATATAACAAAATAACAAAGCCCGCCGGTCATCATCTGACCGGCGGGCTTTTTCATGTCTGTCGAGATCTTGCCTGTCTTATCCGTGCGCTGCGCGAAGCTCCTGCTTGTTGTAGCGGATCGAAGACCAGAGGGAGATGCCGATCAGGGCTGCACCACCAAGGCCGGTGATGACCTCCGGAATATGCACGAGCGTCTGGCAATACATGATCACCGAAAGAATCAGGATCGCGTAGAAGGCGCCATGTTCCAGATAGCGGTATTCGGCAAGCGTGCCCTTTTCCACCAGCATGATCGTCATCGAGCGCACATACATGGCGCCGATGCCAAGGCCGATGGCGATGATGAAGAGGTTCTGCGTCAGGGCGAAGGCGCCGATGACGCCATCGAAGGAGAAGCTGGCATCCAGAACTTCCAGGTAGATGAAGGCGCCGAGGCCGCCCTTGGCCGCTGCACTCATGGTCTGCTGGGAGGCGTCAAGCAGGCCGCCGACCACTTCGACGGCGAGGAAGGTCAAAAGCCCGTAGATCGCGCAATAGACGAAGGTCGTCGCCTCTTCGCCTTCGAGCAGGGACGAGAATACCAGAATGATCGTCAGCACGAAGGCAATTTCGACACCCTTGATGGAGGCGAAGCGCGCCATCTTGTGCTCGATCCAGGCGATCCAGTGCACATCCTTTTCATGGTCGAAGAAGAACTTGAGGCCGACCATCATCAGGAAGGTGCCGCCGAAAGCGGCGATCGGCAGATGTGCGTCGTTCATGATCCGCGCATATTCTTCCGGCCGGGCGGCTGCAAGAATCATGGCGTCGATCGGCCCGATGTTTGCGGCGATAACGACGATCAGGAGCGGGAAGACGATACGCATGCCGAAAACGGCGATGATGATGCCCCAGGTCAGGAAGCGCTGTTGCCAGACCGGCGTCATGTCCTTGAGCTTGTTGGCATTGACGATGGCGTTGTCGAAGGAAAGCGAAATTTCAAGAACGGCGAGAACCGTGCAGATGAAGAACACCGTGGCCGTGCCGCCGAGTGTTCCCGTTGTTTGCCAGCCCAGCCATGCGCCGAGCACCAGGCCGACGGCAGTGACGATAAAGGCCCATTTGAAGTAGCCGAGGGTGGTATTGGAGGAGGCTGGCGTCATGGCCGTACCTCCGCTGTTGCCGTCTGCTGACCAAGGGCCACATAGACTGGAATAACTCGCATGCCGTCACGGGCATGCAAAGAATGCATGGGGTGGATTTTCATCTGTTTGTATTCCGCCGGCTGATTGCTGGCGGTACCGACATCACGAGAGCGCCGTTGAAAACTCTCGCCAGAGGGGCCCGGCACCAGGTTTCCTTCGCAGCTGTGTCAATATGCCCTACGCTGCGGAGACAGGGTTATCTAGCAACTCCTTCGCCAAGGTCAAGCGCGGGCGTCGATTTGGACCTGAAGAATGGCATATATTCTGCCCGAGACGTCCAGTGGTCTTTGAATGTGCGCTACGCTGCCGGCCATAGCCCCAAAGCCTGGAAACGGGTGCGAGTTGACCATGCACATTGCCTGCTCGCTGCACAGCAAGAATGACGCTGCGCGAATATTCGCAATCGTGATGCATCCATCCGTTTTCCGGGATGGATGCATCGACCGAAATATGCGACGTGCAGGATCCATTCGTCAAAGAGCACGCCCATGAGCACCCCCAGCGCCACCCTTCCCGTCCATGGCAATTCCGCGCGCAATGGCGTCCTGATCATGCTGCTCAGCATGCTGATGTTTTCGCTGAACGACGTCATGGGCAAATGGCTGATGGCCTCCTATTCGGTCAACCAGTTGATGCTGATCCGAAGCCTGGCAGCTCTTGTCGTACTGTCGCCATTCCTCATTCGTCGCGGCTGGCGCAGTCTGATCATCGTCGATCGACCGTGGCTGCACGGCATTCGCGCCCTGCTGTTTGCAGCCGAGGCCTCTGCCTTCTATTTCGCCGTCAGTTACATGTCGCTTGCCGATGCCATGACCTATTGGCTGGCGGCCCCGATCTACGTGGCCGCTGCCTCGCCGTTTCTACTCGGTGAAAAGGTCGGGTGGCGGCGCTGGCTGGCGATCCTCTTCGGTTTTGCCGGCGTCGTCGTGGCGCTTGAGCCCTCCAGCGAAAGCTTTTCGCTTCCCGCACTGATCGCCATCGCCGGCAGCGCGGCCTTTGCCTTTGCCATTCTGCTGGGTCGGACCTTGCGGGAAACATCGGATACGACGCTGATCTTCTGGCAGGTGACCGGGGCGTTGCTCTTTTCGGTCTGTGGTCTCGCGATCGAGCCGTCCGGCTGGACGCCTGTTTCCGGGCAGCCGCTGATGATGCTCTGCCTGCTCGGCATTGTTGCCATGCTCGCCCACATCTTCGTCACACGGGCATTGAAGCTGGCGGATGCTGCAACGGTCGTTCCGCTGCAATATACGCTGCTGCTCTGGGCCATCATTTTCGGATGGGCCTTCTTCGGCGATACGCCGAAGCTGACGACCCTCATCGGGGCAGGCATGATCGTTGCCGCCGGCCTGTTCATTTTCTTTCGCGAGCAGCAGGTCAAGCGGCGGGAAAGCCGCAAGTCCTGAAGCCTGTCACGGCATCTGCGCGCCGGTTGCGGTGACGTAGATGGAATAGAGCGACGCTGTTGCGGTGATGAAGAGCCGGTTGCGGCGCGGTCCGCCAAAGGTGAGGTTGGCCACCGTCTGCGGCACGAGGATCTTGCCAAGCAGCGTGCCATCGGGTGCGAAACAATGCACGCCGTCGGCAGCACTCGACCAGACATTGCCTGATGTGTCGACGCGCATGCCGTCGGGCACGCCGTTGTCGATATGGCAGAAGACCCGTCCATTGCTCAGCGTGCGGCCATCCGTGATGTCGAAGACGCGGATATGGCGAGGCGCTGTGTCATTGTGGCTTGCCCCGCTGTCGGCGACATAGAGCAGGCTTTCGTCCGGCGAAAAGGCAAGGCCGTTCGGCTGCAGGAAGTCGCTGACCAGTGCTGTGATCTCGCCGGTTTCCGGATCAAGCCGATAGACGTTTCGGCTCTGCTGTTCGGGTTCGGCCTTGTAGCCCTCGTAGTCGGAGAGAATGCCGTAGGTCGGATCGGTAAACCAGATCGAGCCATCGGAACGCACAATGACGTCATTGGGCGAATTCAGCTGCTTTCCCTGAAAGCGGTCGGCAAGGACTGTGATCGATCCGTCCGGCTCGGTGCGGGTGACGCGTCGTGTCCCGTGTTCGCAGGAAACCAGTCGGCCCTGACGGTCGCGGGTGTGGCCATTGGTGAAATTGGAAGGCTCGCGGAACACCGAAACATTGCCGTCCGGCGTCCAGCGCAGCATGCGCTGGTTGGGAATATCGCTCCACAGGAGATGCCGGGCGTCATCGAACCAGACAGGACCTTCCGCCCATCGGCAGCCGGAATAAAGCTCCTCGAGCGCTGCGCTGCTGTTGAACAACGCCTTGAACCTGTTGTCGTGAACTTCGAAAGGCGAGGGTGCTGGCATGGGACAGATCCGTATTATCGTTGATTGGGGTTGCGTCCGCCGGCCACGACGATGACGGCGATGATGATGAGGCCGGTCATGATGAGCCGGATGCCGGCGCCGGCGCCGTAGGTGTTGAGCATCGAGACGACCAGGAACATGAACAGTGATGCACCCCAGATGCCGGGTACATTGCTATCGCCGCCTGCCACCGCCGTACCGCCGATGACGACGACGGCAATCGACATCAGCAGATATTCCGACCCCATGTTCAGGGCGGCGCCGCCGGAGAAGCTGGCCAGCAGATAGCCGCAGATGGCGGCAAGCACGGCGCAGAGGATATAGGTGACGAAACGCGTGCCATCGACCGGGATGCCGGCCATGCGGGCTGCGCGAATGCTCTGGCCGATCGCGGCTATCCAGCGACCGTAGACGGTTTTCTGCAACAGGATGAAGGCAAGCACGGACAGGATCAGCGCGACGAAGGCGACGTTCGGAATGCCTGCTGTCGTTTCCGTGGTGAATTTCGCCAACACTTCCGGCGGCTTGATCCGCAGGCCGCGATTTGTCCAGATCGCCGTCGATTGAACGATGAAACTCATCGACAGCGTCGCGATGATCGGCGGAATCTGCAGGAGCTTGATCAGCGCGTAATTGCCGATGCCGACAGCGACGCCGATGCCGATCGCAACGATGAGGCCCGGCAGGATCATCGAATTGTCGACATTCATGACTTTCAGCGCGACCGTTCCGGCCAGCGTCATTGTCGCGGGCACGCAAAGATCGATATTGCCGGGCCCCAGCGTGATCACGAACATCTGGCCGATGCCAACCAGGATCGAGAAGGCAGCGAAGGTCAGCGCCGCCTGGCTGAGGCCGACCGTGCTGGCACCGCCGGTAAACAGGATGGTGGCGGCCCAGACGGTCAGGGCGGCGACGAAGGACCAGATCCAGGGTCTGCGGGCAAGGGAGGCAAGACGGGTCATGCGCGTTTCTCCCGGCGTTCGAGGCGGTTGAGCAGCAGTCTCAAGCCCAGCACGACGATCAGGATCGCGCCTTGCGCACCGATCTGCCAGTCGGGCGAGATGCGCAGGAAGGACAGGAAGGAGCCGGCAAGCGTCAGTGTGAGCGCGCCGATGACGGCCCCGATCGGCGAGACGCGCCCGCCGGTGAATTCGCCCCCGCCAAGAATGACGCCGGCAATCGACAGCAGCGTGTAGCGCAGCGCGATATTGGCATCGGCAGATGTTGTCAGCCCGACCAGCGAGATGCCGGCGAGGATTGCAAAGACTGCCGCCAGTGCATAGGTCGCCGCGCGGGCACCGATGATCGACCAGCCGGCGCGTTCGACGGAACGCGCATTGCCGCCGACGCCCCGCAGGATGACACCGAAGGAGGAACGCATGATCAGAAAATGCGCGACGACGGCGATGATGATGCTGGCGATGATCGCCATCGGCGCGAAGGGGGGCTTGGAGATCATCAGTGCCCGCACCCATTCCGGCGCCTGGCCGCCGGGGGCCGGCAGGATGAGGACGGCAAGCCCGCCCCAGACGAAGCTCATGCCGAGCGTGACCACGATCGAAGGCAGGTTGCGCACATGGATCAGAACGCCCATCGCCGCATAGGTGGCGACAGCGGCGGCAAGGATCAGCAGGCCGAGCGCCGGCGTTGCCTGCAGGAAGGTGGCCGCGACGCAGGCGACGAAGCTGACAAAGGTGCCCATCGACAGGTCAAGGTCGTTGACCGTCATGATCAGCATCTGCGCGATGGTCGCGAGCGCGATCGGCACGGCGAGATTGAAGAGCAGATTGAGCCCGACATAGCTCATGGCCCGCGGCTGCAGGTAGAAGACGGCGATCAGCAGGATGGTCAGCGACAGAGCCGGGATCAGGAGCCGGATCGTATCGGAAGACAGGATTTTCCTCATGCGGCGGCACCCATGAAGGAGGCGGCCAGGATATTCTTTTCCGTCACATCGCCGCCCTTGAGTTCGGCGACGATCGCGCCATTGTTGAAAACATAGACACGGTCGCAGAGGCAGACCTCGTCCATCTCCGTCGAATACCAGACGAAGGTCCGGCCCTTTTCCGCCTCGGCCCGCAGGATCGCGTAGACTTCCTGCTTGGTGCCGATATCAACGCCGCGCATCGGATCGTCCATCAGCACGGCGGGTGCGGGTGTTGCCAGCGCGCGGGCAAAGAGAACCTTCTGCTGGTTGCCGCCGGACAGCGACAGGATCGGGTTTTCGACATCAGGCGTGCGGATCTCGATGCGCTCCTTCCAGGATTGGCCAAGGGCTGCCTCGCCTTTGTCATCGAGCAGGCCGCCGCGGCGCGACAGGCCAGACAGATGCGCGATCGACAGGTTCTTCAGAATGCTCCAGAGCGGAAAGACACCGTTCAGCGCCCGGTCGCCGGCCACGAACGTCACGCGAGGAGCGCGACCGTTCATCCAGTTGCCGGTATGGGACAGATAGAGGTCGACGAGCATGTCGGTCTGGCCATGGCCGCCAAGGCCGGCAAGGCCGATGATCTCGCCGGAAAACGCCTGGAACGAGAGGCCTTTGCCGCGCCGCCCCGAAGCTGTCAGCAGCGGTTGCAGGCCATCCGTAGGCTTTGTTACCTTTACGATGTCGCGACCCTTGACGACGCTGCCCATGGCGGCAACGAGGCTGTGTTCGTCGAATTCGGTTGCCGGCCGTTCCGTCACCACGCGGCCGTCCTTCATGACGATGATGCGATCGGAGGTCGACAGGATTTCGCCCAGGATATGCGAGATCAGGATCACCGAGCCACCGGCGGCGACGAAGCGTCTGACATAGGCGAGCAACTGGGTGGCAAGGCTTGCATCGAGCGACGACGTCGGCTCGTCGAGAATAACCAGCCGGACCGGCTGGGCTACCTGGGAAAAGGCCGTGGCGATCTCGACCATCTGCCGCTCGGCGATGGACAGGTCGCTGACCGGCGATGCCACGTCGATGCCGTGGCCGGGAAAGACTTCATCGAGCTTTGCGCTGATGATCGCCGCGGCACGTCGGCGCCATCCCCAGCCCGTCAGGGTCCGGTGCATGATGCGGGTATTTTCGATCACAGTCAGGTTGGGGCAGAGCGACAGTTCCTGGAAGACGCAACGCACCCCGTTGGCCCGGGCAGTTGCAATCCCGTAACGCGCCGCATCGGTCCCGCCCAGGCTGATCGTGCCTGAATGCGGGGTCAAGCCGCCATTGATGACGTTGACGATGGTCGATTTGCCGGCGCCATTGTGGCCGACGAGACCGACGCATTCGCCCGGCATGATTTTAACGCTCACGCCATCGAGAGCCTTGACAGCGCCAAAGCTGACCCTGGCATCCGCAACCTCGATCACCGCGTGCCGTGGCGGTTCGTCTGTCATGCTTCATGTTCCCGGAACAAGGGACGGTTCTGCACGGTCCGGGGACCGGCAGAACCGCCAGCTGGGAGGATAGGTATTACTTCGCTTCGGCTATGACCTTTTCGGCATCGGCCTGCGAATATTCGACATTGGCGACGCCGCCTTCCTGGGTGCTTGCCAGGTTGGTTTCCAGCGTATCCTGGCTGATCGAAAGGAAGGGCACGACGAGGTCCTTCTTCACTTCCTTGCCGTCAAGGATCTGCTGGGCGACCCAGAAGGCAAGCGTCGAGACGCCGGGGGCAATGGAAACCGACATGGTCTCGTAGCCATTGGCGTCCTTCTGTTCCTTCCACCATTTCAGCTCGTCCTGGCGGTTGCCCATGACGATGGTTGGTACCGGCCGCTTTGCCGCGTCGAAGGCCTGGGCCGCGCCATAACCGTCTCCACCCTGGGTAACGACGGCTGCAATTTCCGGCAGGCTCGGCAGAATGCCGGCAACAGCCTTCTGCGCAACATCCTGCGCCCAGTCGCCGTGCACGGAGCCGACGATCTTGAACTGCGGGAACTGGGCAACGCCGGCATGGATACCGGCCGAGATTTCGTCATCGACGAAAACGCCGGCAAGACCGCGAATTTCCAGGAGGTTGCCACCGGCCGGGATTTTCTTCGAGAGATACTCGACCTGGCCGCGGCCCATTTCCTTGAAATCGACGGCGATGCGCCAGGCGCAGGGTTCCGTCACGATGCCGTCGAACGAAACGACGGTGATGCCGGCATCGCAGGCTTCCTTGACGGCGCCGTTGAGGGCGGTCGGCGAGGCGGCATTGATGACGATGGCATCATAACCCTGGAGGATCATGTTCTGGATCTGGGCTGCCTGCTCGGTCGCCTGGTTTTCGGCCGTGGTGAAAGGGTCGGCCGCAGCGACGACGCCGGCCTTGACGGCTTCGCCGGTGACCTTTTCCCAGCTTGTCAGCATGGCCTGGCGCCAGGAATTGCCGGCATAGTTGTTGGACAGCGCAATCTTCTTGGCGGACGTATCGGCAAGGGCCTGGATCGGCATTGCGGCGCAACCGAGTGCAGCCGATGCCAGAAGCATCTTTCTGAAATTCATCTCTCTCTCCCTGTTGATCCGGCTTTGCTCAAGCGGGATCTGTTCATCCTGCCCGAAACGGGGGATGAGCTTTTTTGTGAAATGCCGAGCTTCCTCCTCTCGACAACAGCAGGATGGTATAGAAGTGGCGGCTTGTATAGGAACATTGCGGCAGCGGCTTTGCGGGTTCTGCTGCAAATGATGCGGGATCGTGCAGGACGCGCCTTGCCGTCTGGGCGCTTACTGACCGATGGGAACAGACCGGTGTTTTGGCCGTGGAGGCGGCGGCAATACCTGGGAGGAGAGATCAACCATGCTCAAGATGGCGCCGTCAGCGCTGCTCGACCATTATCTCGGCATATCGCGGCTGCTTGCGGGGCAGCTCGAGTTCCGCTCGGCCATCCGCGCCGTGGCGGTCGAAATTTCCCATATCATCCCGCATGATCATCTCGACGTCTGCATCATCATGCATGGCGGCAACTATCACACAGCCTATGAGACCGGGCTTGAAACAGCCTGGGGCAATCATCCGCCGGCGCTGGTCTCCGGAAGCCCGATCCGCACCCTGCTTTGGGGAGAGGTCACCTACCTCATGAGCGACGATGCGCGCAACGATCCGCGCTTCAACTTCGAAGGGTCGTTCGTGCGGCCGATCTTCGAGCAGGATCTGCGCAGCCGCATCCATGTGCCGCTGAAGGTGGAGGGCGATGTCATCGGTGCGCTCTCCTGCTCGTCCCACGCGATCGGCCTCTATACAATGGACGACGTTGCCAATGCGCGCTCGATCGCCGATCTGTTGTCTCCCTACTTCTTTGCGCTGCGGGCTGCCGAGCAGGCCCAGCGCTCGGCGATCGTGGAAGCGGAAGCCCGCGCCCGTGAGGAGGGACTTCGCCTCGGGGCGCTGAACCTCACGGAAGCGCTGGAGCGTGAGCGCCAGCGCATCGGCATGGACCTGCATGACCAGACGCTTGCCGATCTGACGCGCCTTTCGCGCCGGCTCGAGCGATTGACGCATGAACACGAGGTTTCCGGCGAGACGCTGGAGCCGCTGGCGCGGGGATTGCAGCATTGCATGCAGGATCTGCGGCAGATCATCGAGGAAGCCAAGCCCTCGGTGCTGCAGCTCTTCGGCTTCGTGCAGGCGGTGGAGAACCATCTCGACCGTTCGGTGCGCGACAGCGGGCTTTCGATCGAACCCGAGCTTGTCGACGAGACGGATGGCGTCATCGACAGTCTCGACCAGACGGTCTGCGTGGCGCTGTTCCGGATCACGCAGGAGGCGATCAACAACGCCGTGCGCCATGCGCAGGCAGGCCGCATCACGGTGCGGTTGCGGGAACTCGCCGACGGGATTTCAATCGAGGTGTCGGACGATGGTGTCGGCATCCTCAAGCCCCGGCGCCGCAACGGCGGCGGCATCGACAACATGAAGACGCGGGCGCGTCTGATCTCCGCGAAGTTCTCGATCAGCCCCGGACGGGACAATCGCGGGACTGTCATCAGCGTGCACCTGCCGGTGGCCGCCCAGACGCCGCGGCTGCAAAACACAAGGAATGACGCATGAAGGTCCTGATAGTCGAAGACGATCCTCTGCATCGATCCTACCTGCACGAGGCGGTCTGTGCTGCGCTTCCGGAATGCGACACGGTGATCGAGGCGGAAAGCGGCACGGCTGGCGAGAAGCTGGCGCGGGACCACAAGTCGGCCCATGTCGTCATGGACCTGCAGATGAACAATCGCAACGGCATCGAGGCGGCGCGCACGATCTGGAAGGAGCGTCCGGACACCCGCATCCTGTTCTGGTCGAACTATTCCGACGAGGCCTATGTGCGCGGCGTGTCGCGCATCGTGCCCGACGGCGCGGCTTATGGTTATGTGCTGAAATCCGCCTCGGACGAGCGGCTGAAACTGGCGCTGCGCAGCATCTTCATCGAATCGCAATGTGTGATCGACCGCGAGGTGCGCGGCATGCAGCAGAAGAGCCTTGGCCAGACCAAGGGCTTCAGCGACACCGAATATGAAATCCTCGTCGATATCGCGCTGGGGCTGACGGACCGGGCGATCGCCCGCCGCCGGAACCTGTCGCTGCGCAGCGTCCAGAACCGGCTGCAGCAGCTTTACGAAAAGCTCGATGTCTACCAGAGCGCATCGGAAGATCACGACGAGGGCCGCTTCAATCTGCGGGCCCGCGCCGTGACGGTCGCGCTTCTGCGCAAGCTTTTGAATTACAGTGCGCTGGAGCGCGCCGAAGCCGAGCTTGCCGAGTGGCTGGATGCCCGCTGATTCGACGATAGTCGCTACCAGTGGTGATCCCGTCACCCATCAAGCTGTAAAGGCGGCCCCCATCAGGGTCTGGGTGTAGGTGGCTTTCGGTGCGTCGAAGATCGCATCCGTTTCGCCTTGTTCGACGATCTTGCCGTCCTTCATGACGATCACATAGTCCGACATCGCCTTCACCACGGAAAGATCGTGGCTGATGAAGATGTAGGACAGGCCATGCGCCTTCTGCAGATCGCGCAGGAGGTCGATGACCTGTCCCTGCACGGAACGGTCCAGCGCCGAGGTGGGTTCGTCGAGAATGACGATCTTCGGTTTCAGGATGATGGCGCGGGCGATGGCGATACGCTGGCGCTGGCCGCCGGAGAACTCGTGCGGGTAACGGTTCCGCGAGGCCGGGTCGAGGCCGACTTCCGTCAAGCGCCTCGATCGCCCGCTTGTCACGATCGGCACGGCTCAACTGCGGCTCGTGCACGTAGAGACCTTCGGTGATGATCTCGCCCACCGTCTGGCGCGGCGAGAGCGAACCGTAGGGGTCCTGGAAAACCAGTTGCAACTGTTTGCGCAACGGCCGCATGGCGCTACGGTCAAAGCCGGAGATATCCGTGCGCTCGAACCGGTATTGCCCGCCGCTGGGAACGAGCCGCAGCAGCGCCCGCCCAAGCGTGGATTTGCCGGAGCCGGATTCGCCGACGATGCCGATGGTCTGGCCCTGTTTCAGCCGTAGCGTCACGTCGTCGATGGCGCGGAACATGCCGGATTTGCCGCTGAACAGGCCGCCGCCGAGCGCGTAATCCACCGTGACGTTCTTGCCTTCCAGCATGATCGGGGCATTGTCCGGCGGCGATGGTTTGCGGCCGCTCGGTTCGGCATCCAGAAGCATGCGCGTGTATTCGGCCTTGGGTGCCTCGAAGATCTCCGCTGTCGTGCCCTGTCTCGACGACTTCGCCACGGCGCATCACGGCGACATGGTTGGCGAAATGCTTGACGATGCCGAGATCGTGCGTGATCAGCACGATCGCCATGCCGAAGCGGGCCTGCAACGAGCGCAGGAGATCGAGGATCTGCGCCTGGATGGTCACGTCGAGCGCCGTCGTCGGCTCGTCGGCGATCAGGATGTCCGGCTCGTTGGCGAGCGCCATGGCAATCATCACGCGCTGGCGCTGGCCGCCGGACAGTTCGTGCGGATAGCTGTCGATACGGCGGGCCGGGTCGGGAATACCGACCAGTTCGAGCAGTTCCAGCACACGCTTGCGCGCCTCCTTGAAGCTGCCGCCGCGGTGATGGACGATCGGCTCCGCGACCTGTCGTCCGATCGTGTAGAGCGGATCGAGCGAGGTCATCGGCTCCTGGAAGATCATGGTGATCTTGGCGCCGCGGACCGCATTCAGCGCCTTGGGTGGCAGGCCGACCAGTTCCTGGCCGCGATATTTCGCGGAACCGGAGACCGTGCCATTGCCGGCGAGCAGGCCCATGATGCCCATCATGGTCTGGCTCTTGCCCGAGCCGGATTCACCGACGACGGCAAGCGTTTCGCCGGCCCTTATGTCGAGGTCGATGCCCTTGACGGCCTTGACGGTGCCATCCGGCGTCGAGAAGTTCACGGTCAGGCCGCGAACGGCGAGGATCGTTTCCGGAGTGTCGGCCATGTCAGCGGTCCTTCGGATCGAGTGCATCGCGCAGGCCATCGCCGGCGAAGTTCAGAGAAAACAGCGTCAGCACGAAGAAGATGGCGGGGAAGATGAGAAGCCACGGTGCCGACTGGATGTTGTTGGCGCCTTCCGAGATCAGCGCGCCCCAGCTCGTCAGCGGTGCCTGGACGCCGAGCCCGAGGAAGGACAGGAAGCTTTCGAGCAGGATGACCTTGGGCACGACGACGGTGACGAAGACGATGACCGGGCCGATCGTGTTGGGGATGATGTGCCGGCGAATGATCTGCCAGTCGGTCAGCCCCAGCGCCTGGGCCGCGCCAATGAACTCTCGGCGTTTCAGGGCCAGCGTCTGGCCGCGCACGATACGCGCCATGTCCAGCCATTCCACCGCGCCGATGACGAGGAAGATCAGGATGAAGGAGCGCCCGAAGAAGACGACGAGCACGACGACGAGGAAAACGAAGGGCAGCGAATAGAGGATTTCGATCAGCCGCATCATGACATTGTCGACGCGACCGCCGATATAGCCTGACGTGGCACCATAGAGCACGCCGATGCCGAGCGAGACGAGGCTTGCGAGCACGCCGACGGCAATCGAGATCTGGCCGCCCAGCATGACACGGACCAGAAGGTCGCGGCCGTTTCCGTCGGTGCCGAAGGGAAAGTATTCGCGGTCGACCGTGCCGGCCATTTTCAGGGTCCGGCCATCGTCCTCGGTTGCCACAACCTTGGCATCATCAAATTCGTTGGCGCGATCGACATAGCGCGTGGTGCGCGGATCGATCGGCTCGTCGGAGGTGAAGGTGACGGTAAAAGTCTCGCCCTCGACCGCAAACGCCTTGAGATCGACGCGGGCGCGCGAGGCGATGCTTTCCATCACGCCCTGCAGGCTGGACGCATCCGGGCGCGGCTCCAGGCTCGGTGGGATCGTCACGTAGGACGGAAACACCTGGTCATAGGTGTGGCTGACGAAATGCGGACCTGCGAAGGAAAACAGCGCGATCAGCACCAGCACGAAGCAGCCGGCCATGGCGGCGCGGTTGCGGCGAAAACGGATCAGCGCCAGCTGGAAGAGGCTGCGGCCTTGCATTTCCGGATTGCTGTTTTCGGGCAGGGGTGCTGCCGGGGTGACGATATCAGTCATGGCGAACCCTCGGATCGAGAAGGCCGTAGAGAATGTCGACCAGAAGATTGAAGACGATGACGAAGATGGCGACGAGAATGACCGTGCCCATGACCAGCGTGTAGTCGCGATTGATGGCGCCGAGCACGAAATAGCGGCCAACGCCGGGGATCGTGAAGATCGTCTCGACGACGGCCGAGCCGGTGAGAAGGGCGGCCGCGCAAGGCGCCAGATAGGAAACGACCGGCAGCATGGCGGCGCGCATCGCGTGGGTAATGACAACGGTGCGGGCCGGCAGGCCATAGGCGCGGGCCGTGCGGATATGGTCGGTGTGCAGTGCCTCGATCATCGAGCCGCGCGTCAGTCTTGCAAAGACCGCAAGCTGCGGCAGAGCGAGCGCGATCATCGGCAGGATCAGGAAGCGCAGCGATCCATCGCCCCAGCCGCCTGCCGGCAGCCAGGACAGCATGATCGCGAAGACCAGCGTCAGCACGGGGCCGACGACAAAATTGGGGACGGTGACGCCGACGGTCGAGACAGACATGATGGCGAAATCGAGCAGGCTGTTCTGCCTGAGTGCCGCAATGGTTCCGGCCAGAACGCCGCCGACCAGCGCAAGAATCAGCGCATAGAAGCCGAGCTCCAGCGAATAGGGCAGGCCCTTGCCGATCAGTTCGGCGACGCTGTTATCCTTGTAGATGTAGCTTGGCCCGAAATCGCCGGTCACCGCATTGGTGATGTAGGTGACGTATTGCGTCCAGATCGGCTTGTCGAGCTGGTAGGTCGCCATCAGGTTCGCCATGGTCTGTGGCGGCAGCGGTCGCTCGAGATTGAAGGGACCGCCGGGCGCGAACCGCATCAGGAAGAAGGAGATCGTGACGACGATGAACAGCGTCGGCACCGCGCTCGCCAGACGGCGGAGAACGAAAGAGAACATTGTTTTGCCTTCAGGGATGGACGCGCAGGCAGATCATCCTGCCTGCGCGTCGCCCTTTACCCATTGATCGGAGCTTATTCGGAAACGCTCAGGAAACGGCTCAGATGCTGGTTTGCGGCATTGTCCTGCCAGCCCTTGACCTTTTCGGCAACGAGCCAGAGGTCGGCCTGGGTCAGGAACGGCGCGATCGGCTGTTCCTTCATCATCAGGGCTTCGGCTTCATGCAGGATCTTCGAGCGGGCGGCCGGATCTGTTTCCGCGTAGGACTTCTTCATGAGGGCGTCGAAATCCGGGTTGGTGTAGTGCCCGTAGTTGAAGGTCTTGTTGGTGGAAACGCTGAGTGCGAGGAAGTTTTCCGGCATCGGCATAGTCGGCCACCCAGCCGGCGCGCGCGACGTTGAACTTGCCGCCTTCCTGCAGGTAGGCGTAGTGCGAGGACACGTCGAGATTGACCATGGTCACGGTCGCGCCGAACGTGTTCTTCCACATGTCGGCAACAGCGGTTGCCACACGCTCGTGGTTCGGGTTGGTGTTGTAGCGGATCTCGATGTTGAGCGGCTTGCCGCCCTCGCCATAGCCGGCTTCCTTCATCAGTTCGATGGCCTTGTCTTCGCGGTCGAGCTGCGAAAGCTCGGCAAAATCGGCCTTTGCCGGTTCGCCATACGTCTCGATACCGGGCGGAACCATGGAATAGGCCGGCAGCTGCGAGCCCGAATAGATTTCCTTGGCAAGGAAGTCGCGGTCGACGGCCATGGACAGCGCCTGGCGGACGCGCACGTCGCTATAGGGCTCCTGGCGGGTGTCGAAGGCGTAGTAATAGGTCGCAAGCGTCGGCGACACGTGGACCTGGGCGCCATAGGCGGCCTTCAGGCGCTCCAGCTGGTCGGCGGAGAAGTTGTAGGCGAGGTCCATTTCCTTGGCCTCAAACCGGCGAACGGACGCAGCCTGGTCGTCGATCGGGTAGAAGATCACCTTGTCGAGCTTGACGTTGGCAGCGTCCCAGTAGGATGCGTTCTTCTCGACCGTCAGGCTGTCGTTCGGCACGTGGGCGGTCAACTTGAAGGCGCCGTTGGAGACCATGACGCCCGGTTTGACGAAATCGTTGCCGTTCTTCTCGACGCTGGCCTTGGAAACCGGCAGCGCCGTCTGGTGCGCCAGCAATTCCAGGAAGAAGGGGGTCGGGCGCTCGAGCGTGACCTCAAGGGTCTTTTCATCGACAGCCTTCATGCCAAGCTGATCGATAGGCACTTCACCCTTGTTGACCTTTTCGGCGTTCTTGATCGGGAACAGGATGTTGGCATAGCCGGCGGCTGTTTTGGGGTCTTCCACGCGCCGGAAGGAGAAGACGAAATCCTCGGCCGTGACCGCAGAGCCATCCGACCACTTGGCATCGGCGCGAAGCTTGAAGGTATAGACGGTGCCGTCGTCGGAAACCGTCCAGCTTTCTGCTGCGCCGGGAACGATCTTGCCGGCAGCGTCATAGATGGTCAGGCCCTCATAGAGGTCCTTCAGGATGAATTCCTCGATGTTGATCGAGGTGTGCGCCTGATCGAGCGTCTGCGGCTCGCCGGCATTGCCGCGATGCAGGACCGCTTCAGCGAGTGCGGGGCTTGCGCCGATCAGCAGAGAGCCAAGCAGAATTGCGGCGCGAAGATTGAGTTTAAGTGACGACATATCTGTGTCCTTCCCCTTTTTTTAGGTTTTGAAGGACTGAACAAAATCCAAATTCCGGGCAAACGCAAGGCGAAATCCTGTGGAAATTGCAGCCTTGTCAATAAGGTTCCGCTAAATCTATCGCAAAGGTTGTGCTTTGAATGCGCCGTGGCACGTCCATTTTGCGGCATGAAATCCGTGGACGATGGGTCTTTAGGGCAATGCAGGGAAAGGCTTTCGAAGCGCAAGGCGAATGCCTGCCTGCATCACTCGCGCGCACGCATATTGAAATCAACGCAAAGACAAACTGCCGTTTACGTAATATGCTTAGCCAAACATTGGCATGTGCGAAACATAGTTTTACGGGGACCTCTCCAGGAGGCTTTTCCGAGATTTGCGATCGGCGACTGCCTGCGTCTTTTGATGCCGGACCATCTCGGTGTCGCGTCATCCTGGGAGAGCTTCGAATAACACCACCGCAGGGTGAAGCTGGCTGTTGGCCGATTTCTTTTTCATCGACAACGTTGCAGGTGCGAAAGCGGAGCTTGCCTGCGCCGGATTGGCGTTGCCAAACGACTCACTTCAATTATTGTGCGGGTAAATTTCCGAATGCCGTGGATGGTGGGAGTGCCATCAGGGCTTTACAGAATCAGGGATCATAGGCGGATCGCATTGCGACCGATTGAAAGAGGCGAGCCGGCAGGTGATTCGAAACCTGCTACAGCTCGAGTGAGAGAAAAGGGAGATCTGGAATGGCCTTGATTACATTGCGGCAATTGCTCGACCATGCCGCAGAGAACGACTATGCGCTGCCGGCGTTCAACGTCAATAATCTCGAATATATCCAGGCCGTGATGCGTGCTGCCGATGCAACGGATTCGCCGGTCATTCTCCAGGCCAGCCGCGGCGCCCGCTCCTATGCGGGTGATGCCTTCCTGCGTCACCTGATCCTCGGGGCGGCGGAAGAATATCCGCATATTCCGATCTGCCTGCATCTTGATCATGGCGACCAGCCTTCCACCTGCATCTCGGCGATCACCAACGGCTTCACCTCCGTCATGATGGACGGTTCGCTGCAGGCCGATGGCAAGACCATCGCCAGCTATGAATACAATGTCGCGGTGACCGCGGAAGTGGTGAAGATCGCCCATGCGGCCGGCGTGTCGGTCGAAGGTGAGCTTGGCTGTCTCGGCAATCTGGAAACCGGTGCCGGCGAAAAGGAAGACGGACACGGCTTCGAGGGCAAGCTTTCGCGCGAGGAACTGCTGACCGATCCGGAGCAGGCGTTCGATTTCGTCGAGAAGACCGGCGTCGATGCCCTGGCCGTCGCCATCGGTACCAGCCACGGCGCCTACAAGTTCACCCGTGCGCCGGATGGCGACATCCTGTCGATCGATACGATCGCCAAGATCCACAAGCGCCTGCCGAACACCCACATGGTCATGCACGGCTCGTCTTCGGTGCCGCAGGAGCTGCAGGACCTGTTCACCGCCAATGGCGGCAAGATGAAGCAGACATGGGGCGTTCCCGTCTCGGAAATCCAGAAGGCCATCCCGCTTGGCGTGCGCAAGGTCAATATCGACACGGACCTGCGCCTTGCCTTCACCGGCATGATCCGCAAGCATCATTTGGAAAACGCCGACAATTTCGATCCGCGCAATTACCTGAAGCCGGCAACGGCGCGCATGGTCGAAGTCTGCAAGGAGCGCTTCATCGCCTTCAACACGGCTGGCCAGGCCTCGAAGATCCGCGTCAAGCGCCTGCCTGATATGGCCAAGGCCTATTCGACAGCTGCTTGACGTTTGTTGCTTCAGGCAAGTCCGGAAAAATCGCGTCAAGCCTTTGCCTGGAATTGCCTTGTTTTCCGACGACGCCCTGCGCAGACGGTGGGGCGTCGTTCCGAAATGCCGGTCAAACCGCTGGGACAGGTGCTGGGCGTTGCGAAAGCCGCAGGCCGCGGCGATCTCCGCTATGCTGATCGGTGTGTCGATCAGGAGCGAGCGTGCCCGCTCCAGCCGGCGTTTTTCGTAGAAGGCCGCCGGGCTGACACCCAGGCTTGCCCGAAAGAGCCGCTCTACCTGGCGGCGCGATAGGCCGACCTTGGAGGCGAGCAGGGGGACGTCGATGGCGTTTTCGAGGTTCTGGTCAAGAATCTGGATGATCAATGCGAGTTTCGGGGCATCCGGAATGCTGTCGCCCTCGTCCCGGTAGAAGACCTGATCGACTGCCTCGGTGCGGATCGTCCCGTGAATGCACATATTGGCTGCCGCGCGCGCCAGAGGCTCGCCGTGATCGGCGGCGATCAGCGAAAGCATCATATCCATCGACCCGTTGCCGCCGCCGCTGGTGATGATGCCGTCGTCCGCCTCGAAGATGTGCGTCGTTGGCGAAAGGTTCGGGAAGTTTTCAAGGAATCCGGTGCGGTTCTCCCAATGCACGGTGAAGCGCCGGTTTTCGAGCAACCCGGCTTCCGCCAGCACGAAAGCGCCGGTGCAGATGCCGCCAACCATGCCGCCGCGCCTTCGGTGGCCCCTGATCCAGGACAGCGCCTGCTTGCTCGCCAGCGATTTCGGCGTGATGCCGGCGCAGACGAGGAGCAAAGCGGTGCGGTCAATCGCCCGCGGACCGCCGGCGACGACCAGTTCGACACCGTTGGAGCAGACCGGGTTTCTGCCATCCTGGGAAAGAAGATGCCACCGATAGAGCATCTGGCCGGTCAGCTGGTTGACGACCCGCAGGGGCTCGATCGCCGAACTGAAAGCGATCATCGACAGATGCGGCATCAGAAGAAAGACGACATCGCGGGTCTGCTGATTGCGCTCAAGGCTGAACGAGGCAGCACTTTTCGGAACGAAGCGATCGAGTTCGGTGTCGAAGGGCATGGGGTAGGCTTGTCCTGAACAGGCTGAATGAACGTAGCGTAGCAAGCCGGAGACAGGAAGCGACAGCGGAAAATCAACTTTGGATTCGTGCCTGTCTAATCGGTATGTTTTCGTCTACCTAGCTTGGCGCGGATTCCCGTGTCCGGGCAAGAATGCAGATGGCAGGAGAGGAATATGGGTTCTTCCTCGTTTGACCTGAATGCTCTGCAGTCTTGCGTGCGGGCACCGCATTCTCTTTCGTGAATGGACACACGCATTATGTCGACGACGCTATCACACCATCCCTCTGAACCTGGAACCATGGCTGTTATCGTCATGGGTGTCAGCGGCTGCGGCAAGACGTCTGTCGGCGAAAAACTTGCAGAAGCGCTGCACTGCCGTTTCGTCGAAGGCGACAGCCTGCACCCGGCGGCCAATATCGCGAAAATGTCGGCCGGCATCCCGCTAGACGATGACGATCGCTGGCCCTGGCTCGACGTCATCGGTGCGCATCTTGCGGATAGCCGGGCGCGGGGCGAAACCATCGTGATTTCCTGTTCGGCGCTGAAAAAAGTCTATCGTGACCGATTGAGACACGCAGCCGGTGGCCAACTTGCCTTCGTGTTTCTCGAAGGGTCGCGTGCCGTGTTCGAAGCGCGGATGAAAAGCCGCCCCGGACATTTCATGCCTGCGTCGCTGATCGACAGCCAGTTTGCCGCGCTGGAGCCGCCAAATGCCGAACCGGGTGTGGTCACGGTGGATGTCACCCTGTCGATAGAGGCAATCGCTGAACGGGCGCTGGATGGCTTGCTGCGGCTTGGAACCGGCGGTTGATGTGTCTTTTATCGATAAAAATGGCTTTACAAGACGGTTGCGCTTTGGTTTGTCAGGCAGCGCAAGATAAACGACGCTAGGGAAAATAGACCATGAAACTTTTGCGATACGGCCCGGCGGGCAGCGAGAAGCCCGGCATTCTTGACGATGCGGGACAGATCCGCGACCTGAGCGGCGTGATTGCCGATGTCGGCGGCGACGCCATTTCTGATATGGGCTGGGCGAGCGATCTCGACATTGCCGCCTTGCCTGTCGTCGATGGCAGTCCGCGTCTGGGGGCCTGTGTTGCCGGCACCGGAAAATTCATCTGCATCGGCCTCAACTATGCCGACCACGCCGCTGAAACCGGCGCGACCGTTCCGCCGGAACCGGTGATCTTCATGAAGGCGACCTCGGCCATCGTCGGCCCGAACGACGATGTCGTCATTCCGCGCGGTTCGGAAGCGACCGACTGGGAGGTCGAACTCGGCGTCGTCATCGGCAAAAAGGCCAAATACGTTTCCGAAGCCGACGCTCTGGGTCACGTCGCCGGCTATTGCGTCATCAACGACGTCTCCGAGCGCGATTTCCAGACCAAGCGGGCCGGGCAGTGGACCAAGGGCAAGTCCTGCGACACGTTCGGACCGACCGGCCCGTGGCTGGTGACGAAAGACGAGATTGCCGATCCGCAGGCGCTGAAAATGTGGCTCACCGTCAACGGGGTCTCCAAGCAGGATGGCTCGTCGAAGACCATGGTTTATGGCGTCGCCCATGTGGTGAGCTATCTCAGCCAGTTCATGACGCTGCATCCCGGCGACATCATCTCGACCGGCACGCCGCCCGGCGTCGGCATGGGCTTCAAGCCACCGCAATACCTCAAGGCCGGCGACGTGATCGAGCTTGGCATCGAGGGTCTCGGCACGCAGAAGCAGACGGTCGTCGCCGACGTCTGATTGTTGCAGAACCAATGAGGGGCGCGGACGCAGTGGCATCCGCGCCCTTTTTCATGTCTCGATGGTCAGCTTGACGCGGTCTGCGGCAAAGCGGGTTCGGGAATATTGCACCGGTCGCCCCTGCGGATCGGCATTGATCGCCTGTGTTTCGATGACGATTGCGCCCGGCGAGAGTTTCAGCAAGGCCAGTTCGTTGGCATCCGCATGGCGTGCGACGATATCGGTCGAGGCGCGAACATAATCATCCAGCCCGCTTGCCGCGAAGGATCGGGTGATCGAGCCGAGCCTTGCAAAATGCTCGGCCATCTCAGGGAAGCGCTCGGCGGAGAAGAAACTCGTCGAGCAGGATACGCCGCGCCCGTCGGCGCTGCTCAGGAGGTCAAGCCTGATGCACATCTCCCCGGGCTCGATTCCAAGCGCATCGGCGACCTCGCGCGTGGCCGGCACATGGTCATGGTCAAGCAATCGCGCTTCCAGATCCCGGGCCTGCCCGCTCAGCCCTTGCGAAAATCGGGTTCGCCGGGAAATCGGGAAGCTCAGCCGCTCCTTGCGGACGATCATCGTGCCGCGGCCCTGGACCGCGTTGACCAGGCCTTCATCCGCAAGGGATGCCAAGGCGCTGCGCACGGTGTGCCTGTTGACGCCGAACTGCGACGCCAGCGCCGTTTCCGGCGGGACCATGCCGGTTTGATCATAGGCCCCATTGCTGATCGATAGCCGGATTCGATCGGCGATCTGCCGCCAGAGCGCCACACCGATTTGCCGTTCGACCATTTTCTGCCTCTGCGTCATCACTCTGTCACGTTTCAACCTTAGAAAAATATGCAACATGTATAGTTGTCTAGATTAATAGACATTTTGGATGAAGGCAATGGACGCGATCAAAGAAAACCAAACCGACAGGGACGGGCAGGGGCGCCGCCACTCAATGCGGCTTCTCGCACAGGCAACGGTCGAGGAAATGCGTGACGCCCTGCAGATCATCTTGCCGGCCCCTGATGTCTTTGCCGTTCGCGGTCCCGAAACCGGGCTCATCATGGTGCGCGGACGCATCGGCGGCGGCGGCGATCCCTTCAATCTGGGCGAAGCGACCGTGACCCGCGCGACGGTTCGGCTTGGTACCGGCGAAATCGGCCATGGGCAAATGCTCGGGACCGACCGGGAAAAGGCGCGGCTCGCCGCGATTTTCGATGCCCTTTGGCAGATACCGGAAAGGCGAGACCTCGTGGAGGCGCTGACACGGACCGTTCAGGCGCGCATGGAGGCGCAGGACAGGCGCGAGGCCGAGCAGACGGCCGCCACCCGCGTCGATTTCTTCACCATGGTCCGGGGAGAAGACTGATGGCCGACATCAACGAAACCCATCTTGCCTATGCCGGCGGCTTTCGATAATCCCGTGTTCCAGTCCCAGTCCGTGTTTCGCGCGCTGATGGACGGCATGGCGCGCCCGGGCACCATCGTTCCGATCGACACGGCGGCCGTCCCGCCGGCACCGATGGGTCGGAGTTCTGGCGCGATTGCGCTGACGCTGTGCGACAATGACACGCCGGTCTGGCTGACGCAGGCACTGGCGCAATCGGCCGTTCCTGCCTGGCTTGCCTTCCACAGCGGCGCACCCGTGACGATCGTAAAGCCGGATGCACGTTTTGCCTTCGTCGAAGCCGGCGGGCTGGTGCCGGGCTTCAACCAGTTTGCCATGGGCACGCAGGAATATCCCGACCGATCGACCACTGTCATCATCGAGATCGCCGCGCTTTCGGGTGGCATCGAGATGATTGCAACAGGGCCGGGCATCAAGGACGAGACGGTGATCGCGCCGGTCGGGCTGCCCGAGATTTTCCTGATGCTGTGGGATGAGAACCGCGCCGTGTTCCCGCGTGGCGTCGATCTCGTGCTTGTCGCCGGCGATGCAGCCCTTTGCCTGCCGCGCACCGTCAAACTTCGCCGCAAGGAGGGCTGAAGCCATGTATGTTGCCGTCAAGGGAGGCGAGAGCGCCATCGCCAATGCCCATCGGTTGCTGGCCGATCGCCGCAGAGGCGACCGGTCGTTGCCGGCCATCTCGATCGAGCAGATCGTTGCCCAGCTTGGCCTCGCCGTCGATCGCGTCATGGCAGAGGCTTCGCTGCACGACCGTTCGCTTGCTGCCCTTGCCGTGCGCCAGGCGCGCGGCGACATGATCGAGGCAATCTTCATCCTGCGCGCCTACCGCACGACGCTGCCGCGCTTCGGCTATTCGCAGCCGGTCGATACAGCCGACATGAAGATCGAGCGCCGCGTTTCGGCGACCTACAAGGATCTCCCCGGCGGGCAGCTGCTGGGACCAACCTTCGACTACACGCACCGTCTGCTCGACCCGTCGCTGCTGGAAGATGGCGATGTTGCCGAGCCCGAGCAGAAGGAGGCCGGTGACGCGGTGACCATGCGGGTCTCCGAGATTCTCGCCGGCGAGGGGCTGATCGAGCCCGACGGCATGCTGCCGGAAGACCATGTGCCGGGCGATATCACCCGCGAGCCGCTGGAATTTCCGCTCAACCGAGATCTGCGCCTGCAGGCGCTCGCCCGTGGCGACGAAGGGTTTCTTCTGGCGCTCGCCTATTCGACCCAGCGCGGTTATGCCCGCACCCACCCCTTCGCCGGCGAAATCCGCATTGGCGAGGTCGAGGTCGAGATGGATCTTCCAGAACTCGGTTTTGCCGTTTCTCTCGGCCGCATCCGTGTCACCGAATGCCAGATGGTCAACCAGTTCAGCGGCTCGGCCAAGCAGCCGCCGCAGTTCACCCGCGGCTACGGCCTTGTCTTCGGCCAGAGCGAACGCAAGGCGATGGCCATGGCGCTCGTTGATCGGGCCCTGCGGGCACAGGAATTCGGTGAGGATGTGGTGGCGCCGGCGCAGGACGAGGAGTTCGTCATCTCGCATTCCGACAACGTCCAGGCAACGGGCTTCGTCGAGCACCTGAAACTGCCGCATTATGTGGATTTCCAGGCAGAGCTCGATCTCGTGCGCCGGATGCGTGCGGAGCATGAGGCGATCTCAGGCAAGGCCGCCGATACCCGACAGGCGGCGGAGTAGGCGATGCTTCTTCCTCATCCGACGGGCTCAATCGCCGCCATCGCCACCATCGTTCCCATCCGACCCGAAGGGGCCGCCACCATCGCCCCCCGAACCGTTCTTCGGCGCGAAGAACATCAGGCCCACCAGGATGACGCAGCTGATGAAAATCCAGATCGGAGTGTAGCTCGGATCGTCCATATCCCGCCCTTGAGACGTGAGCACGGGGGCTTGTTCCCGCGCTCGGATTCTTTCCACCAAGGTATTCACCCATGACCGACCTTGCCACCTATAATTTTGCCTATCTCGACGAACAGACCAAGCGGATGATCCGTCGGGCGATCCTGAAAGCGATCGCCATTCCCGGCTATCAGGTGCCTTTCGCCTCCCGCGAAATGCCCATGCCCTACGGCTGGGGAACCGGCGGCGTGCAGGTGACGGCGGCTATTCTCGGGCCTGACGATGTGCTGAAGGTTATCGACCAGGGCGCCGACGACACGACGAACGCGGTCTCGATCCGCGCCTTCTTCCAGAAGGTCGCCAATGTCGCGGTGACCACACGGACGAAGGAGGCGACGATCATCCAGACGCGCCATCGGATCCCCGAGGAAAAACTGACGGCCGGCCAGACGCTGGTCTATCAGGTGCCGATCCCGGAACCCCTGCGGTTCCTCGAGCCACGCGAGACCGAGACCCGCAAGATGCACGCGCTGGAGGAATACGGCCTCATGCACGTCAAGCTTTACGAGGACATCGCCCGCAACGGTCATATCGCCACCACCTACGCCTATCCGGTCAAGGTCGAGGGTCGCTACGTCATGGATCCGTCGCCGACACCGAAATTCGACAATCCGAAAATGCACATGTCCGATGCCTTGCAGCTGTTCGGTGCCGGCCGCGAAAAGCGTATCTATGCGGTGCCGCCGCATACTGAGGTGGTCAGCCTCGACTTCGAGGATCATCCGTTCGAGATCCAGCATTTCGACAAGCCCTGTGCGCTCTGCGGCGCGGAGCAGGTCTATCTCGATGAGGTGATTCTGGATGACAAGGGCGGGCGGATGTTCGTCTGCTCCGATACGGACCATTGCGAGGACCGCCGTGCGCATGGCCATGCCGGACACCTTCTTGCGCAGGAGGCTGCAGAATGAGCCCGACCCCGCTTCTCAAAGTCAATGATGTCTCGAAATTCTATGGCAGCCGCATCGGTTGCAAGAATGTTTCCTTCGATCTCTGGCCCGGTGAGGTGCTGGCGATCGTTGGCGAATCCGGGTCCGGCAAGACCACGCTGCTCTCCTGCCTGTCGACGCGGCTGATGCCGACATCGGGCAAGGTCGAGTATCATATGCGCGACGGCCAGTATCGCGATCTTGCCCGCATGGGCGAGGCCGAACGCCGCTTCCTGATGCGGACCGACTGGGGTTTCGTGCATCAGAATCCGGCGGACGGGCTGCGCATGGCGGTGTCGGCCGGTGCCAATGTCGGCGAGCGGCTGATGGCGGTTGGAGACCGGCACTATGGCCAGATCCGGGCGACGGCAACCGACTGGCTGCGCCGCGTCGAGATCGAGGCAGACCGCATCGACGATCAGCCACGGGCCTTTTCGGGTGGCATGCGGCAGCGGCTGCAGATTGCCCGCAATCTCGTGACCTCGCCCCGTCTCGTCTTCATGGACGAACCGACCGGAGGCCTCGATGTTTCGGTGCAGGCCCGCCTGCTCGACCTGGTGCGCGGCCTCGTCCACGATCTCGGTCTCTCGGCGATTATCGTCACCCATGACCTCGCCGTCGCCCGGCTGTTGTCGCACCGGATGATGGTGATGAAGGACGGCTTCGTCATCGAACAGGGGCTGACAGACCGGGTGCTCGACGATCCGCGCGAGCCCTATACCCAGCTTCTCGTTTCCTCGATCCTGCAGGTTTAATCGCCTGGTCCCGAAAAGTGGGAACCGCTTTTCGGATAGGACCATGCGCATAAAGGACTATTTCATGGCGACGCCTCTCGTTGTTTCCGAAGTCTCCAAAACGTTCACCATGCATCTGCGTGACGGCATTCGGCTGCCGGTCGTCTCGGGCGTGTCCTTCTCGGTCAAGAGCGGCGAATGCGTCGTGCTGGGCGGGCCGTCCGGGGTCGGCAAAAGCTCGATCCTGAAGATGCTCTATGGCAACTATGCCGTGGATGAAGGCCAGATCCTCATCGACCATGCCGGGAAAGCTGGTCGATCTTGCCCATGCCGATCCCAGGGCTGTGCTTGAAGTCCGGCGCGATACGCTCGGTTATGTCAGCCAGTTCCTGCGCGTCGTCCCGCGCGTTTCTGCGGTGGATGTCGTCGCCGATCCCCTGCTGGCCCGCGGCGTGTCCCTGGTCGAGGCGCGGGAGCGTGCCTCGCGAGCTTCTCGACAGGCTCAACCTGCCGCACGAACTCTGGCAGTTGCCACCCGCCACCTTTTCCGGCGGTGAACAGCAGCGCGTCAACATTGCCCGCGGCTTCATCACCGATCATGCGATCCTTCTGCTCGATGAACCCACGGCCTCGCTCGATGCAACGAACCGCGCCGTTGTCGTCGAGATGATTGCCGAGAAGAAAAAATCGGGTACGGCGCTGCTCGGCATCTTCCACGACGCGGAGGTGCGCGATGCCGTGGCCGACCGGATCATCGATGTCTCGTCCTTCTCGCCGCGGAAGGTGGCAGCATGACCAAGCTTTCGGAAAACCCGCTCATTCATCCGAGTGCCACGGTCGAGGAATCGACCCTTGGCCGCTATACCGAGATTGCCGAACGCTGCCGGATCAGCGAGGCGGAGATCGGCGATTATTCCTACATCATGCAGGACGGCTCGGTCTGGTGCGCCACCATCGGCAAGTTCGCCAATATCGCCGCGTCCGTGCGCATCAACGCCACGAACCATCCGGTCTGGCGCGCAACGCTGCATCATTTCACCTACCGGGCCGGCGACTACTGGCCGGATGCAGGCGCGGACGATGATTTCTTCGCATGGCGTCGGGGCAATCGCGTCGTCATCGGCCATGATGTCTGGATCGGCCATGGCGCGACCGTGCTGCCCGGTGTCTCGGTTGGAAACGGTGCGGTGATCGGCGCCGGTGCCGTCGTCTCGCGGGATGTTGCGCCCTACACCATCGTCGGTGGCGTGCCTGCCCGATTGATCCGGGACCGCTTCGGGCCCGAGATCGCCGACCGCTTCGAAAAACTCGCCTGGTGGGACTGGGATCACCTGCGTCTGCGCGATGCGCTGGACGATTTCCGCATGCTGGATGCAGAGGCTTTCCTTTTGCGCCACAACGCCTGATTTCAATCTGAAAAGCCCGGATTTCCGGGCTTTTGCATTGTAACAGAACTTACATGAAACTGACATTGCGGCTTCATGAAACAGCGTTAAAGCCTTCGGCATATCGATGATGGATATCGTGAACAGGAAGTGCCCAATCATGTTTCAGCTGAAGAATGTAACCCGTCAATTCGGCAAAAAGATTGCGGTCGATTCCGTTACCTTCGACATTCCGCAGGGGCAGATGGTCGGCATTATCGGACGCTCCGGCGCCGGCAAATCGACGCTGCTGCGGATGATCAACCGGCTGAACGATGTTTCCTCGGGTTCCATCCATTTCGGTGATCTCGAGGTTTCCTCCCTGCGCGGGGCAGCGCTGCGCAACTGGCAGCGCGATTGCGCCATGATCTTCCAGCAGTTCAATCTCGTGCCGCGCCTCGATGTGCTGACCAATGTGCTTCTCGGTCGCCTCAATCACCGCTCGACGGTTCTCAGCATCCTCAACATGTTCACCCGCGAAGAGCGGATCGCTGGCGATCGCCGCGCTGGAGCGGCTCGGTATCGAGCAGACGGCGCTGCAGCCGGCCGGCACGCTATCGGGCGGCCAGCAGCAGCGCGTGGCGATTGCCCGTGCCCTGATGCAGCAGCCGAAGATGCTCCTGGCCGACGAGCCGATCGCCTCGCTCGATCCGCTGAATGCCAAGATCGTCATGGATGCGCTGCGCGATATCAACGAGCGTGAAGGCATCACCGTCGTCACCAACCTGCACACGCTGGACACGGCGCGCAATTATTGTGAGCGCATCGTCGGCATGGCGCATGGCCGGGTCGTCTTCGACGGTTCGCCCTCCGAGCTCACGGCCGCTGCCGTCAGCGAAATCTATGGGTCCGGCTCTGATCTCGACGAGAGCATGACCTCGACCAGCATCAATCTTCCCGTGGCGAAAGCCAGGGATGTCAAGGAATCCGCCAGCCCACAGCCGCTGGCTCTGGCCGGCCTTTAAGGACCGACAGGATCGAAGACCCGCGTCAAGGGTGCCTATCCTCGAAACCGAACACGATCCGGCACGGCCGGACAAACGGGAGACGATTGTCATGATGAAGAAAGCTCTTTTGAGCGCCGTCGCGCTTTTCGCGCTTGTCGGCCATGTTCAGGCTGAAGACCTCAAGGAATTCCGCGTTGGCATCCTCGGCGGCGAAAACGAAGCCGACCGTCTGCGCAACTTCCAGTGCCTGGCCGACAAGCTGCCAGCTGCCATCGGTGTTGAGAAGGTCTCCTTCTTCCCGGCCGCCGACTATGACGGCGTCATTCAGGGCCTTCTCGGCGGCACGCTCGATTATGCTGAACTCGGCGCTTCTGGCTTTGCCAAGATCTATCTCGCCAAGGCTGATGCCGTCGAGCCGATCCTGACCACGGTCCAGACCGACGGTTCGACCGGCTACCACTCGATCATGGTTGCCCGCAAGGATTCCGGCATCACCAAGCTCGAAGACCTGAAGGGCAAGAAGCTCGGCTTTGCCGATGCCGATTCGACCTCCGGTTACCTCATCCCGCTCGTTACCCTGCCGGAAGCCATCGGTGGCCCGGTCAAGGAATTCTTCGGCTCGACCGGTTTCGGCGGCGGTCACGAGAATCTCGTTCTGGAAGTCGTCAAGGGCACCTTCGATGCCGGCACGACCTGGGCTTCGGGCGTAGGCGAGTTCAAGGACGGCTACACCTCCGGCAACCTGCACAAGATGGTCGAGAAGGGCATTCTCGACATGAACGACCTGGTCGAACTCTGGCAGTCGCCGCTGATCCCGAACGGCCCGATCGTTGTTCGCTCGTCGATGAACGCCGACATGAAGGCCAAGTTCAAGCAGTTCATGGTCGACCTGCCGAAGACCGACGCAGCCTGCTTCTCCGCCATCCAGGGCGGCGATTTCACCGGCTACACGGAAGTCAACGTCGACTTCTACAAGCCGATCATCGACGCTCGCAAGGCGACCATCGGCGGCTGATAACAGCCTGGAATCTGGAGCGCTGGCCGGGAGACCGGCCAGCGTTTCAATGTTTGCAGCGCCTTGAATGGCCTGGGCCTTGAAGCAAGCCCGTCGCGTCGGAGATCCCAATGGCAGTATCGACACTCCCGCGCACACTTAGCCAGACCGGCATGGTGGTCGAACGCCACTGGCAGGAAATGGCCTCGAAACGTCGGCTCTACACCTGGCTGTGTTTCGGTCTGCTGGCGATTGCCCTGTCCGGCTCGCTCTGGTTTGCCAACGAAACCAATTCCGGAAAATTCTTCGACCGCCTGCCCTATTTCTTCGATTTCATCGAGGATCTGGTGCCGCGGGACGGGATGGAAATCGTTCGGGCAATGTTCGACCTGCCATCTCCCTATGATGATGGAAGTTTCAAGTATAATTATCCGGAGGGCCGGCTCTACCTGACGGACACGTTCTACGTGCCGGAATATTTCCACAAGATGCTGGAAACGCTCAACATTGCCATTCTGTCGACATTCATCGGCGTCTTCTTCGGCTTCATCCTCAGCTTCCTTGCTGCGAAAAATCTTGTCTCCAGCCCCTGGATCCGCGGCCCGGTGCGCCGGGTCATGGAGTTGCTGCGAGCCTTCCCGGAGGTCGTGATCGCAGGCTTCTTCCTCGCCATTCTCTCGCTCGGTCCTATCCCCGCCATCATCGCCGTGGCCGTGCATACCATCGGCGCGCTCGGCAAGATGTTCTTCGAAGTTGTCGAGAATGCCGACATGCGGCCGGAAGAGGGTTTGCGCGCCGCCGGAGGAAACTGGATCGAGCGGGTCTGGTTCGGCATCGTGCCGCAGGTCCTGCCGAACTTTACCAGCTATTTCCTGATGCGGCTCGAGATCAATGTCCGGGCCTCGACGATCATCGGTGCCGTCGGCGGCGGCGGCATCGGCGAATTGCTGCGGCTTTCGATCGGCCAGGGCCATGAGGCCAAGACGCTCGCCATTGTCATCCTGCTGTTCACCACCGTCTTTGCCGTCGATCAGTTTTCAGCCTGGCTGCGCCGCCGTCTCGTCGGCGACCACGCCTTCCAGCTCGCGCAATAGGATATCCGCCATGACCGCTTTGAATCCGGCCGAGATGGAAGCAATCGCCGCCCGCCACCCGCAACTCCTCAAATCATCAGGCGGCAAGCGTTTCCGGACATTGCTTTTCTGCGCAGCGATCGGCCTCTATCTCCTCTACAGCTGGTGGTTCTTTGCGATCGGGCACGTGCTCGGCAATGCCAATTGGTCGATCGCCGGCAGCTATCTGGCTGACTGGGTCTCCTATGAGGTTCGTCCGGATATCACTGTTGCGCCTGATGGTGCGATGAAGATCGAATATCCGCGCTTTTCGCCGCTCGGCAAGAATCCCGATCCGGACTGGGTACGCCTCGAGCGCAAGACCGTCACCCGCACCGTCGAGGTTCCGGCACAAGCCGGGCAGGCGGCAAAGAAGAACGGCTCGTCCTTCAGTTTCATGGCGCCGGGCGCAGCCGAGGGCGGAGCGGCCGCTGCGGTCGAGCCGCAGTTGCGCCGCGAGACGGTGACGGAAGAGGTGATCAGCAACGCCGTCGTTACCTATGACAGCGACACGGAAATACAGGTCGCAGCCAATGAAGTGCGCGTCAGTCATGATGGCGAAACGATCGTCGTCCGTATCGATGGCAAGAACACGGTCGAGCCGCTGACGGCACTGCCGGATTGGGCCGTGCAGAAGCGGCCGGGCGAAAGAATCACGCTTTCCTTCGGCGCGACCGGCTGGGCCGAGATCGATGCGGACGAAGTCAGCATCCGCAACCGCTTCTTCGGCTGGGCAAACTTCATCTTCGACACCAACTCACCTTTCTTCGGCAAATCCGCCTCGGAGGTTTTCTCGCTGATCACCAGCGGCGAACGCCTCGATCCGTCGAGCAGCAATCTGTCGCTTGCCTGGAACAACATTCTCTACAATGCGGAATGGCAGCATCTCGATGTCTGGACCAAGCTTTTGCAGACCATGGTCATGGCCTTTGTCGGCACGCTGTTTGCCTCGATCATCGCCTTTCCGCTCTGCTTCATTGCAGCGCGCAACATCACCCGCAACCGGCTGCTCAACCAGGTCACCAAGCGCTTCTTCGATTTCCTGCGGTCGGTCGACATGCTGATCTGGGCACTGTTCTTCACGCGCGCCTTCGGACCCGGACCTCTGGCCGGCATGTCGGCGATCTTCTTCACCGATACCGGCACGCTCGGAAAGCTCTATTCGGAAGCGCTTGAAAACATCGACGACAAGCAGCGCGAGGGCGTGAAATCGGTGGGCGCGACGCCGCTCGCCGTGCAGCGCTTCGGCGTGCTGCCGCAGGTTCTGCCGGTCTTTGCCAGCCAGGCGCTGTATTTCTGGGAATCAAACACGCGCTCGGCGACGATCATCGGCGCGGTGGGCGCCGGTGGCATCGGCTTGAAGCTCTGGGAGGCCATGCGAACCAATTCCGACTGGGAAAATGTCGCCTATATGGTTATGTTGATTCTCGTCGTGGTGTTCATTTTCGACGGCCTGTCCAATGCGCTGCGCTCGCGCCTGATAGGGCAAAAGATGCATTGAACGGGGAAGGGATTTTTTGCGTCGGCAGGGCGCAAGCATCACGATAATGTCACGAAAACCGGATAGCGACACGCCCGCAGGCTATTGGCGATCGATGCCACGCTCTTCAAGCTTATCTCTTACAAGGAAATGACGCTTTTGCGTTACGCTCTGTATTTCACGCCACCGCAGGATCACCCGCTGTCGTGCACGGCGCAGCATTGGCTGGGCAGCGATCCGTTCAAGGGCGAGCTTTGCCCGCAGGTGGCGGTTGCGGGTTTCCTGCCGGAAGAATTGCACCATCTGACGGCCGATCCGCGCCGCTATGGTTTCCATGGCACGCTGAAGGCGCCTTTCGAACTGGCTGCGGGCAAGACCGAAATGCAGCTCCTGCAGGCGCTCGCCGAATTCTCTGCCGAGTGCGAAGCGTTCGAAATCGCGGAGATGATGCTTGGTGAACTCGGTCCGTTTTTCGCGCTGGTGCCGGGCAAGGAGTCTGCCGCTTTGCAGATGCTGGCTGACGAGACCGTGCGGCGCTTCGAGCCGTTTCGCGCACCGTTGTCGCAGGCCGATATCGCACGACGCAATCCGGACGAATTGACGGAAAGCGGTCGCAGGAATCTGGAAATGTGGGGCTATCCTTACGTTTTTGACGATTTCCGCTTCCATATGACACTGACCGGCAAGGTGCCGTCAGAGCGGCGGGCGGCCATGCGCGAGGTACTTGAAGAAAAGTTCGCTGCGTTCATAGGCCAGCCATTGCTCATCGATACTCTGGCGCTGTTCATCGAGCCGCAACGCGGCGCGCCGTTTACCGTGCACTCCCTTCTGCCGCTTGGCGGCACATCCAAATGAAAGAATGTCTGAGATGACCGCCGAACTCGTCCTGTCCAACGCAATGATCGTTCTTGAAGACGAGATTGTTGCCGGTTCCGTTCTGATCCGCGACGGCTTGATCGCCGATATTTCCGCGGGAGCAAGCCGCGCCGGCGAGGATTTCGAAGGCGATTACCTGATTCCCGGTCTGGTCGAGCTGCACACGGATCACCTCGAGGCCCACTACTCGCCGCGTCCGGGCGTGCGCTGGCTGAAGATGGCAGCGATCCAGGCGCATGACGCGCAGATCGCCACCGCCGGCATCACGACCGTTTTCGACTGCCTGCGCATGGGCTCCGACGAGGATGGCGGGTTCGAGACCGGCGAAATGCGCGAGATGGCCGATGCGCTGGCACTGGCCGCGCGTGAAAACCGGCTTCGGGCCGATCACCGCATCCACCTGCGCTGCGAGGTTTCGACCGACAATGTGATGGAGCATTTCCAGCAGTTCGAAGACGATCCGCAGGTCGGTCTCGTGTCGCTGATGGATCACGCACCGGGCCAGCGCCAGTTCCAGACGATGGAGCAGTATATCCTGTACTACAAGACCAAGCGGGGTCTTTCGGATGAGGCATTTGCCGCTTTCGTCGCGCGCCAGCAGGCGCTGTCCGCGCAATATGCGGGGCCGCACCGGATCGAGATCGTCAAGGCCTGTGCCGAGCGCGGAATTGCGGTGGCAAGCCATGACGATGCGACGCTGGAACATGTCGAGGAATCGGTCGGTTTCGGCGTCCGGCTGGCGGAATTCCCGACCAGTTTCGAGGCTGCCGAGGCCTCCCACAAGGCGGGGCTCAGTGTGCTCATGGGCGCGCCGAACATCGTGCGCGGCAAGTCGCATTCCGGCAATATCGCCGCCCGTGATCTGGCTGCCCGGGGCGTGCTCGATGTCCTGTCGTCGGACTATGTTCCCTTCAGCCTGATCCAGGCGCCGTTCGTGCTGTCGGACGAGCTTGAAGCCATCAGCCTGCCGCAGGCGCTGGCCATGGTCACCGCCAACCCGGCTCGCACCGTCGGGCTTGATGATCGCGGCCGTATCGCCCCCGGCCTGCGTGCCGATCTCGTGCGCGTTCATCGTGCAGACGGCATTCCGGTCGTGCGGTCGGTTTGGCGCGAAGGCCGGCGGGTCGCCTGATGTCGGGGCTTGCAACGCCCCGTCCCGGAACGATGATCGTCGTTGTCGGCCCCAGTGGCGCGGGCAAGGACAGCGTTATCGACTTTGCCCTGCGGCGTCTGGGTTCGGGCGAAGCCGTGCACCTTGTGCAGCGGGCCATTACCCGGCCGACCGATGCTGGTGGTGAAGTGCATGAGTGCGTTTCACCAGAGGCGTTCGACGCCCGGCTTTGCGCCGACGGCTTTGCTGTCGCCTGGGAGGCGCATGGGTTGAAATATGGCATTCCGAGAGACGCTGTCGAGCGCATCGGTGCGGGGCAGACCCTGATCGCCAACGGCAGCCGGGCGGCGCTTGCCCAGTTTCGCCGCGTCTTTCCCCGGTTGGTCATCGTGCAGATCGTTGCCTCGGCGGACGTTCTGGCCCAGCGTCTGCTCGCGCGGGGCCGCGAGACCGAGGCAGAAATCCGGCTAAGATTGGCCCGGCAAACCCCTGACATCATCGACAAGGACGTGGTCGTCATCGACAATAGCGGCCCGCTGGAGACCGCCGGCACGCAGTTCGCAGACCTTGTCGCGGAGTTTGCCTTTGGGGCCACGGTCGCAAACAGCTGAACGCATGCCCGGTCCTTGAAACCCGGCCGATGATGACATTTCCTGCTGTCGCAGGCCCTGGTGTTTCAGTGCGTCACCGTAGAGCCGCGCAGGCCTTTGCAATCCGCTCCAGCGCGACGGTCAGTTCTGATTCCGATGTCGCATAGGAAATCCGGAAGAACGGCGACAGACCGAAGGCCGAGCCGGGAACGACTGCAACATCCGCATCGTCGAGCAGATAAGCGCAGAAGTCGGTGTCGGTGTTGATCCGCTTGCCTGACGGTGTTGTCTTGCCGAGCATGCCGGCGCAGCCGGAATAGGTGTAGAAGGCCCCTTCCGGTACGCGGCAATCGAGACCCTCGATCGCATTCAGGCCTGCAACGACGAGATCGCGGCGGCGTTTGAAGCTGGCCGTGCGTTCTTCGAGAAAATCCTGCGGGCCATTCAACGCCGCAATGGCTGCCGCCTGGCTGATCGAGCATGGGCAGGAGGTTGCCTGGCTCTGCACCACGGCCATGGCCTTGATCAGTTCGCGGGGACCACCGGCATAGCCGATGCGCCAGCCGGTCATGGCATAGGCCTTGGAAACGCCGTTGACGGTCAGCGTCCGGTTCTTCAGGCTGGGCTCCAGAGCGGCCGGCGTCACGAATTCGAAGCCGTCATAGAGAATGTGTTCATACATGTCGTCAACCAGCAGCCAGACATGCGGATGCCGCAGCAGCACATCGAGAAGCGGCCGGTAGTCGGCAGCGCCATAGGCTGCACCGGACGGATTGGAAGGCGAGTTCAGCATCACCCAGCGGGTCTTCGGTGTGATCGCCGCTTCCAGCTGCTCGGCTTTCAGGCGAAAACCGGCTTGCGCGTCGCAGGCGATCAGGACCGGCTTGCCTTCGGCGATCTGGACGATGTCGGAATAGGAGGTCCAGTAGGGCGTCGGGATGATCACCTCGTCGCCGGGGTTCAGCGTCGCCATCATCGCGTTGAAGAGGATCTGCTTGGCGCCGGTTGCCACCGTGATTTCGTCGAGTTCGTAGGAAACCTGGTTTTCCCGGCTGAACTTCTCGCGGATCGCCTTCTTCAGCTCCGGCGAGCCGTCGAGTGCGGTGTATTTGGTCTGGCCGCTTTGCATGGCCTCCCATGCCGCCTGCTTGACGTGGTCAGGCGTGTCGAAATCCGGCTCTCCGGCGCCAAGGATGATCACCGGCCTGCCTTCGCGCTTCAAGGCTTGTGCCCGGGCGCCGATCTTCAGGATTTCCGAAACGCCGATCGTGGAAATCCGCGAGGCGGGCGCAAAGCCCGCCTCCTCAACCTTGGTGTTGATGGTCATGTTGGTTCGCCGATCCTATTCGATGTCGCCGATCTTATTCGATGTCGAAGGAGACGCCCTGTGCCAGCGGCAGGGCCTTCGAATAGTTGATCGTGTTGGTGGCGCGGCGCATGTAGGCGCGCCATGCATCGGAGCCGGATTCACGGCCGCCGCCGGTTTCCTTTTCGCCCCCGAATGCGCCGCCGATTTCGGCACCGGACGTGCCGATATTGACATTGGCGATGCCGCAGTCGGAACCATCAGGCGAGAGGAAGCGCTCGGCTTCCTGCAGGTCGAGCGTGAAGATCGACGAGGAGAGGCCGGCGCCGACGGCATTGTGATCGGCAATGGCCGCGTCGAAGTCGCTGTACTTCATCACGTAGAGGATCGGGGCAAAGGTTTCTTCGGTGACCGGACCGTCCTGCTTCGGCATTTCGACCAAAGCCGGCTTGACGTAGTAGCTGTTGGCATGGCCGAGATCGACGCGTTCGCCGCCGGTGATCGCGCCGCCATGGGCCTTTGCCTCGGCGAGCGCCTTCTGCATGCCGTCAAAGGCGAGCTTGTCGACCAGCGGGCCGACGAGGGCGGTGGATTCCAGCGGATTGCCCACGGATACGCTCTGATAGGCCTTCTTCAGGCGCGGAACGAGCTGATCGTAGACGCTCTCATGGACGAAGAGGCGGCGCAGCGTCGTGCAACGCTGGCCGGCCGTGCCCATGGCGCCGAAGGCAATGGCGCGCAGCGCCATGTCGAGATCGGCAGACGGGCAGACGATGCCGCCATTGTTGCCGCCGAGTTCGAGGATCGCACGGGCGAAGCGCTTGGCGAGACGCGGTCCGACATCGCGGCCCATGCGAGTGGAACCGGTGGCCGAAACCAGCGGCACCTTCGGGTGATCGACCATGACTTCGCCGATGGTCGCGGTCGCCGATCAGAACGGCGGTCAGACCGTCCGGTGCATCGCCAAAGCGAGCCAGCGCCTTGTCAAGGATAGCCTGCGATGCAAGGGCGGTGAGCGGGGTTTTCTCGGACGGCTTCCAGACGACGGCATTGCCGCAGACGAGCGCCAGCGCCGTGTTCCACGACCAGACGGCAACCGGAAAGTTGAAGGCAGAGATAACGCCGACGACGCCGAGCGGATGCCAGGTTTCCATCATGCGGTGGCCGGGACGCTCGGTGGCGATGGTCAGGCCGTAAAGCTGGCGGGAAAGACCGACGGCGAAATCGCAGATGTCGATCATTTCCTGGACTTCGCCCAGACCTTCCGAGGTGATCTTGCCGGCTTCGATCGAGACAAGACGGCCAAGATCCGCCTTGTGGGCGCGCAGTTCCTCGCCGAGCAGGCGGATCAGTTCGCCGCGCTTGGGCGCCGGCACCAGGCGCCAGGCGCGAAACGCAGCGTCAGCCTTTTCGATCCTGGCCGCGGCTTCGGCAGCCGAGACCGTTTTCAGGCTGGCAATCTGCTCGCCCGTTACCGGCGAGAACGAGGCCATGTCGCCGCCTGTGTAGAGGTCCTTGGAGACGCCGAGCTTCTCCAGAAGTGCGGCCGTTTCCTGAACGACATTTACCGACTTCGTTGCAATGTTCATGATGAGCAAACTCCCGTTTTTTTAGCGATTGGACTATCCGAAGCGCACCGTGCCGAGGGCTCCCGGCGAGGTGATGGCCTTGAGGCCCTGGGCCAAGTCCTTGATCTTCTGTTGCGTATAGAGGTCGTAATAGGCCTGGTTTTTGCGGCCGATGGCATGTTCCGCGCTGAAGCTGCCGTTGAATTCCTTGACGGCGATGGCAAATACCCAGTCGCGCAGCCGCCGCTCGAAATCGGCATCCGATGCCGAGGCGCTGCCCTTCGGCACCACCAGATTGAAATGCACGCCGCCATCGCCGATATGGCCGAAATCGCAGATCGTTACCTCCGGAAATGCTTCCGGCATGTCGGCCTTCAGGCGATCGCAGAAGGCCATGATATCACCTCTGCGGAAGGAAAGATCGAAGGCTATCAATTTGCCCGAGTGCTTGACGCCTTCCGACAAGGCATGGCGCAGGGCCCACATTTCATGGGCCGGGCCGACGAAGGCATCGGCCAGCGGCGCATCTGCGGTTTCCCAGATTTCTGCCAGCACCGTTTCGAGCACCGCATCGAGCGATTGTTCACCCTCGCGCTGTGCCCAGGTGCGGGAAATTTCCGCGAGGATCACATAATCAGGCACGTTGCCGCCCTGGAACGGGTTCTTCAGCGAGGGCACATGATCGAGTGCTGCCGAGACAGAGTTTTTCGATATGCCCTCGAAGGCCGAGAGATAGGCGCCGAGCCTGTCCTCCATGGCGCGCAGCAGCGGCATCACATGCGCGCCGCTTGATGGCACGAGATAGGCCGTCGCCACCTGCTTCGGCAGGGGCTCGACGTTCAGCACGCATTCGGTGATTACGCCGAAGGCGCCCGAGGTGCCGATGAAAATCTGCTTCCAGTCGACGCCGGTGTTGTTCTTGCGCAAATCCGAGGTCAGGTCGAGGATCGTGCCTTCCGCGTCGGCGAGCACGACCTTGATACCCAGCGTGTTGCGGCGCACGTCGCCATATTTCAGGAAGCGTGAGCCGCCGGTATTGGTGGCGAGCATGCCGCCGATGCGCGGATCGGCGCCAAGATCGATCGGGAAGAAAAGCCCGTGCTTCTCCAGCCGGCCGTTGACGTCCGACAGCCGGAAACCGGCGTCGAGGTGCAGCGAGCGATTGTCGAGATCCAGATCAAAACGGTCGGCCATCCGATCGAGGCTCAGAACGATCTGCGTGCCTGAGGCATCCGGCGTCGAGCCGGAAACGAGCCCGGTATTGCCGGATTGCGGAACGACGGACAGATCGTTTCGCACACAATAGGCCAGCGCCTGCGAGACTTCTTGCGTCGTGCGGGGGCGCAGGACAAATCCGGCACTGCCCGCATCGTAGCGGGCACCGGTCTGATAGCCGGCCATATCGCTGCCATCAGCGATCACGCCCTTGTCGCCGAGCATGTCAAGCAATGCCGCCCTGTGCCGTTCGTCGATCATGGCTGCGGTCTACTCCGCCGCTTCGGCATGCGACAGCGCGGCAAGGCATTCGGCGATCGAGGCCCGCTCTATGCCGGCATAATGATCGAATTCGTTGAGCACGGCTGCACCCAGATCCTGCTCGAAGCGCTGCTGGTTGGGGCTTGCGACAAAATCCTGTGTCGCCTCGTCGCCAAGGTTCGACTGGAAAATCCCGGCGGCGCTGACGGGCAGGAAATCCTCGTAGATGATGGGGTCGAACTGCACGAGCCCCCCGGCGATCAGGCTGTCGAGGCTCGTCGCGACGCATCGGCCTTGACGTTGCAGCCCTTGTTCGTCAGCGAATAGGCGAAATAGCCGAGCCCCTCGGCGCGAATGCCCGCCCAGGTGTCCGGGAAGGGGGTGAAGGCGTCGGCCAGGGCTTTTTCGTATTCCGCTGCATTCGAGCCATCGGCCGCGGGGCGGATGACCTTGCGCGATGCATTGAGCAGATCATCATAAAGCGCGCGTCCCTTCGGGGTCAGCGCGATGCCGCGCTGCTCGATCTCTCCGAACCGGGCGGTGTGCGAGCCTTCCTGCCAGCTGCCATCTTCCGCCTGGAACGAGACGGGTTCCTCAAGCGCCTTGAACGACGTCTGGCGCAGGAGGATCGGGCATGTGCGCGTCGGCGGCCCTTCGACGATCGCCTTCGGTGCAATGCCGTAATCCGGCATCTGCGCCTGCACGGCATCGATGTCGAGCGTGCGCGGCGTCAGGTGGTTGATATGCGGCCCCTTGAAGGAGACAACGTCGGCGATCAGGCGGTGCGCGTCATGCAGCCGGTGATACATATCGGGGCTGACATCGGCGCGGTCGTGCCAGCGAAAGGTCTCAAGCGCTTCGGTCACGAACAGGTCGGCATCGGCCTTGTCGAGCCCACCCTGGCGTTCCGCCTTTTCCGTGAGGTCGATGGCGAGCGCGGTGAAGATCTGGCGTCTGTCGAGAATGGCCTTTGCATCGGCGCGAAGCTTTTCGTCGGCGATCAGGTCGAGCCGCAGCAGCGAGGTGAAGACCCGGAACGGGTTTCGCTTCAGGGCCGCGTCGCCGACAGGGCGAAAGGCGGTCGAATGCACGGGAACGCCGGCTGTCGAGAGATCGTAGTAACCAACCGGAAACATGCCCATCACCGCAAAGACGCGGCGCATCATCGACAGTTCTTCCGGGGTGCCCAGGCGGATGGCCCCGTGGCGTTCCTGCGAGATGCGCTCCAGCGAATCGGTCTCTTCCAGGCGATCGCGCTGCGCAGGATCGGCGGCAAGCGTGTCGGCGTTGACCTTGGCCACCAGCTCCATCAGCGTGCCATAGGCCGGGACCTCGTTCCGGTACATCATCGACATCGCCGCTGAAAAGGCCGAGCGGATATCATCGGTGGATACGAAACGGGCGTCAGTCACGGCAAGGACCTTTCGAAAGGTGGGATAAAGCTTGGTCATTCTGAATACGTATCATATATAGCCCTTGTACGCATTGATTGCGACAATTCTGACTATGATCATGCGAGGCGCGAATGAAGTTGAGCAGAAGGCTTGTTCCTGATGTAACGACGCTGCAGGCGTTCGAATGCGCTGCGCGGCATGGCAGTTTCACGCAGGCCGCGACTGAGCTCAACCTGACGCAAAGTGCCGTCAGCCGCCAGATCAAGGATCTCGAAATCCAGCTCGGCGTTCTTCTGTTCGAGCGTGTCCGCCAGCGGGTGATCCTGTCCGATGCCGGGCAGAAATTCCTGCCGGAAGTCCGCCGCCTGCTCAACCAGTCGGAAGAGCTGATGGTGCGCGCCATGGCGTCGGCGCGGTCGGAATCGACGCTGTCGATCGCCTCCCTGCCGACGTTCGGGAGCCGGTGGCTGACGCCGCGTCTGCCGGATTTCCTGAAGCAACACCCCGGCACCGTCGTCAATATCGCCTCGCGCTCGCAGCCCTTCGATTTCGAGGAGCAGAATTTCGATCTGGCCATTCACTATGGCCAGCCCGTCTGGGCGCATGCGACCTGCAGCTATCTCTGCAGCGAGGTCATTATTCCCGTCGCAAGTCCCGCGCTGATTGCAGCGAGCCCGATGTCCGATCCGCAGGAGCTGGAAGACAAGCCGCTGCTGCATCTGGCAACACGGCCGAAAATGTGGGCGCAATGGTGCGAGGCAAATGGCCTCGATATCAAGTCGGCCTATCGCGGCAACCGGTTCGACCAGTTTTCGATGGTGATCGAGGCCGCAGCCGCCGGTCTCGGCATTGCGCTTGTTCCGCGCTATCTGATCGAGCAGGAACTGGCGCAGGATCGCTTGCGCATCCTTTTTGATCGCCCCATGCAGACGGAAAACAACTACTATCTCGTCGTGCCCGAGGGGAAGCTCGAAAATCCCGTCAGCCAGGCGTTTCGTGTGTGGATCAGCAGCCAGGTCGGATGATGACCGGGACTTTCGCTCCGCCGGAACCTTTTGCCCGGTGATACGTTCCTGTGGGAGCCAAATATCAAATCGGGCCCGTTTTGAACAAGATATCAGTCCATGCGGGCTCCGAAATCTTCCTTTGTCGGGGTGCTCAAGTCGGGCGCATGGCAATTCTTCCCGACGTGTCTTCGGTGTCCTTGCATGCTGTTGGTACTACGGCTAGAAAATGCCACGTTCGTTCATCAGATCAGCCTGACATCAAACCAGACGGCCGCTTTCACGATCACCGCCCCCTGCTTTCGTGCGATGCCGTACCGCTCGCGCCGGCATGAAGGCCGGCATGAAGGATGGTCAGAATCATGGCTGATAAACGTCTAAGTCAAGGGCTCAAGCCCATCCGGCAAGCCGATGCGAGCCGGGCAAAACAGCACCCGTTGGATCCAGAACCCGCACCCATGCCCCTTCATAACAAGCCGTCCACACCGCCGCGCGAACCGGAATCGAAGCAGATCGACTATAATGACTCGATCCGCTCGAACTATTTCACCATCGACGAACTGCATGAGAGCGGTGCGAAACTCGCCCGTGAAGGGGTTGCAGCGCTTCCAGGCTTCTTCCCGTTCGATTTCCGCGCGCGTCATCGGGAAAACGAAAACGAAATCTTCCGCGTCTATAAGGTGACGGCGGCCGATGTCGAAGGCGGCGCCTCGATCACGCCGGCGGCGGAATGGCTCCTCGACAATCATTATCTGGTCGAGGAATCGATTCAGGAAGTTCGGCGGGATTTTCCGCGCAAGTTCTATCGCCAGCTGCCGACCGTCGAGGTCAATGGCACGACGATCCCGCGAACGATGGCGCTTGCATGGCTCTATGTTGCGCATACGCATTCCACGGTTTCCCGCGAGAGCCTGACGGCCATGGTCGCCGGGTTCCAGGAGCATGAGACGCTGAAGATCGGCGAACTCTGGGCGCTGCCGTCGATCCTCCGTTTCGTTCTGATCGAGAACCTGCGCCGCATCGCGATCCGGGTCGACCGGTCGCGCAGCATGCGGCAGAAGGCCAATGAGGTCGCCGACCAGATCATCCGGCTGAGCGAGGCCGACAAGGTCAGGGCCCTGCTCGCCGATGTCGAGCCGTTGTCTTCCGACAATACGTTCGTGGCGCAGCTTCTCTATCGCCTGCGGGATGGCTCGCAGACATCGGGCGCGGTCATTACATGGCTCGAAGCGCAGCTGGAGAAGCGCGGCAGCGACGTCGAGGATGCGCTGGTTGCCGAACAGAACCGGCTGTCATCCGGCAATGCGACGATGAGCAACATCGTCCGCAGCCTGCGCGAAATCGACGACAACGACTGGGCTGTCTGGTTCGAAAGCGTCAGCAAGATCGATGCGGCACTGCGCGACGGCTCGGACTATGCTTCGCTGGATTTCGGTTCGCGCAACAAATATCGCAACACAATCGAGAAACTGGCGCGACGCTCGGGACATTCAGAGCTTGACGTGACCAAGACCGCCCTTGCCATGGTCAAGGAGCCGCTGGAGCCGCGTGCCGCCAATATCGCGACGCATGAGCCGAATGTCGGCGGGTTTCTCGTTGGCAAGCAGCGGCGTCTTCTCGAGGAAAAGATCGGCTACCGGCCCTCCTTCCTGCAGACGATCATCCGCGCCAGCCGCAAGCTCGATTGGCTGGCGATCGCCGGTCCGAACATCATTCTGACGGTTCTGGCGATGATCGCCGTCTATGTGTTCGTCAGCCCGATGGATATTCCAAGCGGCGCCAAGCTGATCATGCTGCTTCTGTTTGCTCTGCCCGCCTCGGAAGGGGCAGCCGGGCTGTTCAATACGCTGGTCACCCTGTTCGTGCCGCCGTCCCGTCTTGTCGGCTACGAATTCCTCGAGGGCATCCCGGAAGATGCCCGCACGCTGGTCGTCGTTCCCTGTCTCATCTCCAAGCGCGATCATGTCGATGAACTCGTGCGCAACCTCGAAGTCCACTATCTCGCAAACCCGCGGGGCGAAGTCTATTTTGCGCTTCTGAGCGACTGGGCCGACAGCAAGTTCGAGGAAACGGCAACCGATCTCGATGTGCTTGATTATGCCAAGCACGAGATCGAGACCCTGTCTGCGCGTTATGCGCATGATGGCCGGACACGCTTTTATCTTCTCCACCGCCGCCGGCTCTACAACGAGGCCGAAGGCGCCTGGATGGGCTGGGAACGCAAGCGCGGCAAGCTGCACGAGCTCAACCTTCTTCTGCGCGGCGACCGCGATACCAGCTATCTGCCGGGCGCCGACATGGTGCCAGCGAATGTGCAATATGTCATGACGCTGGATGCCGACACGCGCCTGATGCGCGATGCGGTGACCAAGCTCGTCGGCAAGCTCTATCATCCGATCAATCGCCCGGTCGTCGATCCGGAAACGCAGAAGGTTACGGCCGGCTACGGCATCCTGCAGCCGCGCGTGACGCCGTCGCTGACGACCGGCAGCAATGCCTCGGCCTTCCAGCGCATCTTTTCGATCAATCGCGGCATCGATCCTTACGTCTTTACCGTTTCCGACGTCTATCAGGACATTGCCGGCGAAGGTACGTTCACCGGCAAGGGGCTCTACCATGTCGACGCCTTCGAGGCGGCGCTGAAGGGCAAGATCGAGGAAAATGCCGTTCTCAGCCATGATCTGCTCGAAGGCTCGCTGGCGCGCTGCGCGCTCGTCAGCGATGTCGAGCTGGTCGAGGATTTTCCGACCCGCTACGAGGTGGAAATGTCGCGCCAGCATCGCTGGGCGCGCGGCGACTGGCAGCTGCTTCCCTATATGTTCAATCTGGCCAATGGCGTCTCGATGCTTGGCCGTTGGAAGATGTACGACAATCTGCGCCGCTCGCTGATCCCGGCCGCCTGGCTCATCGCCTCGGTCATGGGCTGGTACTACATGGAGCCGACCCAGGCGCTGATCTGGCAGGCCGTGCTGATCTTCAGCCTGTTTGTCGCGCCGACCCTGTCGCTGATCAACGGCCTGATGCCACGCCGCAATGATATCGTGGCGCGGGCGCATCTGCATGCCGTCCTGTCTGAAATCCAGGCTTCGAATGCGCAGGTGGCGCTTCGTATCGTCTTCATCGCCCATTCGGCGGCGATGATGCTGGATGCGATCGTGCGCTCGCATCTACCGCACGTTTGTCAGCGGCAAGCTGATGCTGGAATGGCGCACGGCAGCGCAGGTCCAGAGTTCGGCCGGCGGCAGCATCCTCGACTATTACCGGTCAATGTGGATCGCGCCGGTGCTCGCCGTCATTTCGCTGGCGCTTGCCGCGATTTCGGAAACCGGACTACCCTTTATCGGCGTGCCATTTGCCCTGCTCTGGATGCTCTCGCCGGCAATTGCCTGGTTCGTCAGCCAGTCGGCCGAGACCGAAGACCGGCTGGTCGTGTCGGACGACGTTGTCGACGACTTCCGCAAGATCGCACGGCGCACCTGGCGCTATTTCGAGCAGTTCGTCGACGAGAGCCAGAATTTCCTGCCGCCGGACAATTTCCAGGAAATCCCGCACCCCATTCTCGCCGAGCGCACGTCACCGACCAATATCGGCGTCTACCTGCTCTCCGTCATGTCGGCGCGCGATTTCGGCTGGATCGGTTTCGAGGAAACGATCCGCCGGCTCGAGCAGACGGTCGCGACCATTGACCGGATGCCGAAATTCCGCGGTCACCTCTATAACTGGTACAAGACCGACACGCTCGAACTGATGGAGCCGCGTTATGTCTCGGCGGTCGATAGCGGCAACCTTGCCGGCCATCTGATTGCCGTGTCGTCCATGTGCCGCGAATGGGCGGAAGCGCCCTCGGCCCATGTGCAGGGCAGCCTCGACGGTATCGGCGACGTTGCCGCCATCCTGTCGGAAATTCTGGCTGATCTGCCCGATGATCGCAAGACGGTGCGGCCGCTGCGCCGCCTGATGGAAGAGCGCATTGCCGGCTTCCTGAATGCGCTGGCCGCGGTCAAGCGCGAGCGTGAATTCGCCTCGATCCGCGTGATCAATCTTGCGGTTCTGGCACGCGATATCCATAAGCTGACGGTCAATCTCGACCATGAAGTCAAGAATGCCCAGAGCGGCGAAGTGACGAAATGGGCGGCGGCGCTGGTCAACACCTGCGAGGCGCATATTTCCGATAGCGTCTTTGATCTGGGCGCTATCGAGTCTCTCCGCGAGCGTCTCGTCATCATTCGTGACCGCGCGCGCGACCTCGCCTTCTCGATGGACTTCAGCTTCCTGTTCCGCCCGGAACGGCGTCTTCTGTCCATTGGCTACCGGGTCAACAGCAATGAACTCGATGAGGCCTGCTACGACCTTCTGGCGTCGGAAGCCCGTCTCACGAGCCTCTTCGCCATCGCCAAGGGTGACCTGCCGACGGAGCACTGGTACAAGCTTGGCCGTCCGATCGTGCCGATCGGTGCGCGTGGCGCGCTGGTCTCCTGGTCCGGCTCGATGTTCGAATATCTGATGCCGCCGCTGGTCATGCAGGAACGGCAGGGGGGCATCCTCAACCAGACCAACAATCTGATCGTCAAGGAGCAGATCAATCACGGCCGCCGTCTCGGGACGCCGTGGGGCATCTCGGAAGCCGCCTTCAATGCGCGCGACCATGAGCTGACCTATCAGTACACCAACTTCGGCGTGCCGACGCTGGGCCTGAAGCGTGGCCTTGGCCAGAACGCGGTCATCGCGCCTTACGCGTCGATCCTCGCCAGCATGTATGATCCGAAAGCGGCAATCGCCAACCTGGAACGCCTGCGGGACCTGGGTGCGCTCGGGGCGTATGGCTATCACGACGCGGTGGATTTTACGCCGACGCGTGTGCCGGAAGGCAAGACCTGCGCCGTGGTGCGCAACTATTATGCCCACCATCACGGCATGTCGATCGCCGCCGTTGCCAATGTCGTCTTCAACGGACGCCTGCGTGCCCTGTTCCACGCCGATCCGGTGATCGAGGCGGCGGAACTGCTGCTTCAGGAAAAAGCGCCGCGCGATATCCCGATCATCAATGCCAAGCGCGAGCCGGAATCCCTCGGCAAGGGCCAGGCTGACCTTCTGCGGCCGGAAGTCCGCACGGTGGTCAATCCGCTCGTCAAGGACCGCGAGACGGTGTTCCTCTCGAACGGTCACTACTCCGTCATGCTGACGGCAACCGGCTCCGGCTATGCCCGCTGGAATGGCCAGACGGTGACGCGCTGGAAGGCCGACCCGACAGAGGATCGCACCGGGACTTTCATTTTCCTGCGCGATACGGAAACCGGTGTCTGGTGGTCGGCAACGGCGGAGCCACGCCGTGCCGAAGGTGAAAAGTCGCTTGCCCGTTTCGGGGACGACAAGGCCGAATTCATCAAGACGGTCGGTGATCTCACCAGCGAGGTCGAGTGCATCGTCGCGACCGAGCATGATGCCGAGGGTCGCCGTCTCATCCTGCTCAATACAGGCACGGAGGATCGCTTCATCGAGGTGACATCCTATGCCGAACCGGTGTTGACGACGGATGACACGGACAGCGCCCATCCGCTGTTTTCCAAAATGTTCCTTCGCACCGAAATCGATCCGAAGGGCGATGTCATTCGCGTCACGCGCAACAAGCGCAGCCCCGGCGAGCCGGACATGCAGGTCGCGCACCTGATTGCCGACAATGCCGGCAGCACGCGTCACACCGAAGCGGAAACCGATCGTCGCCGGTTCATCGGCAGCGGCCGCACGCTGGCCGAAGCGCAGGCTTTCGACGCCGAGGCCAAGCTGTCGGGTACGGATGGCTATACGCTCGATCCGATCGTGTCGCTGCGCCGCGTCGTGCGGGTACCCGCCGGCAAGAAGGTCAGCGTCATCTTCTGGACGATCGCAGCACCCGGCCGCGAGGAAATCGACCGCGCCGTCGAGCGCTACCGCCATCCGGACTCGTTCAACCACGAGCTGATCCATGCCTGGACCCGCAGCCAGGTGCAGATGCGCCATGTCGGGATCACCTCGCAGGAAGCGGCAAGTTTCCAGATGCTCGGCCGCTATCTCGTCTATCCCGACATGCAGCTTCGAGCCGATACGGCGACGGTGCAGGCCGGGCTTGGCCCGCAGTCCGCGCTCTGGCCGCTGGCAATCTCCGGCGATTTCCCGATCTTCGCCATTCGCATCAACGACGATGTCGATCTCGGCATTGCCCGCGAAGCGCTGCGTGCCCAGGAATACCTGCGTGCCCGTGGCGTCACGGCCGATCTGGTGATCATCAACGAGCGGGCCTCGTCCTACGCGCAGGACATGCAGCACACTCTGGATTCCATGTGCGAAAACCTGCGCCTGCGCGGTCTCTCCGACGGTCCGCGCCAGCATATCTTTGCGGTGCGCCGCGACCTGATGGAGCCGCAGACCTGGTCAGCACTTCTGGCTGCGTCTCGTGCCGTCTTCCATGCAAGGAACGGCAAGATCTCCGACCAGCTGACCCGTGCCGAAGCGTTGTTCTCGAAGCCGGTCGTTGAAAAGGTGGATGGCGAGCAGCTGCTCTTGCCCGTTTTGTCCGCCAATGATGGCGCGCCGGTCGAAATATCGGGCGAGGGCCTCGATTTCTGGAACGGCTTCGGCGGCTTTTCATCCGATGGCCGCGAATACGTCACCCGTCTTCGCGGTGGCGAGGCAACGCCGCAGCCGTGGATCAACGTTATCTCCAACGAGACCTTCGGTTTCCATGTCGCGGCCGAAGGGGCCGGCTTCATCTGGAGCCGGAATTCCCGCGACTACCAGCTGACATCCTGGACCAACGATCCCGTGATCAACCGTCCCGGTGAGGCGATCTTCATCCGTGATACGGAGAGCGGTGCGGTGCTGACGCCTTATGGCAGCCTGTCGCGTCGGAAATCCGTCATGTTCGAAACCCGTCACGGCCTTGGTTATTCGAGCTTCAGCAGCACGCAGGACGGCATTGCCATCGAAGCAACGCAGACCGTCGATCGTGAGGCGCCGGTCAAGCATGTCAGGCTTTCGCTGAAGAATACCGGAAGCGAAACCCGCAATCTGAAACTCTACGGTTACGTCGAATGGGTTCTCGGCAACAACCGGGCCAAGACAGCACCCTTCGTCCTGGCGCAGCGGGACGAGGAAACCGGGGCGCTCCTCGCTTCCAATCCCTATAGCATCGACTATAGCGGACGGGCCGCGTTCCTGGCGGCGAGCGTGGATGCAAACGACTTCACCACCAGCCGCCGTGAATTCCTCGGCCGTGGCGGCAGCCTCTACGCACCACAGGCCGTTATTGACGGTGCCGCGCTTTCCGGCGCCGTGGATGCGGATGGTGATCCGTGCGCCGCGCTGGCCTTCGATTTTGTGCTGAAGCCCGGCGAAACCCGTGAGGCAATCTTCTACATCGGTGATGCCGACAATGCTGAGCAGGCGATCGAGCTTGTAAGGTCGGCGCGCAAGATCGCCTTTGCGGATATCGTTGCAGCCTCGACGGCTTTCTGGGACGACTTTACCGGCGTGCTGCAGGTCGAAACGCCGGACAAGGCGTTCGACACGATGGTCAATGCCTGGCTTCCCTACCAGAGTCTCGGATGCCGGATACTAGCGCGTTCTGCCTTCTATCAGGCCAGCGGCGCCTATGGTTTCCGTGACCAGTTGCAGGATACGCTGGCCTTCATCGTCCATCGTCCGGAACTGGCGAAATCCCAGATTCTCAATGCGGCGGCGCGGCAGTTCGCCGAGGGTGACGTTCTGCATTGGTGGCTGCCGGGCAATGGCTCGGGTGTTCGCACGCTGATCTCCGACGACGTCGTCTGGCTTGCCCATGCGGTCGAGCACTATTGCTCGGTCACCGGCAACACCGACATCCTCAAGGAACATATCGCCTTTATCGAAGGGCCGGCTCTCGAAGAGGGTCAGCACGACAGCTTCTTCCAGCCGAAGATTTCGGAGATGCGGGCCGATCTCTATGAGCATTGCGTTCGTGCGCTCGATCTCGCCATTGCCCGCAAGGGTGAAAATGATCTGCCGCTGATGCTCGGCGGTGACTGGAACGACGGCATGAACCGGGTCGGTATCGAGGGCCGTGGAACCAGCGTCTGGCTTGGCTGGTTCCTGGCGTCCGCGCTGCGTGCCTTCCTGCCCTTCGTGCGTGAGCGCGGCGACGAGGCACGGGCCAAGACCTGGGAAGTCCATCTGGAGATCCTCAAAGCAGCGCTTGAGACGGCAGGCTGGGACGGCGCGTATTATCGCCGCGGCTATTACGACAATGGGACGGCGCTCGGCTCTGCGGAAAACGATGTCTGCCGGATCGATTCCATCGCCCAGTCCTGGAGCGTTTTGTCGGGCGAAGGCCAGCCGGAGCGTTCGGGACAGGCCATGGATGCCGTCATGGCCGAGCTTGCCGATCCGGATCACCAGATCGTTCGCCTGTTTACACCCCCCCTGTCCGATACCGAGCAGGATCCGGGTTACATCAAGGGATATCCGCCGGGCGTGCGCGAAAATGGTGGCCAGTATACCCATGCTGCAACCTGGGTCGTGCTGGCGCTGGCCAGACTCGGGCGTGGGGATGATGCCTGGAAAGCCTTCCAGATGCTCAATCCGGTCAACCACGCGCTCGATCGCGAGGCAGCGGAGCATTACCGCGTCGAACCCTACGTGGTTGCGGCCGACATTTACGGCGAAGGTCCCCTGACAGGGCGCGGCGGTTGGACCTGGTATACGGGCTCTGCCGCCTGGCTCTACAGGGCCGCGGTCGAAGGCATTCTCGGTGTTACCGTCGAGGGGGATCGTCTGATCGTGCGGCCGGTGATGCCGCAGGGCTGGAACGGGTTTGAGGCCAAGCTGAAAATCGCCGGTCGCGTGCATGCGATTTCTGTGAGCCGCGATGAAAATAGTGGCGAACCGATCGTCAGCATCAATAATACTGTCACAAAAAACGCGCATGAAGGGGTTTTGCTGCCCTAGCCGCGTTGATCCGAAAACAGGAGCCGGCTTCGTCCCTCAGGGACAAAGCCGGCTTTTTGCATATTTGGCAGGATGGTGCGGGTAGATATCAGGTCATGGGGCAGGGGCTCTGATCCATGAACACGAGACCCTAGAACCCGAATGCTCCAGATTCCCAAACGGGCGATACCCGCCGATCCGGGCGCAACGCAACCGTCTACGGTTGTTCCCGCCCTGCGTGATACGCGGCTTGATGTCTATCGCGCCCTCTGCCTGCTGATGATCTTCGTCAATCATGTGCCGGGCCAATATCTCGAATATCTGACGTCGAAGAATTTCGGCTTCTCCGATTCGGCCGAGGCCTTCGTGCTGATCTCCGGTCTGTCGGCGGGGCTGGCCTATGGACGGAAATTTGTCGATGGGCGTCGCCTCGCAATGACGTTGAAGATCTGGCGGCGGGCGTTTACGCTTTATGTCGCGCACATCATGACGAGTATCGTCACGCTCGCCATCTTCGCCGGTGGTGCGCTCTATTTCGGGCGGCAGGACCTGATCGGCGAAATCAACATCCGGCCGATGGTCGATCACACCGAACAGGGGTTCGTCGCCATGGTGCTGCTCGGGCACCAGCTTGGCTATAACAATATTCTGTCCATGTATGCCGTGGTCTTCCTGCTTTTGCCGGGCATGCTCTGGCTTCTGCGGATAAGCGGATGGCTGCTGCTTTTGGTGTCAGCGACCCTCTGGCTTGTCGCTGGCCTGTTCATGATCGTCCCGTCGAATTTCCTGGATGAAGGCTACTGGTTTCTCAATCCCTGGTCCTGGCAGTTCCTGTTCGTCATTGGACTGGTTGCCATGACCCATGTGCTGAAGGGCGGTCGCATCCCCCGCAATCCGCTGCTCGTCGGACTGTCGGCCTTCTATGTCGGGCTGTCCTTCCTCTGGGTCGTTTTCTCCTGGTGGAACATCGACTTTTCCTATGGCTTGCCCGCCGTGTTGACGGGTTTCGACAAAACCTTCCTTTCGACCACGCGGCTCTTGCATGTGGTGGCCCTTGCCTATCTCCTGGCCGTGCTGCCGGTGTTCAGTCGAATGACGCGGTTGCAGCTTGATCATCCCCTTGTCGTGGTGGGACGGCATTCGCTGGCCGTCTTCATCTTCGGCACGATCCTCGCAATGGTGGCGCAGGTCCTTCTGTTCGTCACCGGCAGGGACCCGCTCTGGGGATCGCTTCTGGTGCTGATCGGCATCGGCCTGCATTTTGCCTACGCCTATTACCTCGACTGGCTGTCCGGCCTCTCGCGGCCGGGCGCGATTGCCGCCTGATTGAGGGCAACAAAAAACCGGCCCTGCGCAAACAGGACCGGCTTCCGGTTTTCGATCTGCCTGATGGATCAGGCCGCGGTGTGGCTGCGACGAACATCGTCGTCCGTCAGGATGCCACTGGCGCGCAGAAGGGCGGCAAAGCGGCCATTGCTGTGGCTGAGTTCGTTGAACCCGCCCATCTCGACGATCCGGCCGTTATCCATGAAGATCACCAGATCGGCTTCCCGCACGGTCGACAGACGGTGCGCGATGATGAAGGTCGTGCGATCCTTGCGCAGGTTGTCGATGGCGACCTTGACGCGGTTTTCGGTTTCGACGTCCAGAGCGCTGGTCGCCTCGTCCAGCACCAGGATCGGCGCATTCTTCAGGATCGCGCGGGCAATCGCGATACGCTGGCGCTCGCCGCCGGAGAGGCGGTTGCCGCGTTCGCCGACCGGTGTGTCGTAACCGTTCTGGCGCGTCTCGATGAAGTCGTTTGCCGCTGCGGCCTGGGCCGCTTCGACGACGTCTTCGATCGAGGCGTCCTCGCGTCCGAGGCGGATATTATCGCTGATCGAACGATTGAGCAGTCCGGCATCCTGAAACACCGTGGCAATCGAGCGGCGCAGCGATTTCCGCGTTACCTTGGAGATATCGACACCATCCACGAGGATCTTGCCGGACATCGGCTCGTGCACGCGCTGCAGGAGATTGACCAGGGTCGTCTTGCCGGCACCGGTCGGGCCGACAATGGCGATCGTCTGGCCGGCCTTCGCCGTGAAGGAGACATTGCGCATGCCCGGCGCGCCATTGGCAAAATCGAAGGACACGTCGCGGAACTCGACTTCGCCGCGCACGTCGCCGAGATCGCCGGCATCGGCAGGCTCTTCGCGTTCGCGAACGGAATCCTCAAGAACGAAGAAGTCTTCCAGCTTGGCGCGGGCTTCGAAAATCTGCGTCACGAAGGCTTTCATCTGGTCGAGACGACCGATGAGAAGGCCGGCAAAGCCGATGAATGCGATGACGTCGCCAATGCGCAGTTCGCCGTTCTGGACAAGGAACGTACCGATGACGAGAATGGCCATCATCGAAATCGTCGACGCCATGCGGTTCAGCGCGCTGGCCAGCGCCCACCAGTCGAGAACCGGGAGCTGGGCGGAGATGAGTCGCTGCGTGAATTTCTTCAGTTCGCGCGTTTCGGCCTCGATACGATTGTAGCTATGCACGACCGAAACGTTGCTGATCGAATCCGACACATGCGAAAACACGGTGTGGTAGTGGCCTTCGACCGAGGCCTGGCCTTCCTTGGTGCGGGTCATGACAACCTTGCCGATGACGACATAGAGGATGCCGAGCACGACAAGAACCAGCGACAGACGGACGTCCATAACAAAGGCGGTCGGGACGAGCAGGGTCAGGGCGACCGCGGTCGCCAGATGCTGGCGCATGAATTCGAGCCAGAGGCCGAACAGCGTTTCGCAGGCGCGAAGCAGCGTATGCAGTGCATTCGAGGTGCCCCGCTGGGTGTGCCAGGACAGGGGCATCGAGATGATGCGGCCGAAGGCTTCAGTGATCAGGGTTGAGCGACGCGTATGCGCCAGACGGTCGGCTTCACGGGCAACAAGCACGAAGGCAATCGTGTTGAACACGCCAAGGCCTGCCCACATCAGAAGCATCGGGGTGACGGTTTCCTTGGACGACATCGCATCGATGATCCGCCCGAAAAGGATCGGCTCGGCGATGGTGATCACCGCGAGAACAATGTTTGCCATGACAATCGCCGAAACCCGGAGCTTGTGCATGGCAAGATATTGAAGGGCTCGCATGTAGACTTGGAACAATGACACTGTCTTATCCCTCTTGGGCATCTGAGTTTGCGTTGCCTTGGGCTGCAGCGCGGGATTATTCATTGCGATAGAAGTATCCGAGGGCGAATAAAGGTCCGGAATCAGTCAAGGCTTTTTTGTTTTTCTTGGTCTGCCGTCGACGGTGTTCGAATTTTCGCTCAAAGGTCTTCTTCTCTAGCCAGGATGGCTTGAAACGTGCAACAACGATTGCCGATATGCCAAAATATGCTAGGCGATGGTTCGCTTCGGTCTGTGACAAATCGGTTGCCACGGCTTGGCGTAATTATCCATAGTCTGCTATTTTTCAGGCATCGCGGTTTTCGCTGCGATGATCATGCGATCCTGTATTTCACCTCGGATTATCGCTGGTGCAACATGAATGGCCCCTGAACGGACTGTTTATGTTGCGGCGCACAGTGATCCCGGGACGTACGGAATCTGGTTGGGAAAGGGACTTCATGAATATTTCATTGCTGGTGCAGTTCATGGCACTGCTGGACGAAATGAAGACCCGCAACGAGATTGTTGCAGAATTCGAGCGCGTGCTTGATCGCTACGGCTTCGACTATTACGGCATCGTGCGTCAGCCAAAACCCAACGAAAATCCGCTGAGCCTGCTCTTGGCCGGACGCTGGCCGGAGGGCTGGCCCGAGATCTACATCACCAAGAAATATGTGATCATCGATCCGACGATCCGCTACCTTGGCCACGCGCAGCGCGGTTTCCGCTGGCGCGATACGCTTGTGGCGTTCCGTTCCGACCCGCACCGCAAGCGCATGGAGCGCATGATGGTCGACGCGAGGGGGCACAAGCTGCATGACGGCTATATTTTCCCCGTCCATGGCCGGCGGGGACTGTTGGGAAATCTGACGATCGGCGGGCGTGTGGTCGATCTGAGTTCCGTCGAAATGTCCCTGTTCGACAGCATCGCCAAAAAGATCTTCTGGAAGCTGCTCGAACTGGCCGACCCGGCCATTCTGGCCGAACTCGTCTCAAGCGTCGACGTCCAGATGACACGGCGTGAGATGGAAGCGCTCAACTATCTGGCAGAAGGCATGACGTCGCACGAGATCAGCCGGATTCTTGAAATTTCCAATCACACGGTCGATTGGTACATGAACGGCATCCAGGAAAAGCTCAAGGCCAAGAACCGCCACCATGTCGTTGCGCTTGCCTTCCGATTGGGGCTCATTTCCTGAGCCGACGAATCTTTTACGGAGGCTCAATCTCAAATTGATTTCCGCGCATAAGGCGTTAATAATTTATGCCGCGGTGCAGCATTGACCGCATTCAAGTCATGAGGAGTCCGACTTGCCCATTTCCAAGATCCTTGTCGCCAACCGGTCCGAAATTGCCATCCGCGTCTTTCGCGCTGCAAACGAGCTGGGCATAAAAACGGTTGCGATCTGGGCTGAGGAGGACAAGCTGGCACTCCACCGCTTCAAGGCGGACGAGAGCTACCAGGTCGGACGCGGTCCGCATCTGTCGCGCGATCTCGGGCCGATCGAAAGCTATCTGTCGATCGAGGAAGTCATCCGGGTTGCCAAGCTGTCGGGCGCCGACGCCATCCATCCGGGTTACGGCCTCCTGTCGGAAAGCCCGGAATTTGTCGACGCCTGCAAGGCCGCCGGCATCATCTTCATCGGCCCGACGCGGCGATACGATGCGCAGGCTCGGCAACAAGGTGGCGGCGCGCAATCTTGCGATCGAGATCGGCGTTCCGGTCGTGCCGGCGACCGAACCTCTTCCGGACGACATGACGGTCGTCGCCAGAATGGCCGAAGAGATCGGCTATCCCGTGATGCTCAAGGCATCCTGGGGCGGCGGCGGGCGCGGCATGCGCGCCATTCGCGACCCGAAGGATCTGGCCACGGAAGTGACCGAAGCCAAGCGCGAGGCGATGGCCGCGTTCGGCAAGGACGAGGTCTATCTCGAAAAGCTGGTCGAGCGTGCCCGTCACGTCGAAAGCCAGGTTCTGGGCGATACCCATGGCAATGTCGTGCATCTGTTCGAGCGCGACTGTTCCGTCCAGCGCCGCAACCAGAAGGTCGTCGAGCGTGCGCCGGCACCTTACCTGACCGAGGAGCAGCGCCAGGAACTGGCCAGCTATTCGACCGAAGATCGCCAAGGCGACGAATTATGTCGGCGCCGGCACGGTCGAATATCTGATGGATATGGACACCGGCAAATTCTACTTCATCGAAGTCAATCCGCGCATCCAGGTCGAGCATACCGTCACCGAAGTCGTGACCGGCATCGATATCGTCAAGGCGCAGATCCACATTCTCGACGGCTTTGCCATCGGCACGCCGGAATCGGGCGTGCCCAGGCAGGAAGACATCAAGCTCAACGGTCATGCGCTGCAGTGCCGCATCACCACGGAAGATCCGGAGCAGAACTTCATTCCCGATTATGGCCGCATCACCGCCTATCGCGGCGCCACCGGCTTCGGCATCCGTCTCGATGGCGGCACGGCCTATTCCGGCGCGGTCATCACCCGCTTCTACGATCCGCTTCTGGAAAAGGTCACGGCCTGGTCGCCGAGCCCGCAGGAGACGATCGCCCGCATGCACCGCGCGCTGCGCGAGTTCCGCATCCGCGGCGTTGCCACCAACCTGACCTTCCTCGAAGCGATCATCACGCCACGAGAAGTTCCAGGACAACACCTATACCACCCGCTTCATCGACACGACGCCGGAACTGTTCCAGCAGGTCAAGCGTCAGGACCGCGCCACCAAGCTTCTGACCTATCTTGCCGACGTGACCGTCAACGGCCATCCGGAAGCCAAGGGCCGGCCGAAGCCGTCGAAGGAAATCGCCGAACCGGTCGTGCCGTTCACGCCCGGCGACATCAAGCCCGGCACCAAGCAGAAGCTCGACGAGCTCGGCCCGAAGAAATTCGGCGAATGGGTGCGGGCGCAGAACCGCATCCTGATCACCGATACGACGATGCGCGACGGCCACCAGTCGCTGCTCGCCACCCGCATGCGCACCTATGACATCGCCCGCATTGCCGGCACCTATGCCCGCGCGCTGCCGAATCTGTTCTCGCTGGAATGCTGGGGCGGCGCGACCTTCGACGTCTCCATGCGCTTCCTGACGGAAGATCCCTGGGAGCGTCTGGCGAAAATCCGCGAGGATGCGCCGAACCTTCTGCTGCAGATGCTGCTGCGCGGTGCCAATGGCGTCGGCTACAAGAACTATCCCGACAATGTCGTGAAATACTTCGTCCGCCAGGCCGCCAAGGGCGGCATCGATGTCTTCCGCGTGTTCGACTGCCTCAACTGGGTGGAGAACATGCGCGTCTCGATGGATGCGGTGGCCGAGGAAAACAAGATCTGCGAAGCCGCGATCTGCTATACCGGCGATATCCTCAATTCGGCCCGCCCGAAATACGACCTGAAATATTACACCGCGCTTGCCGCCGAGCTCGACAAGGCCGGCGCGCATATCATCGCCGTCAAGGACATGGCCGGCCTGTCTGAAGCCGGCTGCGGCCCGCGTTCTGTTCAAGGCGCTGCGTGAGGCAACCGACCTGCCGATCCACTTCCACACGCATGACACCTCCGGCATTGCCGCGGCCACCGTGCTTGCTGCCGTCGAATCCGGTGTGGACGTCGTCGATGCGGCGATGGATTCGCTGTCGGGCAACACATCGCAGCCCTGCCTCGGCTCGATCGTCGAGGCCCTGCGCGGCACCGAGCGCGATCCGGATCTCGATCCGGAATGGATCCGCCGCATCTCCTTCTACTGGGAGGCCGTGCGCCACCAGTATGCCGCCTTCGAAAGCGACCTCAAGGGTCCGGCATCCGAAGTCTACCTGCATGAAATGCCGGGCGGCCAGTTCACCAATCTCAAGGAACAGGCCCGTTCGCTCGGGCTGGAAACCCGCTGGCACGAGGTCGCGCAGACCTATGCCGACGCCAACCAGATGTTCGGCGATATCGTCAAGGTGACGCCGTCCTCCAAGGTTGTCGGCGACATGGCGCTGATGATGGTGTCCCAGGATCTGACCGTCGCCGATGTCGAAAATCCGGCCAAGGACATCGTCCTTCCCGGAATTCGGTCGTGTCCATGCTCAAGGGCGATCTCGGCCAGCCTCCGGGCGGATGGCCGGAAGGCCTGCAGAAGAAGGCGCTGAAGGGCGAGAAGCCCTATACGGTTCGCCCGGGTTCGCTGCTGGCAAGCCGGCCGATCTCGATGCCGAGCGCAAGGAGATCGAGACGAAGCTCGAGCGTGAGGTCAGCGATTTCGAGTTCGCCTCCTACCTGATGTATCCGAAGGTCTTCACCGACTACGCGCTGGCCGCCGATACCTATGGTCCGGTGTCCGTCCTGCCGACGCCGGCCTATTTCTACGGGCTTGCGTCCGGCGAGGAACTCTTTGCCGATATCGAAAAGGGCAAGACCCTGGTCGTGCTCAACCAGGCGCAGGCGGAAGTCGACGACAAGGGCATGGTCAAGGTGTTCTTCGAGATCAACGGTCAGCCGCGCCCGATCAAGGTTCCGGACCGCAATCGCGGCGCCTCAAGCGCGATCCGTCGCAAGGCGGAGGCTGGCAATGCCGCTCATCTCGGCGCGCCGATGCCGGGCGTCATCTCGACGGTGGCCGTTGCGGCCGGCCAGTCGGTCAAGTCGGGCGACGTGCTTTTGTCGATCGAGGCGATGAAGATGGAAACGGCGCTGCATGCCGAAAAGGACGGCACCATCGCCGAAGTCCTCGTCAAGACCGGCGACCAGATCGACGCCAAGGATCTGCTGATCGTCTACGGGGCGTAATCGCCGCCTGTAAAAAGTGAAATAGGCTGGGGTCTGCCCCAGCCTCTAACCATAAGCACCGATCGAGCGCATGATTTGCGAGGATCCGAAGATATGGCAACCGATGCCGGTTTTGGAGAAGAGATCTGAAATGCCTGTTCCTATGGAATACAGGCTTGCCTCGCAGGATTTTGAAAAATTCCTCTCGGACGTTGCTGACGAGACAGGCCTGGCGACCAGAAATCAGGCCTATACCACCACTCAAGGTGTGCTTCTCTGCTTCAGACGGCGACTGAAGATCAATGACGCCATCGCTTTCGCGCAGGTCTTGCCGGCAATGCTTCGGGCGTTGTTCGTCAAGGACTGGGATCCGGAGGAACCCCAGGTGGAAAGCTGGAACCGCGAGATTTTGATATCCGAAGTTCAGCAGCTTCGCCTCGATCACAATTTCTCTCCGGTTACCGCGATCGAAAACGTGGCTTGCGTTGTACGTAGGCATGTCGATGCGCAAGAATTTCAACGTTGCCTCGAGAGCCTCCCTCCTCCTGCCCAGGCTTTCTGGTCTTAAATGGTATTCAACAAGGCTTTCCGCGCAACATCGCAGGCGCCCACGTGCTGAAAACACGCGTCATCTTCGGTTGGCGATAAGGCTCGTCGAGCGATCGTCACTCAGATATCGTAGCTGTTTCCCGCACTCAGCGACGAGATGAACTTCTTCGTCCGCTCGCGCTCCGGCGTCTGGAAAATGTTGCGGGGTGCACCGCTTTCGACGATCAGGCCGCCATCGAGGAACAGCACCTGATCGGCGACTTTCGAGGCGAGGCGCAAATCATGTGTCGCCATGATCATCGTCGTGCCTTCGCCAGCCAGCCGGTTCAGCACTTCGACGACCTCGTCCGCAAGTTCCGGATCCAGCGCAGACGTCGGCTCGTCGCAGAGCAGGACCCGCGGCGAGGGGGCAAGCGCCCGGGCAATCGCGACGCGTTGCTGCTGGCCGCCGGAAAGCGTCGCCGGCCAGGCGTCCGCCTTGTGGGCCATGCCGACCTTTTCCAGAAGCTCAAGGGCGCGCGCCCGTGCCTTTTCCTTCGGCCATTTCAGAACCGTCACCAGACCCTCCATGACGTTTTCGATGGCCGTCTGGTGGGGGAACAGCTGGAAATTCTGGAAGACCATGCCGGTCTGGCGGCGCAGGCGCTGGATCTCGGCCCAGCCGGTCTTCTTGCCCGGTGCGAAGGTGATTCTTTCCTCGCCGAGCCGGATCGTTCCCGATGTCGGGATCTCCAGAAGGTTGATGCAGCGCAGAAGTGTGCTCTTGCCGCCGCCGGAGGGGCCGACCAGTGCCGTCACCGTGCGTTCCGCAATGGTGACGCTGATGTCCTTCAGGACGACATTGTCGCCGAAGCGCTTTTCGATATGGGTAAGCTCGATCATGTGCGCGCCTCCAGATAGCCGCCATAGCGGGCGAAACGTCGCTCCAGCCGCACCTGCAGTGCAGAAAGGACCGAGGAGAGGGCGAGATAGATCAACGCTGCCTCTATGTAGAGGATCAGGGGCTCATACGTGGTCGCCACGATCCGCTGGGCTGCCTGGAACAGTTCCGGCACGGTGATTGCCGCGGCCAGCGACGTATCCTTGACCAGCGATATGAAGGTGTTGGACAGCGGCGGCACCGCAACCCGTGCAGCCTGCGGCAGCACCGTCCGGCGCATCGCCTGACCCCAGCTCATGCCGATCGAATAGGCTGCCTCCCATTGCCCGCGCGGCACCGAGGAAATGACGGCGCGGATGATCTCGGATGTGTAGGCGCCGATATTCAGCGTGAAGCCGATCAGGGCGGCCGGAAAGGCATCCAGCAGAATGCCGAGGCTCGGCAGTCCGTAGAAGATGACGAAGAGCTGGACGAGCAGCGGGGTTCCGCGGATGACCCAGACATAGAACCGCACCACCGCGACCAGTGGCTTCGGGCCGAACAGCCGCGTGATCGCGACAACGAGCCCGAGCGCCAGGCCGAGCGTGAAGGACAGCAGCGTCAGCGGGATCGTGAAGACGAGCCCTGCCCAGAGCAGGGGCTGGAGCGAATCCAGCATGAGTTGCAGCCATGGGGGCACGGGAGGGCCTTTCGAAACGGGAATGATCCGTCCCAGGGCAGCCGGAACGGATCATGCTTTATAGGTCAGGGAACGATGCGACGAAACCGGCTGGGCCCATTATCCGGCCTCGCCTTGTTTTCAGGAAGGCGCCACCTCTCCCCGCTTGCAGGGAGAGAGCGCTAGGTGAGGTGCGGTCAAAGGGCTTGGGAAACGAGACCACCTCGGTCGCGTTACTTCGAAACGTCAGCGCCGAAATATTTCTGCGAGATCGTGTCATAGGTGCCGTCGGCCTTGATCTCTGTCAGGGCCTTGTTGATGGCCTCGAGCAGTTCCGGCTCTTCCTTGCGGATGATGATGCCGGAATAATCGGCATTGGCCTGCTCGGCCGCGATCTTCACCGGCGCATCGGGCTTGTGTTTCTTGAAGTCGAGGTAGGACAGGCTGTCATTGATGGTCGCATCGGCGCGACCGGTCAGCACCAGCTGGATCGACTGGTCGAAGCCATCCGTTCCGATAAGCTCGGCGCCGGCATCGGCGGCAATCTTGCCGAAATTGCTCGACAGCGACTGCGCCGCCTTCTTTTCCTTGAGATCAGGGAAGTCCTTGATGTCGCTGTTATCCGCCTTGACGATCAGCACGGCCTTGGAGGCGATATAGGGCTCGGAGAAATCATACTTCTTCTTGCGCTCTTCGGTGATGCCGACCTGGTTGATCACGGCATCGTATCTGTTGGCATCGAGGCCGGCGATCAGGCCGTCCCATTTGCCTTCCAGGAATTCGGCTTTCACGCCAAGACGCTTGGCCACTTCCTGACCGATCTCGACATCGAAACCGACCAGGGCGCCGCTTTCGTCGTGATAGGTGAAGGGCGCATAGGTGCCCTCTGTTCCGATCTTCAGAACGCCGGACGATTTGACGGCCTCAAGGTTTTCACCGGCCCATGCGCTGCCTGCGGAGACGAGCTGCGCGAAGGCTGCGGCGGCGAGAAGTGTGTGAACCCATTTCATCGTGTTTTCCATCTTTTCGGGTGTGGTATGGCGACAAGGGCTTTGGGGCCGGCTTGTCTGCCGGAGTGCTTGAACAATCGCATGGCGCTTACGGCATGGCTGCGCATAAAACTTCAATTGTGCGGTGCAGCAGCGAACGGTTTCCTAAAATCCGCGGCCAGATCGTAAACTTGGCCCCCGTCGACCAAAATCAAGGCGCTTGCCGAATTTAATGGCAAGGAGACGATAGTTCGGTGTTTCTCCGATCCGGGATTGAAATTCAGTCGAAATGAAGTATGCATGTTTGTGCCTATTTGAGCCAAGTCTTGCACGATTCGAGTTTCCCATGCAGTCAGATCTGCTTTTGCGCGAACGCCATGCCCTGATTCAGGACCGCCTGCGGCAGTCCGGCCGCGTGCTTGCCGTCGAGCTTGCCCAGGAGTTGCGGGTGTCAGAGGACACAATCCGGCGCGACCTGCGCGACCTGGCAGCAGCCGGCCTGTGCGAACGGGTTTATGGCGGCGCCCTGCCGATCCAGACGGCAAGCGTGTCTCTTTCCGAGCGCGTCGCGGTCGCTCCGAAGCGCAAGGATATGCTGGCAAGAACGGCTGTCGGTTTCCTCAAGGGCGGCATGACCGTTTTCATCGATGCCGGATCCACCAATCTGGCAATTGCGCGGGCAATTCCGGCCGATCTTGAATTGACGGTTGCCACCAATACGCCGCTCATTGCCGCCGCGGTGATGGACAGGCCGGGGGTGACGCTGCTTCTGATCGGCGGCAAGATCGATCGGCAGGTGGGGGCGGCGATCGGTGCCAAGGCGCAGCAGGATGTTTCGGTCCTGCGGCCCGACCTCTGCGTGCTGGGTGCCTGCGGCATCGATATCGAGGCTGGGCTCACGGCCTTTGGTTTCGAGGATGCCGAATTCAAGCGCTTCGTCGCAGGTCGCAGCGGTTCTGTTCTGGCAGCCGTCACCAATGAGAAACTTGGCCTGCTCGGATCCCATGCCGTCATCCCGATCGGCGAATGCGATACGCTGGTGGTCGAGCATGATGCCCCCCTGGACGCCGGAAAGGCCTATGCGAGCCTCGGCATTCATGTTGCCCGCTCGGAAAAGGGAATCGAATGAGAATAACCCATGTCGCCCTGTGGACCGCCGATCTCGACAGGCTCTGCACATTTTGGGAAACCACTTTCGGTGCCGTTTCCGGCGCCCTTTATGAAAGCCGGAACCGCCCGGGTTTCTCGTCGCGTTTCCTGACCCTCAAGGGTGGCCCGTCGATCGAGATCATGCAAGGACCGTGGATCACCGCTTCGGACGCAATTGCGGAACGCGCCGGCTACGCGCATATCGCCCTGTCCCTCGGCAGCCGCGAAGCCGTGGATGAGATGGCCGAATCTGCTGCTTCCAAAGGTATTCTCGTTGCACCGGCCCGCATGACCGGCGATGGCTTCTATGAAGCCGTGCTGCGGGATCCCGATGGCAACCTCATCGAAATTACAGTCTGAATCCGGTAGCGGATCATCAGGGGAACGTTATGGACAAGCCTATCGAACAATCTGCATCGCAGCCCGCCATCCGGCAGGGCTATATGCCCAAGAGCCGCCTCGCGGTCTCCCTGCTGTTCCTGATGAACGGCTTTGTTACGGGGAGCTGGGCACCGAAGATACCGGAATTCAAGGAAAGGCTCGGCATCGGCGAAAGCGTGCTGGGCCTGCTTATCCTGATGTTCGGCGTTGGCTCCCTGGTGCTGATGCCGATCGCCGGCGGGTTCATTGCGCGCATGGGGTCGCAGCGCGTGGTCAAGGTCACGGCCGTCATCCTGTCGCCCTTGCTGCTCGTGCTGACGCTGGCGCCCAATCTCTGGACGGCGGTGCCGGCCATGTTCGTGCTTGGCGGTTTCGTCGGCGCGATGGATGTCGCGATGAACGCCAATGCGGTCGAGGTCGAGAAATCGATGCGCCGGGCCATCATGTCGTCCTGCCATGCCTATTGGAGCCTTGGCGGCCTCATCGGCTCGGCAAGCGGCGGCTTGATCATGGCCCATCTCGGCGTGCTGCCGCATGCCATCTTCATCACGATCGCCTGCCTGCTGGTGCTGGCGATCGCCTGGCCGATGATCCATGCCGATCAGCCGCATCCCGATGCGGCACAAGAAAAACTGCGGCTGCCGATGACGCCGCTGCCCTGGATCATCGGCATCATCGCGCTGTTTTCCATGGTGCCTGAGGGTACGGTTCTGGATTGGGGTGCGCTCTATCTGCGCAACGAACTCGGGGCTTCGGTGGCCATGTCCGGCTTTGGCTTTGCCGCCTTCTCCGCCACCATGGCCATCATGCGCTTTGCCGGTGATCACGTCCGCGATCGCTTCGGGGCGGTTCGCACACTCCGGGTCTGCACCCTGACGGCGCTGGTCGGTCTGGTGATGGCCGGTCTTGCCCCCAATGCCATCATCGCCATCATCGGGTTTGCGCTGGCCGGCATCGGCATCTCCAACATGGTGCCGATCGCCTTTTCTGCCGCCGGCAACATGCCGGGGCTGGCGCCGGGCATCGGCCTGTCGGTCGCAACCACGATGGGCTATTCCGGCATGCTGTTTGCGCCGTCCCTGATCGGCTTCGTCGCCGAGCACACCGGCTTTGCCATCGTATTCACCGCAGTGCCGGTGCTGTTCATCGTGGTCCTTCTCTTTTCCCGCCATGCCATCCATGCGGACCAGACAGGCGAAGGTCATTAGGCGGGTGCAGCGCACAGGTCATCAAATCGTCGTCAAAGCATGATGTGGACGTTGACAAGCCGGCTGTCCTCATCCACCTGAGGAGCCGTTGTCCTATCAACGATCAAGGGGCTTTCATGTCTTCCGCCTTCGATTTCGATCCGCAATCGCGCCGCGCCACCGTTGCCGTCGATGTCGGCGGTGTGATCGTCGGGGGCGGGGCGCCTGTTGTCGTCCAGTCGATGACCAATACGGATACGGCCGATATCGATGCGACCGTCGCCCAGGTCGCAGCACTTCATCGGGCCGGTTCCGAACTGGTGCGCATCACCGTCGATCGTGACGAAAGTGCAGCCGCTGTGCCGAAGATCCGCGAGCGGCTGGAGCGGCTCGGGCTCGACGTGCCGCTGATCGGTGATTTTCATTATATCGGCCACAAGCTGCTTGCCGACCATCCGGCCTGTGCCGAGGCTTTGGCGAAATATCGCATCAATCCGGGCAATGTCGGCTTCAAGGCCAAGAAGGACAAGCAGTTCGCTGCGATCATCGAGCGCGCCATCCAGTTCGACAAGCCGGTCCGCATCGGCGTCAACTGGGGCTCGCTCGACCAGGAACTTTTGACGCGGATGATGGACGACAATCAGTCGAACGGCTTTCCGCTGACGGCGAGCCAAGTGATGCGCGAGACGATCGTCCAGTCGGCGCTGATTTCGGCGGAACTGGCAGAGGAAATCGGCCTGCCGCGCAACCGCATCATCCTGTCGGCCAAGGTCTCCAACGTCCAGGATCTGATCGCCTGCTATGCGATGTTGTCCGGCCGCACGAACCATGCGCTGCATCTGGGGCTGACCGAAGCCGGCATGGGCTCCAAGGGCATCGTCTCCTCGGCCGCATCGCTCGGCATCCTGATGCAGCAGGGTATCGGCGATACGATCCGCATTTCACTGACGCCCGAGCCCGGCGGCGACCGTACCCGCGAGGTGCAGGTAGCGCAGGAACTGCTGCAGGTGATGGGTTTCCGCCAGTTCATTCCGGTCGTTGCGGCCTGTCCCGGCTGTGGCCGCACCACGTCCACGGTCTTTCAGGAACTGGCCCAGAAGATCGAGGGTGACATCCGCCGCAACATGCCGGTCTGGCGGGAGAAATATCCCGGTGTCGAGGGCCTCAAGGTCGCCGTCATGGGCTGCATCGTCAACGGCCCCGGTGAGAGCAAACATGCCGATATCGGCATTTCGCTGCCCGGCACCGGAGAGCTTCCGGCTGCCCCCGTCTATATCGACGGCAAGAAGGCCATGACCATTCGCGGCACCAATATTGCCGGCGATTTCGAGGCTCTGGTCAACGATTATATCGAAAAGCGCTTCGGCCAGGGGCAGGCAGCAGCGGAATAGCGCTCAGCTTTTCCGATCGGCAACGAAACGGGCGGTTTCGACGAGCATGTCGGCGCTGGCACCGAAGGGCTCGAGGAGCGCTGTTGCCTCGTTCACCAGTCGCGTGAGTTCCGTCCGCGCCCAGTCCTGACCACGCAGCGATACGAGCGTGGCCTTGCCGCGGGCCGCATCCTTGCCGGTTGCCTTGCCCATCGTCTGCGCGTCCGCCGTCAGGTCGAGAAGGTCGTCGGCGAGCTGAAAGGCACGGCCGATGGTTTCGCCATAGGTCCGCATCAGTCGCCGGCTTTCGGCATCGGCATTGGCGATGATCGCGCCGGCTTCACAGGCAAAGCGGATCAGCGCGCCCGTCTTCATCGCCTGCAGCGTGACGATGCCGGCTTCGTCCGGCGTGCTGGTCTCGGCTGCAAGGTCGAGCGCCTGCCCGCCAGCCATGCCGCCCATGCCGGAGGCGCGGGCAAGGGCCAGCACCAGGTCCGTCTTCTGGCGGTCGGATAGCGGCGTCTCGGGTGCGGCCATGATGTCGAAGGCAAGCGTCAGCAGGCTGTCGCCGGCCAGGATTGCCGATGCCTCGTCGAAGGCGATGTGCACGGTCGGCTGGCCGCGTCTAAGGTCGTCGTCGTCCATGGCCGGCAGGTCGTCATGCACCAGCGAGTAGCTGTGCACACATTCGAGTGCTGCACCGATGCGCAGCGCCGCCTGCGGGTCGCCACCCAGAAAGGTTGCCGTCTCCATCACGAGGAAGGGGCGCAGCCGCTTGCCGCCGTTGAGCACCCCGTGGCGCATGGCGGCCATCAGTCTTTCCGGTCGGGCGATCTCGTCCGGCCGCGTTTGCGCGGACAGGATCTCGATCAGGCAAGTCTCGACTGCCGTCGCATTGTCTTTCAAACGTTCCAGGAACAGGCTGAATGTATCGCTCATGGCGCGCTCTTTGACACGACTGCCGGGATGCTTGCAACGGCATTTATCCGGGCACAAAGCTTGGGGAGCAAGGCGTTCCTGTAGAAAAGGCGTTCAACTTTTACCGCTCATGCTCTAAGAGAACCATTGGGATCATCAGGCGGGCGCTTCAAAGGGTGGATATTGTACCGGAAACTCGGGACGAGAGTGACGTGCAACCTGGCCGTCGGACGGGACTGATGCGCAGTTTGCGCGCCCGCTGGCGAAAGCTGGTCATGCTGTTCATCGCCTTTCTTGTGCTGCCCTATGCGCTGATCCTTCTCTACGCACCGGGTTTCATCCATCCGATATCGACGCTGATGCTGCGTGATCTCGTCTTGTTTCGCGGCTATGACCGGCAATGGGTCTCCTTCGAGGAGATATCGCCCAATCTCGTGCAATCGGTGATGATGTCCGAGGACGGGCAATTCTGCATTCATGCCGGTGTCGACTGGGTGCAGATGCGCAGCGTTGTGAATGAGGCGCTGGAGGGCGAATCGACCCGCGGCGCCAGCACGATCCCGATGCAGACGGCAAAGAACCTGTTTCTGTGGAACGGTCGGTCCTTTGTGCGCAAGGCGATGGAACTGCCCCTGGCGGTCGTTGCCGATTTCGTCTGGAGCAAACAGCGCATGATGGAGCTTTATCTGAATGTCGCCGAATGGGGGCCGGGCATCTATGGTGCCGAGGCCGCGGCACAGCATCATTTCGGTGTTTCCGCCGCCAAGCTGTCGCGCCGGCAGGCAGCCCTGCTGGCGGTGTCGCTGCCCAATCCGATCGAGCGCAATGCCGGAGAGCCAGGGCGCGGCTTGCGCCGGCTTGCCGGAGTGATCGAGCGCCGCGCGAGCCGTTCCGGCGAATATATCAAATGCCTTTATGAGTAGGATCAGGCCTTTTCATTGGCCCAGATGACCCCGCCCCCCTAATGTTCCTGCCGACACCCGTGCGGAGAAAACCATTGAGCGAACTCGTCCTTTACATCGGTAACAAGAATTACTCCTCCTGGTCGCTGCGGCCCTGGCTTGCGCTCGAGGGCTGCGGCGTGCCGTTCCGGGATGTGGTCATCCCCTTCGATTTTCCGGCCGGAAACCCGGAGATTCGAAAGATTTCGCCAACGGGCCGCGTGCCGGTGCTGCATCATGGTGCGTTTCGTGTCTGGGAATCGCTCGCCATCATCGAATATGCCGCGGATCTGTTTCCAGAAGCCGGCCTCTGGCCTGACGACATCGAGGCGCGGGCGCTGGCACGCAGCTATTGCATGGAAATGCTGTCCGGCTTTCGGTCCTTGCGCAATGCCTGCCCGATGAACATCCGCCGCGAGATCCGTGCAATCGATCTGCCTGACGGTGTCATGGACGATGTCGCCCGTATCGAAACCATCTGGCATGAGGCGATAGCCCGGTCGCGGCGGCCCGTTCCTGTTCGGACGCTTCAGCGCCGCCGATGCCATGTTCGGCCCCGTGGTCAACCGCTTTGAAATCTATGAACTGACCAGCGATCCGGCATCTCTTGCCTATATGAACGCGGTCAAGACCCATCCGGCATTTCAGAAATGGCAGGCGGCCGCACTTGAGGAAACCTGGATCGTCCCCGAAGACGAAGCCTGAGCTCGGCCAGAGTCGAAAAAATCGAGGCGGGGACTGGTCAAACGCCGATGAGGCATGTATAAGCCCGGCAAATTCCGAGATTGACAACTGTTTGTCCCGGCCGCGTGACTGGCCGCTCAACAGTGTTTTGCCCGATAAGTGGAGTATAAAATGGCTGTACCGAAAAGAAAAACAAGCCCGTCCAAGCGCGGCATGCGCCGCTCCGCTGACGCGCTGAAGTCGCCGACCTACGTCGAAGACAAGAACTCCGGCGAACTGCGCCGTCCGCACCATATCGACCTGAAGACCGGCATGTACCGTGGTCGTCAGGTTCTGACGCCGAAGGAAAGCGCATAATCTGCGCTTGATCATCGGGCAAGAGATAGAGGGCTGGCTTTGCCGGCCCTTTTTCGTGCGCGGACGGTTTCTGGCGAATAATCAGGCCTTGCCGAGGGTGAACGCTTCGAAAGTGCCATCTTCTTGACCTGACACCTGCTGTATGGAACAGCTACGCACGTCGTTCGTGTATGACAACGGGAGCCTGTGTCCAGATGATTGCCGCCATTCCGCTGCTGATCCTACCCTTCGCGCTCTACAATATCGCCATGACCGGCGTTTTCGGCGGTGGCGGCATCGCCGTGCTGGACAGCCAGGTCATGTCCCTGTCGATGCTGTCGGGTGCCACATGGACGATGAGCTTCGGCGATCTCCTGATCGTCATCGCTCTTGCGCTGCTGTTCGTCGAAATCCTGAAAGCCACGCGCACCAGTTCCAAGACCCTGATGGATCATCTCCTGTCCATGGTCTTGTTCATCGTCTTCCTGGTCGAGTTCCTGCTGGTGGGAAGTGCTGCGACGCAGATCTTTTTTATCCTGATGATGATCAGCTTCATCGACGTGATCGCCGGGTTTTCCGTGTCCATGCGCACGGCCGGACGGGATGTTTCCATCGGCCTGTGAGTGGACAAGGCGCGCATCCGGCTTCGAATGCGCGATCTTTATCGTCAGCCCAGATTTTCCAGCTTGGTCTGAAGCGCCCGCATCTGCTCCTTCAGTTCGTCGATGTCCTTGGCTTCTGCCTTGCGGGTTTCCTTGGTCTGCGGTGCAGCAGCCATGAAGGGCGAAAACATCTGCATGGCCTGGTGGAAAATGTCGGTGTTGCGCCGGACCTGTTCCTCGACCATCTGCAAGGGAACGCTGAAGTTCTTGCCGAGCGGCGTGTCGCCGAAGGCCTTGTTGATCTGCTCGCGCATCTGCACCTGCTGATCGGTAAAGGCCTGCATCGAATGTTCGAGATAGCTCGGCACGACCATCTGCATCTGGTCGCCGTAGAAGGAAATCAGCTGGCGCAGGAAGGATATCGGCAGAAGCGTGTTGCCGGTCTTTGACTCCTGCTCGAAAATGATCTGCGTCAGCACGGAATGGGTGATGTCTTCGCCCGATTTCGCGTCCTGAACAGTGAATTCCTCTCCCTTTTTCACCATCACCGCGAGATCGTCTAAAGTCACATATGTGCTTGTGCCGGTGTTGTAGAGCCTCCGGTTTGCATATTTTTTGATTACGATCTGGCCGTCATGCTTTGCCATGTGGGTCTCCTCCTCCCATGTTCCCGTCTTTATTGTACTTTTCAGAGTATCCGCAAAAAAACCGTTCTGACAATCTCTTTGTGCAATGCGGCGAACGCAGGTGCGAAATTTGGTTTCAGGCGACCGATTGGCATCGACGAACAAAGCCCTGTCACATTATCGCGTTTGACTTGCGCTGCGAGCTTTGCCAGTCTCGTCACAGCGTAAGAAAATAACGAGGAAACAGACCCATGAGCAATCCCTCCATCGTCATCGCCAGTGCGGCCCGAACGGCCGTCGGCTCCTTCAACGGCGCCTTTGCCAATACGCCCGCCCACGAACTCGGCGCCGCCGTCATCAAGGCGGTGCTGGCGCGCGCCGGTGTCGAGGCCGGCGAGGTCGATGAGGTCATTCTCGGCCAGGTGCTGGGCGCCGGCGAGGGCCAGAACCCGGCCCGCCAGGCGGCCATGAAGGCCGGCATCCCGCAGGAGGCAACGGCCTGGGGCATGAACCAGCTCTGCGGCTCGGGCCTGCGCGCCGTCGCACTCGGCATGCAGCAGATCGCCACCGGCGACGCCAAGATCATCGTTGCCGGCGGCATGGAATCCATGTCGATGGCACCGCATTGCGGCGCATCTGCGCGGCGGCACGAAGATGGGCGACTTCAAGATGGTCGACACCATGATCAAGGACGGCCTGACCGATGCCTTCTACGGCTATCACATGGGCATCACGGCGGAAAATGTCGCCAAGACAGTGGCAGCTGACGCGCGATGACCAGGACCAGTTCGCGCTCGGCTCGCAGAACAAGGCCGAGGCCGCGCAGAAGGCCGGCCGTTTCGCCGACGAAATCGTCCCCTTCGTCATCAAGGGCCGAAAGGGCGATGTGACCGTCGATGCAGGACGAATATATCCGCCATGGCGCGACGCTGGAATCGATGACCAAGCTGCGGCCGGCCTTCGACAAGGAAGGCACGGTGACGGCGGCCAATGCGTCGGGCCTCAATGACGGTGCAGCCGCCACGCTTCTGATGACCGAGGCGGAAGCCGCACGCCGCGGCATCACGCCGCTCGCCCGCATCGTCTCCTGGGCGACGGCCGGCGTCGATCCGCAGATCATGGGCACGGGCCCGATCCCGGCCTCGCGCAAGGCGCTGGAAAAGGCCGGCTGGTCGGTCAGCGATCTCGAACTGGTCGAGGCCAACGAAGCCTTTGCGGCGCAGGCCTGCGCGGTCAACAAGGATCTCGGCTGGGATCCGTCGATCGTCAACGTCAATGGCGGCGCGATCGCCATCGGTCATCCGATCGGCGCATCCGGCGCCCGCGTTCTCAACACGCTGCTGTTCGAGATGAAGCGCCGTGGCGCCAAGAAGGGCTGGCAACGCTCTGCATCGGCGGCGGCATGGGCGTTGCCATGTGCGTCGAGCGCCTTTGAGAGGGAGATCCGGTCTTAGATTAGTCTATTACCTCACGGCAAAACGCCGGAGGGTTTTCGCAAATGGCTTCGCCCGTATTTCGACGGGCGGGGCCATGGCAAACGACCAACAATGAAACGGGGAGTGAATCAATGAGCAGGGTAGCACTGGTTACGGGCGGAACGCGCGGCATTGGCGCGCGCGATCTCGATCGCGCTGAAGACGGCAGGATACAGGGTCGCGGCAAACTATGCCGGCAATGACGAGAAGGCGCAGGCCTTCAGCAGGCGACACGGGCATCGCCGTCTATCAAGTGGGACGTGTCCGACTACGAGGACTGCGTCGCCGGCATCGCGCAAGGTGGAAGCCGATCTCGGTCCGATCGAAATCCTCGTCAACAATGCCGGCATCACGCGCGACGCCATGTTCCACAAGATGACGCCTGAACAGTGGAATGACGTCATCGGCACCAATCTCACCGGCCTGTTCAACATGACGCATCCCGTCTGGTCGGGCATGCGGGACCGCAATTTCGGTCGCGTCATCAACATTTCCTCGATCAATGGCCAGAAGGGCCAGATGGGCCAGGCCAACTATTCCGCCGCCAAGGCCGGCGATCTCGGCTTCACCAAGGCGCTCGCGCAGGAAGGTGCCGCCAAGGGCATTACCGTCAACGCCATCTGCCCCGGCTATATCGGCACGGAAATGGTGCGGGCCATCCCGGAAAAGGTGCTGAACGAGCGGATCATTCCGCAGATCCCGGTCGGCCGCCTCGGCGAACCGGAAGAAATCGCCCGTTGCGTCGTCTTCCTGGCGTCCGACGATGCCGGTTTCATCACCGGTTCGACGATTTCCGCCAATGGCGGCCAGTTCTTCGTCTGACGCTGTCCTTTCCGTTGTTTCAAGGGGCGCCGTCGAGCGCCCCTTTCCGTATCTGCACCGCGCCAAAGGTTAACGACCGCCCCGCAAGCCAGGGTAGAGCAGCACTTTATCCACTGTTCCCTATGGTTAACCAATTGTAATTCCACATCATATAGCGATGAACAAACCGGGAAAACGCTGATGTCGTTGATTCGTCGCCGATTCGTTCCTGCTTTGGCTGAGAGGTTAACGCTGTCAGGGTCGGGCCTTTGTCCGTGCCATGGGCAGGGTTTGCCTGCCTGCAATCCGAGCGATCGGAATCCGGCAAATTGTTGCCTCCGCGCCCGGCCCGAAATCTTGGGTGTACCACTACATCTTGTGTTGGGCCGAGCGACAAGACATCGGAGATCGCGATTCGCCGCCGATTGATCAAGACAGGGCTGGAAGTGTTAATTTCTTTCGGATTCGATCCTGCGCACCGATCGATCACGGTTGAATTTTCCTAAATTTTCCAGAGTCATGGATTCCGAATCCTGATGCGGATTTTATTGTTTTGGCGGCGTCCGCGCGCCCTTGTTGCGAGAATCACCGATGCCGAAATTTACGATTCAGCATGTGGTGCGAATCCGACTTTGAATATCAATATATAGCGGTGAACAAACCCTGAATCCGACGGAGTCAACGATTCGTCGCTGATTCGTTCCGTGACTGTTCCGAATCTCCATCAAGCGCCTGCGGGAACGCCCCGATAAAGGACGCTCCCGACCCACTATGTTGTGGTCCAGCCCTTGCCTTTGCGCGCCTGCATTGTCATGTGTGCAGCTTCTGTTGCACCGGGCTCGCGCGTGGGTGGCAACGGCGCCAGACAATGCCGGGATGAGAGACGTGCGTGACAAATCCATGATCCTGAGCGGCCGCGGCGTGACTGCGGTGCTTGGACCGACCAACACCGGCAAGACGCATTACGCGATCGAGCGCATGGTGGCGCATGAAAGCGGCGTGATCGGCCTGCCGCTGCGCCTTCTGGCGCGCGAGGTCTATACGCGTGTCGTCGAGAAGGTCGGTGCGCACAATGTTGCGCTGATCACCGGCGAGGAAAAGATCACGCCGCATATGGCGCGCTTCTCGGTCTGCACGGTCGAGGCCATGCCGCGCGAGACCATGGCATCCTTCGTCGCGATCGACGAGGTGCAACTGGCCGGCGATCTCGAGCGCGGCCATATCTTCACCGACCGCATCCTGCACCTGCGCGGGCGCGAGCGAGACGCTTCTGCTTGGCGCCTCGACCATGCGGCCGATCCTGGAGCAGTTGCTGCCGGGCATCACGGTCGTCGAGCGGCCGCGGCTGTCGCAACTGCTCTATGCCGGCTCGAAGAAGATCACCCGCCTGCCGCAGCGCACCGCCATCGTCGCCTTTTCGGCCGACGAGGTCTATGCGATCGCCGAGCTGATCCGCCGCCAGCGCGGCGGCGCCGCCGTCGTGCTCGGCGCGCTTTCGCCGCGCACCCGCAATGCGCAGGTGGCGCTCTATCAGGAAGGCGATGTCGAATATCTGGTTGCCACCGATGCGATCGGCATGGGGCTCAATCTCGATGTCGATCATGTCGCCTTCGCGCAGGATCGCAAGTTCGACGGCTACCAGTTCCGCGATCTCAATCCCGGCGAAATGGCGCAGATCGCCGGCCGCGCCGGCCGCCATGTGCGCGATGGAACGTTTGGTGTCACCGTCGCGCGTCGAGCCCTTCGACAAGGAACTGGTTCACCGCATCGAATCACACCAGTTCGATCCGGTTCGTGTGCTGCAATGGCGCTCGAAGGCGGTCGATTTCGCTTCCATCGCGGCGCTGAAGAAAAGCCTCGAAGTGGCGCCCACCGTGCATGGCCTGACGCGGGCTCTGCCGGCCATCGATCAGCAGGCGCTGGAATATCTGTCGCGCTATCCGGAGGTCGCCGGCATGGCGACCACGCCCGAGCGCGTCGAAAAGCTCTGGGAGGCCTGCGCCCTGCCGGATTATCGCGAATTACCCCTGCTCAACATGCCGATCTGATCTCCACCATCTATGCCGACCTCGTGCGTCGTGGCACAGTGAACGAGACTTTCATGGCGGAGCAGGTTCATCGGGCCGACAGGACCGATGGTGAAATCGATACGTTGTCGGCGCGCATTGCGCAGATTAGGACGTGGACTTATGTGTCGAACCGTCCTGGATGGCTTGCCGATCCGACACACTGGCAAGAAAAGACGCGGGAAATCGAAGATCGATTGTCCGATGCGCTTACATGAAAGGTTGACGAAACGCTTCGTTGACCGCAGGACATCTGTGCTCATGAAGCGCCTGAGAGAGAATGCGATGCTGGAAGCTGAAATCAGTGTGAATGGCGATGTCTTCGTCGAAGGACATCATGTGGGGCAGTTGGCCGGTTTCCGGTTCACGCCTGGCCACAGGGACGGAAGGCTCCGATGCGCGTGCAGCGCTCGGCGCGGCGCAGAAGGCGCTTGCGCTCGAGTTCGAGGCGCGTGCAGCGCGGCTGCATGCCGCCGGCAACAGCGATCTTGCGCTTGCCGCCGATGGCTATGTGCGCTGGCTGGGCGAGCCGGTGGCGCGCCTTGCGGCCAGCGACCATGTCATGCGTCCGCGCGTCATCCTGCTCGCCGACGATCAGCTGCCAGGCCAATGCCCGCGATCACGTCGCTGGCGCGCATCGAGCGTTTCGTCAATCATCACATCTCGACGGTGCTCAAGCCGCTCGACGATCTGTCGCGGGCCGAGGATCTGGAAGGTCTCGCCAAGGGTCTGGCGTTCCAGCTGGTCGAGAACCTCGGCGTGCTGTTCCGTCGCGACGTCGCCGACGACGTCAAGTCGCTGGACCAGGAGGCGCGTGCCTCGATCCGCCGCCACGGCATCCGCTTCGGTGCCTATCACATCTTCATGCCGGCACTGCTGAAGCCGGCGCCTGCCGAACTGATCACGCTGCTCTGGGCGCTGAAGAATGACGGCCTCGACAAGCCGGGCTATGGCGATCTCATTCCGGTGCTTGCCGCCGGCCGTACCTCCGTCGTCACCGATCCGACCTTCGAGCGCACTTTCTACAAGCTCGCCGGCTTCCGCTTCCTCGGAAAGCGCGCCGTGCGCATCGATATCCTCGAGCGCCTTGCCGATCTTATCCGTCCGCTGCTGCAGTGGAAGCCGGGCTCGGCCTCGCGTCCCGATGGCGCCTATGACGGCCGCCGCTTCACCGCGACGACGGCCATGCTGTCCATTCTCGGTGCGACGCCGGACGATATGGAAGAGATCCTGAAGGGCCTCGGCTACCGCGCCGACAGCCGTCAAGGCCGAAGACGCAGCCGCGTTCCTGGCCGCACAGACGGGCTCGACCGCCGCTCCAACGGAGACAGCCGCCGTCGATGCGGAGGCCGAAAAGGTCGACCACGACGATGCAGACGCATCCGCCGAAGAAGCCGGTCAGCGAGCCGGTTGCCGAAGCGACGGCTGCCACAGAGGCGACTAGCCCAGCCGGAAACTGCCGAGGTTGCTCCGGAGACGGCAGCGCCCGCTTCGGAAGCCAGCGACGAGCCTGTCGAAGCCAAGCCCGTTCTCCTGTGGCGTCCGGGCAGCCGCAACGACAATCAGCGCACCGGTGGCCGTCCGCAGGGCGATCGTCGGGGCTCCAGCAATCGTGCGCCGCAGGGCGAGGCACGCCGCGAGGGCGGTGAACCGCGCCGTGAAGGCGAAGGGCGCCGCGAAGGCCGCGACGACAACCGCAAGGGTGGCGGAGGCCGTCCGGATCATCGCGGGCCAGACCATCGGGCCAAGGGGCGTGACGGAAAGCCGCAGGGCGGCCAGCGTCCCGACAAGGGCGACCGACAGGATCGTCCGGACCGCAATGATCGCGGCCCGAAGCCGCAGCAGGCAGCCAAGTTCGAGGCACGTCCGCCGCGCAAGGAAAAGCCGCTCGATCCGGATAGTCCTTTCGCCAAGCTCGCTGCCCTGAAGGAGCAGATGAAGAAGTAGCTCATGGACGACAAGCAGCCACAGTCCCTGCCGGTCTCTCGCCAGCGCCTGGACAAGTGGCTGTTCTTCGCCCGGCTTCTCAAATCCCGCTCGCTCGCCCAGAAGGCGATCGAGGCGGGCCATATCAGCGTCAATGACACGCGCATCAAGCAGCCCGCCCATGCGGTCAAGGCCGGCGACACGATCATCGTTTCGCTCGATCGTCGCGATCTGATCGTCAGGGTCCGTCTGCCGGGAAACCGCCGTGGCCCTTATGAGGAGGCGCGGCTGCTCTATGAGGACCTGACGCCGGCGCCGGTTTCGCGCGAAGACCGTACCGCCTTCGAGCAGGCGACGCGGGAGCGGGGCAGCGGTCGTCCGACCAAGAAGGAGCGCCGCGAGGTGGATCGGCTGCAATCCGGGCCGGACTGGCACGAGGATTAGAAAACTCTCTCCCTGATGGCCGTTTTTGCGCATGAATTATTCTTGCAAAGGCCCTTTAAAGCCTTTACCTCACAGGTCAACCACGCTGGCATGGTGCGTCGTCATCGACCGCCACAGGATGGACATCCAAGCGATGTGCGGACTGCGGGCATCACTCTTGGTTGCCGCATGCCATCAAATGTGAAAAATTGCTGGAGTACTTCATGACGTATGTCGTGACCGACAATTGCATTCGCTGCAAATATACCGACTGCGTCGAAGTGTGCCCGGTGGACTGCTTCTATGAGGGCGAGAACTTTCTCGTCATTCATCCGGACGAATGCATCGACTGTGGCGTCTGCGAGCCGGAATGTCCTGCCGGTGCGATCAAGCCGGATACGGAGCCGGGTCTTGATAAGTGGCTGACGGTCAATGCCGAATATGCGGTGAAATGGCCGAATATCACCATCAAGCGCGATGCATTGCCCGAAGCCAAGGAAATGGACGGCGAAGAAGGCAAGTTCGAGAAATACTTCTCGGCGGAACCCGGACAGGGCGATTGAGATTGGCCTGAGCCGCCTTGCGTGCGGTGCGTCATTCCCTGACGGGGAGCGCGACGACGAGCGAAACCGGAAAATTCCGGCTTAACCATGTCCATGACGGACGGGTTGGGCGCTTCTGCGATTGTAAAGCAAATTATTGATTTCCGCAGTTTTTTATGATAGGGTCATGAAACTGATCCAAATCTCGGCGCGCATGTGCGCTCGAAAACCATCACGAAAGCAAACAATCTTCACGGCGCGGCTCGCTCGAAACACGCAACGTCAGTTGCTTCATTGTGATCGCTCCGAAAAGACCCGTTTGCGTTCCACTGGATGGATTGGCATGGAGTCACCCGACGGTGCCCCCGTCTATCCCGGGCCTGACTGACCCGGCCCCGGCCCCGCCGGGAGCGTAACAGGGAGTTTTTGAAACGAATGACGACCCAGCAGAAAAAATCTTCAACACGCCATGGATTCAAGACCGGTGAATCGATCGTTTACCCGGCTCACGGCGTTGGACAAATCGTCGCAATTGAAGAACAGGAAGTTGCAGGCATGACGCTTGAGCTTTTTGTCATCGATTTCGAAAAAGACAAGATGCGCCTCAAGGTGCCGGTCGCCAAGGCCGTGACCATCGGCATGCGCAAGCTGTCCGAGACCGACTTCGTCGAACGCGCACTGAAGGTCGTGCAGGGCACGGCCCGCGTGAAGCGCACCATGTGGTCGCGTCGCGCCCAGGAATATGATGCCAAGATCAATTCCGGCGACCTGATCTCGATCGCTGAGGTCGTCCGCGACCTCTACCGTGCCGAAAACCAGCCGGAGCAGTCCTATTCCGAACGTCAGCTCTATGAGGCTGCCCTTGATCGCATGGCGCGTGAGATCGCAGCCGTGAACAAGATGTCGGAAACGGAAGCCGTCCGTCTCGTCGAAGCCAATCTGAGCAAGGGTCCGAAGCGCGGCAAGGCCGTCGAAGAAGACGAAAGCCAGGACGAAGCCGCGTAATCGGCTTCTCTTCTACGCTTATGCAAAAAGCCCTGTCAGCAATGACGGGGCTTTTTTCTTGGCCGTTCGCTCCCGTGAGCGGTCCGACGCATCGCCAGGGCCTTCTGCTATTCCGGTGCGCCGGTCTTAACCGGGGAAGTGCAGCATAGCCCACGAAGCCGGATGGACAACATGTCTGAATTACAGGGATTTCAATATCTTGCGAACCGGCTGGAGATGGCTGCAGTGCCTCTGGTGCTTCTCCACGGCAGCAGTCGCGATGAGCGCGATCTCGTCCCGCTTGCCGATGACATTGCGCCTGTGCACCCCTATGTCGCGCCCAGAGGACGGGTCGCGTGGGAGGATGGCTTTGCCTTCTTCCGGCGGCACCCCGATCGGACGCTGGACTATGTTGACCTGGGCCAGCAGACACAAAGTTTGATCGGTTTCCTGGAAGCCTGCCAGGATCGCAAGCTCCTCCAGCGTAAGCCGGTTCTTCTTGGTTTCTCCAATGGTGCAATCATGGCCGCATCGATCCTGTTGCGGCTGCCGCAGGCGATCTCCGGTGCCATTCTCTTGAGACCGCTTTCGCCTGCACCGAGCGCCGGGTTTCCCGATCTCTCCACATGCCCGGTTCTCGTCGCCACTGGCGACCATGATCCGCGTCGCGCGCCGGAGGATGGGCCTTTGCTTGCGGCTCAACTGCGTGCTGCCGGTGCGCCTGTTACAACGCTGAGCCTGCCAACAGGGCATGGCCTACATCGGGATGAACCAGGCCTGATTCGAAACTGGCTTCGAACACTTTACCCCGGTAAATAAACCATTCCCCGCAGGAGAAACTGGCGCCGCAGCGGCTTCGTTCGGCATCAGGGACGCGTCTGGCAACGAAAAAGGGCGCCGCGATCGATGTCGCTGCGCCCTTGTCTTTATTCCGTCTGAAGCGGCTGCTTATGCCGCGCCGCGGGACTTTTCGAAACGCTTGCGATCGTTCGAGTCGAGATACATCTTGCGCAGGCGGATGTTCTTCGGCGTCACTTCCACCAGTTCGTCGTCCTGGATCCAGGAGAGCGCGCGGTCGAGCGTCATGCGGATCGGCGGGGTCAGCTTGACAGCTTCGTCCTTGCCGGAGGCGCGCATGTTGGTGAGCTTCTTGCCCTTGAGCACGTTGACTTCGAGATCGTTGTCGCGCGTGTGGATGCCGATGATCATGCCGGCATAGACCTTTTCGCCGACGTCGATGATCATCGGGCCGCGGTCTTCGAGGTTGAACATGGCATAGGCAACCGATTCGCCGGCATCGTTGGAGAGCAGAACGCCCTGGACGCGGCCGCCGATATCGCCCTTGTAAGGCTGATAGTCATGGAACAGGCGGTTCATGATCGCCGTGCCGCGCGTGTCGGTCATCAGTTCCGACTGGTAGCCGATGAGGCCGCGGGTCGGTGCGAAGAACTTCAGGCGAACGCGGTTGCCGCCGGACGGACGAAGCTCGGCCATTTCGGCCTTGCGCTCGGACATCTTCTGGACGACGATGCCGGAATATTCTTCATCGACGTCGATGACGACTTCTTCGATCGGCTCCAGCATGTCTGCCGTCTCTCATCCTTGTGCATGACGACGCGCGGACGCGAGACGGCCAGTTCGAAGCCTTCGCGGCGCATGGTTTCGATCAGAACGGCCAGCTGCAATTCGCCACGGCCGGAGACGTAGAACGAATCCTTGCCTTCGGCTTCTTCGATCTTCAGCGCGACATTGCCTTCGGCTTCCTTGAACAGGCGGTCACGGATGACGCGGCTGGTGACCTTGTCACCTTCGGTGCCGGCCAGCGGGCTATCGTTGACGATGAAGGACATGGTGACGGTCGGCGGATCGATCGGCTGGGCATCCAGCGCTTCGGTGACCGACGGGTCGCAGAACGTGTCGGCAACGGTACCCTTGGAAAGGCCGGCGATGGCAACGATGTCGCCTGCATGGGCTTCTTCGATCGGCTGTGCGCTCGATGCCGCGGAAGGCGAGGATCTTCGAGATACGGCCGTTTTCGATCAGCTTGCCGTCCTGGCCCAGAACCTTGACGGCCTGGTTCGGCTTGATCGAGCCGGAATGGATGCGGCCGGTGATGATGCGGCCGAGGAAGGGGTTGGCTTCCAGAATCGTGCCGATCATGCGGAACGGGTCTTCGTCGCCGACACTCGGCTCCGGAACGTGCTTCAGAACCAGGTCGAGAAGCGGCGCCAGGCCTTCTTCCTTCGGACCTTCCGGGTTGACGTTCATCCAGCCATCGCGGCCCGAACCGTAGAGGATCGGGAAATCGAGCTGTTCGTCGGTGGCATCGAGGTTGGCGAAGAGGTCGAAGACTTCGTTGATGACTTCTTCGTGGCGGCCGTCCGGACGGTCGATCTTGTTGATCGCGACGATCGGGCGAAGGCCGACCTTCAGCGCCTTGGAGACGACGAACTTGGTCTGCGGCATCGGGCCTTCCGACGAGTCGACCAGAACGATCGCGCCATCGACCATCGACAGGATACGCTCGACTTCACCGCCGAAGTCGGCGTGGCCGGGGGTGTCGACGATGTTGATGCGAACGCCCTTCCACTCGATCGAGGTCGCCTTGGCAAGGATGGTGATGCCGCGCTCTTTTTCGAGGTCGTTCGAGTCCATCATGCGCTCGTCGTGCGCTGGTTGTCGCGGAACGAACCGGACTGCTTCAGAAGTTCGTCAACAAGCGTGGTCTTGCCATGGTCAACGTGTGCGATGATCGCGATGTTGCGCATTTTCATAGGTAAATACTCGGAGGTTTCGGGGTGCATCTTGTGCACGCCACATCTTCAATTGCCGGGCTCATACAGGTTTTTTTGCATTTGCGAAAGGGGGCAGGCCGCAAAGTCTTGCAGCCCGCCATCATGTTTTAAAAAACCTTCATATATCCGGCGCCGTTGCGGCCCGTTTGGGCTGCGACCGGATCAGGCCGCCAGGCCCTTTTTCGCCAGCATGGCATCCGGGCTCGGCAGCTTGCCGCGGAAGGCCTTGTAGGCGTCTTCCGGATCGATGGCGCCACCGATCGAATAGATGTTGTCCTTCAGGCGCTTCGCCATTGCACCGTCGAAGGCATTGCCGGTCTCCTCGAAGGCGGCGAAGGCGTCGGCGTCGAGCACTTCCGACCACATGTAGGAATAGTAGCCGGCCGAATAACCGTCGCCGGAAAACACATGCTGGAAGTGCGGCGTCGCATGGCGCATGACGATCGAAGCCGGCATGCCGATCTTTTCCAGCACGTCCGCCTGCACGGCCATCGGGTCCGCCGACCGCATCGCGCGTATGGAAGGCCATGTCGACCAGCGCCGAGGAGGTGAACTCGACCGTGTTGAAACCGGAATTGAAGGTGCGGGCCGACAGCACCTTGTCGAGCAGCGCCTGCGGCATCGGCTCGCCGGTCTGTTCGTGCACGGCATATTTTTTCAGGATCGCCGGGACCGTCAGCCAGTGTTCGTAGAGCTGTGATGGCAGTTCGACGAAATCGCGCGAGACGCTGGTGCCGGATACCGAGGGATAGTTGACGTTCGACAGCATGCCGTGCAGCGCGTGGCCGAATTCGTGGAACAGCGTGCGGGCATCGTCGAGCGACAGCAGCGCCGGCTTGCCGGCGGCAGGCTTGGCGAAGTTGCAGACATTGTAGATGATCGGAATTTCACCCTGCGCACCGTTCTTCAGCGGCAGCCTGTGCTGCGACTGGAAGGCGCTCATCCAGGCGCCGGAACGCTTCGAGGCGCGGGCGAAATAATCGCCGAGAAACAGCGCCACAAGTTTTCCGTCGGCATCGCGGATATCGAAGACGCGGACATCCGGATGATAGCCCGCAACGCCCTTCTTCTCGGTGGCGGTGATCCCGAACAGCCGCTGCGCCACGTCGAAGCAGGCGTCGATGATCTTTTCCAGCTGCAGATAGGGCTTGAGTTCGCCTTCGGAGAAATTGAAGCGTTCCGAACGCAGCTTTTCGGCATAGTGCCGCCAGTCCCAGGGCATGACCTCATGGTTCTTGCCTTCCGCGGCAATCAGCCTGGCGAGATCGGCTTCTTCCTCACGGGCGCGAACGACAGCCTTTTCCCAGACCTGCGTCAGAAGGCCGTTCACGGCGTCGGCGGTTTTCGCCATGGTGTTGTCGAGCTTGAGCGCTGCGTAGTGCGCGTAGCCAAGCAGCTTGGCCTTTTCGGCGCGCAGCGCCAGCGTCTCGCGGATGATTTCGCGATTGTCGGTGTCGCCGCCATTTGCGCCGCGCGCGGTCCAGGCGCTGAAGGCCTGCTCGCGCAGGTCGCGTCGTTCGGAGAAGGTCAGGAACGGCTCGATGATCGAGCGCGACAGGGTCACCGCATATTTGCCGTCCTCGCCGCGGTCGCGAGCGGCCGAGGCCATGGCATCCTTCAGGAACTCCGGAAGCCCTGCAAGCTCGTCGCCGCCGGTCAGGATCAGCGCCCAGCTCTTTTCGTCCGCCAGCACGTTCTGGCCGAATTTTGCACCGAGGCTCGCCAGCGTCTCGTTGATCGCGGCAAGCCGCTCCTGCTCTGCCTTCGGCAGCTTGGCACCGGATTTCACGAAGCCTTTCCAGTGGCGCTCGAGAACGCGCGTCTGCTTCGAGATCGAGCCCCAGCGTTTCGCGATTTTCCCAGAGCGTGTCGATGCGCGCGAAAAGGGCTGTATTCATGCCGATCTTCGAATAGTGCCGTGACATTTTCGGCGCGATCTCGCGCTCCAGCGACTGAATGGTGTCGTTGGTGTGGGCGCCGGCCTTGTTCCAGAACAGTGCGGAAACACGCGACAGGCCGTCGCCGGCGATTTCCAGCGCCACGATGGTATTTTCGAAGGTCGGGGCGTCCGCATTGTTGGCGATGGCATCGATCTCCGCCTCGTGCCCGGCAAGCGCCACATCGAAGGCCGGGCCGAAATCCGTATCGTTGACAGCCTCGAAACGCGGCAGGCCGTCCGGGCCGTTCCATTCTGTCAGGGCCGGATTGAGCGGGGTGCTGGTGGTCATCGGATGTTCCTTCGTCTTTTGGTCGGGCGCGTCGTCGCGCCGAAAGCTATGCCGTTGTCGGCGGCGAATGTGGAGACCTCAAGGTCGTCTCGGATTTTCAATTTTCAAGGCTTGCGCAGTCCCAGCAGGCCGGGGCCTGCATGCCAGATCGCCTGCACGGCAAAGCCGATGAAGAGCAGGCCGGACAGCCGCACGATCGCCAGTTCGTGGCGCCGATAGAACCGCCGCACGATGGGCGCGCCGATGATGAAGATCAGGATCAGATCGGCGGCAACGAAGCCGAAAAAGGAGACCGCAAGCAGCATCGGCAGCGTATCGAATTCCAAAGCATTGGCTGAACCGGCCAGCAGGGCCGTGAAGGTTGCCAGTGCCACCGGATATCCCTTGGGATTGGTCAGTCCGAAAATGAGGCCACGGCGATAGGGGCGCTCGACGACCAGCAGCGGCTGGTTTTCGCCGCGCGGCTTGGCATTCAGCGCCGTCCAGCCGATCCAGGCCAGATAGAGCCCGCAGAAAAGCCCGAGAATATCGAAGATCGTGCTGCCGATGGATTTTGCCCCGACGATCGCGACCAGCGCCAAGGCCGACCAGAGCACGTCGCCGGCCAGATGTCCGCCCATGAACATGGCACCGGCCTTGCGCCCCTGTCCGGCGCCAATGCCGAGAAGGGCGAGGAAAGCCGGGCCGGGAATGAGAACGTAGAAGAGGGCCGCCAGAAAGGCGCCGACGAGCAGGGTCTGCGACATGCAATCTCCTTGGAAACAGAGTGCCATTCGATCCTGCCCGCCTGATTCCGTCAAGTGACGGGCACGACCTTGCCTGCGTCAAATCGATCGGACACCGTTTCTCGGGCCGCGGTTTCGTTGCATTGCCGTCGAATGGATGACCTGATAATTGACCGATGGGCTGAGGCGGTCCGCCCCCACGGCTCCGTCACCCGAAAAGCCTGTCCTGCGCCTCGACCTGCGGAGGCAGGATCTGGCTTCGACGCCGTTGAACAGGGAATGATCCATGGCCGACCGCATGACCGAACGGCGCACCAGCATGCTGGGTGCGCTTCTGGCGACACTCGGTCCCATCTCCATGTCGCTCTACACGCCGGCCATGCCGCAGCTTGTCGAAGCCTTCGGTACGACCGAATCAGCGATCAAGCTGACACTGTCGTTTTATTTTGCCGGGTTTGCCTTCGCGCAGCTTCTGGCCGGTCCGCTGTCGGATGCCTTCGGGCGACGCGTGGCGACCTTGTCCTTCCTCGCTGTCTATCTGGCAGGCAGCCTGCTTGCCGCCTATGCGCCAAGCGTCGATTGGCTCCTGGCCGGGCGGCTGATCCAGGGCATTGGCGCTTCCGTCGGGATCACGGTCGCCCGGGCCATCGTGCGCGATCAGTTCGTCGGCGAGGAAGCCTCCCGGATCATGAACCTGATCGGCATCATGCTGGCCATCGGACCGGCCATTGCGCCGACGCTTGGCGGCCTGACGCTTGCCGCCTTCGGCTGGCAGTCGGTGTTCTTCCTGATGGTCGGATTTGGTCTTCTCTCCTGCCTGACGATGATCGTGTTTCTCAAGGAAACGACGGTGCCGGAACCCCACCGGGCGCGTCCCGGTCCGGTGATGGTCGCCTATCGGGCGCTTGCCTCCGACAGCCGGTTTCTTGCCAGCGCCATGGTCATCGGCGGGAGCCGTCGGCGCGCTCTATGCGCAATCGACAATGCTGCCCTTCATCCTGATCCAGAAAGTCGGCCTGACGCCGACCCAGTTCGGCATGGGCATGCTGATGCAGTCGGGAGCCTATTTCTCGGGCTCCATCGCGCTTCGTTCCTTCATGCGGCGCTTCACCGGCGAGCAGGCGGTTCGTCTCGGCCTGGCTGCTCATCGGCCTCGGCAGCCTGATGATCGTGCTCTCCGTGGTCTTGCTGGAGCCGCGTTTCCTGTCGATCATGCTGCCGGTCTCGTTCTACACGTTCGGGATCGCCTTCGTCACGCCGCAGATGACCACGGCGGCGATGTTTCCGTTTCCGCATATCGCCGGTTCCGCTTCGGCGCTGATGGGCTTCATCCAGATGGGGGCCGGTTTCGCGGCGGGCGTCGTGGCAGCGGCGCTTGGCATGCCGGTCGTCGCCTTCGGGATCGTCATCCCGATCATGGGAGCACTCTCTATAGCCGGCTATCTATGGTTCCTGCGGGCCAGCCGCGTCGATTTAACCGGATAGCCATGAAAAAACCCGCGACGATGACGCCGCGGGTTCAAAGCGATGCTTTTCAAGCAATGCCGGTTTTACTTGCGATTGCTTTACTTGCGGTTGCGGGCAGCCAGCGTGCGCAGGCGCAAAGCGTTGAGCTTGATGAAGCCAGCAGCATCCTTCTGGTCGTAGGCGCCCTGGTCGTCCTCGAAGGTCACCAGCTTGTCTGAATAGAGCGACTTGTCGCTCGCGCGGCCGGTGACCATGACATTGCCCTTGTAGAGCTTCAGCGTCACTTCGCCCTCGACATGCTCCTGGCTCTTGTCGATCAGTGCCTGCAGCATTTCGCGCTCCGGCGAGAACCAGAAGCCGTAATAGATCAGCTCGGCGTAGCGCGGCATGATGTCGTCCTTGAGGTGGGCGGCACCCCGGTCGAGCGTGATCGATTCGATGGCCCGGTGGGCGGTCAGCAGGATCGTGCCGCCGGGGGTCTCGTAGACGCCGCGCGACTTCATGCCGACGAAGCGGTTCTCGACCAGATCGAGACGGCCGATGCCATTGTCGCGACCAAGCGCATTGAGTGCGGCGAGGATCGAGGCCGGGCTCATTTCGCTCGCCGTTGATCGAGACGGCATCACCCTTGTCGAAGCCGATCTTGATCGATGGTGGCCTTGTCGGGCGCTTCCTCGGCGAAATCGTGCGCATGTGCACGTAGTTCCGGCGCCTCGACGGCCGGATCTTCGAGAACCTTGCCCTCGGACGAGGAGTGCAGCAGGTTGGCGTCGACGGAGAACGGCGCTTCGCCCTTCTTGTCCTTGGCAACCGGGATCTGGTGCTGTTCGGCAAATTCGAGCAGATCGGTGCGGCTCTTGAACGACCAGTCGCGCCAGGGGGCGATGATCTTGATGTCGGGGTTCAGCGCATAGGCCGAAAGCTCGAAACGAACCTGGTCGTTGCCCTTGCCGGTCGCGCCATGGGCAATGGCATCGGCACCGGTCTTCGCGGGCGATGTCGATCAGGTGCTTGGAGATCAGCGGACGGGCGATCGAGGTGCCGAGCAGATAGACGCCTTCATAAACGGCATTGGCGCGGAACATCGGGAAGACGAAATCGCGGACGAATTCTTCGCGCACATCCTCGATGAAGATTTCCTTGATGCCCATCATCTCGGCCTTCTTGCGGGCCGGCTCCAGTTCTTCGCCCTGGCCGAGATCGGCGGTAAAGGTCACGACTTCCGCGCCGAGTTCGGTCTGGAGCCATTTCAGGATGATCGAGGTGTCGAGGCCGCCGGAATAGGCGAGGACGACTTTCTTCACTTGCTTGTGCGATGTCATGGGCTTGATGTCCGTCTGGTCTTTTGCGTCACGGTCTGTGCCGCAGGGAAAATTTCGCGGCACTTTTAGCCAGATTGTGCGTTTCTGCAAGCCGCAGCGACAGTTGCCCTCCCGGCCCCTGCACAAAGATGGTGCTGTTAAGGGAAAATTCTGCGGTTGAGCGATGCATCGGCCTCGAATTGCGCCTCGGGGTGAAATAGCATGTAAACAATTGCCGTCTACCGTCATCGTCAGATGATTGCCGCAGGAAACGAAATGGACGACGTTGACATAATTCCCAAAGAGGTCCTGGCGTCCATGCTGATGCGCATGTTCGAGTTCGCGCCTGTCGCCATGTCGATCACCACCAGCGATATGCAGACGTCGAGCTACGCCAAGGTCAATGACGCCTATCTGAGGCTCACCGGTCTGAAATGGGAAAACATCCGTGGCCGCAAGCTTGTCTCGGAAGGGGCAGCCATCGACAGTCCGGCCCGCGACCGGCGCCACCGCATGCTGGCAGAGGAAGGTTTCTACGAACTCGAGGAGGTCGAAATTTCCCATGGCGATGGAACGGTCATACCGACGCTGATCTCTGCGCAGCGAACGGTGGTGGACGGCGTCTCCTTCGATGTCGAGATCATCATCGACGTCTCGGCGCGTATGCGCCAGCAGCTCGAAATCGAGAATGCCCTGAAAGCCTCTGCGCGCACCGATGCCCTGTCCGGTCTTCCAAACCGGGCCTGTTTCGACGAGGTGGTGGCCGAGGCTGTTGAGCGGATCCATGATACGAAAAAGAGGCTTGCGCTCGCCTTCATCGATCTCAACGGCTTCAAGGCCGTCAACGATACAATGGGCCACGCCGCGGGCGACGAGGTCTTGCGGGTCATTGCCAGCCGCCTACGCGAGAGTTTCCGGGCCACGGATTTCATTGCGCGCATAGGGGGCGATGAATTCGTCGTCCTGCTGGAGATTGATTCCATGCTTGTGCATGAACTTCAGCACAGCTTGCAGGAAACCATGGAACGGATCTTCAAACCGATTCCGGTCGATGGGCAGGTGACCTATACCGGCGCTGCTGTCGGCGTTGCCTTCCTGAAGGCGGGCGACACGGCGGCCTCCTTCGTCAAGCGGGCGGACGAATACATGTATGTCGCCAAGACCACCCAGCAGCGTATTGCGGTCGTCTGCTTCGGCCAGGTCATCGAAAAGCCGCCCGTTGCGACGCTGAGAAATCGACGCGGTCCATATCGGTAAATGGAGGGTGCGATCGTCGCACCGCGCGCGGCAAAAATCGTTCCTTGCAGAAAAAACGTCGAGCCGAATTGGCTGCTGCATGCTATCGACACGAAACGATCGAGTTTCGCGAAAGAGCCTCTCATGGACTTCCTTCCCAGCCTGCCGACGCTGCTTGCTTTCACCGCAGCCACCCTGCTGCTTGCTGCGACGCCGGGTCCCGATATGACGCTGTCGATCAGCCGGGCGTTGTCGCAGGGCAGGGCGGCGGCATTCTATGTCGTTGTCGGTACAAGCCTTGGATGCCTGGTTCACACGCTGCTGGTCGCTTTCGGTGTCTCTGCCCTGATCACCGCGTCGCCGACCGCGTTTCTCGTGCTGAAAACCGGCGGTGCCGCCTATCTCTTCTGGCTTGCCGTCCAGGCCATCCGTTTCGGCTCCAGCCTGTCGGTCAAGAAGGTCGATGACACCGGCGCTTCGCCCCTGTCGAACATTTCGACCGGGCTTGGCGTCAACCTGCTCAATCCCAAGGTCATCATCTTCTTCATGACCTTCCTGCCGCAGTTCGTCACCGCGCACGATCCGAACGTGACGTCCAAGCTTCTGTTCTTCGGCATCTTCTTCATTTTCGCAGCCATGCCGGTCAATATCGCCGTCATTCTGACGGCCGATTGGCTTTCCGCCTGGCTGCAGCGCAAGAAGAGCGTGATGCGGGCGATCGACTACACCTTTGCCGGCGTCTTCTCGATCTTTGCGGTGAAAATCCTGTTCACGCAGACGCGGTAAAGCGCGGCTGCAAGCCGCGCCAAAGTTTCACTCTACAGGTGTGATCAGTCGTCTTCGCCGTGATTGGCGATCATCATCGCCTCGAGCGCCATGCGGTCGATCTTGCGCATGCGTTCGCTGTCGGATTTCAGCTGGCCGCAGGCGGCGAGGATATCGCGGCCGCGCGGGGTGCGGATCGGCGAGGCATAGCCGGCCGCATTGATGAAATCGGCGAACTTCTCGATCTGCTCCCAGTCCGAACACTCATAGTTCGTGCCCGGCCAGGGATTGAACGGGATGAGGTTGATCTTGGCCGGAATGCCCTTCAGCAGCGCACCAGCTCCCTGGCATCTGCCAGGCTGTCGTTGACGCCCTTCAGCATCACATATTCAAACGTGATGCGGCGTGCATTCGACAGGCCCGGATAGTTGCGGCAGGCGTCGAGCAGTTCCTTCAGCGGATATTTCTTGTTGATCGGCACCAGCATGTCGCGCAGGTCGTCGCGTCACGGCATGCAGCGAGATCGCCAGCATGACGCCGATCTCGTCGCCGGTGCGGAAGATTTCCGGCACGACGCCCGACGTCGACAAGGTGATGCGGCGCTTGCGACAGCGACAGGCCGTCGCCGTCGGAGGCGATCAGCAGTGCCGTCTTGACGTTCTCGAAATTGTAGAGCGGCTCGCCCATGCCCATCATCACCATATTGGTGATCTTGCGGCCTTCGTTGGGAACGATCGCGCCCTGCCGGCGTGTCGCGGTCGGGGAAATCGCCGAGCCGGTCGCGCGCGAGCAGCAAGCTGCGACAGGATTTCCTCTGCCGTCAGGTTGCGCACCAGCTTCTGCGTGCCGGTGTGGCAGAACGAACAGGTGAGCGTGCAGCCGACCTGGCTGGAGACGCAGAGCGTGCCGCGGCCTTCTTCGGGAATGTAGACGGTCTCGATTTCGACCGGGCGCCCGGCGCCGCGCGGCGGAAAGCGCATCAGCCACTTGCGCGTGCCGTCATTGGAGATCTGCTCCTCGACGATTTCCGGTCGGGCAATGGTGAAATGCCGCTTCAGCGTTTCGCGCAGGTCCTTGGAGACATTGGTCATGTCGATCGAAATCGGAGACGCCGCGCACATAGAGCCAGTGCCAGAGCTGGCTGACCCGCATCTTCACCTGTTTCTGCGGCACGCCGGCGCCAGCCAGCGCCTGCCCCAGATCCTCGCGCGACAGGCCGATCAGCGACGGCATTTCCATGGCCGGACCCGGACGGATCGGCGCCTTGACCGGACGGTCCAGATTGAGTGTGTCAGTCGTGGCCATGTCTGCCATTTCCCGTTCTGCGACGCCAAGGCCCGTCAAGCGTATCGCCTGCAGGCCGTCGCGTAAAATGCTGAGATCAGTGTTCGTTTGCCGCGCATGGGGATCGTCATGGATCCGCGCAGCGATCATTGAACGGGCCTTTAGCACGCTTTTCGCCAAGCGTCACCCTCCCGGCCCTCAGGGCAGATCTGCAATTCGCAAATGCCTTAACGGACAAAGGCCGGACAAGCCGGCCTTTGCGAAAATTCTGTCAGGCGAGTGTGCCTTACTTGCAGGTTTCGATCTGCTTCAGGGCTGCCGAAATGCCCGAGAGGGAATAGGAATAGGAGGTCGGCGTGCCCTTGCGCGACTTTGCCGCCACGGACATGGCCTTGCCGCCCTTCATGGCAGCAACCAGCGCCGGCTCTTCGGCGGCGTTTTCGACCCAGGCGGAGTTGCCCTTGGTAAACAGCGTGAAGGAGCGTTCGTCGATCTTGACGACGACCTTGGAGTTTTCCTGCAGCGGATAGCCCATCATCGCCTGCGGCTCGTAGGAGATGTTCTGGCCCGGGCGCTGCGAGACGAGGAAGAAGATGTCGCCATGGTCGACATTGGCCGGGCTCTTTTCCTTCGGCACGGACAGCACGTAGCAGACCTTGCCGGCGCCTGCCGTATAGGAATAGGCGCCCCAGGCGTTGAACTGCTGGATTCGGGTTGGCGACTGGGCCGAGGCCACGCTGGCAAAAGAAAGTACGATTGCGAGTGCGGTGGTGAGCTTTGTTACAAACATAATGTCCTGCCGGTTTCTTAGCTGCCACGTCCGATCCTGGATATGGGCCGGGTACGCATGATCACGATTTGATTGATTTTGACTTAATTCAGGTTACCAAACCGTCAACGATCCTGAATTTTCCTGCATATCCGGTTCATTGCGAAACACTCAAGACAAAATCGCGTGTTAGTTTCAGGGCGGCCGCCAGGCGGCCCTGAAGGGTCGCCTTCGTGTCCCTGCTGCATTCCCGGCCTTGAGTGTGCCCGTAAAGCACGGTGCCGCCAGATTTTTCCGGTCTTGCGTGTCGCCCCTGCCTGTTGAGCCGGGTATACATCATCCGATGATGACGATACCGACACAATGGATCGTTTTATGTCACAAAGAATCAGGCAAGAGTTTGACGTTTTGCAAAAGCGTTGTACCTGTTGTGCAATTATAGAAAAGACGGACTTAGGGAGGCCTGCAGAGCGGAATGGATGTTGATGCAAAACAGCATTTCGCCAATCTTGCGGTCGCCGTCGCGCAAAAGCGCGACCAGACCGCTTTTGCAGCCCTTTTCGATTTCTTCGCGCCGCGTTTGAAATCCTTCCTGATGCGGCAGAACATGCCGGCGATGGAGGCTGAGGAACTGGCGCAGGAAGTCATGGTGGTGCTGTGGCAGAAGGCGCATCTCTACGATCCCGCGAAATCCTCGCTATCGACCTGGCTGTTCCGGATCGCCCGCAACCGCCGCATCGATGCGGCCCGGCGCCAGCGCAATCGCACGCTGGACGAGACCGATCCCTCCCTGATGCCGGCCGCTCCGGCAGCGCCCGATGCGCTGGTCGAAAACAGCGACCGGGAGCAGTTCGTGCGCGTCGCGCTGGAAAAACTGCCCGAGGAGCAGATCGCGCTGATCCGCATGGCCTTTTTCTTTGGTCAGTCGCATTCGGAGATTTCGGCCGCCACGGGCATTCCGCTCGGCACTGTGAAATCGCGCATCCGGCTTGCCTTCGGCAAACTCAAGAAGCTGCTTGAGGAAGACGGCGTCGATAGCGCCTGAGGACGGGTGTTAGTCGTCCAGCCCGGATTTCAACGCCTCGTCGGCCCGGACATAGTGATCTTCCTTGATCTGGCCGCTGATCGCGGCAAAGGCTGCCGTCAGCACCGCGATGTCGTCTGAAAAGCCGACCATGGCCAGCACATCCGGCAGGAAATCGAAGGGCATGACGAAATAGGCAAGCGCGCCCAGCAGGATGCCGCGCGTGCGCAGCGGCGTCGTCGGGTCCATCGCACAATAATAGGCCGCGACCAGATCGCGGCTGAACGGCACCTGCCGTATCGCGCGTTTCAGCGTCGGCCAGAAGCGGCGGCGAACCTTCTTGGCGCGGGCTTCCTGTTCGCTCTGCTCGCCGGGCAGGAGTATTTCGCCGATCTTGACGTCGTCCATCTTGTCCCTTTCCTCTGTCACCGCAAACATATGGTGCCGCTGTCGGCCAATTCAATCAGCCGCTCAATGCCGCCGACAAGCTGCCAATGTCATCGCGGTTCACTTGACGTGATCGGGCATGCGGCCGGCGGCGGCCTTGTCCATTCGGGCCGCCAGCTTGAAATCGAGCTCGGTCAGACCCTTGGCGTCATGGGTGGTCAGCGTCACATCCACCTTGTTGTAGACGTTGAACCATTCCGGATGATGGCCGAGTTTTTCGGCGGCAAGCGCGCTTTCCGTCATGAAACCGAAAGCCTCGACAAAGCTCTTGAAGCGGAAGGCTTTCCAGATGGAAAGCCCGTCCTCTGCCAGAACCCAGCCCTCCATGTCCTGCAGATGCTCCTTGATCGCACTGGCGTCGAGCTTTTCCTGTTTCATGTTCGTTCCCTTTGCGTGACCGGTCTTGCGACGGCGCGGTGAATGTTTCACGGTCGAAACGCCGGCGCCTGCCGATAGGTTCGATCTTCTTTTCAACATTCTGGATAGCACGAAACCGATGCGCATTCTCTTCGTTTGTCTGGGCAATATCTGCCGATCCCCTCTGGCTGAAGGAATCTTGCGGCAGCAGGCGGCGGAAGCCGGTGTGGCGATCACCGTCGATTCGGCCGGAACGGGTGGGTGGCACATCGGCGATGCGCCGGATCCGCGGTCGATCGCGGTCGCTGCGCGCCATGGTGTCGATATCAGTGGTCAGCGCTGCCGGCGTGTCGGCCCTGCCGACTTCGAGAGTTTCGACCTGATCTTCGGCATGGATCGCCGCAATGTCGAACATCTGCGCGCCCTGGCCCCGGATACTGCCCAGGCGCGGATCCACCTTTTTCTCGATTATGCGCTTGGCACCGCCACCGATGTGCCGGATCCCTATTATGACGGCGCGGATGGCTTCGAAACGGTCTACAGAATGCTGTCGGCCGGATGCTCGTCGCTCATCGGCAGGCTCGACGAGCGTTTTTCGTAGAGCGGGAAAATCTCTTCCGTCAGATAGGGTCCGCCGCCGACCGAATCGCGGGACGACAGAAGCACGAAGCGCGAGACGGTGAAGGGATTGGTGTGGAAGTTGCCACGCCCGCCAAGATAGCTGACGACGTCATCGACGCGCGACGAACGCAACCGCGCCAGCGATACATGCGGGGTGAATTTGCGCGGATCGGCGGGAAGGCCCAGTCTCTGGCAGATGCGTTCGATCTCCGCCTGCAGCGCATACATTTCCGGCGGGTTGCTGACGCCGGCAAACACCGAATGCGGCTTCTTCGATCCGAAGGCGCCCATGCCGGTCAGTTGCAGCTGGAATTCGGGACGGTCGATCCGGTCGAGCCGGTCAACGATCTCGTCCGCGGTTCGGTTATCGACATCGCCGATGAAACGAAGGGTGATGTGGTAGTTCTCCACATCGATCCAGCGAGCACCGGGAAGACCACCACGCAACAATGAAAGGCTCATCGCGGCATTACGCGGGATCTCGAGGGCGGTGAAAAGTCTCGGCATGACGAGCTCCCCGAATCTTTTGCAGATGTCTCAGCGAAACATGCCGACGTCCTGCAAGCAACTATTATTTAGCACCCGCAACATTTGGCGCTGATTCTATTAACAACAACTGAACGGGTTTCCTGTGCTTCGGAACAGGGAGGAGAAGGACGGCAGCCGCTCAGCCGCCTGCCGAAATGCGTCCGATAAACCGTTCCGCTGCCGGCAGAAACTTCTCGACCATGACACCGATGCCCTTTTCATTCGGGTGCATGCCGTCATCGAGCTTCAGCGTGGCATCGTCGATAACGCCATCGAGAAAGAACGGATAGAGGTCCAGTCCGTAGGTCTCGGCAAGCTCCGTATAGATCGGATTGAAGCGGGCGGCATAGTCGCCGCCCATGTTCGGCGGTGCGAAGATGCCGACCAGCAGGACTGGAATATTGCGCGCCTTGAGCCTTGCCAGCATGGCATCGAGGTTCTTGCGGCTGTCTTCGGGAGGAACGCCGCGCAGTGCATCATTGGCGCCCAGTTCCAGTATGACACCCCTGGTGCCTTCCGGTACCGACCAGTCGAGGCGCGCCAAGCCACCAGACGTCGTATCGCCGGATACGCCGGCATTGGCGATGGCCACGTCAAGCCCCTTGTCGCGCAACGCTTTTTCCAGCCGCGCGGGAAAGGCATCCTCGGGGGGCAGCTGGTAACCGGCCATCAGGCTGTCGCCGAAGCCGACGAGGTTGATCGTTTCGGCGCGGCTTGCCACAGGCGTGGTGAGAAAGACGGACGCCAAAACCAACAAAAATGCCCTGAAACCTTTTAATCGCATGACCTCGTCCCTAAATCCGTTTCCATACGCCCGTCGTACCAGTCAGTGTTACCAGCCGGGCAGGCATTTTCCATAGTTTCACATATAGGACGGTTTCCTTTGGTAAAAACCATGATCGAGCTGAAAAATGCGGATTTGACATTGGGCCAGGCCGCAGCCTCGGTGCATGTGCTCAAGGGGATGAACCTCACCATCGGAACCGGCGAATCGGTCGGCATCGTCGGGCCGTCCGGTTCCGGCAAATCGACGTTGCTGATGGTACTTGCCGGCCTTGAACGCCTTGATAGCGGCGAAATCACCATTGCCGGAACCCCCCTGCACGGTCTGAGCGAGGACCGGGTCGCCGAGTTTCGCGGCCGCAATATCGGCATTGTCTTCCAGTCCTTTCACCTCATCCCGAACATGACGGCGCTGGAAAACGTCGCGGTGCCGCTCGAGCTTGCCAATGTCCGCAATGCCTTCGAGATCGCCCGCCAGGAACTGGTCTCGGTCGGCCTCGGCGAGCGCCTGTCGCATTATCCGGGCCAGCTGTCGGGCGGCGAGCAGCAGCGCGTGGCGATCGCCCGCTCGCTTGCACCGTCGCCGAAGCTTCTGATTGCCGACGAGCCGACCGGCAATCTCGACGCCGAGACGGGGCGGCAGATCGCCGATCTGATCTTTTCGAAACAGGCCGAGCGCGACATGACGCTCATTCTCGTCACCCATGACGCCAGCCTTGCTGCGCGCTGCTCGCGCCAGGTGCGCGTCCGTTCCGGCGAAATCGTTGCCGACGGTCTGGCCGATGTCCCGTCACAGGATGCCGGCGCCCTTCGCAGCGCGGTTGCCAGCGCATGAAGATCGCCGCAGATGTCATGCCGCAACGCTTCGGCACCTCGATTGCTCTTGCGTTCCGGCTGGCGCTGCGCGAAATGCGCGGCGGGCTGAAGGGCTTTTATATCTTTCTCGCCTGTATCGCCCTTGGCACGGCCGCCATTGCCGGCGTCAATTCGCTGTCGCAATCGATCACCGGTTCCATCTCCAGCCAGGGCCGCGAGCTTCTGGCTGGCGACATCCGCTTCCAGCTCAACAACCGGGTCGCGACAGACGAGGAAAAATCGTTTCTCGACGCTTCCGGGACGCTGTCCCAGTCGTCGTCGCTGCGCGTCGATGGCGCGCCTGCCGGATGGTTCCAATCAGGCTCTGGTCGAACTCAAGGCGGTCGATGGCGCCTATCCGCTCTATGGCACCGTGCAGAGCGAGCCTGCAGCACCCATTGCAACAAGTCTTGCCAAGGATGGCGAGCAGTTCGGTGGCCTGGCAGCACCGCTGCTGCTCGAACGGCTGGGCATCAAGGTTGGTGACGAACTCCTGCTCGGTACCGCGAAAGTTCGCGTGACCGGCACGATCCTGCGCGAACCGGATGCAGCTGTCGGAAGGGTTCGGCTTCGCCCCGCGTCTGATGGTCTCGGCGGAAGCGCTGGCTGCCTCCGGTCTCGTTCAGCAGGGCAGTCTGGTGGAGCATGTCTACAAGCTCCGGCTTGCCGATCCGCTGGTCCTGCCGCAGTTGCGAAAGCAGGCGGAAGACCGGTTTCCGACGGCCGGATGGTCGATCCGAACCAGTGCCAATGCAGCACCCGCCCTGACAGCCAACATCACCCGGTTTTCGCAATTTCTCACGCTCGTCGGTCTGACCGCGCTGATCGTCGGGGGCGTCGGCGTCGCCAATGCGGTCCGTGCCTTTCTCGATTCCAAGCGCGGCGTCATCGCCACCTTCAAATGCCTGGGCGCACCGGCCTCCGTCGTCGCGATGATCTATCTGTTCCAGATCCTGTTCATTGCGCTGATCGGCATTGTCATCGGCCTTGTTGTCGGCGCCCTCATTCCCTTTGTCGCGGCCCAGTTCCTGGCCGGCATCCTGCCGGTCTCGACCGGCTTCGAGTTCTTTCCGTCTGCCCTTGGCATGGCCTCGCTGTTCGGCGTGCTGACGGCACTGGCCTTTGCCATCCTGCCGCTTGGCCGCGCCCGTGATGTGCCCGCGACCGCGCTGTTTCGCGAGCAGGGTTTCGAGCGCGCCCGCTGGCCCGCCTGGCCCTATATCGCCGGTGCGGCCCTTTGCCTTGCCGCGCTCGCCGGCCTTGCCATCTTCACGGCCTATGACCGCTATATCTCCATGGTCTTCCTCGGGGCCATCGCCTTTGCCTTTGTGATTCTCCGTGGCGTCTCCGTGCTTGTCTCCGCCATTGCGCGGCGGGCGCCACGGGTCAAATCCCCGGCGCTGCGGCTTGCGATCGGCAATATCCATCGTCCGGGCGCGCTCACGCCCTCCGTCGTTCTTTCGCTTGGACTCGGTCTTGCGCTCCTGGTCACGCTTGCGCTGATCGACGGCAACCTTCGCCGGGAACTGACCGGCAACCTGCCGGAGCGTGCGCCGAACTTCTTCTTCGTCGATATCCAGAGCGCCGAGGTCGAAGGCTTCCGCTCGGTGCTGCAGACATCGCTGCCGCAGGGCAAGATCATCGAGGTGCCGATGCTGCGCGGGCGCATCCTCGCCTTCAACGGGCAGGATGTCAGCAAGATGACGGTTCCGCCGGGCGGCCAGTGGGTGCTGCGCGGCGACCGCGGCATCACCTATGCCAAGAACATTCCGGAAAATTCGACGCTGACGGAAGGCGAATGGTGGAGCGCCGACTATACCGGCGAGCCCCTGGTGTCGTTTTCCGAGGAAGAGGCCGGCGAACTCGGCCTGAAGATCGGCGATACCGTGACCGTCAATGTGCTCGGTCGCAACATCACGGCAAGGATCGCCAATTTCCGCACGGTCGAATGGGAATCGCTGTCGATCAATTTCGTCATGGTATTCTCGCCCAATACATTCGCTGGCGCGCCCCATGCCTGGCTTGCCACGGTCATCGATCCCTCGGCAACGGCCGAGCAGGAAGCGGCCGCGCTGAAGGCGATCACCAATGCCTATCCGACGATCACCAGCGTGCGCGTCAAGGATGCGCTCGATATCGTCAACGAACTGGTCGGCCAGCTGGCGACAGCCATCCGCGCTGCCGCGGCTGTCGCGCTGGTCGCCTCCGTGCTGGTGCTCGCCGGCGCGCTGGCAGCCGGCAATCGTGCCCGCATCCACGATGCCGTCGTGCTGAAGACGCTCGGGGCGACACGCGCCACGCTGATCCGCGCCTTCTCCTACGAATATGCCATTCTCGGCCTGTCGACGGCGATCTTCGCGCTGTTTGCGGGTGGCGTTTCGGCCTGGTTCGTCGTCAGCCGCATCATGACGCTGCCATCGTCCTTCCTGCCCGACGTTGCGGGGCTGACCGTGGTGATCGCGCTGGCAATGACCGTCGGCATCGGACTGATCGGAACCTGGCGCGTGCTTGGCCAGAAGGCTGCGCCGGTCCTGCGCGAACTCTAGGGTCGGCGTTCCCGTCAGAGGATCAGGATCGCCCGGAAGTCATTGACGTTGGTTCCGGTCGGTCCGCAGACGAACAGGTCGTCCACGGCCTTGAAGGCCGACCAGGCGTCGTTGTTGGCAAGATGTGCCTCTGCCCGGATGCCGGCGGCCAGCATGCGGCCGATGCTCGTCCCGTCGGCATAGGCGCCGGCATTGTCCTCGCTCCCGTCAATGCCGTCCGTATCGGCGGCCAAGGCGTGAATCCGCGTCGCGCCTGATACCTGCGCGGCGAAGGACAGGAGAAACTCCGTATTGCGTCCGCCCTTGCCTTTTCCCCGGACAGTGACGGTGGTCTCGCCGCCGGAAAGCAGCACCACGGGTGTCTGAAAAGGCCGGCCGCGTCGCTCCACTTCGCGGGCGATCGCCGCGTGGAATCCGCCGGCTTCGCGCGCCTCGCCTTCCAGTGCGTCCGAGAGGATGACGGCCTGCACGCCGTGGGCTTCGGCAAGTTCTGCCGCGGCTTCCAGCGAGACATTCGCAGAGGCGATCAGGTGGACCTCGTTGCGGGAAAACGCGGGATCTTCCGGCAAAGGTGCTGCGGCCGCGCTCTCGATATGCTGCAGGATTTTCGGCGGCAGGTCTATGCGGTATGTTTCGATCATCCGCAGCGCGTCCTGCGCGTCGCCCTCGCTGGGTATGGTCGGGCCCGACGAGACCAGTGCCGGATTGTCGCCGGGTATGTCGGAGACGACGAAGGTCACGACCCTTGCGGGATAGGCGGCCGCGGCCAGACGTCCGCCCTTGATCCTTGAGAAGTGTTTGCGGATCAGGTTCATCGCCGAAATCGGCGCGCCGGATCTCAGCAGGGCCTCGTTCAGCAGGATTTCGTCGGCAAGATCAAACCCCTCCGGCGGGGCGGGCAGGAGCGCCGATCCGCCACCGCACATGAGCGCGATGACAAGATCATCTTCGCTCAGATCCTGCACCAGCTCCAGAAGCCTGCCGGAGGCCGCCAACCCGGCCGCATCCGGCACAGGGTGCGACGCTTCCAGAACCTCGATCCGGGCGCAGGGTGTGGCGTAACCATACCGCGTGACGACAGCGCCTTCGATCCTGCCCGGCCAGGCATCTTCGAGCGCGCGGGCCAGCTGCGCCGAACCCTTGCCGGCGCCGATGACGATCGTCCGGCCCTTCGGCACGGGCGGGAGATGTTTTCGAATGCCCGGATCGGGCTTTGCCGCTTCGACAGCTGCATTGAAAAGGGCAGTCAGCAGATCCTTCGGCGTCATCTTGCGGTCCCTCCCGGACAGGTCGATCAATGGTCGTTTCATCGTGATGCAGCGGCCGTGCTGCCGCGCAGGACCAGACGCAGCGGCAGTTCCCGGACGCGCATGTGCTGGCGCTGGGCGGGTGTCGCCAGCAGATACTCTGCTGCAAGCGTGCCCATTTCATTTGCGGGGACATCGACGGTGGTCAGTTCCGGCGTCGTCAGCGCGCCGATTTCGAGATTGTCGAAGCCGAGGACCGAAACCGTGCCCGGCACGGCGATGTTTTCTTCCCGGCAGTATTTGAGCGCACCGGCCGCAACGATATCGCTGGCGCAGAAGACGGCAGTCGGCGGATCGTCCGCCTCCATCAACTGGCGCATCCCCGACCGGCCGCCTTCGACCCTGTAGGCCGTTTCGATGATGTTGAGCGGCGTCACGCCACTCTGGCGCAGTTCGGCAACAAAGCCGTCCCGGCGGGCAATCGCCCTGTCATTGTTGTCGGTGATGCCGCCGAGCATGGCGATCCTGGAATGGCCGAGATCGATGAGGTAGCGCGCCGCCATGCGCCCGGCCCCGTCATTGTCGAAACCCACGGCGGCGCCGATCTGCGTGGCATTGGCGGTATAGGTAAAGACATAGGCGATGTTGCGCTGTTCGAGGAGCGCGATGGTTTCGGGACGGTGGGCGGCGCCGACAAGCACGATGGCATCCACCCCCCGTTCGACCAAGAGCCTGACCTGGTCATATTCCAGGTCGATGTCGAAGGCCGAAGTGCCAATAATCAGCGAAACCCCTTTGTCCGCGAGACCGGCCTGCAGGCTGTTTATCATCGCAGCGTAGATCGCGTGGTTCAGCGTCGGAATAACCGCGCCGGCGAGGCGGGATTTGGTGGAGCGCAGGCTTCTGGCCGAACCGTTCGGAACATAGTTGAGGTCGATTGCCGCCTGCAGCACCTTTTCGCGGATGCCGGCAGCCACATTCGGATTGTTGTTCAGCACGCGCGAAACCGTTGCCGGGGAGCAGCCGACTTTTCTCGCGACATCGACAAGTTTGGTGTCCTGCAGTTCCAAGGAATGCTCTCTCGGGTTTGTGAAATCGTTTTCACCAGTTCGCCCGAATGGAACAGAATGCCATTGTAAAAGTCAATAATTTTGTGAAATCGATTTCTTGAAACCTCGGAAACCACCGCGCATCACGCGCGGTGGCCGGTCTTTGCGGGGCTTTGCCTATTCGGCCGCGAGGGCGGTGGGGCGCATGACCTGAACCTTGTCATCCTGCACTGCCGCAGCTTTATCGTCCTGCGCGGGGCGCGTTTTCGGCTCGCGGCCGAAGAACAGTGCGTAGGCTGCCGGCAGCACGAAGATCGTCAGCACGGTCGCCACCAGGATGCCACCCATCATGGCATAGGCGAGCGGTCCCCAGAAGACGCCGCGCGAGATCGGGATGAGCGCCAGCACCGCCGTCAGCGCCGTCAGCATGATCGGGCGGAAACGCAGCACCGCGCCGCCGATGATCGCCTCCATGCGGTTCATGCCGGCGGCGATATCCTGGTCGATCTGGTCGATCAGGATGATCGAGTTGCGGATGATGATGCCGAGCAGGGCGATGACCCCGAGGATCGCAACGAAGCCGAAGGGGGCGCCGCTGATCAGAAGTGCCGCGCTGGCGCCGATGATGCCGAGCGGGCCTGTGGCCAGCACCAGCATGGCCTTGCCGAAATGCTGCAGCTGGATCATCAAAAGCACGACGATGACCATCAGCATGATCGGCGCCTTGGCGGCGATCGAGGCCTGGCTTTCGGCCGCATCCTCGGCGCCGCCCTGGATATCGACCTTGTAGCCGGCGGGCAAGCCCGTCGCGCAGGCTCTGCATCTCGCCGTACATCTTCAGGGCCACGTCGTTGGGCTGCACGCCATCAGGCAGGGTGCCGCGCACCGTGATGGTCGGCAGGCGGTCGCGCCGCCATTCGACGCCCTGTTCGAGAACCGGCACGACCTTGGCGATCTGCGAGAGCGGAATGAAACCGCCGAAATCGGTCGGGATATAGACCGAGTTGACGGCCGAGAGCAGTTTGCGGTTTTCCTCCGGTTCCCGGGCAACGATCGAAACCGTTTCCTCGCCGTCGCGGAAATCGCCGAGCGGCGCGCCGCTGGTGGTTGCCTGCAGCATCTGGCGAATGCGTTGCGAGGTAACCCCGAGTGCCCGGGCGCGATCCTGGTCGATGACCAGCTTCATGGCCGGCACCGGCTCCAGCCAGTCGTCATGAATGGCGCCCAGCATGCGGGTTGTCGGAGAATTTCTGCTTGACCTGATCGGCGATGCGGCGGACCTCGGCCCTGTCAGGACCGCTGACGCGCATCTGCACCGGCCAGCCGGTCGGCGGCCCTAGGAACAGCCGGTCGACCTTGGAGCGCACCGAGGGGAAATCTTGCGCCAGAATGCCGCGCAGCTTGAGGATCAGGCGTTCGCGGGCCGGTTCGTCCTTGGCCATGACGAGCAACTGGGCAAAGTTCGGGTTGCGCAGTTGCTGGTCGAGCGGCAGGAAGAAGCGCGGTGCGCCTTCGCCGATATAGGTGGCGATGAAGCGCTTGTCCTCATCCGCGATGATGCGGTCTTCCAGCGCCTTGGCCTGCGCCTCGACTTCGGTGATGCTGGTGCCTTCGGGCAGCCAGAGATCGACAAGGATTTCCGGGCGCGAGGATTGCGGGAAGAAGTTCTGCGGAATGAACTGGAACGCCCAGAGACTGCCGACGAAGGTCGCGAGCGTCAGCGCAATCACGGTCAGGCGATGGCGCACGGCCCAGCCGACGCTGGCCCGCAGGCGGCGATAAAAGCGCGTGTCGAAGACGTCCTTGTGCCCGCCGTCTGCATGATGGCGCTGCTTCAGGATCATGTAGCCGAGCCAGGGCGTGAAATAGACCGCGACGAACCAGGAGACCACAAGCGCGATGCCGACCACGTAAAACAGCGAGCGGACATATTCGCCGGCTGTCGAGGCGGCAAAGCCGACCGGGATGAAGCCCGCGGTGGTGATCAGCGTCCCCGTCAGCATCGGAAATGCGGTGGAGGAATAGGCAAAGCTCGCCGCCTCGATCTTTTCGAGCCCCTCTTCCAGCTTGCGCTCCATCAGTTCCACGACGATCATGGCGTCGTCGACAAGCAGACCGAGCGCGATGATCAGCGCGCCGAGCGAAATGCGCTGCAGGTCGATGCCCAGTTCGTACATGATGGCAAAGGTGGCCGCGAGCACCAGCGGGATGGCGATGGCGATGACGAGGCCGGACCGCCAGCCGATCGACACGAAGGAGACCACCAGCACGATGATCAGCGCTTCGCCCAGCGCCTTCATGAATTCGCCGACGGCCTCGGTCACGACCTCCGGCTGGTTGGCGATCTGATCGACTTTCACGCCATAGGGCAGGGCTTCGCTGAAGCGCTCATAGGTGGCCTCGACCGTCTTGCCGACATCGATGACATTGTAGCCCTTGGCCATGACGACGCCGATCTGGACGCTGTCCTGGCCGTCGAAGCGGAACTTGCGCGCAAACGGCTCCTCGAGCCCCGCGGTCACGGTCGCGATATCGCCAAGCCGTGTCACCTGCCCGCCGGAGCGCAGCCGCAATTCGCGGATGTCGTCCACCTTGTCGACGCTGCCCTCGACGGAGATGCGCACCGAGCGTTCGCCGGTCTCGACCCTGCCGGCGGGATCGACATTGTTCTGGCCGGCCAGCGTGGTGTTGAGGTCGGCAAGCGTCAGTCCGCGCTCTGCCAGCGCCTTGGAGGAAACGTCGATATAGACCTTCTCGGGCTGGTCGCCGATGATCACGGCTTTCTCGACGCCCGGTGTCGCAAGCAGCATGTCGCGTGCCTGGATGGCGTAGGTCTTCAGTTCGGGATAGCTGAACCCCTCACCGGTGAGCGAGTGCAGGGTGATGAAGGTATCGCCGAATTCATCGTTGAAATAGGGACCATAGAGCCCGGACGGCAGTTCGGAGCGGATGTCGCCGACCTTCTTGCGGACCTGGTAGAAGGCATCGGCCACCTCGGCTGCATCCGTGTCGCCCTTGACCTGCAGCGTGATGATGGCGCTGCCGGCGCGGCTGTAGGAGCGCACGAAGTCGAGATGCGGTGTCTCCTGCAGCTTGCGCTCGATCTTGTTGACGACCTGGTCCTGCATTTCCTCGATCGATGCGCCGGGCCATGCGGCCTGGATCACCATCACCCGAAACGTGAAGTCCGGGTCTTCCTTCTGGCCCATGTTCATGAGGCCGAAAACGCCGGTGAGGAGGATCAGTCCGAACAGGAAGCGCGCAATGCCCGCATGGCCGATCGCCCAGCGTGACAGGTTGAAAGCTTGCTTGCCATCGCCGGCTGGGCCGTTGGTCGAGGTGGTCATGGCGTCGTTCCGTTCCTTGATCTCGGCTTAGCGGACAAGCTTTGTGGTTGAGTCCTGGTCAGCGGCGCTTGCCTGGTGGTTTGCCGCGGCTGGCAGCTTCACCTTCAGGTCGTCGCGCATGAACTGCGTGCCTGCCGTCACGACAATGTCACCGGGCTTCAGGCCATCGGCGATCCGCGCCTCAGTGCCGGTGAAATCGGCGATTTCCACAGGGCGCGCATGCACCGTTTCGCTGGACGGATCGACCGTCCAGACCAGGGCCTTGTCGCCCTCCTTGGCCAATGCGCTCAGCGGCACCGCGATCAGCGATGGTCCTGCATCGGCAGCGGACGTGATCGACGCCGTCATGCCGAGCAGCGCCGGCGAATTTTCCGGCAGGCTGACGCGAATGGCAAAGGTGCGGGATTGCGGATCGGCGCTGCCGGCAATTTCGCGGACCTTGCCCTGCAATGCTTCGCCGCTGTTCGACCAGATCGTGACCTTGACCGTCTTGCCCGGCTTGAAGGCGAGTATGTCTGTCTCGGGAACGGCGACCAGCACTTCCTTTTCACCATCCGCCGCGACTGTCACCACCGGCGTGCCGGCAGCAACAACCTGGCCGGCCTCGGCGCTGACCGCCGTCACGATGCCCGTCCGGTCGGCCTGCAAAGCGCCATACTCCACCTGGTTGCGGGCCTGCTCGAGGGTGGAGAGAGCCGCATCGCGTGTCGATACCGCCTGGTTGTAGGAAAGCTGCGCCTGTTCGAGTTGCGATTTCGATGAGACCTGCTTGTCGAAAAGGTCCTCGGCGCGGGTCTTGGCCAAAGCCGCTGTTTCGACCTGCCGCTCGGTTGCGGCAAGATTTGCCTCCGCGGAGCGAACCGAAAGCGCATAATCGGTCGTGTCGATGCGGGCCAGAACGTCGCCCTTGGTGACGCGATCGCCGATATCGACCAGCCGTTCGGTGATCTTGCCGCCGACCCGGAAGCCCAGCGCCATTTCGGTGCGCGAGCGCACCGCGCCCGAATATTCGAGTTCACGCCCGGTCTGCGCCTTGGCCACCGTCATGACCTTTACCGGTCGCACGACGTCCGCCTGGGCTTCCGGCGCCTGTTCGGAGCATCCTGAAAGTCCAACCATTGCAGCAAGCAGCACGGAGGCTGCCATTGTCGTCGTCCTTATCTGTCCTGCCTGAAAAACCATGGCTGAATTCCTGTTCGTGATATCTGGTGCGGCCTGCGGCGCTAGCCGCTATTTCAGGGCCCTGATTGCAAATTCGACGAGATCTTCCGGTTGCGCCCGGTTCGGCTTGGAGATGCACTGCATGATCAGTTGCGGATGGCAGAGCGAGGTGATGCTCGCGCCGAAACATTTGGCGGCAACGGACACGTCCTGCGCGCGAAACTCGCCCGTCCGGATCCCGTCGGAAATCATTTCGGCGATGAGAACGTGCAGCCGGTCGATGTGACGTTCGATGACATTCCAGTCCCGCTCGATGGCGACGATGACCATTTCATGGACCTTTTCCTCGTCCATCATGGTTTCAACGGTCAGCCGATGCTGCTGGAGGGAGTAGAGGCGCAGCCGCTCGGTGGCGCTTATGGGAAGGCTGGCCGTGTGGCGTGCCAGTTCATAGCTTCCACCCAGCATGCGATTGCAGAGAGCCTGATGAATTTCGACCTTGGATGCAAAGAAGCGATAGATGTTGGCCGTCGACATGCCGAGTTCTTTGGCAATGTCCGCCACGGTCGTCTTGCCGTAACCGTAGTGACGGAACAGCGCCTCGGCGGCGTCGAGAATTCGGGTGATGTTGTCCTGACGGCCGGCATCGATCTCGACGCTTGTGGCTTCCTGCATGACTGATACCTTACGACTGACGAAATGTGAATTTCGTCAGTCGTAAGGTATCAGTCGTTATCTGTCAAGAAGACGTCCCATGCCGGGTGCGAACGAGCGTTGACGTCGTGCTACCGAAAACCGGACATTGCCGGACGGTTGAACACCAGGCCGCGAAAATGGTATTGCACTGCAGCGAAATTCCTTCCGGGCGAAACATGCTGCCGATCAGCGATACCTATGACCACCTGCGCCGGGACTTCCGCTGGCAGATCCCCGAGCGTTTCAACATCGGCGTGGCAGTCAGCGATGCCTGGGCGGCGCATGAGCCGGATCGCGTCTGCCTGCAGCATTTCAGCCCTGATGGCGCCCATCTCTCGCTGACCTATGGCGGCCTTGCCGCGCAGTCCTCGTCCCTTGCCAATGCGCTGGTCGCGCAAGCGATCACACCCGGTGATCGCGTGGCGATCCTGCTGCCACAGGGTTTTGCGACGGCGATCACCCATGTCGCGATCTACAAGCTGGGTGGCATTGCCCTGCCGCTCGCCCTGCTTTTCGGTGTCGAGGCCCTGGAATATCGGCTGCGCGATGCCGGAGCCGCCGCCATCGTCACCAATCGCTTCGGCCTTGGAAAGATCGCCAGCATCCGGCATCGTCTGCCGGACCTGAAGCTCGTCGTTCTCGTGGACGAGGCCGACGATGGGGAAGCCGGAACGGTATCGTTCCGCCGGCTGGTTGAGGATTTCTCCCCGGTTTTCAGCCGCGGTGGATACGACGCCTGACGATCCCGCGATGATGATCTACACGTCGGGCACGACAGGGCCGCCCAAGGGTGCGCTGCATGCCCACCGCGTGCTTCTCGGTCATATTCCGGGTTTCCAGTTTCACCATGCCTGGCTGCCGCAGGCCGGCGACCGGATGTGGACGCCGGCGGACTGGGCCTGGGCCGGCGGGCTTCTCAATGCGCTGCTGCCGTCGCTGCTGCTCGGCGTTCCCGTCGTTTCCTCGCCCGGCCAGAAGTTCGATCCGCACATGGCGCTGCGCATCATGGATGAGATGCAGGTGCGCAATGCCTTCATCCCGCCGACGGCGCTGCGGCTCCTGAAGGCGGTGGAGAATCCGCGGGCGCGCTACAATCTCAACCTGCGCACGATCGGTTCGGCCGGTGAATCGCTCGGTCGCGAAACCTGCGAATGGGCGAGCGAGGCTTTCGGCGTGCCGGTCAACGAATTCTACGGCCAGACGGAGTGCAACATCGTCTTGTCGTCTGCTGCCCATCTCGGCGTTTTGAAGCCGGGATCGATGGGCAAGGCAGCACCCGGTCACAAGGTCGCGATCATCGATGGTGAAGGCAATGTCGTGCCTGACGGGACCGTCGGGCAGGTGGCCGTGAGGCGGCCGGATCCGGTGATGTTTCTCGGCTATTGGAAGAACGACGAGGCGACGCAGCGCAAGTTCATCGGCGACTGGATGACGACCGGGGACCAGGGCGTGCAGGATTCCGAGGGCTATGTCACCTTCTTCGGCCGCGATGACGATGTCATCACCTCGTCGGGCTACAGGATCGGTCCGAGCGAAATCGAGGATTGCCTTGCCGGCCACCCGGCCATCCAGCTTGCGGCCGCGATCGGCAAGCCGGACCCGCTGCGCACGGAAATCGTCAAGGCCTACGTCGTGTTGAGGCCCGGTTACGAGGCCAGTGCCGCGCTCGAAGCGGATATTCGCGACTGGGTGAAGACGCGGCTTTCGATGCACGAATATCCGCGCGAGGTCGCATTCGTCGAAAGCCTGCCGCTGACGACCTCGGGCAAGGTCATCCGCCGCCTGCTGCGGGACCAGGCGGCTGCCGAAGTGGCGACGTCGTCGGCTGCCTGACCTTCGTTTACTTCAAACGCCGCGGCGCCAGGGCCCGGATCTTCTCGCGCAGCAACCGTGCCATGTTGCGGGTGTTGCGATAGAGGTGAAGCTGGGCTGCGACCTGCCGGACGTCACGGTCGCGGGTCTGGTTGAGGCCGATCACCAGCGTGCCCATCTCCTCGCGCTCTTCCCAGAAGCGGCTCATCACCGGATGATCCGGCACGGCGCAGCTGTCGGAACGCACGATGTTGGCGTCGTCGAGATGCCATTCCGTCAGTTCCGCCATCAGGAGCTTGCCGGGCGAATATTTTGCGTAGCGCTCGTCATAGGCAGTCTTCCAGGTATAGGCCTCGCCGGCCATCATGAAGACGATCATCGTGGCAATCGCGGTGCCGTCGAGATCGAGCGTATGGATGCGCACGCTGTCGGCTTCGGCGAGATTGGTGATCGCCTCGCGGGCAAAGGCCGCGCGGTAGCGGTCCATGACCATGGCGGTGCGCTGGCGGCCCTTCCAGCCGCTGGCTTCGAGCGCCAGGAATTCCTCCATGCGCGCCCGGATCTCCGCCGGTTGCCGGGCAACATTGTAGCTCAGCTTGCCGATGGCTTCGAGATGCCCCCATTGGCGGCGCAGATCGCGAAAGTGCGACGGGTTCATCGCCTTTCGCAGATAGGTCTGGCCGTCGAGCAGGCTTTCCAGCATGGGCCGTGTAAAGCTGTCGGTCACCGTCAGCGGCAGGTTGCGGCCGATCGCAACGGCGCGGGCCAGCTGGGCGAATTTGCCTTTCAGGCGGATATCCGGCAGCACCAGCACCGAGGGCAGGCCGGCCGATCGGATCGGCGAGAGCCTCGTAGAGGTTGTCGATCGTTTCTGCGGCTTCTTCCGCATCCAGCAGGGGTACGCCAAGCGGCCCGAACGGGTTCGACCAGGCACGAATGATCGAAGCACCCATCGAAAAACCCGGCTTTTCGATGGAAAACGGCATGAGGAAGCGGATACGGCTGCGCCGTTCATCCGCGTCGCGGATCAGCGCAAGCCGGATCACCCGGTCCTCAAGGCGTGGCATGGCGGGTGCGAGAAAGCGCCCGGTGAAGAATACATTCGGTTCCAGTGCCCTGTTCGACAGGAAATCCAGTTCCTGCTGCAGGTCATAGCCGGAGCGGGCCGGATACAGGCAGAGATTGCGACCCGGTCGGCCAACAGGCAAGGTGGTTTCGGCTGCCGGGTGATGGGTGACCGGTGGAACCAATCCGCCGAGAAGCCGTGCCGCGCGGCCGTTCGCATCGTCTGGATATTGGGGCGTGCCGGTCATGATCTGGAAGCCTCTGCTTTGATGGTTCGGGCATGGGGATCCGCAAAAGCGAACAGCACAATGCCGAAAGTGTGGCGCACGGCCAGATGAAGAAGGATTGCCTCGATCAGCATGGCCCCCGCGGTGGCAAGGGCAGCACCTGTCAGGCCGAACAGCGGGATCAGCGTCATGTTCAGCGCGAGATTGCAGATCAGCGCTGCCGCATAGAGGGCGACACAAAGCTTCTGCTGCCCTGCCATGGTCAGGAGAGCCTCCGCCGGGCCGACAATCGCCTTGGCCATGATGCCGGCAAACAGGATGACCATCAGAGGATAGCCAGCGAGGAAGGCGGGACCGAAGAGCGACAGCAGCAGATTGCCGGCCAGCAGCACCATCAAGCCGACCACGAGCGATGGCCAGAAGGACCAGCGTGCGCTTTCAACCGCAATCACCGCCAGCTGCTGGCGATCCGGGTTCGCCATGGCAGCCGAGAACCGGGGTGCCGCAGCCGCCTTGACCGAGAACATCACGAAATGCACCAGCGCCATGGTTTTGGCGGCGGCGAAATAGATCGCCACGCTCTGCGGATCGAGATAGAGGCCGACGATCACGACGTCGGAATTGGTCAGCATGAAGCCGAAACCCTCGATCAGGAAGAGCGGGAACGCGATGCGGATCCAGGTGCCGAATTCGATCTTGTGGGGCCCCTTCACGTAGCGCTTGCGCAGCCGCCAGGTCAGGATGAAGAATTGCGTGACGCTGGTCAGATAGGTCGCGGCCATGGCAGCGATCATCGCAGTCTGGGCCGTATGCGGCTGGCCGCTGGCCACAGCCAGCATCATCAGGGCAAGGATCAGCAGCGGCCGGATGATATAGGTCGGGCTCAGCGCCGAGACGGCCCAGCTGTGGGCGCGGGAGGTGCCGTCCATGACATCGCCCAGCGCGATCATCGGCAGCGCGAAGATGCCGAGATAGAGCGGCACGATGTAATAGCTTTCGATCCAGTCTCCGAACAGCCAGAGACCGCCAATGCCGGCAATGGCGAGACCCGTCGCCGATATCAGGGCGAAGATGCGCACAGTCGTCGTCAGTCCGCGGATTTCCGGCAGGGCATCCCGGGCATGGTATTGCGGCAGGAAGCGGATGATCGCCGTATGGAAACCGAGGCAGGACAGGTTGCCGAACAGGATGACGAGCACCCAGACGAAGACGTAGATGCCGTATTCGAACTCACCCATGACGCGCGCCAGGATGATCTGGGAAATGAACGCGATTGCAGCGCTGATGATGCGGATGGCAAAGGCGACGAGCGCCATGCGCTGGGCCTGATGCTTGGGGTCGTTTCCGGTCAGAACCGGCCCCAGCTTTTCGACAAGCGGCGCCAGCCGGTCTCGCAACGCCGGCGGCAAGAGACGTCCAGCCGTATGACATGCAGCCAGGAACAAGGGGATACCCATCGATTACGCAATACAGGCCACAAGTCTTGCCAGATCAGCGTTAACAAAGGGTGCAGGGCGTGTGACGCGTGCGCAGCGCGGCCTGGATTGATCTCTGCCGATAGAACCGGAATGCAAGGGCTCTACGCTGGTGACAGAGACCGGTGTTCCGCTATTATCGGTTGTATCAGATGGCAAAAGCAGCGTGGGCGACACCAGCTCGCTCAACCGGGAAGATGGCCTCCCCGGCCGAGGCAACGGCCTTGCTGTCGAATCTGGAGATGATCTATGTGGCAAAAACCATTTAGCGTTGCGCTTATCCTGCAGAAAATCCGGACAGGCTGGTCGATAGCTGTCCGGGTCAATATCAAAAGATAGGCAAACGGCAGACGGGATAGCAGTCCCGTCTGCCGCTTCAGAAAATAAGCCCGGAAGGCTTCAAAAGCAAGGCCTGGCTTTTTACGCCTCGAAGGCGCCGTGGCAGTGCTTGTACTTCTTGCCGGAGCCGCAGGGGCAGGCCTCGTTCCGCGATACCCTTCCCCAGCTCAGCGGATTCTGCGGATCGCGGTTTTCCGGAGCAACGGCCAGCTGGGCGCCGCCCTGGTTGAAATCGTCCTCGCCGGTCAGCGGGTCGATGTGGTGGCCTTCCATCGTGGGTAGTTGCGGCTGCGGCGCTTCGGCAGCCTCGCGAACGAGTTCCACACGCATCAGCTGCGCCGTTACCGCCTGGCGCAGATTGCCGAGCAGGGCCTGGAAGAGTTCGAAGGCCTCGGATTTGTATTCCTGCAGCGGATCCCGCTGGGCATAGCCGCGGAAGCCGACGACGGAGCGCAGATGGTCGAGGTTGACGATGTGCTCGCGCCACAGATGGTCGATCGTCTGCAGCACGACCGAACGCTCGACATACTGCATGATATCCTTGCCGAAACGTTCAGCGCGGTCAGCCGCTGCAGCATCGGCTGCCGCGGTCAGGCGCTCGCGAATGTCGTTTTCGTCGATGCCCTCTTCCCGTGCCCAGTCGGCGACCGGAAGATCGAGGTTCAGCTGGTTGCGGACATCGTTCACAAGACCTTCGACATCCCACTGTTCGGCATAGGCCTTTTCCGGAATGCGCTTGTTGACGATATCGTCGATGACATCGTGGCGCATGTCGGTCACGGTTTCCGTGACGTCCGCAGCATCCATCAGCTCGATGCGCTGCTCGAAGATGACCTTGCGCTGATCGTTCAGCACGTCGTCATATTTCAGCAGGTTCTTGCGGGTGTCGAAGTTGCGGGCTTCGACCTTTTTCTGCGCCCGTTCCAGAGCCTTGTTGATCCAGGGATGGACGATCGCTTCGCCTTCCTTCAGGCCAAGCTTTGTCAGCATCGAATCCATGCGGTCCGAGCCGAAGATGCGCATCAGGTCGTCCTGCAGCGACAGGAAGAACTTCGAGCGGCCCGGGTCGCCCTGACGGCCGGAACGGCCGCGCAGCTGGTTGTCGATGCGGCGGCTTTCGTGGCGTTCCGTTGCCAGAACATAGAGGCCACCTGCGGCCAGCGCCATATCCTTCAGGCGCTGGACCTCGACCTTGATCGCAGCTTCCTTTGCAGTCGCGCTCGGGGCCGTGCTCCATGTCGCCGAGTTCGCGGTCGATGCGCATTTCAAGGTTGCCGCCGAGCTGGATGTCGGTGCCGCGGCCGGCCATGTTGGTGGCGATGGTGACGGCACCCGGCACGCCGGCCTGGCTGAACGATATAGGCTTCCTGCTCGTGGTAGCGGGCGTTCAGAACCTGGAAGTTCTGGAAGCCGGCATCCTTCAGCATCGTTGCCAGAAGTTCGGACTTTTCGATCGAGGTGGTGCCGACCAGAACCGGCTGCTTGCGGTCCTGGGCTTCCTTGATCTCGGCGATGATCGCCTTGAATTTTTCTTCCGTCGGTCCGGTAGACCTCGTCGTCCTCGTCCATGCGCATGATCGGCAGGTTGGTCGGAACTTCAAGAACTTCCAGACCGTAGATGTTGCCGAATTCCTCGGCTTCGGTCGAAGCCGTACCGGTCATGCCGCCGAGCTTCTCGTACATGCGGAAGTAGTTCTGGAAGGTGATCGAGGCCAGCGTCTGGTTTTCCGGCTGGATGCTGACGCCTTTCCTTGGCTTCCAGCGCCTGGTGCTGGCCTTCGGAATAGCGGCGGCCCGGCATCATGCGGCCGGTGAATTCGTCGATGATGACGATCTCGTCATTGCGGACGATATAGTCCTTGTCGCGGGTGAACAGCTTGTGGGCCTTCAGCGCGTTGTTGACGTGGTGGACGATCGCGACGTTTTCGACGTCATAGAGCGTCTCGCCCTTCAAGCAGACCTGCCTCTCGCAGCAGGTTTTCGAGCTTCTCGGTGCCGACTTCGGAGAAGTTTGCCGAACGCTGCTTCTCGTCGATCTCATAGTCCTCCGGCGTCCAGCATCGGGAATGAAGGCGTCGATCGTGTTGTAGAGATCGGAGCGGTCGTCCAGCGGGCCGGAAATGATCAGCGGCGTGCGGGCTTCGTCGACCAGGATCGAGTCGACTTCGTCGACGATGGCGAAGTAGTGGCCGCGCTGCACCATCTGGCCGCGCTCATACTTCATGTTGTCGCGCAGATAGTCGAAGCCGAGTTCGTTGTTGGTGGCATAGGTGATGTCGCAGGCATAGGCCGCGCGGCGCTGGTCGTCCGACAGGCCATGGACGATGACGCCGGTGGTCAGGCCGAGGAAGCCGTAGATGCGGCTCATCGTCGCCGAGTCGCGCTAGGCGAGATAGTCGTTGACGGTGACGACATGCACGCCCTTGCCGGCGAGCGCGTTGAGATAGACGGGCAGGGTCGCAACCAGCGTCTTGCCTTCGCCGGTCTTCATTTCGGCGATCGCGTTGTTCATGCAGGATCATGCCGCCGATCAGCTGGACGTCGAAGGGGCGCAGGCCCAGAGCCCGGCGCGCGGCTTCGCGGACAACGGCAAAGGCCGGCACCAGAAGATCGTCCAGCGTCTTGCCTTCGGCGAGCTGCTTGCGAAATTCAACGGTCTTGGCAGCGAGTGCTTCGTCGCTGAAAGCGCCTTCATCTGCGGCTCGAGCGCGTTGATCGCATCGACCCGTGGCCTGTAGCCGCGAACGCGACGATCGTTCGATGAGCCGAAAATTTTGCGGGCGAGGCCGCCGAGACTGACCATAAGGAATGGTCCTTTCTGTTTCTGTCGCTGGCACGTTCCAGGGCCAAGGCCACATTTCCTAGAAATGCACTGAAACGCCCGGAAACTGTTCTGGACGCGAGGTTGCGTGACAGATAAGAGGGGGGTCGAATTATGTCAACGGGAGTCGAGGCGCGGCGAGGCTACAGAACGGCCACAATCTGATGATGTGGAAGGTTTTTGGCCGGCCCGGTATCCCGGTTTTGAAGCGCGAAAGGTAAGACGAATGTTCAAGCACAACAAGCTGGCAGCGGTGGCGATGGTCGCCCTGATGGCAGCGCAGGGTTCCGTGTTCGCTGCCGATGCAGCCGATCCTGTGGTCGCCAAGGTTGGCGAAAGCGAGATTCACCAGTCGGAACTCGATATGGCGATCGGCGGCCTCGACCCGCAGCTGGCGCAGCTTCCCGAAGAGCAGAAGCGCGTCGCCGCACTCTCCGCCGTGATCGACATGCAAGCTGCTTGCCGCATGGCGCGAACAAGGAAGGTCTCCAGGAAGACGAAACTTCAAGAAGCGCGTCGCAGTTCCTGACCGATCGCGAACTGCACAACGCCTACTTCAAGAAGCATGTCGTCGACGGCATCAAGCCGGAAGAGGTCAAGGCACGCTACGACAAGGAAATCGCCGCGATTACCGCCGCCGGAAGAGGTCAAGGCCCGCCACATCCTGGTCAAGACCGAGGACGAAGCCAAGGCTGTCATCAAGGAGCTTGATGCCGGCAAGGATTTTGCCGACGCTGGCCAAGGAAAAGTCCACCGACCCGAACAAGGATCGGACGGCGGCGATCTCGGTTACTTCACCAAGGGCCGCATGGTGCCGGAATTCTCCGAGGCTGCCTTCGCGCTTGAAAAGGGCAAGTATACGCAAGACCCCGGTCAAGACCCAGTTCGGCTTCCACGTCATCCGTCTTGATGACAAGCGCACACAGCCGCCCCGACGCTGGAACAGGTCGAGCCGCAGGTCAAGCAGCTGGTGATGCGCGACAAGTATCTCGAGCTTCTGGCCGCTGCCAAGAAGGATGCCAAGGTCGAAATCACCGATCCGGCCCTGAAAAAGGCCTATGACGACGTCAACAAGGCGCCAGCCGCCAACTGATTGATCGACGCCGGAAGAGGTGCTGCTGTCGTAAAGCGGTGACACCCTTCTGCTCTAAGCGTCCGTGTTTCAACGGGTCCCGGGGATGTCATGTCTTTCGGGACCTTGTCGTAGGTCCGGCTTGCCGGACCATTGCTCTCCTATGGCAGGTTTGATCATGTCCGGTACCGTCTCCCCGCTTGCGCCCAAATCCTTCGCCGAAATGCCGGCCATCCGCGGCGTGCGCATGGCCACAGCCGCAGCGGGCATCAAGTACAAGAATCGCACCGACGTGCTGATGATGATCTTCGACGCGCCGGCGTCTGTCGCCGGTGTCTTCACCCGCTCGAAATGCCCGTCCGCACCGGTGGATTTCTGCCGCGGCAACCTGCCGGGCGGCGTTGCCCGCGCCGTCGTCGTCAATTCCGGCAATGCCAATGCCTTTACCGGCAAAAAGGGCCGCGCTGCGACCGAGCTGACGGCACAGTCGGCTGCCAAGGCCGCGGCTGCCGGGAAACCGAAGTCTTCCTCGCGTCGACCGGCGTGATCGGCGAGCCGCTCGATGCCACCAAGTTTGCCGGCGTTCTGGATGATCATGGCGGTTTCCGCGACCGGCGATTTCTGGCTCGAGGCCGCCAAGGCGATCATGACCACGGACACCTATCCCAAGGTTGCGACCCGCAGCGCATCGATCGGCGGCGTCACGGTGACGATCAACGGCATCGCCAAGGGCGCCGGCATGATTGCGCCCGATATGGCGACCATGCTGTCCTTCGTCGTCACCGATGCCGATATCGCGCCGGCCGCGCTGCAGGTGCTTGCTCTCCGATGGCATCGGCCCGACGTTCAATTCCGTCACCGTCGACAGCGATACGTCGACATCCGATACGCTGATGCTGTTTGCGACCGGCGCTGCCGGTGCCGATGGCCAGGCCACGATTACGGATGCGGCCGATCCGGCGCTGGCCGATTTCCGCGCAGCGCTGAACGACCTTTTGCGCGATCTGGCACTTCAGGTCGTCCGGGACGGCGAAGGCGCCCGCAAGATGGTGGAAGTCACCGTCGACGGGTGCGGAAACCGATGCGGCTGCCAAGCGTATCGCCCTGTCGATCGCCAATTCGCCGCTGGTCAAGACGGCTGTTGCCGGTGAAGACGCCAATTGGGGCCGTGTCGTCATGGCTGTCGGCAAGTCCGGCGAAATGGCCGACCGCGACCGGCTGGCGATCTGGTTCGGCGATGTGCGCGTGGCCGTCGATGGCGAGCGCGATCCGGATTATTCCGAAGCTGCGGCCAGTGCGGTGATGAAGGAGCAGGACATTGCAATCCGCGTCGAGATCGGTCTCGGCTCCGGCACTGCCACGGTCTAGACCTGCGATCTCACCAAGGAATATGTCGAGATCAACGGCGACTACCGGAGCTGACGCGTTGGAGAGACCTGACCTGATCACCAAGGCCGACCTGCCGATCGTGCGCCGCCTCGAAGCCGTCGGCTTCCGCGCCTGGCCTGCCGCATCGGTGCATTATGACGGCAGCTGGCTTATTCGTCTGACCGCAGGCCATCCCTCCAAGCGCCTCAATTCCCTCAATCCTCTCGATCCGTCCGACTATCGCGATCTGGAGATCCGGCTCGAAAAGGCGGCCAAGCGGTTTTCCGACTATGGTCTGCCGCTGACCGTGCGCCAGTCGCCGCTGACGCCGCCGCAGATGAGCACGCTGATGGACGCGCAGGGCTGGTCTCTGTTGGGCGAAAGCATCGTCATGATGGCCGACATTTCGGCCAGCGATCTCGTCGACGGCATGGACTACCTGCCGATTCGCGATGTCGGGCGTTTTGTCGATGCACGTATCCGGATTTGCGGCGACGATCCGCAGAGCAAGCCGGGCCTGACCGAGATCATCAATGCGATCCGCCCGGAGAGCGGGCTGTTCCTGTTCGAGGATGCGACGCTCGGGCCGACGGCCGTTTCGCTTGTCGTTCACGACAATGATCTGGCCGGTATCCTGCAATTCGGCGTTACCGAACCGCTTCGCCGCCAGGGGATCGGTGCGTCGATCCTCGATGCTTCGCTGCGCTGGGCAAGGCTGCGGGGCGCGCGCAAGGCCTGGCTGCAGGTCGAGGCCGAAAACGAGGCGGCGATCGGCCTTTATCGAAAGTTCGGCTTCAAGGACGTCTATCGTTACGTCTATCGCCGGCCGGAGGCCTGACATGACCGTACCCGCCGGAAAGCGCATTCTCCTGGTTGCCGCCTGTGCCCTGGTCGATAGCGACGGACGTGTCCTGCTTGCCCAGCGCCCCGAGGGCAAGTCGCTGGCGGGTCTCTGGGAGTTTCCGGGCGGCAAGGTCGAGCCCGGCGAGACGCCGGAGGAAACGCTGATCCGGGAACTCGACGAGGAACTCGGGATCAGCACCAAGGTCGCCTGCCTGGCGCCGCTGACCTTTGCCAGCCACACCTATGACGATTTTCATCTCCTGATGCCGCTTTATGTCTGCCGGCGCTATGAGGGCGTGGCCCATGGGCGGGAAGGGCAGGCCCTGAAATGGGTTCGGCCCAAGGCCTTGCGCGACTATCCGATGCCGCCTGCCGACGAGCCGCTGATCCCGTTTCTGATGGATCTGCTGTAAGTTTTCAGCCGTGACCGGACCGGCTCCTATGCCGTGGCTGCCGGGTGGCTTTGCCGCCTAATCGCGATTTCGTTAATCGAACGTTTATCATCTTCCAGCAAAATGAAGACCGTAAGTATTGCCGGTGTGCGTCCGGGCGGATTTCCTGCGCCTGAGACCGGCTTTGAGTAGAAGCGGACATCGACGGGACGGCCTTTTCCGCTTCGTGCCGCTGCAGATGAGTTTCGAGAGGCTGACCATGGTAGACGACGATTTCTGGAGAACGGTTCAGGACAAGGATCTGGTTACGAGCCAGTCCCGCCGGACCGGTGTGCTCAATCTGTCGCTGCTGTTCGGCACGGCCGTGATCGCGTTGACGCTGATTCTCACGCCGATGCTGGCTTCGAAGACCGACAATCGCGTGGCCAATGCGCCGTTCGACTATGACAACATCCACACGGGTTCAGTCCCGTCCGGCAATGCCACGAAGCGGTATACAGTGCGCCGCAGTGTCCTGCAGGAAATGCCCGGAGCCGTCTGCATCATCGATGGAGACGGGACCAAAAGCGGTTGCTGAGTGCATGACACGAACCTGGGTATGGTCGCTGCGTCCCTTGTTCCAATTCAACGACGTTGCGAACAGGCCGGAGGCCCATGAGAATTCCTGATCCGCTTTCTGGCGAATGACACCGGGGCCACCGCAATCGAATATGGTCTGATCGCAGCGCTTGTTTCCATCGGCCTGATTGTCGGCCTGCAGGCGTTTTCGGATCAATTGCTGATCACGCTCCAGACAATCGAGGAAGCGATCACCGGGGCAGGCGCCTGAGGCCACGGGACGAGGCCTTGGCTCAGTCGCCGATTTTCCTTTCCGGGACGCCAAGCGCGTCCGAAAGCCGGCGTTTTGCCGAGCCGGGTGCCAGCGGCTTCTGCTGGCTTTCATGCGGCGCCCAGCCTGACAGGTAGATGACCGAGAAGGTCGCCCGGATGCGGCCGTCGGCATCGGAAAAGCGTTCGGCATAGATTTCAGCGGCTCTCACAAAAAAACGACGCGTCAGCGGCTTGCGGCTGCGGGCGGCGAGAGGATTGGTCATGCCCATGGCGCGCAGGTCCTTGAGCAGGGAAAACAGGGATGCATAGCGCACTGTGTAAGTTTCGCTGTCGGCGACCGGCAGGGCAAAACCGGCGCGCTGCAGCAAGGCGCCGACATCCCGGACATCGGCAAAGGGGATGACGCGGGGACTGGCGCCGCCGGTCAGCTCGCTCTCAGTGGCAAGCAGCACTTCGCGCAGTTCCTTCAGCGTATCGTTGCCGGGGATCGCCGCCAGGAAGAGGCCGTCGGGTTTCAGCGCCCGTCGCACCTGAATGAAGACGCCGGGCGTATCGTTGGTCAGGTGCAGCGAGAGCGGCGAGACGATCAGGTTGACCGAGGCGGGTTCCAGCGGCACGGTTTCGAGCGACGCCACGGACAGCGCATTTTCGCCCGTGCCAAATGCCTGGTCGATCTCCACACGTTCGACGCTGCCGACCTTGCCTGTCCGGGCAATCTGCTCTGCGGTGATACCGGTATAGCCATGCAGTTCGACGGCTCTTTCGAAGTGGCGTTCGACGACACCGAGACGCTCGGCCAGATCCTGGGCGGCAATTTCCAGCAGAAACAGGGCCTTCGGATCGGCATTGCGCAGAGCCCGCTTGCGGCGGGCTTCGACGAGCGTCTGGTCAAATACGATATCCAATGTACTCTGCTCCGGTAGAGGCTCTTGCAGGATGCTGCGATCGGCATGGATCTAAGCGCTTCTGCAACGGCTTTAAAGTGTTTGAGCGGCTTTTGCGCCCGGATTCGGTGCGTGGTCCCGAGATGTACCGATTTGCAAACGGTCTGGCTGGAAACATGATCGACAGCGACACCATCGATGAAGAGGACAATGGCCAAAAAGGCCGCCTTGCGGCTGTGGTGAGCAATCTGGGGAGCGGGCTGGGCAGGGCCTGGTCGGCCGCCGTCGATGCCATCTATCCGCCTGTCTGCGTCGGCTGCGGCCGGATGGTCGGCCAGCATCGCGGCGTGTGTGCGGCCTGCTGGGCGACGCTTCGGCTGATCGAGCGGCCCTATTGCGAGGTGCTTGGCGCGCCGTTCGCCCATGATCTGGGGGCCGGCATGCTGTCTGCCGATGCGATCGCCAATCCGCCGGTCTTCGAGCGGCTCCGCTCGGTCGCCATCCATGACGGCATTGCGCGGTCGCTGGTGCACGGGCTGAAATATCGCGACCGGACCGACCTTGCGGCGATGATGGCGCAGTGGATGGTGCGGGCAAGCGACGGTTCGGTTGCCGCCTGCGATGCGATCGTTCCGGTGCCGCTGCATGCGCTGCGGCTCTGGGGCCGCAAGTTCAACCAGTCCGCCGAACTCGCCCGGGCGATTGCCCGGATTTCCGGAAAGCCGTACCTGCCCCATACCCTTTTGCGGACCAAGCGCACCGCCCGACAGGTCGGGCTCGGCGCCACGGCAAGGCAGGACAATGTCCGCGGCGCCTTCACCGTGCCGGAAAGCGGCAGGGCCGGTCTGTTCGGGAAAAGCATCGTGCTGGTGGATGACGTATACACCACCGGTGCCACCGTTTCGGCCGCCACCCGGGCGCTGAAGCGGGCCGGTGCGGGGCAAGTCACGGTTTTGACCTTTGCAAGAGCCGTCTCCGGTCTTATATGACAAACCAAGGATTGCCGGCATGGGGCCGGCCAAGGAGCAGGTAGAAGTCATGGCGTCCGTCGTCATCTATACGCGTCAGTTTTGCGGATATTGTTCCGCTGCCAAGAAGCTTCTGGAGACCAAGGGTGTGAAGTATGTGGAGCATGACGCCACCTACGCGCCCGAAGTGCGCCAGAAGATGATCGAGAAATCGAACGGCGGCACGACCTTCCCGCAGATCTTCATCGACAATATTCACGTTGGCGGCTGCGATGATCTGCAGGCGCTGGAACGGGCCGGCAAGCTGGACGGCATGCTGGCCGCGTAAGGAGAGCCCATGACCTTCAAGGCCGCAGCGATACAGATGTGTTCCGGTGTTGATCCTGAGGTCAACACTGTCACCATGGCGCGCCTTGTGCGGGACGCCGCGGCGCAAGGGGCATCCTACATCCAGACCCCTGAAATGACCGGCGCGCTGCAGCGGGACCGGGCAGGGCTGCGTGCCGTGCTGCGCGACGAGAGCAATGACGTGATCGTCGCGACGGCATCCGCGCTCGCTGCCGATCTCGGCGTCCATCTGCATGTCGGCTCGACGGCGATTGCCCTTGCCGACGGCAAGATTGCCAATCGCGGTTTTCTGTTTGGTCCGGACGGCGCAAAGATCTGCCATTACGACAAGATCCACATGTTCGATGTCGATCTCGACAATGGCGAGAGCTGGCGGGAAAGTGCGGCCTATACGCCCGGCAATGCGGCGCGGGTGGTCGATCTGCCTTTCGGCACGCTCGGTTTTGCCATCTGTTACGACGTCCGCTTTCCCGAACTGTTCCGGACGCAGGCGGTGGCCGGCGCGCAGATCATGTCGATCCCTGCCGCCTTCACGCGGCAGACCGGCGAGGCGCATTGGGAAATCCTGCTCAGGGCCCGCGCCATTGAAAACGGCATGTTCGTCATCGCCGCCGCGCAAGGTGGCGTGCATGAGGACGGCCGCGAAACCTTCGGGCATTCGATGATCATCGATCCCTGGGGCCGTATTCTTGCCGCAGCCGGCGGTACCGGCGAAGGCGTGGTGCTGGCCGATATCGATGTTTCGGCCGTTGCCGCGGCGCGCGGAAAAATTCCAAACCTTAAGAATGCCAGACCGTTTTCGCTCGAGGAAAAGCCGCAACCGGCTTCCGGAGGCGTCGCCGCGTGATCCGCTATACGCTTTCCTGCGATAACGACCACGCTTTCGAAGGCTGGTTTTCTTCCGGCGCAGACTATGACCGGCAGGCCGATCTCGGCCTTGTCACCTGTCCGGTCTGCGGCTCTTCCTCCGTCGGCAAGCAACTGATGGTGCCTTCTGTGGCCACCGGCCGCAAGAAGGAGGAGACCCGGATGATGATGATGGATGAGGTGCACAAGCAGGCCGTGGCGAAGATCCGCGAGATCGTCACAACCATCCGGGAAAACTCCGAGGATGTCGGCGAGAAATTTCCCGAGGAAGTCCGCAAGATCCATTACGGCGAAGCCGACCAGCGCGGCCTGATCGGCAAGGCGACACTGGAGGAGGCGCGCGACCTCATCGAGGAGGGTATCGAGATCGCAGCCCTTCCGACCCTGCCCGACGACGTGAACTGATATGATTTCCGGCCGATTGCCCCATGGTGGCATTGTTCTGGCTTGATCGAGACCCCGGTCATGCTCGGCCTTGTGCCGCGCATCCGCTGCACTGCCTGCGCCTTCGACAAACCATGGTCTTTGAGAGGTTGCCGCTGACGACAGCAGATCCTCGGCACAAGGCCGAGGATGACGGCAGGGGATGGCAAACGCTTGTGGCCTGATGGATTACGTTCAAAGAACCCTTCACTGCCAGCGGTGAAGCCTATGTGATCGACCGGGCGCGCGTCCGGCAGATTGCGCTGAACAATACGGAACGGCAGGGCGACCTGCCCGGGCATGTTCTGTCGCTGAAAGCATGATACCAAGCCTGCAGCGCGCGGGGACGGGGATTTCTCAGAAACGGATTTCGATGCTGCGGAAGCGGCGTTGCTGCGCCGGCGTATCGGCGTCGTTGCGCTTCTTGCTGCCGTCATCGCTGAGGATGAGGGCGGTGCGCTGGCCGGTCTGCACGACGATCGCCTCCGGGGTCAGTCTATCCAGCGAGATATCGCTGCGATGGAACGGTTCGGTTGCGCCGCCATCCCATTGGTAAAATGCGAAATCGCCCTTGGTGTCGTTCATCGGGCCGGCGAGGATCAGATAGGCCGGAGAAGCGAGCCCAGTCGCGTCGATGCTGCGGATGCCACGACCGCCGAGATCGAGCGTCAGCGTCGGCCCGAGGTCTGGCGCTGCCGTGTTCTCGACGACACCGGCGGGATTGCGCAGGGGCACGAGGATCGCCCGACCGGCCTCAAGCGGGCCGCGAAGGCCGATCAGCAGGTGGCCGTCAGGCGTGGAAGCGAGGCCTTCGATATCGAGCAACGACCCTGCGCCACCGATGGCATCCTTGAGCGGGCCGCGCAGGGCGAAAAAGGGCTCGTGTTCCGGAACAAGCAACGGCATGTCGCCGCTTGCATCGAGCCGCGTTGCGAAGAAGACCGAGCGTTTCTTCGCATTGCCGCCACCGCTCGGCTTGGAATGCGAGGTGATCCAGTAGATGCGGTCACCGATGCGGGCGCCGGCCTCGATGTCGCAGCCGTCTTCTCCGAGAAACGGCTTCAGGTCAATCGATGCGACGGGCGCCGGCAAGCCGTGGCGGTAGATGCTGAGCACGTTGATTTCGTCGCTGGCGACCGTGAAATGCCTGTCGTCGAGCGCGATGGTGGCGGAGGCCTCGATCAGACCGTCATAGACGATGAAGCCGGGAGAGACACCGTCGCCAGCCTCGTCGTTCATGCCGGCCTCCCCGCCCATTCCAGCCTTTTCACTCATGCGGGGCGCCGGGCCACCAGCATGTAGTTGACGTCCATGTCCTTCGACAGGTTCCACTGGTTGGACAGCGGATTGAAGAAGACGCCGGTGCGGTCGGTGATGTCGAGGCCGCTTGCATTCAGCGGCTTTTCCAGCTCTTCCGGGCGAACCAGCTTTTCGAACTGGTGGGTGCCGCGCGGCAGCCAGCGCAGGAGGTTTTCGGCGGCGACGATGGCCAGCGCGCCGGCCTTGAAGGTGCGATTGATGGTGGCGACGAACATCATGCCGCCGGGCCGGACCATGGAGGCGCAGGTGCTGATGAAGAACTCGACATCGGCGACGTGCTCGACCACTTCCATATTGAGAATGACATCGAAGGTCTCGCCGGCCTCTGCCAGCGCCTCGGCCGTCACGGCGCGGTAATCGACGGACACGCCGCTGCCCTGCGCATGGGTCTTGGCGATCATGATGTTCTTTTCCGAGGCGTCGGCACCGACGACGTCGGCGCCCATGCGCGCCATGGGCTCGGACAGCAGGCCGCCGCCGCAGCCGATATCGAGCACGCGCAGGCCTTTCAGCGGCTGGGGAGCCAGCGGATCGCGATCGAAGGCTGCGGAAACACGATCGCGGATATAGGTGAGGCGCACCGGATTGAACTTGTGCAGCGGCCGGAATTTGCCGCGCGGATCCCACCATTCGGCGGCCATGGCGGAAAACCGGTCGACTTCGGCCTGATCGATCGTGGTGCGTGCCTGTTCGCTCATCGCTTCCGTCCCTGTCCGTTTGTCTCCTTGAAGTCGGACGATCGGGCCGGAATGTCAAGGGTTGCGGATGCCGCAGGGCAACGGCGCCGGAGGAAGCGGGCGAAGTCCGCAAGGTCGTCTCCCGGGTCTTTGACCTCAGCGGATTGAAACGCATCCACGATCCTATCGTAGTTCTCGAAGCAGGCCTTTGTTGTCGTCGCCATGCACGGCGGCAAGCGGGCGCAGGCATGGCCGGACAATCCAATCGCGCGCTGGATGCGGACCTTTGCGTTCTGATGTGGCGAGACCAGCATCGGCCCGGTGCAGGCGCGGTCGCGGCCGCATTTGCGGGTCCCGCAGGTCTTCCAGGCAAATGTCAGGGTGAGGACGAAGCGCCATTCCAGTTCATGGCGGATGGACCGGCGCCGTTCGTATTCGGAGAGGTCTGCGGGCATGGGCTGCTCCAATTCTGCAAAGAGGGCCTGCAAAGGAGGGCGGCCGGCTGCGTTCACGCGACGCCTTTCGCCCGTGGCTTGATGTCCCGCTGGCCGGCGGGGCGGTCTAACTCGGCCGGGACACATCGGGTGCCGGATTGAGGTAGAGGTAAATGACACACGATGTGCCCCGTCTCGGTGGTTTTTACCTGCAACTGCGGTTTCTCTGCGGGGGTGGCGGCACCTTTTTCAGGGACAGGGTGACGCTGACGAAACACGCCGCGCCACGAAAGACGTGCCTTTCGACACACCAGTCGCCGCTCCTCATGTGCACCTCACAGGTGCGCCCCGCCGTGTTTCAGACGAGAGGGAAACCATTTTCTGCAGGCCCCTGCGGCCGCATCTGCGTTTCAAACGCAAACCGAAGGCACCGGCCCCGCCTCGCCGGCAACGCTCTCCGGTGTATCCGATGGCGGGACGAGGGGAGTATGGCACGGGTACGGGAAGCGGGGATTTGCGGGGATGATTTTTCCGGGCGATGCGTCTCGTCAGAGCAGGTGTTGTCTCGCCACGCTCATCACCTGCTGCGTCAGATCCGACAGGCGATCCGCCGCCAAGCGGTTGATCTGCCAGTAAAGCGGGATGTCGAGCCAGCTGTCCGGCACGAGTTCCACAAGCCGCCCTTCGAGGATGTGCTGCCGCGTCAGATGCACCGGGTTCATGCCCCAACCGAGGCCGAGAAGGCTGCCCGTGACGAAGCTTTCCGTCGATGGCAGCCAATGGGTGGGCAAAACCACATCGCAGCCAAGGGTTTTGCGCACCCAGTCGTTCTGGAGCTTGTCCTTCTGGTTGAAGGTCAGGGCCGGTGCAGCGGCGATGGCCTGTCCTGTGACGCCGTCGGGAAAATAACGGGCAACGAAATCGGGGCTGGCGGTCGCGTGATAGCGCAGCGCGCCCAGCGAAAAGCGCCGGCAGCCCGAGACGGGCTTTTCGACGCTGGTGACGGCGGCAACGACGCGGCCGCGTTGCAGCCATTCCGCCGTGTGGTCCTGATCATCGACCGAGACGTTGAGGAGGCAGGAGGAGGATTTCGAGAAATTCGCGATGGCCTCGATAAACCATGTGCCCAGGCTGTCGGCATTGGTGGCAAGCTGGAGCGTGACCCGGTGCTGCGGATCTGCGGGATCGGCAAGCGAGGGAAGATGCTCGAACAGGTCGCGCTCGAGCATGCCGACATTTTCGAAATGGCGGCACAGCCATTCGCCCTTTTCCGTGGCCGTGCACGGATTGCCGCGAACGACCAGCACGACGCCGAGCCGCTCCTCCAGCTGTTTCACGCGCTGCGAAACGGCTGAGGGCGTGACGTTGAGGATGCCGGCTGCCTTTTCGAAGCTGCCGGCCCGGACCACGGCCGAGACGGCGCGAAGGGCGGAATAATCGATCATCGGATTAGTCTCGCTTAATTGGCATAAGTTTATTTAACTACACTAAATCATCGGGACGGCCTATCCGGGTGCAACTGCGTTTCGGACGATTGTTGCCCATGGATATCTCGATTTTTCTGACCGGACTGACGGTGGGGCTGAGCCTGATCGTGGCGATTGGCGCGCAGAATGCCTTTGTGCTGCGCCAGGGGCTGCGAAACGAATACGTCTTTGCTGTCTGCCTCACCTGTGCGCTGTCCGATGCGATCCTGATCGTGATCGGGGTCAGCAGCTTCCAGAGGGTTTCGGCCGTCTTGCCCTGGCTCGATCCTGTCATGCGCTATGGCGGGGCGGCCTTCCTTCTCTGGTACGGCGCGAAAAGCCTCATTTCGGCGCTGCGGTCATCGGGGGCGCTTGAGGTCGGGGACGGCAAGGCGTCCAGCTTCGGCAGGACGATCCTCACCTGTCTGGCGCTGACCTGGCTCAATCCGCATGTCTATCTCGATACGGTGGTGCTGCTGGGCACGATCTCGACGCGGTTTCCCGGCCAGCAGGTCTCTTTTGCCGGCGGCGCGGTTCTTGGCTCGTTCCTGTTCTTCTTTTCGCTTGGCTATGGCGCGATCCGGTTGAGGCCGATATTCTCAAGGCCCGCGGCGTGGCGCATCCTGGAAGGGGTGATCGCGGCGGTCATGGGGCTGATTGCATTCAAGTTGCTCAGCGGGCTATGAGGCTGACATTTTCGGAGGACGAACATTGGACGCGGATTTTCATCAGTTGCTGATCGTCTGGATGGCCTATGTCATTGCGGCGGGCAGTCCCGGACCCAGCAATATGCGGATCATGGGCGTTGCCATGAACCAGGGCCGCAGGGCAGCACTTTTTCTCGCAACCGGCGTGATCAGCGGCTCGATCTTCTGGGGCCTGATGGCGGCAACCGGTGTTTCGGCTGTTCTCACCCGCTATGCCGAAGCGCTGTTCGTGCTGAAGATCCTCGGCGGCCTCTATCTGCTCTATCTCGCCTACAAGGCCGGCAAATCGGCGCTGATCCGCGACGAACAGATGGCGGGGGAAGTGGTCGTGCGGGAGAGGCAATCGGGTGTGGCGCTCTACAAGCGCGGTCTCCTGATGCACCTGACCAATCCGAAATCGATCCTTGGATGGATTGCGCTGATGACGCTGGGGCTCGGGCCGCAGGCCTCAGTGGCGACGGTCGCGACGATCCTTGCCGGTTGCGCGGTTTTGAGCGTGACGATCTTCTTTGGCTACGCGCTTTTGTTCTCGACCGCGCCGATGGTTCGGCTGTACCGGCGGGCGCGGCGGGGGATCGAGGGGACGCTGGCGCTTTTCTTCGGCGCGGCCGGTCTGAAACTGCTCTTCACCCGCACCTGAAAGCCTGTTGCGCATGTCTCTTTTTCACGGACTTTCCGCTTTTCCCATCACGCCGGCTGATGCCGCCGGTCATGTCGATACGGACGCGCTGGCGCGGCTTGTCGGGCGGATCGAGACGGCCGGCGCCGGATCGATCGGGCTTCTGGGCAGCACCGGCGCCTATGCTTTCCTGACGCGGGACGAACGGCGCCGGGCCGTCGAGGCGGCGATTGCCAGCGTCGGCGGGAAAATTCCCGTCATCGTCGGCGTCGGGGCGCTTCGCACCGACGAAGCCTCGGCGCTGGCGCGGGACGCGAAGGCTGCCGGTGCCGACGGGTTGCTGCTGGCGCCGGTGTCCTACACGCCGCTGTTCGAGGACGAGGTTGACGACCATTTCGCTGCGGTGGCAGAGGCCGGGCAATTGCCGCTGTGCATCTACAACAATCCCGGCACGACGAAATTCACCTTCAGCACGGCGCTGATCGCGCGGCTGGCGCAACGCCCCAATATCCGCGCCATCAAGATGCCGCTGCCGGCGCAGGGCGATTTCGCCGCGGAAATCGCCGCGTTGCGCGCGGTGACGCCGGCGGATTTCTCGATCGGCTATAGTGGCGACTGGGGTGCTGCCGCAGCTTTGCTGGCCGGGGCAGATGCCTGGTACAGCGTGATCGGCGGTCTTTTGCCTGAACAGGCGCTGGCCTTGACGCGGGCTGCACAAGCGGGAAACAGGGCGGAGACGGAGCGGCTCGACCAGGCGTTTCAGCCGCTCTGGGCGCTGTTCAGGGAGCATGGCAGCTTCCGGGTCATGTATGCGATCGCTGCGATCCTGGGTCTCGGGGATTACGCGCCGCCGCGACCGGTGAGGCCGGTGCCGGACGGGGTGTTCGACAAGGTCAAGGCGGCGCTGGGCGGGCTGTCGGCATAGGCTGCCATTGGCCGGTGCCTCGCTCTCAATCGCGATCCGGGGCGCCGAGCGGGAAGAATCCGCGATAGGGGCGGCCTTCATCGACGGCGCGGGCGACGGAGGGGCGGGCGAGCAGGCGGGCGCGGTAGGCGCGCAGATGTGCCAAGCTGTCTGCGATCGGGTGCACCCAGTCGGCATAGAAGAGCGAGGGGGCGGCGGCGCAATCGGCAAGGGTAAAGGTGTCGCCGGCGGCCCATTCCGATCTTGAAAGCACGCCATCCAGCCAGCCATAGGTGTCGTCCAGCATGGCGCGGGCTTCGCCTGACGCCGTAGGGATCGCGGTCGGCTTCCGGGCGGATGGCGTTGAAGACCACCTTCTGCATCGGCGTCATGATGTAATTGTCGAAAACGCGGTCCATCATCCGGGTCCGCAATGCCTCGGCCGGATCGGCGGGCAACATCGGCACGGGGCCGGGATGCTGCAGCATCAGATATTCGATGATGGTGGTTGCCTCCATCACCGTCGCGCTGCCGTCCTTCAGCACCGGGAAGCGCTTGACCGGCCAGAGCGCCTGCCATTGCTCAACGATATCCGCATGCTCGGGGTCGAGCATCAGATAGTCGAAATCCGTGCCGTTTTCATAGAGCGCGATCAGCACCTTCTGGCAGTAGGACGAAAACGGATGGGCGAAAAGCTGCGGCTTCATGGGCTCCTCCAAAACCGATTGCGAAATGCAATTGGTTGTTTTGTAACTGCACCGATCCTATATTGCAACCGGTTTTAATCGAGGATGCCAATGCACGCTGCGCACCGGTCGGGATGCCCGATCAACCTGACGCTCGAAATGCTGGGCGACCGCTGGAGCCTGATCATCATTCGCGACCTGATGTTTGGCAACCGCCGGCATTTTCGCGAGCTTCTCGGCCAGTCGGAAGAGGGTATTGCCTCCAACATCCTCGCCGACCGGCTGAAGCGGCTTGCCGAGGCCGGACTGATTTCGCGGCGCGACGATCCGAGCCACAAGCAGAAGGGTATCTACAGCCTGACCGAACCGGCCATCCAGCTTGTGCCGCTGCTGGCCCAGATGGGCGCCTGGGGGCGACGGCACACTCCGGCATCGGAAGAGCTGTCGATCCGCGCCGAAATTCTGGAAGAGGGCGGACCGGCCCTGTGGGCGGCCTTCATGGAAGAATTGCGGAGTTTGCACCTTGGGCAGCCGGCACCGGAACGCTCGGTTTTTGGGGAATTGCAGGCGGCGTATCTGGCGGTGGTGGCGCGCAAGGGCGGGCCTGTTGTCTGAAGCGGTTCGACCTGAAGGTGGATTTCGGTTTTGCAAAACCGTTCTGAGATCTGCTGCTTGACGAAGCAGGCATTCCCCCCTCCGTCATGCTCGCCCTTGTGGGGTGCATCCAGCGACCCGACATCTGTCGGGTCAGGAAGCCTTTCAGCCCAAGGACCTGGGCTGGCTGGATTCCTGTGACAAGCACAGGAATGACGGAGAGTTCAGCTGTCGCTCGCCTTCGCCAGTCACCAGCGAAAGCCCGGCCGTTTCCAGCTGGCGTCCTCCTATGCTTCAATAGACTTCCGGCACGTACAACTCGTCGGGCACCGGATGGCGGATGTAGTCGTCGTGGCGGACGCGCTCGGGCAGCTGGATCTCGGGCTTGGGCACATCCTCGTAGGGGATCTGCGCCAGAAGATGGGCGATGCAGTTGAGGCGGGCCTTCTTCTTGTCGACGGCCTGGACCACCCACCACGGCGCATCCGATGTGTGGGTCTTGGCCAGCATCTCTTCCTTGGCCTTGGTGTATTCCTCCCAGTGGATGCGGCTTTCCATGTCCATGGGCGACAGCTTCCACTGCTTCAAGCGGATCGTGGATGCGCATCTTGAAGCGGAATTCCTGTTCCTCGTCGGTGATCGAGAACCAGTATTTGATCAGGATGATGCCCGAGCGGACGAGCATGCGCTCGAATTCCGGCACGGTGCGGAAGAATTCGTCGAGCTCTTCCGGCGTGCAGAAGCCCATGACGCGCTCGACACCGGCGCGGTTGTACCAGGAACGGTCAAACAGCACCATTTCGCCCGCCGTCGGCAGATGCGGCACGTAGCGCTGGAAATACCACTGGCTTTTCTCGCGCTCGGTCGGGGCGGGAAGGGCGACCACGCGGCAGACGCGCGGATTGAGCCGCTGGGTGACGCGCTTGATGGCGCCGCCCTTGCCGGCGGAATCACGGCCTTCGAACAGCACAACGACCTTGAGCTTCTTGTGCTGGACCCAATCCTGCAGGCGCACCAGCTCGTGCTGGAGACGGAACAGCTCGCGGAAATAAAGCTTGCGATCGATCGTCGGCTCGGCCTCTTCCGACATGCCCTCGGCGACCAGCTCGTCGAGCCGGTCCTCTTCCATCTGCATTTCCAGCTCCTCGTCGAAGCTGTCGGCAATTTCCGCCTTGATGCGGCTGAGCTGGTCCATCATGGGTCGTGTTCCTGTTTTGTCGAGAGGGACAGGATCAGGATTTGATGACGGGGATGTGACAGTTTTATGCGGCGCTCGCGAAATCAGGGCTGATCACGAGGCGACGGGTTGCGCAGGCCTTGAATGGCAGCGAAAAGGCCCGCCGTTTCCGGCAGGCCTCGCAAGTGTCGCGGTGGGTTACAGGTGCACGCCAGGGCCTCAGGCGGCGGCGAGCGCCTTTTCGATGTCCTGGATCGAATGACCGGTCAGGTCCTTGTCCAGTTCGCCGACCAGAACCTCGGACAGGGACTTGTGGTAGCTCTTGCGCATCTCGCCCAGCGTGCGCGGCGCTGCGATGATCACGAGGCTCTTGATCTTGCCGTCGAGCACCTGCTTGTTCAGCATATTGGCGACGCCGTTGCCGAAACCGTCTTCTTCCTGCTGGCTATCGTCAGGATTGGCGGCGCTCGAGTGATGGCGGGCGCCGGAAGAAATCTTCGAGCTGTCAATGTCCTCATTCGGCATCGCCCGCAGCTTGACGTTCTGGGCATCGCCCTCGTTCTGGAACAGGCTGAGCTTTTCGCCATCGGCAACGGCAATCACGGTATTCTGGGGAAGGTGCATCTTGAAATCTCCATGCTGTGCAAGGCGTCGGCCACCATTGGGGCGGCCACGGCTTGCTTCAGGGCTACAGGAACGTCGGTGGGGCGGGATCGTTCCATGGAGGGAAGTTTTGGATGGGGGTGATTGGCTTCTGTTGTGCACTTTCGGCCAACGCCGCCTTGATGCGGCTGATATGAGGGGATACTTGTCCTGTCAGGTCCGAAGGGTAGAGACTGTTTCAGGGAGTTGACTGACTGAAAGCTGGCGTCCTGCCCGCTGACAGGATTTGATTGGTGGATAAGGTCACTCCGATTGCCCAGCGAAGGTCCTGTCTTCCGGTATTATTTTTGACGTAATATAAATTTTATCGGCGTTTTTGAGCGATTTTTTTGCAGAAGCCATCTTGGCTACAACAGCACCCAGATCACTTCATAGGTCTTAATACTTAGCCCCAGAGCACAACATTAGAATATTTGCTTCACTTTTTTTAACGGAACTAGCGAATTCATACCCAGAAGATATTTTTTCACATGCAGCATCAATGGCGGATTTCAAATATTCTCGGAAGCGAATTTTGGCGTTCGTATATCGCTGAAGCAAAGGGACCGAATAAGCCACTTCATATCAATTTTTTCGCAACCGAGATTAATCAATTCACTCCGGAGCGTGGCTTTACACTTGGACGCATTCCGTGAACTCCTTGACATCTAGCCACGGAGAAACACTGATAGCCTAGTATCAAGTTTTATAGCTTTTCCATAATTATCGTGGACAATGTTTCCCTTGCCGCCGATAGAAAGACCGCCCAAAGGTAGTGCGCGATGCTGTGCATAGTCCCTAAGTTGAGCGCAAATTCGATAGCTTAAGTGAGCATCAAAGGAATTTTTACGAATAGTATCGTTAAATTCGTGCGAACCTGGAAGCGTTGACCAAGACCCTTTAGAATTCTTGCGCAGTGATCATCATAGCTTTTGTATGAGGTTAATACGGTCAAAACATTGACGTTGAATTGAGATCGAACATTGTGAAAGAAAAATTCATCTCTGTCGGAGCGATTATCAGAATAGGTGTATTCAAAAATTACATCCAGAAGATCCCTCAAACCTAATAGCGGACTGCGCAAAGACTTGAAAAAATTTTTTCGATATCAATGGCGGAAACGACTGTAGTCAGCGCATCGTTGAGCGTTGCATACTGATTTCCATCTATTTCGAATATCTGGTCCTACCTAAAAACCCTCTTGCAGGTAGAAGCCTGCTGGCAATTTAGACGTATTTTGCTCTTTTATCGGTTGTCACCTTCCTAGACCTCCGTCATCTTACCTTGACTGCCCAATGGAGAATATCAGTTACGACAAGGGGTAGCAGATGATTTCAGCTGTGTTGGACTAAATGCCCTCGAAGGAAAGTCTACACTGATGTCATTCTCAAACTCTTATTCATGAGCTAATACCTGCGGGCATTCGCTACCGCTACAGTCGACGCAGTGTCCGCTTCGGGCCGAAAACGGACCTTATGAGATTTCCTTCCATTGTTCCGTTGCGACTGAGAAAACCGGACCACCCCCACCATTGCACCGCGCCGCCAATTTCGCTAAGAGACCGCAACTTTATAAGGATCGCGCTCGCGCGCGAGGCATTTTCGGCGGTTGGGGCATATGGCACGCATCGTGATGAAATTCGGCGGGACGTCCGTCGCCGATATCGATCGCATCCGCAATGTGGCCCGTCATGTGAAACGCGAAGTCGATGCCGGTCATGATGTGGCCGTCGTGGTGTCTGCGATGTCGGGCAAGACCAATGAACTGGTCGCCTGGACGCGGGATGCCGTCGCCGATGCACGATGCGCGCGAATATGATGCGGTCGTCGCTTCGGGCGAGCAGGTGACTTCGGGCCTTCTGGCGCATCGCGCTGCAGAATCGATGGGCATCAATGCGCGCTCCTGGCAGGGCTGGCAGATCCCGATCCGGACCGACAATGCCCATGGCGCGGCGCGCATCATGGAAATCGACGGCTCGGAACTGATCCGCCGCATGGGCGAGGGTCAGGTGGCGGTCATTGCCGGCTTCCAGGGGCTTGGGCCCGACAACCGGATCGCGACGCTCGGCCGTGGCGGATCGGATACGTCGGCGGTGGCGATTGCGGCAGCCGATCAAGGCCGACCGCTGCGATATCTATACCGATGTCGACGGCGTCTACACGACCGATCCGCGCATCGAGCCGAAGGCGCGGCGCCTGAAGAAGATCGCGTTCGAGGAAATGCTGGAAATGGCATCGCTCGGCGCCAAGGTTCTGCAGGTCCGCTCGGTCGAGCTTGCCATGGTATTCAAGGTTCGCACCTTCGTGCGTTCCAGTTTCGATGATCCCGATGCGCCGGGCATGGGCGATTTCCTGAATCCGCCCGGTACGCTGATTTGTGATGAGGAAGAAATCGTGGAACAGGAAGTCGTCACCGGCATCGCCTATGCCAAGGATGAAGCGCAGATTTCGCTCCGGCGTCTGGCCGACCGGCCCGGCGTTTCGGCCGCCATCTTCGGACCGCTGGCCGAAGCCCATATCAATGTCGACATGATCGTCCAGAACATTTCGGAAGACGGTTCGCGCACCGACATGACGTTTACGGTGCCGTCCGGCGATGTCGACAAGGCGCTGAAGGTGCTGAACGATATCGAAGGACAAGATCGGCTTCGACGTCATCCAGAACGAATCGGGCCTGGTGAAGGTCTCGGTCATCGGCATCGGCATGCGCAGCCATGCCGGCGTGGCCGCCTCGGCCTTCAAGGCACTTGCCGAAAAAGGCATCAACATCAAGGCGATCACCACCTCGGAAATCAAGATTTCGATCCTGATCGACGGTGCCTATGCCGAATTGGCGGTTCGGACTTTGCATTCCGTCTACGGTCTCGATAAGAGTTAGACGAAGCAGTCGGTTTTCACGGGCATGCGGTGTGTGGCCCGTGAAAATACAATCTGCTGTTGTTGACTTTGATTCGGGAGACGTTGCGCGATGAGAGACCTCTCTGCAGGTCCACGCGTTCTTCTCAAGCGGCTGCGCGAACTGATGGCGGAACCGCTCGAGCCGCAGGAGCGCCTAGACCAGATCGTTCGCCAGATCGCGCAGAACATGGTCGCGGAGGTGTGCTCGGTCTACGTGCTGCGCTCCGACGGCGTGCTGGAGCTTTACGCCACCGAAGGCCTGAACAAGGACGCCGTCCACCTGGCGCAACTGAAGATGGGCGCAGGGCCTCGTCGGCACGATCGCCGCCAGCGCGCAGCCGCTCAATCTGTCCGATGCGCAGGCGCATCCGGCCTTCACCTATCTGCCGGAAACCGGCGAAGAAATCTACCACTCCTTCCTCGGCGTGCCGATCCTGCGCGCCGGCCGTTCGCTCGGCGTTCTCGTCGTGCAGAACAAGGCGCAGCCGCAACTATCGCGACGACGAGGTCGAGGCGCTCGAGACCACGGCCATGGTGCTGGCCGAAATGGTCGCCACCGGCGAACTGAAGAAGATCACCCAGCCGGGCCTGGAACTCGATCTGTCGCGTCCGGTGACGATCGATGGCGAGAGCTATCGGCGAGGGCATCGGCCTCGGTTATGTCGTGCTGCACGAGCCGCGCATCGTCGTCACCAACCTTCTGAACGAAGACACCGACCACGAATTGCGCCGGCTGGCGGAAGCGCTCGGTTCGCTGCGCATCTCGATCGACGACATGCTGTCGCGCCGGGACGTGTCGATGGAGGGCGAGCACCGCGCGGTGCTGGAAGCCTACCGGATGTTTGCCCATGACCGGGGCTGGGTGCGCAAGCTCGAAGAGGCGATCCGCAACGGCCTGACGGCGGAAGCGGCGGTCGAGCGGGTGCAGAGCGAGACCAAGGCGCGCATGATGCGGCTGACGGATCCCTATCTGCGCGAGCGCATGCATGATTTCGACGATCTCGCCAACCGGCTGCTGCGGCAGCTGACGGGCTATGGCGCGCAAAGGCTGCCGGCACGGTTTTCCCGGACGATGCGATCATCGTCGCCCGCGCCATGGGTGCGGCCGAACTGCTCGACTATCCGCGCGACAACCTGCGCGGCCTGGTGCTGGAAGAGGGCGCGGTCACCAGCCATGTCGTGATCGTGGCGCGGGCCATGGGCATTCCCGTTGTCGGCCAGGCCGCGGGCGTCGTGGCGCTTGCCGAAAATGGCGACGCGATCATCATCGACGGCGACGATGGCAAGGTGCATCTGCGGCCGGTGCCGGATCTGCAGAAGCGCCTACGAGGAAAAGGTGCGGTTCCGGGCCCGCCGGCAGGAGCAGTTCCGGGCCTTGCGCGACGTCGAGCCGGTGACGCCGCGACGGCAAGCGCATCAAGCCTGCAGATGAATGCCGGCCTGCTGGTCGATCTGCCGCAACTGGCGGAATCCGGCGCCGAGGGCATCGGCCTGTTCCGCACCGAGCTGCAGTTCATGATCGCCTCGACCATGCCGAAGGTCGAGGAGCAGGAAGCTTTCTACCGCAGCGTGCATGAAGCAGGCGGCCGGCCAGCCGGTGACGTTCCGCACGCTCGATATCGGCGGCGACAAGGTCGTGCCCTATTTCCGCGCGGCGGAAGAAGAAAACCCGGCGCTCGGCTGGCGGGCGATCCGCCTGTCGCTGGACCGGCCGGGCCTGTTGCGGACGCAGCTGCGCGCACTGCTGCGGGCCTCTGCCGGTGCCGAACTGAAGATGATGATGCCGATGGTGACGGAAGTCGTCGGAGCTGCGCAGGTGCGCGAACTGCTGCAGAAGGAAGTCCAGCAGCATGTCGAAGATCGGCCAGCAATTGCCGAAGCAAGCTGCAGTTCGGCGCCATGCTCGAGGTGCCGGCGCTGCTCTGGCAGCTCGACGAGCTGATGGACGAGGTCGATTTCGTCTCCGTCGGGTCCAACGACCTGTTCCAGTTTGCGATGGCGGTCGATCGCGGCAATGCCCGCGTCTCTGATCGTTTCGATGTGCTCGGGCGGCCGTTCCTGCGCATCCTGCGCGATATCGTGCGCGCCGGCGACCGCAACGAGACGCCGGTGACGCTGTGCGGCGAAATGGCGGCCAAGCCCCTGTCGGCCATGGCGCTGCTCGGTATCGGCTTCCGCTCGGTGTCGATGTCGCCGACGGCGATCGGTCCGGTCAAGGCGATGCTGCTCTGCGCTCGATGTCGGCAAGCTCTCCGCCATGATGGAGGCGGCGCTCGACGACACCAAGAGCCAGGTGCCGATGCGCGAAATGCTGACGCTCTTCGCCGAAGACCAACAACATTCCCCTTTGATGACTGAGCAGAGTTTGATACACGTGGCCACAGCTTCCCGTTGAGAAAATGCGCGAGCTGGAGCGCCGTTTCGGCGAGGTCGAGGCGCGCATGTCGGCCGGGCCGGCGGCGGATGTCTATGTCAAGCTGGCATCGGAATATTCCGAGCTGCAGCCGGTCGTGACCAAGATCCGCGCCTATGAAAAGGCGACGGCGGAGCTTGCCGACGTCAATGCGCTGCTTGCCGACAAGGCGACCGATCGCGAGATGCGCGATCTGGCGGAGATGGAAAAGCCTGATATCGAGGCGCAGCTCGAAGCGCTCGAAACCGACATGCAGATCCTGCTTCTGCCCAAGGATGCCGCCGACGAGAAGAGCGCCATCCTCGAAATCCGCGCCGGCACCGGTGGCTCGGAGGCAGCGCTTTTTGCCGGCGATCTGTTCCGGATGTACGAGCGCTATGCGGCCGACCAAGGGCTGGAAGGTCGAGGTTCTCTCGGCCAGCGAGGGCGATGCCGGCGGCTACAAGGAAATCATCGCGACCGTGACCGGGCGCGGGGTGTTTTCCAAGCTGAAGTTCGAATCCGGCGTGCACCGGGTGCAGCGCGTGCCGGATACGGAAACGCAGGGGCGCATCCACACCTCGGCTGCGACCGTCGCCGTCCTGCCGGAGGCCGAAGACATCGACATCGAGATCCGCCAGGAAGACATCCGCATCGACACGATGCGCTCGTCGGGCGCCGGTGGCCAGCACGTCAACACGACCGACTCGGCGGTGCGCATCACCCATCTGCCGTCGGGCATCGTCGTCACCTCCTCGGAAAAATCCCAGCACCAGAACCGCGCCAAGGCGATGCAGGTGCTGCGCTCGCAGGCTCTACGACATGGAGCGCCAGAAGGCCGACAGCGAGCGGTCCGCATCGACCGCAAGAGCCAGGTCGGTTCGGGCGATCGCTCCGAGCGCATCCGCACCTATAATTTCCCGCAGGGTCGCGTGACCGACCACCGCATCAACCTGACGCTCTACAAGATCGACCGGATGATGATGGGCGAGATCGACGAGGTCGTCGATGCGCTGCTGGCCGACTACCAGGCGGGTCAACTGGCGCTGCTCGGCGAACAGCAGGGCTGACCCGGATGGCGCTGACCATCGACAGCCTGTTTGCAGAGGCGCGGCAGGACCTGCAGGCGGCGGGCATAGACGGGGCGGCGCAGGATGTGCGGCTTTTAATCTGCGGGCTGCTCGATCTGTCCCTGACCGAGTTCATGATGCGGGGCGGCGACAAGCTTTCTACGGATGAGATCGAGACGATCCGGGCTGCGGTAAAGCGCCGCGCCGCGCGGGAGCCCGTGCACCGGATCCTCGGCGCACGGGAGTTTTTCGGGCTGACGCTTGGGCTTTCCCCGGAAACGCTGGAGCCGCGGCCGGACACCGAAATTCTGGTCGAGCGGCTGATCCCGTTTGCCGAGCGCATCGCGGCCGACAAGACCACCTGCCGCATTCTCGATCTTGGAACCGGAACCGGTGCGATCTGCCTGGCGCTGCTTGAAACCGTGCCGCAGGCAACCGGGACCGGCGTGGACATTTCCCGCGATGCCCTGTCGACGGCCGTCGCAAATGCTGCGCGCCACGGTCTTTCCGACCGCTTCGAGGCGCTGGAAAGCAGCTGGTTTTCCGCGGTTTCCGGCGTTTTCGACATCATCGTCTCCAATCCACCCTATATCCGCTCGGATGTGATGGCGACGCTCGAACCCGAAGTGCTGAACCATGATCCGGCAGCAGCGCTCGATGGCGGCGCCGACGGGCTGGATGCCTACCGCGCCCTTGCGGCCGGCGCGGGGGCTTTCCTCGATGCGGGCGGTATAGTCGGTCTCGAGATCGGGTACGACCAGCGGCAGGCGGTCACGAGCCTGTTCGAGGCACGTGGTTTCACGCTGGCCGACCAGGCGCGGGACCTCGGCGGCAACGACCGGGCGCTGATTTTTCGCCGTGGAGATTGAGCATGGAAATATGCTGCGCATGCGCAGGTTCTTTTGCAGGGCCAAAGAAAATGCTTGGAATTCCACGGGAAGCGGGCTAGGTTCACATCACGCGCTGGGCAGAAGGTCATAGACCAAAGATTCGTTCCGGTCTGACTCGGCTACGGGGATTGCTCTCACAAAAGAGTTGCTGAAGTTGGACAGTGCCTGGTGCGGGTACCTGTTAATTTGACGTTAACCAGCGACAGGACTGCCAATGGGGCGGTTGGTTCGCGGCGCGTGTCTGCCGGATCCGGATTTTACCGATCGGCCACGAAGCCACATGATCATCAATATCAAGAGAATTCGGGTGAGTGAACGATGAGGCCAGGACAGCAAAACAAGCGCGGCCGTGGGCGTAACAACAATAGCAGCAGCAGTAACAACAACAATAATAATGGCAGCAGCAACAACAATAACAACAATCATAACCGCAAGGGCGCGAACCCGCTGACCCGAACCTATGACAGCTCCGGTCCGGACGTTAAGATCCGTGGCACGGCGCAGCACATTGCCGAGAAATATTCCAACCTTGCCCGTGATGCGCAGAGCTCCGGCGACAGGGTCGTGGCCGAGAACTATCTCCAGCACGCCGAACACTACAACCGCATCATTGCTGCCGCCCAGGCGCAGATGCAGGAACGGTTCCAGCGCGACGACCGCAACGATTACAATGATCGCGACGGCAATGATGGCAACGACAACAATGATCGCGACGGCAACGACCGCGGCGATCAGGACGATGGCGATCAGAACTACAATGACGATGCGCCGGTCGTTCAGCAGCCGCAGCAGCGCCCTCAGCCACAGCCGCGCGCGCAGCGCCCGCAGCATGTTCAGCCACAGCCGCAGCAGCAACCCCAGCCGCAGCCACAACAGCAGCCCGTGATCGACGGCTCCGGCCCGCAGCCGGTCATCGATGGCACGCCTGCCGAAGTGTCGCTGGAGGAGGAAGCTCCTTCGGGCGCTGGCCGCACGCCGCGCCGCCGGGGTCCGGCCCGTCCGCGCCGCCAGCCGCGTCGCGGCGATGCCGCAGGCGACGAGGCCGCAGCATCGGGAGATGCCGGTGGCGAGCAGGGTGGCGAAGCCCCGTCATTGGTCGAAGCGGCCGGCGAGTAAACGCTGCAGCCTGCACCAGCCCGACCATGTCCGGGCATTGAGTTCCATGAAAAGCCCTTGAAGCCTGACGCTTCGAGGGCTTTTTGCATTCTGTCGACTGCCTGCCTTGCCGCCGTTGCCATGGTCCGACAGCGGTTTCGGCCGCTGAAATCGGCATGGTCAAAATACTGTCATTCATTTTCGCTGCGGGCCTCAAGCGCCTCTTTAATTTGCAAAAATCCTCCCCCATATTCATGCGGAGAGGTTGATCGCGCGCAAGGCGCGGGATCGGCCGAAGTGACAGGCTCGCCTTTCAGGGAGCCTATTCCTGAACCATCGGGCAGTGCCGAAAGCGGGCTGCGCGATAACTGGAGGTAGACCATGAATATCGAAAAATACTCCGAGCGGGTGCGCGGTTTCCTGCAATCGGCGCAGACCTATGCGCTGGCGCAGGGCCATCCCCAATGGACCCCCGAACATATCCTGAAGGTTCTGCTGGATGACGACCAGGGCATGGCATCGTCCCTGATCGAGCGTGCCGGCGGCGACGCCAAGGCGGCGAAGGTCGCCAATGATCTGGCGCTTGCCAAGCTGCCCAAGGTTTCCGGCGGCAATGGCTCGCTTTCGCTGGCGCAGCCGCTGGCCCGCGTGTTCCAGACGGCCGAGGACGCCGCGAAAAAGGCCGGCGACAGTTTCGTCACCGTCGAGCGGCTGTTGCAGGCGCTGATCATCGAAACGTCGGCTGCGACCTCCGGCATCCTGTCGAAGGCGGGCGTCACGGCGGCCAAGCTCAATCAGGTCATCAACGACATTCGCAAGGGCCGCACCGCCGATGGCGCCAATGCCGAGGCCGGCTTCGACGCGCTGAAGAAATATGCCCGCGACCTGACGGCGGATGCCCGCGACGGCAAGCTCGATCCGGTGATCGGCCGCGACGACGAAATTCGCCGCACCATCCAGGTCCTGTCGCGCCGTACCAAGAACAATCCGGTGCTGATCGGCGAGCCCGGCGTCGGCAAGACGGCGATTGCCGAAGGCCTGGCACTGCGCATCGTCAATGGCGACGTGCCGGAAAGCCTGAAAGACAAGAAGCTGATGGCGCTCGACATGGGCTCGCTGATCGCGGGTGCGAAATTCCGCGGCGAATTCGAGGAGCGGCTGAAGGCCGTTCTCATCGGAAGTGCAGGCGGAAGCGGGCGAGATCATCCTGTTCATCGACGAGATGCACACGCTGGTCGGCGCCGGCAAGGCGGACGGGGCGATGGATGCCTCCAACCTCTTGAAGCCTGCGCTTGCGCGCGGCGAGCTGCACTGCGTCGGCGCCACCACGCTCGACGAATACCGCAAGCATGTCGAAAAGGACGCAGCGCTTGCCCGCCGGTTCCAGCCGGTGTATGGTCGACGAGCCGACTGTCGAGGACACGATCTCGATCCTGCGCGGCCTGAAGGAAAAATACGAGCAGCATCACAAGGTGCGGATCTCCGATTCGGCGCTGGTGGCGGCGGCGACGCTGTCCAACCGCTACATCACCGACCGCTTCCTGCCGGACAAGGCGATCGACCTGATGGACGAGGCGGCCTCGCGGCTGCGCATGCAGGTGGATTCCAAGCCCGAGGAACTGGACGAACTCGACCGCCGCATCATGCAGCTGAAGATCGAGCGCGAGGCGCTGAAGAAGGAAACCGACCGGGCGTCCAAGGACCGGCTGGAAAAGCTCGAACTCGACCTTGCCGAGCTTCGAGGAGCAGGCCGATGCGCTGACGGCGCGCTGGCAGGCGGAAAAGCAGAAGCTCGGTCTTGCCGCCGACCTCAAGAAGCAGCTGGACGAAGCCCGCAACGAACTGGCCATTGCCCAGCGCAAGGGTGAATTCCAGCGGGCCGGCGAGCTTGCCTATGGCGTGATCCCGAAGCTGGAAAAGGAGCTGGCAAGCCGCCGAAAGCGCAGGATGCGTCGGCGCTCGATCCGATGGTGCAGGAGGTCGTGACGCCTGACAACATCGCCCATGTCGTCTCGCGCTGGACCGGCATTCCGGTCGACAAGATGCTGGAAGGCGAGCGCGACAAGCTGTTGCGCATGGAAGACGAGCTGGCAAAATCGGTGGTCGGCCAGGGCGATGCGGTGCAGGCGGTGTCGCGCGCGGTTCGCCGTGCGCGGGCCGGTCTGCAGGATCCGAACCGGCCGATCGGCTCGTTCATCTTCCTCGGGCCGACCGGCGTCGGCAAGACGGAGCTGACCAAGGCGCTGGCGCGCTTCCTGTTCGACGACGAGACAGCGCGATCGTGCGCATGGACATGTCGGAATATATGGAGAAACACTCCGTCGCCCGGCTGATCGGCGCACCTCCCGGCTATGTCGGCTATGAGGAAGGCGGGGCGCTCACCGAAGCGGTCCGGCGCAAGCCCTATCAGGTCGTGCTGTTCGACGAGATCGAAAAGGCGCATCCGGATGTCTTCAACGTGCTGCTGCAGGTGCTCGACGACGGCCGCCTGACCGATGGCCAGGGCCGCACCGTCGATTTCCAGCAACACGATGATCATCATGACCTCCAATCTCGGGGCGGAATATCTGACCCGGCTTGGCGAGAATGAGGACAGCGATACGGTGCGCGACCAGGTGATGGATGTGGTGCGCGGGCATTTCCGGCCGGAATTCCTCAACCGCGTCGACGAGATCATCCTGTTCCACCGCCTGAAACGCGGCGAAATGGGTGCGATCGTCGATATCCAGCTGGAACGCCTGCATGCGCTTCTGGCCGACCGCAAGATCACGCTCGAACTCGACGACGAGGCGCGCACCTGGCTCGCGGACAAGGGCTACGATCCGGTCTATGGCGCACGTCCCTTGAAACGGGCGATGCAGAAATACGTCCAGGATCCGCTGGCCGAGCAGATCCTTCAGGGCAATTTCCCTGATGGTTCCGTGATCAAGGCGTTTTCGGGCTCCGACCGCTTGAACTTCAAGCTGCGGGAGACGGCCGAGAAGGCTGCTGCCTGACATCCGATAAAGCGGGCCGTCCTTTCGAGGGCGGCCCAGCGCCCGGCGCTGCTGCTCGATGCCGAATGCGTGCAGTATGTCCGAATATTATAATTAACGAATATTAAATGCTTTGCTCCCAATATTAACGGTGCTGAAATCAGGAGTGGAGTTTCACTCCTGTGCAACAGGTTTTGTGCGCGGGATTGTAATGGTGGTCATATCGGCCGCTGAGTTCCGGCCCTTCACCTTGAACGGTACGCCCGGTAAATGATTTGCTTGCGGCTCCCTTTTCCATTGAACAGTCGAGTTTGGCAGGAGTGACTCATGAAGCACGTTTCTATCATCGGAAAATTTCTAATAATCATGGTCTGCTTTGGCCTCTTTTCACTCGGATATGGCATTTTATTCCGGGCAGCAGATTTCCAAAGTTGACGAAAGCTATAGCGCTCTGATCACCGAGGAATCGACGGCGGCCTTGTATCTGGCTCGCTCGAATCGCAGCCTTCAGGCGGCCCGAGCCGTCGATCGGCGATCTCTTGATGTCGCGTTCGGCAGAGCTTAACGAGCGGTCGGAAAAGGATCTTCAGGAAGCTGAAGCCACAGTTTCGTAAAATACATGGACATTGTCGCCACAGCAGTCCCGCAGCGCGCTGAAATTGCGCAACTCAAGGCCGAAGGCATTCAGGTGATCACAGGACACATGCGGCGCGAGCGATTGCGGCGGCACGAGATGCGACAGCCAGAACAGGATGTTGCTGCGTCACAGCAGCTCTTCCTCAGTCAGTGCCAACCGGCTTTCACTGCGATCGCGCCGAAATTCACAGCGGTCACGAATGAAATGGTTGATGCGGCAGCCAAGGAAAGCGATGACCTGTCTGCTCATACGAGCAGCACCGTGATGACAACTCTGGCGGGGGTCATCGGCGGCTTGATCACCGTGCTTGTTGCCGGTTTCCTTGCCATCCGTTCCTGGCTGGTGCGTCCGATCCATCAAATGTCGAACACGATGAACGCTCTGGCCAATGGCGATCTGACCGCCAACGTTACCGGCACGGACCGCCGTGACGAAGTGGGCACGATGGCAAAGGCAGTCCAGGTATTCAAGGATAACGGCCTGCGGGCACGTGACCTTGAGCAGGACGCTGCATCGACGCGCTCGGCCAGCGAGGCGGAGCGGCTGCGGGTGGCGGAACAGGACCGGCAACGCGCCCAGCAGATGGCACAGGCGACGTCGGGTCTGGCGGAAGGCCTGAAATATCTGTCGGGCGGCGACCTGACGTTCCGGCTGAACGAGCCCTTTGCGGGGGACTTCGAAGGCTTGCGATCGGACTTCAATGCGGCCGTCGGCCAGCTGGCAGACAGTTTGCGCTCGGTTTCGACCGCAACCGGCTCGATCGACAGCGGCGCACGCGAAATCAGCCAGAGCGCTGCAGACCTTTCCAAACGCACGGAACAGCAGGCTGCCTCGCTCGAGGAAACAGCGGCTGCTCTTGATCAGATCACGGCGAATGTCGCAAATTCCTCCAAGCGGACCGAGGAAGCGCGCCATGTGTCGATCGAGGCCAACAAGTCGGCACGGCGCTCCGGCGAGGTCGTCTCGAGCGCAGTCAATGCGATGCATCGCATCGAACAGTCGTCCAACCAGATCTCCAACATCATCGGCGTCATCGACGAGATTGCCTTCCAGACGAACCTGCTTGCCCTGAATGCAGGTGTCGAGGCGGCGCGCGCCGGCGAGGCGGGCAAGGGGTTTGCGGTCGTCGCCCAGGAAGTCCGTGAGCTTGCGCAGCGGTCCGCCCAGGCGGCCAAGGAAATCAAGGATCTGATCCGAAACTCCAGCGAGGAGGTGAGCTCCGGCGTCAAGCTCGTCCAGGAAACGGGCCAGGCGCTGAAGGTCATCGAAGAGCAGGTCGTGACGATCAACACACAACTGGATGCGATCGCCATCTCCGCCAAGGAGCAGTCGGTCGGACTGGCGGAAGTCAACACGGCCGTCAACCAGATGGACCAGGTGACGCAGCAGAATGCTGCGATGGTCGAGGAATCCACGGCGGCCAGCGCTACGCTTGCCGGCGAGGTTCAGCGCCTCCGCGAGATCATCGCCGTCTTCCGCGTCGGATCCGAAAATGCATCGGACCGCGGCAGGCCGACCGTCGCAAAGGCCGAGCACAAGCCCGTTGCCTCGCCCGCACGACGGATGATTGCCAAGGTCGCCGGTGCCGTCGGCATGGGCGGCGGTGGCGCCTCCGCGGCCGAAAGCTGGGAGGAATTCTGACCGGAGCGCTTCAAGCTGCCGGAAGACGGCCAAGAAGGCTGCGGCATCACGCCGGATAAACAGGGGCCGTCCTTTCGGGGGCGGCCTTCCTCATTCATGAACGCGTAACGATTGCGGTGATCGTGCGTGACAGCCTCAATACATCGTCTTCTTGTATTCGCCTTCGAGGGCGTCATCGATGCTGCGCATCTCGGCGTCGTCGTCTGGTGCTCCGCTTGTCTGATCCAGAATGATCTTCGACAGGGACGGCATTTCGCGGCGATCCTGAAAGGCGTCGGGGTTCCACAATTGCGCGCGCCGAAAGGCCTTGGCGCAATGCAGGAAAACCTCATGGACCGCGATCACGATGGCTAGCCTCGGAACGCGGCCTTCGACGCGCATGCTGTCGAGCAGATCCGGATCATTGACCAGGCGGGCCCTGCCATTCACACGCAGGGTATCCTCAAATCCCGGAATCATGAACAGCAGGCCGACGCTCGGGTTGGCGAGGATATTGGAAAGCGTATCGAGGCGGTTGTTGCCGGGCCTGTCCGGGATCGCCAGCGTCTGCGGATCAAGGATCCTGACAAAGCCGGCGGGATCACCGCGGGGACTGACATCGGCCCTGCCGTCCGAATTCTGCGTGCCGATGCACAGGAACGGCGAACGCCTGATGAAGTCCTGGGCGTGACTGTCGAGCGCGCCGAGACATTTTTGTACGGCAAGCGGCGTGACCGCGGGAAACAGACGTCGCAGCGTGTCTTCGTCCTTGAGGACAAAGGCCGGATCGATCTCGAATGCGCTCATAACCTTGCCTCCCCGGTCTTCAGTTCCTTGCATGACGTACGTACATCAGATCGTGGCCGCCGGTCAACGGATGTGCCCTGTCGGCGGACACAATCTTTCCCCGGACCGCATGTGCGGAGGCGAGTGCTGCACCGGTCGCCAGTGTTTTTTACTGCGTGGCCGCGACTTCGCTCGGCGTGCCATTGTCCTTGGCGAGCAGTTCGTCGATGCGGCCGCGTTCCTTCTCGAACTTCGCCAGCATCTCGCCATCCAGCGACTTGCCGCCGGGCAGGCGGATCTTCAGGGCATCGACCTTGGTGCCGTTGACGATCAGTTCGTAATGCAGATGCGGGCCGGTCGACTGGCCTGTCGTGCCGACCCAGCCGATCACCTGGCCCTGCACGACCTTGGCGCCCGGAACCACGCCCTTGGCGATCGCATTCTGGTGATTGTAGGAGGAGACATAGCCATTGGCATGGCGGATCAGCGTCTGGTGGCCATAGCCGCCGGAATCCCAGCCGGCCTTTTCGACCACGCCATTGCCGGCCGCGATGATCGGCGTGCCGCGCGGGGCTGCCCAGTCGACGCCGGTGTGCATGCGCGAGAAACCGAGGATCGGATGGCGGCGCATGCCGAAGCCGGAGGTGAAACGGCCGTTCGGCACGGGATTGCGCAGCAGGAACTGGCGGATGCTCTTGCCGTTCTCGTCGTAATAGTCGACGCCATTGTCGTCCGGATCCTGGAAACGGTAGAAGCGCGTCTGCGCATCGCCGAATTTGGCATTGACGTAGAGCAG
>CAWGHM010000003.1:365000-366305 GCA_963822365.1 uncultured Alphaproteobacteria bacterium
AGCGAACGCAGGGAACTGAAACATCTAAGTACCTGCAGGAAAGGACATCAACCGAGACTCCGCAAGTAGTGGCGAGCGAACGCGGACCAGGCCAGTGGCAATGAGGAATAAAGTGGAACGGAATGGAAAGTCCGGCCGTAGCGGGTGATAGCCCCGTACATGTAGAACACTCATTGTCCTTGAGTAGGGCGGGACACGTGAAATCCTGTCTGAACATGGGGAGACCACTCTCCAAGCCTAAGTACTCGTGCATGACCGATAGCGAACAAGTACCGTGAGGGAAAGGTGAAAAGCACCCCGACAAGGGGAGTGAAATAGAACCTGAAACCGGTTGCCTACAAACAGTCGGAGGGCGCAAGCCTGACGGCGTACCTTTTGTATAATGGGTCAACGACTTAGTGTAACGAGCAAGCTTAAGCCGATAGGTGAAGGCGCAGCGAAAGCGAGTTTGAATAGGGCGTTCAGTTCGTTGCATTAGACCCGAAACCGAGTGATCTAGCCATGAGCAGGTTGAAGGTTGGGTAACACCAACTGGAGGACCGAACCCGCATCTGTTGCAATAGATTGGGATGACTTGTGGTTAGGGGTGAAAGGCCAATCAAACTCGGAGATAGCTGGTTCTCCGCGAAAACTATTTAGGTAGTGCGTCGATCGAATACCCTCGGGGGTAGAGCACTGGATGGGCTATGGGGACTTACCGTCTTACTGATCCTAACCAAACTCCGAATACCGAGGAGTACTAATCGGCAGACACACGGCGGGTGCTAACGTCCGTCGTGAAGAGGGCAACAACCCTGACCTCCAGCTAAGGTCCCCAAGTCATGGCTAAGTGGGAAAGGATGTGAGGATCCCAAAACAACCAGGATGTTGGCTTAGAAGCAGCCATCATTTAAAGAAAGCGTAACAGCTCACTGGTCTAAATAAGGGTCTTTGCGCCGAAAATGTAACGGGGCTAAAGCCATGCACCGAAGCTGAGGATCAACTGACTTGTCAAGTTGTGTGGTAGCGGAGCGTTCCGTAAGCCTGTGAAGGGGGACCCGTGAGGGCCCCTGGAGGTATCGGAAGTGCGAATGTTGACATGAGTAACGATAAAGGGAGTGAGAGACTCCCTCGCCGAAAGACCAAGGGTTCCTGCTTAAAGTTAATCTGAGCAGGGTTAGCCGGCCCCTAAGACGAGGCAGAAATGCGTAGTCGATGGGAACCACGTTAATATTCGTGGGCCTGGTGGTAGTGACGGATTGCATAAGTTGTTCATTCTTATTGGATTGAAAGGGCAGCGGAGCGGTTCCAGGAAATAGCTCCACC
>CAWGHM010000004.1:0-48363 GCA_963822365.1 uncultured Alphaproteobacteria bacterium
ATGGTTGTGTGGTACACTTGACCAGTACGTATTGCTGGATCAAACCCGGCTTCGCGCAACGACTCTTGCAGTTTCTTGGTATCAGCCATCTGCTGGCCGGCCACGCGGGTCTCGCCCATATACCAGTGAATCTACTTCCCGGCGTTCTCGGCCAATTGCCGCCACTAGCCGAATTTCACACCAGCCTTCAGTTCGTCGGCCGAATACGGGACAGACCCGTTTTCAACACGGATCATTCCCGCCATCACCTTCGCCAACAGCGCCGGATCGCTGGCTAGGTTGATCTTGTCATCAACGCCAACGCCAGGCCGCCTTCGCTACCGATGCGGCATACGCTGCCGATCTTCACTCGGCGGCGCCCACCTGTAGATGATATCCTTGATCGACTCTTTGCATACTTCTGCTGATACCGGATCAGCAGGTTCAGCCATTTCGCCAAGGCCAGCTTCCGGCGTTTCGAATATGGCAAAGCGCCCATCCGAACCAGTTGCAGCATCCTGCTTCCGGTACTCGATGTTGCCGGGGTTATTGTTGCGAATGCCTCGCGCGGGCATGTCAGGCAGACCTTTCCGGCTCTGCGGGCTTCATGAACAACCACGGGTATTTTTCCATGAGGTGCTGCCACTGCTCATCAGTAAGGTCTTCCAGCTTATACGGTTTTCCCTTTGGCGGCGGCGCATGGTGCACCGTCTTCCCGGTCTTCCCCGGCTGCTGCTCGCAGACCATCACCATCGACGCCAAGGTAGTCTCCATTATTCATTCCCTCCGACTGCTGCTGCCGTTGCGCCTGCGGCACCGAGCGCACGGACACTCGCCGGGGCACGCACGTAGGTCTGCGCCTGCAGCAATAGCTGATCCAGGTCATCTTCCGCGCCGGGTTGGTCAGGATGTCCGCCAGTTCGCCATCAGCAACTTTGTTGAGGCTGCTTTTCACCCACTTTCGGGGCAAATGCAATGAAATGGCGCAACCAGGACAACCCGCTACCGCTCGAAAACACATCAAGGGCAAGATCCAGACCAAGTTCCTTGTCCGCTTCTTATACGCATGCGCCGCGCCGTGGCACTGTTTCCAAGAGCCACCGACGCAGACTTTGACATATCCATCTCGAGGCCGAGACGCTTGGTCCATTCCGCCGCAAGCGCCGGTGTTGGCATGATGGCTGCAATTTTCTCGCGCATGGCTTCCGACCTGACCGCCTTTCGAAAAGTCTGGCAATTCGGCAGAATTATTGCATGAAGGAGACAATGCTATACACCTCACCGATGCGGGCGGCAGTATTTTTCACTTGCCGAAAGTGCATTGAAACTTGCAACCCATTCATCAATCCCGGCTGTCCTGATGTCCTTGCCAAATTCAATGGCATTCTCCAGAGCCTTGCCCCCCGCCCACGCATGGCGCGCAGGCTTCATCCCAGGGTTTTCTGCGTCCACAACGCTTATAAACCGCTTCTGCATATCCTTGATGATACGGGCCGCTGCCGGGTCTTTCTTCCGTGCTGCCAGCCACATGTCGTCGACACATTGCTTTCCACATGTCGATGACCTTCATCAACGGCAGTTGGTTGATGTCGGCGGTTCCATATTCGGTTTGCAACATGCAGCAGTTTTCCCAGACTTCAGCGCCTGTTCGCCAAAGCCGGTGGACGTGACTTCTTTCCATGCCTTCACGATGGCAGGCAACTGGGCCACGTTGAAGTTGTGAGCGGCCTTGTGAGCGGATGGCTGTTGCTCATGCGGGTGATTATGTCCTCGGGGAACTCCGCGCCGCTGGGGACAGCATCGAGGATGCGGGTGCAGACTCGGCGCTCGGATTGCTGTTACGCAAGCGCTCTAACGTTCTAGGCCACGCGTCCGGCAAGCTTCCAACGCTTCGGGCCGACCTGAAGGTCCATTCCAGCGACTGGTTCCAACTCGTGTACTGCGCTGAGGGCCGACGACCCGATGCCGACAACTACGGCCAGCCCGGTGATAGGCAAATCGACGAGGTCACGCAACTCATTGGCAGGGAGATGGGGCTCAGCGCCCACCGCTACATCGCGGAGACCCCTCGAACGGATCGCCGGGCGCTGCTGAGAAGATTTCAGACTGGCAACGACCTACGGTTCCTCGTAGCCATGAAGTGTCTGGACGAAGGCGTCGATATTCCTGATGCGCGTATCGCATTCATCTTGGCGAGTAGCTCAAATCCGCGACAGTTTGTTCAAAGACGAGGGCGACTGCTGCGCATCTCTTCGGATCCAAACAAGCGTGCGGTCATATATGACTACCTTGCCGTGCCACCCGCCGGCAGCGAGCCACCTGCCGAGTACGAACGAAACCTGGTGAAGCGGGAGCTTGAGCGGGACATGGAATTCGGCCAACTCTCCGACAACTTTCACGAAACCTTGACCGCACTCCGCCCGCTGCGGGTTCGATATGGGCTCATGGATGTATAGAGATGCTGTATTGCGAATGGAGAAGTCATGTCTGAAGGTCCACTAGAGCAGAGCGAGGCAGAGATCATCGCGTCCCTGTCCTCTGATGCAAGAGTACTTCTCAAGCGCGTGCTTGAGATCGAGAGAGGACGGCTTCACCTGTCCGCTTCTGATGTCTCCACGATCGAGGACATCCACACAGCTGTTCGAGGAGTACTCCCGTGAAACTCACCTCAATCGAACTCAACAACTTCCGTCAATTCAAGGGACCCCAGCGCTTCCCGCTGGCAACCACGAGTGAACGAAATGTGACACTGCTATTTGGTGCAAATGGCGCAGGCAAGACAACCTTGCTCAATGCGTTTACCTGGGCGCTTTACGGTGAACTGTCACAGGATGTGGAAGAGCAGATCCGCCTTGTCAACGATTCGATCTGGCGTGATACCCGGATCGGCGATTCTGTCGAGGTTTCAGTTACCGTCACTTTCGAACATGAAGGACTTTCGTTCAAAGCGCAGAGATCGAGAAGCAGGCCCCAGACCTTGCCTTTAAGAAGTTGGAACTTCTTGTTGCGGGCATTGTACTCGTTGTTTTCGCTGCACAGTATCCACGGCCCATCTTCTTTTGGCACGCGCACCAAAGAGGTCGCGGTCGCCTCGGCCAGCGCCACCACGTTGGCGTATGAGCGTTGTGGATAAGTGCCCTTGTAGAGCTTGTTCGGCTTGCCCGCATTCGGGCCGCTTTTAATGAACTCGCTGCCGTGCGAATGGTTTTGACCATTGCCGGTACAGAAGAGCGCAAAGCTTCGCTGCCCCTCCGAACAGGGTAAATCATTTGGATGTGTCATAGGAAGATTGAGCCTTCGGTTTGTTATCAAATGTAACACCCCGTCAAGGGTGCGGTTCATGCTTCGCGGCAGAGGCTGCATACCGCTTCCCACTGTGTCTGTTGTCGTTGCCGGGCAGTTAAGACTTGCATCTTAAAAGTGACGTCCCGGCAACGTGATAACAAACACCTGTAGGCACTCCACCGTGGCACATTTGGCCCCGGCAAGCAAGTATATTTTGCAGACAAGCAAATAAAAAGCCCGCACTAGGCGGGCCATTACTTTAGATACACTTCTTACAAACCCACGTTAGGTGGACGTGATTGATGTTGGGTGCTTACAGTTTGAAAACGTCAGCTATGCCCGCGCACATCGCGGACTATGGTTGTTTTCACAGTCAGGCCCGAGCACTCTGCGGCGAGGCCGGTGGCGGGGTCGGTGTCCAGCCTGCGCCCTGCTTTGCCTTCATGGCTGCAAGGGCGGTGGTCAACTCGTCTTCATCGAACAAGTTCTTGATGCCGACAAGTAACGGACGTGGCAATTCGCCAGACGATACTAGATTGAATATTCCACTGCGACTGAGCTTTAGCTTAGTCATGACTTCTTTGGTAGTAAGGTATCCCACGATGCTTTCCCTTTCAGCTTGTTTACTCTGGTTTAGACTATACAGGCATGGGAAAAATGGTATAGGGTAATAAACTCGCTTAGAATTTCACCCTACGAATGACCTTGAACGCTTCTGAGCTAAGGTTCAGCTTCAACTCTCTGCGCAGCATGGCTTCAACGGCAGGCCACGTCATCGTGGGGTACTCGGTTTTTAGGGTATGCGAGATGAGCCGTATTTTCTGATCTCGATGGCTGAGGTTGCCTTGAACTGACGGCCTTCCCTGCATGATGACATCAAAGATTGCGGCCTTGCTGGCTTCGTCCAGCTCGGCGGCGTTGACCTTCGCCCATGTCATCAGGTCGTCGTAGCCAGCGGCAGAGGCACCGGCCCGCTCAATGCGGCTGGGCAGGTCGGTGACAACCATGCCGTCAAGTCCCGCCCATAAGTTGCGCACGCGCTGGGCCGGGTCTTCCTCTGGCATGAATAGGGCGGCGTTGAAGCCGATGACCTCAACCATTGGCACCCCCCGATGTGCAATAATCGCTCCACGCCTGCATAATCACCGCCCGCTTTTTCAAGTCTGAGGAGCGATCATATGCCCGGCTGGTCTGCGTACCGACCGAATGCGCAAGGATCTTTTCCTTAACGTCCCAAGGTGTTTCAGTTTGTTCGGTGAGCCAATCGCGAAGGGTGCTGCGCATTCCGTGCGGTCTGGCGGACAGGTCACGGCCCTTCATAAGCACAGACATAGCCATATCGGAGATCACGCCGTCGCTTGTGTTGGGGAACAGGTAGCCATCGGCCAACGAGGTGAGCCGCTGGGCCTCGGTCGATAGCGGTATCTCGAACGCCACGCCCGACTTCATATGCGCAGCCGGGATGAACCAAACGCCGTCCACCATTTCGCGCGTGTGGGCGTGACGAACTGGGAAGGACCGGGCACCCGTGAGGATCAGGAACTTAAGCGCCCGGTGGCTGTGGTACTTGTCGTCAAGCGAGGCGTAGAAGGCGGGAACGTCTTCCCATGCCATCGCCTCGATATTGGTCGGCGTGTTCGTCTGCGCCCCTAGTAGGATGCGGGCCTTGCGCACGGTCTCCAAGCTGACGTCCAGATCCATTGCGGCTGCATGCTCCATCACGATGCCGACGCGGTTGAGCGTCTTGGTGGCGGTAACTGCCTTACTATTCCAGATCGGGCGCAGGCACTGGACTAGCGTATGCTGCGTGATTTCCTCGATGGGCATCTCCCCTAGCGTTGGAATAGCGTGAAGCTGTAGCGGCGAGTACCATCGGCCATTCACACCGGCACCCTTCAAGCTGCCCTTCTTGGCTTCGAACGTCAGTTTGGCGACTGTCTCGAATGTCTCCTTGACCCGCTGCGCCTCGACCAGTGCCACCTTCTTTTCGCCCCTCGGATCAACCCCGTTGGCCGCTGTCTCCCGTGCCACCCTTGCCGCTTCACGCGCCCCGGCCAAGGTGATGGTCGGATAGTTGCCGAGGCTGACTTCTACCCGCTTGCCTTGACCGTAAGGAACCTTCACTGTGCACTGCAAAGCCCACGCCATTGTTCCTCCGGCGCGGACTCGAAGCAGTAGGCCGCCACCGTCCATCAAGACAAACGCCTCTGCCGGTGGTGTTCGGGCGGCTTCGTTCAATTGCTTCTGAGTAAGTTTGTGGTGGCTAGCCATGCGCGTTCCTTTGCTGATCTATCAGCAAAATATAAGCAAATGGCCTGCACGTGTAAAGGCGACTTAGCACACTCCTGCACAGTCAAGACCTTGATAACAAAGGATTTTTGCGAATGACTGCACAGCACTGCACGAGGTTGTACGGCAAAAGTGTGCATGGTGGGGGCACCAAAAAATCATAAGCAAAACCAGTTGCTTGACATGGCGGTCTTTCGAAAGAGGGGCCGCCATGTTGCGTTTCGTGTTGCAACTGCCTTTCCTTGATTTTCAACGGTTTCCTGCAACACTCGGCATATCCAAGCGACATGGAATGCAACACGGACCGCTGAAATGAAAAAGCTATTGCCCGCCTCCAGCACTTTCAGAACGAGTGTTGGGAATATCCCGAACGGTCCTGAATTCGTTCGGGCAGCTTTTCATAACATGCGGGGCTATCATGGGGACTGCCAGATCAGGCTAGCGCTAGATTCCCCCCTTTCTCGCCCGATCTATCGAGTTGAATTTTTCATCCACGACGAGATCAACGGTGAAGAGGTGGCTTTCCCCCAACCGGCAGCGGCTTTCCAAGGCACGAAACATAAAGAGCTTACCTACGACGATGCCGAAGCGCGTAGCGCATGGTCGCTGGTCGCAATGAGCTACAAAGACATGAAGCAGTTAATCGGGGAGCTTCGGGGCCTATTGCCACCACCTTGACTCCAGCGTGCATCCTGTCACGTTGCACGGATAGCGATAGGAGGGTGCATGTCAGCTTTTATCTTGATCCTCGGGATTTTGCAGATGCTCGGGGGCATTGCCGTAGCGCTTGGGGCTAAGTCGGCAATACATGAAATCCTTGCCGCATGCGCCTTCGGGCTCGGTGCGATAACTTTCGCGCTGGCCATCATCATTGTGAAGATCGACGACGCGGTCAAAGCGAGGAGCCAAGTATGACCGTAGATTTCCAGGCTCTGGAGAGTCAACTGTCCGCAACTGAGATGGCCCTGTTCATGATGCTAAACGTGTCGATAAATGCCTCACTCCTCGCTGGCGCCGATGCAAAGTCGATCATCGTAAACATGCAACAGCACCATGACAATTTCGCTAAGCTCGGGCAGAAAAAGGCAGCGCACATCTTTGCCGCGGCGGTCCTACTCGTGGAAAATGCCTCCGGGATCAAGCCCCACAAATACTAAGTCGCCACGCCCGAAAGCTCTGCTCGAACTGACCATACCTAAGCCACTCCGCGAATATGTCGGGCGCGAGATAGATTGCATTCGAGCCGCCTTGCGCTTGTTTCGGTGTAACATTTTCAGACCGCATGCTTTCGAGCAGTATCGCGCCCAGGAATACGCTGGCGAGCAGAACCAATTGCGGCCGTCCTTTCGCTGGCATGGCTGCTCACAATGCAGGCATATAACAACCCTGCCATTTTGATCGCCGACAGCCAAAAGCTCCACACGCCTATGGCAGAGCATAACTCGGCGCCGTGGCTAGCCTCTTCCCGGTTTCTCGCGACCAGGTGTCAACGATGCCATGGTTGAGGCCCACCGAACATATTTGTAATCAGGGGTCCCGGTTTGAGTGCTTGTGGGGGCACCATTCTTTCCTTTTCCCTTGTGTTCTTTTGTGCATGATGACGCGGGCATCGTTTTGGCGATGTCGTCAGCTGCCGTCATGTTCATGGGGTAGATGACTGCTATATTCGCAGACCCGCGCAAAAGGCGGGTCGCGCAGACAAACAGACAGGCATTTCATGGCTCGCACATTCAAGACCATCGCCTTCGTCGCCTCTCCCGCCGACGAAGCGCAGAAGGCGGCTGCCGAACTGGCAGCGATCTACGGCAACGAGGACCCGGCCACCGCCGATGTCGTCGTGGCGCTGGGTGGTGATGGCTTCATGCTGCACACGCTGCACAAGACAATGAATTCCGGAAAGCTCGTCTATGGCATGAACCGCGGCTCGATCGGCTTTCTGATGAACCGATACAGCACGGAAAACCTACGTGAGCGCCTGTCGGAGGCCGTCGAGAATGCCTTCCGGCCGCTCGAAATGCAGACTCTGGACAGCGACGGCAACCGCTTCAAGGCGCTCGCCATCAATGAAGTCTATCTGTTCCGGCAATCCTACCAGGCGGCAAAGCTGCAGGTTGTGGTCGATGGCCACGTCCGGCTGGAGGAACTGATCTGCGACGGCGTGCTGCTTTCCACGCCGGCCGGATCGACCGCCTACAATCTTTCGGCGCATGGGCCGATCCTGCCGCTCGAGGCGCCGCTTCTCGCCTTGACCCCGGTCAGTCCGTTTCGCCCGAGGCGCTGGCGCGGGGCTCTGCTTCCCAACAAGGTGACGGTCGATATTGCCATTCTCGAGGCCGACAAGCGGCCGGTGAATGCCGTGGCCGATCATGTCGAGGTCAAGTCCGTCGTCCAGGTCCGGATCGCCGAATCGGAAAACATCACGGCCTGCATTCTCTCGGATCCCGATTATTCCTGGTCGGACCGGATTCTTGCGGAGCAGTTTTCGAATTGAGCGTGACGCCGGCGTGCGGACATGGTGATATTGCTGCAGGATCAAACGCGAAGCGCCCTGGAGTATCCGGAATGTATCGGACTGGCCTCATGACCCTCTGTACGGCGCTGCTGCTTGTGGCCACTGGGCCGCGCGCGCAGGATGCCGACATTGTTCCGACCAATATCATCTTCGTCACCAGCACCGGCTATTGGGAGGAACATGGCAACCCTCTCGACGCACTCGTCCCCTTAGCGACCCCATCGACCCAGCAGGCGGCGCCCGCGACCGACGTGCCCGAGAATGCCACGCCGACGCAGCGCGGCTATTACAAGCTGATCGCGGTGCGCCAACCGGACGGCACTGCCCAGATTCATCTCCAGCAGATCGCCGCCAGTGCGGAAGGACCCAAGGTCATTTCGTCGGCCGAACTCGAAGAGTTCTCGAAACTGAAGGCCTATGTCACCGACATCCGACCTGAAAATTCGACGGGCCTCGCGCCGCAACCGGGCATGTTTGCCACCGTTTACCTCAAAACCGATCCGCAGGCGGTGGAACCCGACAGCTGGACCGTGCTGATCGACGATATCGGCGACATCAAGGTCGAGCGGGCGACGAATTGACGAATTAGAGCGTTTTGGTGAGACCAACAAAAAACCGGGCGCCTGACGCGCCCGGTTTGCATTCGTTCAAGACTGCATCAACGCTCAGTTGAGATCATCGACAACGGCATCCGCGCCGCCATTGACCCGGTGGGCCAGCGCCGCTTCCATGAACTGGTTGAGATCGCCGTCGAGCACGTCGTCGGGGGCGGTGCTTTCAACGCCGGTGCGCAGGTCCTTGACCAGCTGGTAGGGCTGCAGAACGTAGGATCGGATCTGGTGACCCCAGCCGATATCGCGTCTTCGAGGCGGCTTCCGCATTGGCGGCTTCTTCGCGCTTCTTCAACTCGGCCTCATAGAGACGGGCACGCAGCATGTCCCAGGCCTTGGCCTTGTTCTTGTGCTGCGAGCGCTCCTGCTGGCACTGCACCACGATGCCGGTCGGCATGTGCGTGATGCGCACGGCAGAATCGGTCGTGTTGACGTGCTGGCCGCCGGCGCCCGACGAACGGTAGGTGTCGATGCGGCAATCGCTCTCGTTGATGTCGATCTGGATCGAATCGTCGATGACCGGATAGACCCAGATGGACGAGAACGACGTGTGGCGCCGCGCATTGCTGTCGATAAGGCGAGATCCGCACGAGACGGTGCACGCCCGATTCGGTCTTCAGCCAGCCATAGGCATTGTGGCCCTTGACCAGCAGCGTCGCCGACTTGATGCCGGCTTCTTCGCCGTCATGCACTTCCAGCAGTTCGACCTTGAAGCCCTGGCGCTCGGCCCAGCGGGTATACATGCGCAAGCAGCATGTTGGCCCAGTCCTGGCTTTCCGTGCCGCCGGCGCCGGAATGCACTTCGAGATAGGTGTCGTTGCCGTCGGCTTCGCCGGACAGCATGGCCTCGACCTGGCGGCGGGCTGCTTCCGTGCGCAGGACTTGCAGCGCGTCCTCGGCTTCCTTGACGATCGTCGGTATCGTCCTCTTCCTCGCCGAGTTCGATGAGTTCGATGCTATCCTGCATCTGCTGCTCGAAAGCGCGCACGCCGTTGATGCCGTCATCGAGCTGCTGGCGCTCGCGCATCAGCTTCTGGGCTTCTGCGGCATCGTTCCAGAGGTTGGGATCCTCCGACTTGTTGTTCAACCAGTCCAGTCGTCTTACCGCCTGATCCCAGTCAAAGATGCCTCCTCAGCAGGCTTATGGCCTGCTTGATTTCGTCGACGATATTCTCGATTTCGGTCCGCATTGTCCTGCTTCTTGGCATCTGGTCTATGGATGTGCCGTGCATAAACACGGCGGCTTGCGATGTAAAGCCGGCTCTATTGTTGTCGACAAGCGCTGGAAATGGCCGGCTCAGAACAAGCCCGCCCTGGCCGGAGGTCACTGCCTGGTTTGCCTGCGGCGAAGCGCGGAGAATCTCTTCCGGGGCGAGCGATATTCCTCCATGCCGCCGATCACCGAGAAGGTATCGGCCGGGCCGGTGCCGGGCTTGAAGGCTTCGATGATCGTATCAGGCTCGCCATCGACAGGCCTGCCATGCCGGTCTTGCGGTTGACGGGAACGAGGCTCATGCCTTCCGGAACGACGAACTTGCTGGGACGGCGTCGCCCTTGGTCGCGGCCTGCATGAAATCGTTGAAGATCGGCGCGGCAAGGCCAGCCACCGGTCGCGCCGCGTCCAAGCGGGGCGGGATTGTCGAAGCCGAGATAGAGACCGGCCACCAGGTCGGGCGTATAGCCGACGAACCAGGCGTCCTTTTCGTCGTTGGTCGTGCCGGTCTTGCCGGCAACCGGACGATCGAGCTGGATCTTGCCGGCAGCGGTGCCGCGCTGACGACACCTTCCATCATCGAGGTGATCTGGTAGGCGGTCATCGGGTCGAGAACCTGCTCGCGGTTGTCGATCAGATACCGGCTCTCCTGGCTCTCCCAGTCGGCCACGTTGCAATCGTCGCAGGTGCGTTCCTCATGCCGGAAGATCGTCTTGCCGTAGCGGTCCTGGATGCGGTCGATCAGCGACGGCTTGATCTGCTTGCCGCCATTGGCCAGCACCGAATAGGCCGACACCATGCGCAGCACCGTCGTTTCGCCCGAGCCGAGCGACATCGCCAGAACCGGCAGCATCTTGTCGTAGATGCCGAAGCGTTCGGCATATTCGGCAACGAGGTTCATGCCCATGTCGTTGGCAAGCCGCACCGTCATCAGGTTGCGCGATTTTTCGATGCCGAGGCGCAGGGTCGATGGACCGGCCGAGCCGCCGCCATAGTTTTCCGGCCGCCAGACCTGGCCGCCAGACGACGATCTCGATCGGCGCGTCGAGGATGACCGACGCCGGCGTATAGCCGTTGTCGAGTGCTGCCGCATAGACGAAGGGCTTGAAGGACGAGCCCGGCTGGCGCATGGCCTGCGTCGCGCGGTTGAATTCGGACTGGCCATAGGAGAAGCCGCCGACCATGGCCAGAACGCGGCCGGTATGCGGATCCATGGCGACCAGGCCGCCCTGAACCTTCGGCGGCTGGCGCAGGCGATACTCGCCCGTTTCTTCGCATTGGCTCGACATAGACGACATCGCCGGTGGCCAAGCACGCCCTCTGGGGACCTGGCGGACTTGCGATCGCCGGTCGAGCCGAACGATAGGCCCATTCCATGGCTTTCGGCCGCGATACGACCGGTGACGCGCTCGGCGCCGATCTTGCCGGCGACACTTCCTTGTCCGGCTGCATGCCGATATCGGCACCCTCGTCGTCGACCGACAGCACGACGGCGAGCTTCCATTCCGGCACGTCGGCAGAGCGCGTCGATCTTGCCGAGCGGCTCACCCCAGTCGCCACCGATCTCGATCGTCTTGATGGGCGCCATGGAAGCCGCGCCGCTCGTCGTAGCTCACCAGACCGTTCTGCAGCGCCTTGCGCGCCTACGATCTGCAGGTTCGGATCAAGCGAGGTGCGGACCGACAGGCCGCCTTCATAGAGCGCGTTGTCGCCATATCGCTCGATGATCTGGCGGCGCACTTCTTCGGCAAAATAATCCGAGGCGAAAAGATAGGAGCCGGACTGCGGCGCAGCGTTGACGCCCAGCGGCTGCTTCTTGGCCTCTTCGCCATCGTTCTGGGTGACATAGCCATTCTCGACCATGCGATCGACAACCCAGTTGCGGCGCTCCATCGCTGCTTCCGGCTGGCGGAAGGGATGGTAGTTGGACGGTCCCTTCGGCAAGGGCCGCCAGATAGGCGGTTTCGGCGATCGTCAGTTCGGTCACCGGACTTGTCGAAATAGGTCAGCGCCGCACCGGCGATGCCATAGGAGTTCAGGCCGAAGAAGATCTCGTTGAGATAGAGTTCGAGGATGCGGTCCTTGCAATAGGCCTGCTCGATGCGGAAGGAGAGAATGGCTTCCTTGATCTTGCGGTCGATCGTCTGGTCGGCCGTCAGCAGGAAGTTCTTGGCGACCTGCTGGGTAATGGTCGAGGCGCCGACCGGGCGGCGGCCGGAGCCGAAATTCTGGAGGTTGACGAAGATCGCGCGTCCAAGGCCGGTGATATCGACGCCGGGATGCTGGTAGAAATTCTTGTCTTCGGCCGAAATGAACGCCGCCTTGACGCGATCGGGTATGGCCTGGATCGGCAGATAGAGACGCCGCTCACGGGCGTATTCCGCCATCAGCGCACCATTGCCGGCATGAACGCGGGTGGTCACCGGCGGCGCATAGCTGTTGAGCACTTCGTAGTCCGGCAGGTCCTTGGCAACGCTGCCAAGATAGACAGCAACGACGGCTGCCACCCCGAGCACGAGAAATGCGCCAACGCCGAAGAAATATCCAATCAGTCTGATCATCAGCCAGATACCAGTGCCTTGTTGTCGTTGTCCTAAGGGCCATTTCAGGCGTCTCAGGGGCCTAACGCCCACCTCATAAGAATGCAATCACGTCAGAGAAATATATCGATTCTCACGCATTCCGCGAAATCCGGCCCTCAGGATTACCTGCAGCTTTTTCGAGCAGCCCGACAGTCGAGATCGAACCACTCCCCAAGCGTCATGCAAACAGTTCCTGATTTTGCAAATTTCGGTCTCTCGATAGCGATCCGATTGTGAGCAAAATAGGGCTTGCGGTGCAATAACCACGGCACAGGCCTTTGAAAAGCATAACGCTGTTACACGAGGGACACAAATCACAAGCCGCGTTATCGCATGCAACATGCGTGAAGTCAGCCGCCGTTTGCCACGGCCCCCTGGCGGTAGTGGCGAACGGCCTCGACCAGCCGCTCGGAGACCTTGCTTCGCCATTTTGGATCGAGCAGCAGCTTTTCATCGTCCTTGTTGGACAGGAAGCCAAGCTCCAGCAGGACGGATGGCACATCCGGCGCCCTGAGCACCTGGAAACCGGCATATCGGTGCGGGTTGTTGATCAGCTTGATCTGCCCCTCGAAGGACGCCACCACCGAGCGGGCGAGATTGACGGAAAAGGCCTGCGTCTCCCGCCGCGTCAGGTCGATGAGGATATCGGCGACTTCAGCGGGTTCCGTTTCCAGCGCGACACCCGCAATCTCGTCCGACAGGTTTTCCCGTTCGGCGAGGTTGGCGGCCAGATGGTCCGATGCCTTGTCCGAAATCGTGTAGACCGTCGCGCCGCGTATATCCTTCTGCTTCAGCGTGTCGGCATGGATCGAAATAAACAGCTTGGCGCCGTTCTGCCGTGCAATCTGCACTCTCTGCGACAGCGAGAGAAACTCATCCTTCGAGCGCGTCAGAAACGCCTTGATGCCGGCCTCCTTGTTGAGGGCGGCGGCCATTTCCTCGGCGAAGGCGAGCGTGACCTTTTTCTCCTCGGTTTTCGTCACGATGCCCACCGCACCGGTGTCAATTCCACCATGACCGGCATCGACCGCGATGACGAAGGAACCATCATCTGTCGCAGGCGTCGCCAGACGTCCGGTTTTGGTCGTCGTTTGGGCGGTACTCCACTTTTGCTGTTCGAGGAGTTCGGAGAAACGATCCTGCCTGACGAATTCCGCATCGATAATGAGGCGGAAACCCTTGCCGCTCTCATCCGCCTTGACCTCCGCCAGGGCGACGCCGACCGGCCTCTTCGCCGTCAGGACGATACGGGAACTGCCCGCCCCCATGCCACCATAGCGGATATCGCTGAACAGCCCCCTCGCCTGGATATCCTCCGGCTTCAGGCCAAACGATGTTTCCGGCAGATCGACGATGATCCGCACCGGGTTGGCGACATAGTGAATGGAGAACTCCGGCTTTCGGTCGAAATCGATGACGACCCGGGTGCGGGCATCATCGCCGGCTATACGGGCGCCATAGGCAAGAAGCGGCTCGGCGTCTTCGGCATGTGCCGGCAGCGAGAGACAGCATGCTGAGAGCGCCAGCAATCCGGCGCACAGCCCGGCGACAATCCCGGAACCCGGCTTTTTCTTCGAGAGATTGCGCGTGAGAAATCCGACCCACCGCGTCACATCATGCTCCGCATGTTCTTGTTCCTGCTCATCCCGACGAACCCGATAGGCACCTGGCGCACATTATCGGCAAGTATAGTCAATGACGCCTTATGGTTAACCAAACGTTGCACAGACAGAACCGGCCACGCGGAACGCCCAGGACAAGCGCCTGCGCGCAGCACACTGGTGCCAGCGAATCAATCAATATTATGGCGAATTTGGCTTTCCCCTTGCCATTGTGACATAGAAAACATAAAAGCGTGAACAGGGAGAAAGTGTTGACGGGATAGAATCAACGACCGGCTGCCATAGGGCCAAAAACCCCTGGCGCCAAGCCATAAGCAAAAAGGTTCACACCTTGTTCGATGCTTATGTGTCCGCAAGCAGTCGTATCTTCATCCGCCGTCGCTGCACTTTTTCTCCGCATACTGGATCGCAAAAAATCCGGCGGTGGCCGGGATGTTTATGGTGGCAAACACCGCTAGCCCGTGATCGGGCACATTCATCGGGCCTTAGGCCTAATACATTGGCATTCTTGTTTGGTCATCGATGTTGTCACAGCAGTATCAGCCAGAAGCAAACAGGCCCCGGAGCGATTTCGTTCCCGGCGCCGTCTGGCCGCTGCCCCATCTCCCAAGCCAAGCGGGAACATTCACATTCGGCGAAAGACGCCAACTGCACGGAAAATCACCCCCGGGTCGGATTTTCCCTGCTGTTTTGCGCTCACGCCGAGGAGCACAGCTTAAATGGCAGAGAAAATGCTTATCGATGCGTCTCACGCTGAAGAGACGCGCGTCGTTGTCGTTCGCGGAAGTCGCATAGAAGAATTCGACTTCGAATCCGAACACAAGAAACAAATTCGCGGAAATATCTATCTCGCGAAAGTCACCCGCGTCGAACCTTCGCTTCAGGCGGCTTTCGTCGATTACGGCGGCAACCGCCACGGCTTTCTGGCCTTTGCGGAAATCCACCCGGACTATTACCAGATCCCGCTTGCCGACCGCCAGGCCCTTTTGAGGGCGGAAGCCGAGGAAGCCCGTCGCGACGACGATATCGAATCGGTCGAAACCGGTACGGATCTCGGCAATGATACCGACGACGAGGTCATCACGCCGGAAGAAACCGTTGTCGAGATTGTCGAGGCGGCTGATGAGCCGGTCGAGATCGCAGCGGAGGAAGAGCCCAAGAAGGCCAAGCCGAAGCGGCCGCGCCGCAGCAAGAAGGCCGCAGCAGAAGCGGTCGAAGCCACCGATGGCGGCGATGCTGAAGACGGTTCGCAGGGCGGCGAAATGGCTGCCATGGTCGATACCGATTCGATTTCGGAAGATACCCGTGGCGGCCGCCGCGGCAATGATGACGACGATGATGACGATGGTCATCACGAGGAAAAGGAAGTCATCGAATCCGTCGGCGCCGAAGACGCCATGGAGGAAGTTCCGGATCGGCAGGCAAACCGCCGTCCGCGCAAGCAGTACCGCATCCAGGAAGTCATCAAGCGCCGGCAGATCCTGCTGGTGCAGGTTGCCAAGGAAGAACGCGGCAACAAGGGCGCGGCGCTCACCACCTATCTCTCGCTCGCCGGCCGCTATTCGGTCCTGATGCCGAACACGGCGCGTGGCGGCGGGATTTCCCGCAAGATCACCAACCTTCCGGACCGCAAGCGTCTGAAGGAAATTGCCCGCGCGCTCGATGTGCCGCAGGGTATGGGCGTCATCCTGCGCACTGCCGGTGCCAACCGCACCAAGGTCGAGGTCAAGCGCGACTTCGAATATCTGATGCGCCTGTGGGAGAACGTCCGTACGCTGACGCTGTCCTCGACGGCCCCTTGCCTCGTCTATGAAGAAGGCTCGCTGATCAAGCGCTCGATCCGCGACCTCTACAACAAGGATATCAGCGAAGTCATCGTTGCCGGCGAAGAGGGCTACCGGGAAGCCAAGGACTTTCATGAAGATGCTGATGCCGAGCCACGCCAAGGTGGTTCAGCCCTATCGCGACGTGCATCCGATCTTCTCGCGCTCGGGCATCGAAGCCCAGCTCGACCGCATGCTGCAGCCGCAGGTCACGCTGAAGTCCGGCGGTTACATCATCATCAACCAGACCGAAGCGCTTGTCGCCATCGACGTCAACTCGGGTCGCTCGACCCGCGAGCACTCGATCGAGGACACGGCACTCCAGACAAACCTGGAAGCGGCAGAAGAAGTCGCCCGCCAGCTGCGTCTGCGCGACCTTGCCGGTCTCGTCGTCGTCGACTTCATCGACATGGAAGAGAAGCGCAACAACCGTGCGGTCGAAAAGCGCCTCAAGGATCATCTGAAGAACGATCGCGCCCGCATTCAGGTCGGCCGCATCTCGCATTTCGGCCTGCTCGAAATGTCGCGCCAGCGCATCCGCGCTTCGGTGCTCGAAATCGACCATGCAGGTCTGCTCGCATTGCAACGGCACGGGCCATGTCCGCTCGCAGTCGTCGGTGGCGCTGCATGTGCTGCGCGGCGTCGAGGAATATCTGCTGAAGAACACGACGCACAATATCACGGTGCGCACGACGCCGGATATCGCGCTCTACCTGCTCAACTACAAGCGCGGCACGATCATCGACTATGAAGAGCGTTTCGGCGTTCAGATCATCATCGAAGCGGATGCCCATGTCGGTGCCCAGCACTTTGCCATCGACCGCGGCGAAGCCGTCGAGAACCCGGTCCAGATCGACCAGATCATCCAGTTCGAGCCGGAGCCCGAGGAAGACGACGATATCGTCATCGAGGACGAGATCGAGGATGATGAGGAACTGATTGTCGAAGCCAAGCCGGAACGCGTCGAGCGGGCCGAACGCAGCGAGCGTGCACCAGCCGAGCAGAGCGACGACCAGGGCAACCGCAAGCGCAAGCGTCGCCGCAGGCGGCGTGGCGGTCGCGGGACCGGCCCGAACGGCGAATCGCTTGGCAATGCCGATGCACAGTCCGGCGATGAAGGCTCGGATGACGATGCTGATGAAGCCGACGGCGAAGTAACGTCGAACGCTGAAATCGATGGCGGCGAGGCCGCTCTCAGCGATGAAGAGCAGCAGAAGCGCAAGCGTCGCCGTCGCGGCAAGCGTGGCGGCCGCCGCAATCGTCCGGAAGATGCAGAAGGTGAAAACCTGTCCGCAGACGAAAGCTCCGACGAAGCCGGGGCAGATGCCGAACTGTTGGCCGCGACCGCAACGGTTGTCGCAGACGATACTTCTGTCGCTGCAGCGTCCGAGGAAGCAGTTGCTGTTGCCGAGGAACCGGTTGCCGTGTCCGAGGAGCCTGTGGAGGCCGTTGTCGAGGCAAAGCCGGCCAAGCCGAAACGCAGCCGCAAGAAGGCCGTCGTTGAGGAAGTCGCTGAAGTTGCGGAAGCGCCGGTCGAAACCGCCGACATGGATGCCCAGGCTGCCATAGAGGCGGCGCCGGCAGAGGTCGAAGCCGTTGTCGAGCCAGTCGTTGAGGAAGCTGCGGCAGCGCTCGATGAGCCGAAACCTGCCCGCGCCAACCGTAACATCGATACCATTGCCAGCGAACCGGTGATCAAGTCGTCGACTGTCGCAAAACAGGATGACAGCGAACCGCCGAAGCCCAAGAAGGGTGGCTGGTGGCAGAAGCGCGGCTTCTTTTGATCGCTGACCGCCTGCCCTGATCTTGAATGAACAGACCGGCCCCATTCGTGGGGCCGGTCTTTTTTTGTCGGTATTCCAGGCCTTCCGAGGCCAGTTCCATCAGGAACAGATGTGTTCGGCGCAAAGTGGCAAAGTGTGGCCTTCAGACAGCCTTGCGCTGTCCCATCACCAGAAGAGATCAATATGTCCACTATTTTCACAGCTGCCGGGCTTGGCGCGCTCGTCGCCATCGCCGTGGTGAGCAACCTCGATGCACCGTCGCAGGCGGTCTCCATCGGCAGCCAGCGCCACAACAACTACTACTACAAAAGCTACGACACCGCGTTTCGCCCGGCTTGCGTCCTGCGCGACGTGCGCAGCTACGATACGTGGGGCAAGTCTTCCGTCCGGAAGGTCCGGGTCTGCCATTGATCCAGCTTCACAGTTTGATTCAACTGCATGCCGAATTGAGTCATGAAATCAGTGCAAGCATCTGAAAGCGTTTCACGATCAGGAAAGCCACCTGGCGATCCTATCCATTGCCTCGGCCATATCTTCCCCGGCGCCGGCATAGGAAAAGCGCATGGTGCGATGCCCCTCGATGGGATCGAAATCGAGCCCCGGCGTGGCGGCAACGCTGATTTCCGCGAGCATTCGACGGGCGAAGTCCATGCTGTCATTGGTGAACCGGCTGACATCTGCATAGGCGTAGAAGGCTCCATCCATCGGCGAAGCGATGGCGAAGCCAATCTCCGGCAGGCGTTTCAGCAGGAGCTCGCGATTGGCGCCGTAGGATGCCTTGTAGACATCGAGTTCGGCGCTCGAATTCAGGGCCGCCTCGGCGGCAATCTGCGAGAGCTCCGGCGGCGAGATGTAGAGGCTCTGGGCGATGCGCTCGAAGCCGCGAACCTGGTTTTCCGGGAGCACCATCCAGCCGATCCGCCAACCGGTCATGCAGTAATATTTCGAAAACGAGTTGATGATCACGGCCTCGTCGGTCACCGCAAGGGCGGTCGTCTCCTCGCCGGCAAAGGTCAGGCCGTGATAGATTTCGTCGGAGATGAAGGCGATGCCGCGATCATGGCAATAGTCGGCAAGCGCCTTCAGGCCTGCCCTGCCGGTCACGGTGCCTGTCGGATTGGCCGGGCTTGCAAGCAGCACGCCGTTCAGCGGTCTTCCTGCTTTTGCCGCTGCGGCCTCAAGGCTCTCCGGAGTCAGCGTGAAACCGGTATCGGCATTCGCCTCGACCTCGACAACGGTCAGGCCAAGCGCCGACAGAATGTTGCGGTAGGCGGGGTAACCCGGCCGGGCTATGGCGACGCAATCGCCGGGATCAAACAGGGCAAGGAAAGCCAGATTGAAGCCTGCCGAAGATCCTGTCGTCACAGCGACCCGTTGCGGATCGATGTCGATGCCGTAGCGGGTCCGGTAGTGTCGGGCGATCGCCGTGCGCAGCGACAGCGTGCCGAGCGCGTCGGTATAGCCCAGCCGTCCATGGCCCAGCGCCTTGCGCGCCGCTTCGAGCGCTGCCGTGGGGGCTGGATGGGAGGGCTGCCCGACCGCCATCGATATCACGGGATAACCGGCCTCCCGACGCTTCGTGGCTTCCGCCAGAACGTCCATGGCATGAAAGGGCTCGACGGTGGCGCTGCGGGCGGAAAGCGATTTCAACGGCAAATCCTCGAATTAAATGACAAGGCGCGGTTTGCCTCATCGAAAGCGCCTTCACAAGTGCGAGAGCGCCGCACTTCCGCCGATTTTAGCGTTTCGTTTCCGATCTGGCGCACCTATGCTCGCAGCAAGGCTGCGACTGCGCGGACTATTTTTGTTGTCTTTCAAATAAGCGTGTTGACCCAACCGTCCGAATTGAACGACAGACGAGACGTAAAAGGACAACGAGGAAAACATGGCATTCAATATTCGCAAGATCATCGCCGGATCACTGGTTCTCTTGACAGCAGCAACCGCAGTTCCCTCGCTGGCCAGCGCGCTTGACGACAAGCAGAAGGAGGAGATCGGTGCCTTCATCAAGGAATATCTGGTCGCCAATCCCGAGATCCTCCTGGAGGCGCAGAAGGCGCTGAAGGCAAAGCAGGAACTGGCACAGCTCGAACAGGCGAAAGCCGCGATCACCGACAACAAGGATGCCATCTTCCAGTCGGTTCACGACGTGACGCTCGGCAATCCGAAGGGTGACGTGACGATCGTCGAGTTCTACGATTACAATTGCGGCTATTGCAAGCGCGCCCTCAGCGACATGGATGCTTTGCTGGAGAAGGACAAGAACGTCCGCTTCGTTCTGAAGGAACTGCCGATTCTCGGCCCGGATTCGCTTGCAGCCCACAAGGTCAGCGCCGCGTTCCGGCTGGTTGCGCCGGAAAAATACGGCGACTTCCACCGCGCTCTGCTGGGCAACGAGGACCGTGCCACAGAGGAATCGGCCATTGCGGTTGCTGGCCAACTCGGCGTCAAGGAAGCGGACCTGCGCGCCAAAATGGTCGATGCCAGCAATGACGAGGGCGTCAAGGAAGCCTATACGCTTGCCAACACTCTGGGCATTACCGGCACGCCATCCTACGTAATCGGCAATGAAGCCGTGTTCGGCGCGGTGGGGGTCGAGGACCTCGAGGCCAAGGTCGCCAACATGCGTGCGTGCGGCAGCACCGCCTGCTGAATGCCTGTGACTGCGAGCCAATAGGCGCGATCGCTTGTGGACAAAGCCCTTGGCCAGCCAAAGGGCTTTTCCTCTTGTTGCCGTCAGTCTATAGGTACCCTCCGACAATTGCACGGACTTGCCCATGCCATCGACGATCTATGTGCTGAACGGCCCCAATCTCAATGCGCTGGGTAAACGCGAGCCGGGAATTTATGGCTCCCTGACGCTGGCTGACATCGAAGCCCTGTGCATTGCCGAAGGGGAAAAGCTCGGTCTCGAGATCGTCTTTCGCCAAAGCAACCACGAAGGCGACCTTGTGGACTGGTTCCACGAGGCTGGCGAGAAGGCCGCGGGCATTGCCGTCAATGCCGGCGCCTATACCCACACCTCCATCGCCCTCCACGATGCAGCCAAGGCCATCGGCATTCCGGTGGTCGAACTGCATCTGTCCAATGTCCATGCACGCGAGAAATTCCGCCACACCTCCCTGCTCGCCCCGGCGGCCAAGGGGGTGATTTGCGGCTTCGGTGCAGACAGTTACATTCTCGCGCTCAATGCGCTAAAGACACTCACGCATCAAACGCGATAAGAAGAACAAGAGGCTCACATCCATGGCTGACAAGAAACCCGGTATCGACCAGACGCTGATCCGCGATCTCGCCAACATCCTCAATGAAACCGACCTGACGGAAATCGAAGTCGAGCAGGATGACCTGCGAATCCGCGTCTCGCGCGCCGGAACGCCGCAATACGTCTCCGCGCCGGTTCCGGCTGCAGCGCCGGTGCAGTTCGCCGCTGCCAGTGTTCCCGCCGCCGTCGTGGCCGATTCGGGCAAGGCCTCCAAGAATGCCGTCGCCTCTCCGATGGTTGGCACCCTCTATCTTTCGCCAGCGCCCGGTGCGCGGCCCTTCGTTGAAGTCGGCGCCATGGTGAAGGAAGGCCAGACCATCCTGATCATCGAAGCGATGAAGACGATGAACCAGATTCCGGCCCCCCGCGCCGGCAAGGTCACCGAAATCCTCGTTGAAGACGGGGCTCCGGTTGAATATGGCGAAGCCCTGATCGTCATTGAATAAGGCGACAGACCCATGATCTCGAAAATCCTCATTGCCAATCGCGGCGAAATCGCCCTTCGCGTGCTGCGCGCCTGCAAGGAACTCGGCATCGCCACCGTGGCGGTCCATTCCACGGCTGATGCCGACGCGATGCATGTGCGGCTTGCCGACGAGAGCGTTTGCATCGGCCCACCGCCTTCGCGCGACAGCTATCTGAACATCCACCAGATCGTTGCCGCCTGCGAGATCACCGGCGCAGATGCCGTGCATCCCGGCTACGGCTTCCTTTCGGAAAATGCCAAGTTCGCCGATATTCTCGATGCCCACGGCATCACCTTCATCGGTCCGACCGCCGATCACATCCGCATCATGGGTGACAAGATCACGGCGAAGGAAACCGCAAAATCGCTCGGCATCCCGGTCGTTCCGGGGTCTGCCGGCGAGGTTAAGCCGGAAAATGCCCTGGAGATTGCCCGCGAAATCGGCTTTCCCGTGCTGATCAAGGCGACGGCCGGCGGCGGTGGTCGCGGCATGAAGGTCGCCAAGAACGAAGACGAGCTTTCGGAAGCCGTCTCGACGGCCCGCTCCGAGGCTCTGGCCGCTTTCGGCAATGACGCGGTCTACATGGAAAAATACCTCGGCAAGCCGCGCCATATCGAAATCCAGGTCGTCGGCGACGGCGAAGGCAATGCCATTCACCTGGGCGAACGTGACTGCTCCTTGCAGCGGCGCCACCAGAAGGTCTGGGAAGAAGCCAATTCGCCGGCATTGAATGTCGAGCAGCGCATGAAGATCGGCGAAATCTGCGCCGATGCCATGCGCAAGCTGAAATATCGCGGCGCCGGCACGATCGAGTTTCTCTACGAGAATGGCGAGTTCTTCTTCATCGAGATGAACACCCGCCTGCAGGTCGAGCATCCGATCACCGAAGCCATCACCGGCATCGACCTTGTGCACGAGCAGATCCGCGTCGCTTCCGGCGCCGGGCTATCGGTCACGCAGGACGAAATCGTGTTTTCCGGTCATGCCATCGAGTGCCGCATCAATGCCGAGGATCCACGCACCTTCGTGCCCTCGCCCGGCACGATCACGCATTTCCATGCGCCCGGCGGTCTCGGCGTACGCGTCGATTCGGGCGCCTATCAGGGCTACCGTATCCCGCCCTATTACGACAGCCTGATCGGCAAGCTGATCGTGCATGGCCGCACGCGCGTCGAATGCATGATGCGCCTGCGCCGCGTGCTCGACGAATTCGTCATCGACGGCATCAAGACGACGCTGCCGCTGTTCCAGGACCTGATCAACAATCAGGATATCGCCAATGGGGACTACGACATCCACTGGCTGGAAAACTATCTCGCGCAACCTGCCGCAGATCCAGCGGAATGAGGCGACGCCAGTGAAGGGATCGCGCAGCAGGCAACCGGAAATAACCCCGGAACTCCTGTTGCGCGCCTATTCCATCGGGCTTTTCCCGATGGCGGATAGCGCCGACGATCCGGAGCTCTTCTGGGTCGAGCCGGAATTGCGCGGCATCATCCCGCTCGATGAATTCCACGTCTCCAGAAGCCTTGCCAAAACCGTCCGCCGCGCGCCCTTCGAAATCTGTTTCGATACCGCTTTCGAGGATGTCATGGATGGCTGCGCGTCCCCTGGCCCGGATCGCCCGACGACATGGATCAATGGCAAGATCCGCTCGCTCTACGCGACCCTGCACAGAATGGGCCATGCCCACTCCGTCGAAGCGTTCGACGGTGACGAACTGGTTGGCGGGCTCTACGGCGTCTCTCTGGGGGCGGCCTTTTTCGGAGAAAGCATGTTTTCGCGGCGCACGGACGCATCGAAGATCTGCCTCGTGCATCTGGTCGAGCGCCTGCGCCGGAACGGCTTCCGATTGCTCGACACGCAGTTCACGACGGAGCACCTGAAGACGTTCGGTGCGATCGATGTGCCGAAAGCCAGATATGAGGCGATGCTCGCCAAGGCGATTGCCTCACCGCATCTCAAATTCTAACAGAATCAATGAATTATTGGGTTGCCGCGTCGTCGGGTGCAGGCAGGTCGGACTTGGCCTTGCAGGACTGCAGCCAGACGTCATAGACGGGGTGCTCGACGGCGTTGAGACCAGGGCTGTCGGCAAACATCCAGCCGGTGAAGATGCGCCGGATCTTGCGGTCGAGCGTGATCTCGTCGACCTCGACAAAGGTCGTCGTCTTCTGGGCTTCCGTGTCGTCGCGATTGTAGCAGACGCGCGGCGTGACCTGCAGCGCGCCGAACTGCACGGTTTCGCCGATATAGACGTCGAAGGTGGTGATGCGGCCGGTAATCTTGTCGATGCCGGAAAAGACGGCAACAGCATTGGAAATCCGCGCGGCCTTCGCCGCAGGCGCAGGACAGAACACGGCCACGCCTGCGATCAGACAAAGCGCGGAGATGGGCAAGAGCCGCCGCATCACCATTCGCTGACTTGAAAATACCATTACCGCTCGTCTCCCGCGCAACTTCCGGCCACCATGTCGGACATCAGGCGCTAAACATCAAATGTGGCCGAGGCATGATGCGCCCCTGCGCCATCAACAGGCAGGACATCCTGGCTGGTCGGTGACACTCAGGACCGAGGCGTCCAGGCGTCATAGTCGCCTGTCACACGCGGGCGCTCGCCGGCGCTGTTGAGCGAACCCGGCGGACGATAGGCATTGATCGAACCGGTGCCGTTCGGCTTGTGGGCCTTCTGCCATTCGCGCGGCGTATAGGTCTCGTCTGCGGGCGATACGTCGGTGCGGTGATGCATCCAGCCGTGCCAGCCGGGCGGAATGGCGGATGCATCGGCATAACCATTATAGATCACCCAGCGGCGCGTGCGTCCCTCGGAATCCTTGCCGCCCTGATAGTAGATGTTGCCAGCTTCGTCCTCACCGACACGGGTGCCGAAGCGCCAGGTGTGAAGCCGGGTACCGAGCGTCTGTCCATTCCACCAGGTGAAAATCTGCAGCAGAAACTTCATGAGGACCGTCCTTGAACCGCACCACGTCGAACCCGTGGCCGGATGCACAATAAACCTGTCCCGCTTATGCCGCGCGGGGGCTGAATTGTCCAGCGATTCCCATGGAATGCCTGTTCATTTGACGGCGAGGCTGAAGCCGAGATGCGATGCCTTGAACCCCAGACGCTCATAGAAGCGATGCGCGTCCTTGCGCAAGGCGTTGGAGGTGAGGTGCACCTTGGAAAGGCCCTGCCGCCTCGCATCCGCGACCGCAAAGGCAATCATCGCCGCGCCGATACCCTCGCCCCGGCGATCGCTTCGCGTCTGCACTGCCTCGAGCAGCAGGCTGGAACTGCCCCGCGACGGCAGGGTTGTCAAAATCGTCGTCTGAAACGTGCCGACCACCTCGCCCTGCTGCTCCGTCACGTAAAGCGCGCTGGCTGGCGATGCGGCAATCCGCGTGAAAGCCGCTTGATAGGCCGGGAAGACCTCAGGGTCGTTTGTGTCGCCATGGCCGCCCAGCATATCGGCTGCAAAAAGCGCAATCAGCGCCGGCAGATCGGCTTCCGTTGCTTCGCGAATGATCAAGGTCGAGGACATGCGCAATGCCTTCCGGCGAATGTCTGTTGAAGATGCTTTCTCCTCTGACAGCAGGAAGAGCACGTTTTATGACAGTTGCGCACGTGGCATTGATTTTTACAGGTTTTCCGGTTCAAGGCACGCCCATCGCGCAGGATGGGCGGCAAGGCCGTCCCGGCGAATGACCGCGGCTGATGTCAACCGCCGAGCGGCTTTTCCATCAGGATCGCCGGAATGCCGGATTGGCCGCCGCCGCAATTGGCGACCTCGCCGATCTTCACGAAACCATGGGCCTCGTAGAATGCAAGGGCGGCTGCATTTTGCGGCTCGACTTCGAGCTGCATGAACTCCGCATCCGGAAAGCAGGTTTCAAGCTCGGCAAACAGATCGCGACCGATGCCCTGTTTCTGGAACTTCGGCAGAACATAGAGCTGGTGCAGCACGGCACCCTTCTCGTGTTTCTCCGACATTGCGGCATAGCCCATGCCGGCCAGTTCCCTGCCATTGTCGGCAACGACAAATTCCGCGTCCTTGCGGGCAAGCCTTGCCTTCAGCGCCGGCACCGAATGCCAGGACGCCGTCAGCTCCGCGACCTTGTCCGCACCATAGATGCCGTCATAGGTCGCATGCCAGGTCTCGGCGAGAAGCACGCTCACCTTGCCCAGATCGCGCTCCGATGCCGTGCGGACGAAGAACATTATTCCTCGATCCCGAGCTTGGCCTTGACCAGCGCCTGTACGGCCTGCGGATTGGCCTTGCCGCCGGTTGACTTCATCACCTGGCCGACGAACCAGCCGGCCAGCGAGGGCTTGGCCTGGACCTGGCGACCTTATCCGGATTGGCGGCGATGATTTCGTCGACGGCCTTTTCGATGGCACCGGTGTCGGTGACCTGCTTCATGCCGCGCGCTTCGACGATTTCCGCCGGATCGCCGCCTTCGTTCCAGACGATCTCGAACAGGTCCTTGGCGATCTTGCCGGAGATGGTTTCGGCCTTGATGAGGTCGAGAATGCCGCCGAGCTGGGCGGGCGAAACCGGAGTCTCTTCAATGGCTTTGCCGGCTTTGTTCAAGGCGCCCAGCAGGTCGTTGATCACCCAGTTCGCGGCGATCTTGCCGTCGCGGCCGGCGGCCACCGCCTCGAAATAATCGGCGATCGCCTTTTCCGACACGAGCACCGAGGCGTCATAGATCGACAGGCCGAGATCGCGCGACGAAGCGCTCCTTCTTGTCGTCGGGCAGTTCCGGCAGATCGCGCCTTCAGCGCCTCGACGAAGGCGTCGTCGAATTCGAGCGGCAGCAGGTCCGGATCGGGGAAATAGCGATAGTCATGCGCATCTTCCTTGGAGCGCATCGAGCGGGTCTCGCCCTTGCCCGGATCGAACAGGCGGGTTTCCTGATCGATCGAGCCGCCATCCTCCAGGATGGCGATCTGGCGGCGGGCTTCATATTCGATCGCCTGACCGACGAAGCGGATCGAGTTGACGTTCTTGATTTCGCAGCGCGTGCCGAATTCCCCGCCCGGCTTGCGCACGGAGACGTTGACGTCGGCGCGCATCGAGCCTTCGTCCATGTTGCCGTCGCAGGTGCCGAGATAGCGCAGGATGGTGCGCAGCTTGGTCATGTAGGCCTTGGCTTCGTCGGACGAGCGCATGTCGGGCTTGGAGACGATTTCCATCAGCGCCACGCCGGAGCGGTTGAGATCGACATAGGACATGGTCGGATGCTGGTCGTGCATCGACTTGCCGGCATCCTGCTCCAGATGCAGGCGCTCGATGCCGATTTCGACATCCTCGAACTGGCCCTGGCGGTCCGGGCCGATCGGAGATGACGATCTTGCCCTCGCCGACGATCGGATCCTTGAACTGCGAGATCTGGTAGCCCTGCGGCAGATCCGGATAGAAATAGTTCTTGCGATCGAAGATCGAGCGGTTGTTGATCTGCGCCTTCAGGCCAAGACCGGTGCGCACGGCCTGCTTGACGCATTCCTCGTTGATGACGGGCAGCATGCCGGGCATGGCGGCATCGACCAGCGACACATTGGAGTTCGGCGCATTGCCGAACGTCGTCGATGCTCCGGAAAACAGCTTGGACTTGCTTGTCACCTGGGCATGGACTTCCATGCCGATGATCACTTCCCAGTCGCCGGTGGCGCCGGGAATGATAGCGTTTCGGTTCGGAGATGCGGACGTCGACAAGGGTCATGGGATGCTCTTGAACTGCTGAATTTTGCTTTAAGTCTCGGTAAAACATATGGGCAGCCGGTGCAAGGCTTGTCACGCAGCTTGGGGCTCGTTAGGCGGCGCGTAACGCTCCTTCGCTACATTAGGGCATGACAACCGCACAGACCGTCATCGCCATTTACCTGCTCCTGAACCTGATGACGTTCTGCGTCTACTGGTGGGACAAGCAAGCCGCGCGCGACGGCAATTGGCGGGTCTCGGAGGCAACGCTGATACAATTGGCGTTTCTCGGCGGAAGCGTGGGCGCGGTGGCGGCACAACAGTTGCTCAGGCACAAGACGCGCAAGGAACCCTTCCGGTCCCGCCTCATGGTGATCGTCATCCTCCACATCATCGCGCTCAGCGTCTGGCTTGCGACAACCGTCCTTGACATCGGCAATTTCAAGTAACATTTATAGTTACGATAAGAAGTTGACGACCGCAACGCGGTCAAATCATCGAGCAGCATGCCAACGCAAGGTCGCAGATGCGGGCAAACCGCATGCGGCGAAGCCGTGGAAGGACAGGACAGTGCAACAGGACGCAATCATCATCGGCGGCGGCTTTGCCGGACTTTCGGCCGCCTACATTCTCGGCCGTGCACGGCGGCGTGTCACGGTGATCGATAGTGGCACACCGCGAAACCGGTTTGCCGCGCATGCCCATGGCGTCCTGGCAATGGACGGCCTGTCCGGCGCTGAAATCCTCAGGCGCGCGCGCGAACAACTTGCCGCCTATCCCAGCGTCACACTGCTGAGCGGCGAGGTGGACGCTGCGGCCGGTGCAATCGACAATTTTTCGGTGCGCCTGTCATCAGGTTCCTCACTGCAGGCAAGACGGCTCCTCCTTGCCGGTGGCGTCGAGGACCGCTTGCCCGAAATTCCGGGTTTGAAGGAACAGTGGGGCAAAAAAGTCCTGCACTGCCCCTATTGCCACGGCTATGAAATCGGCGGCGGCCCGATCGGCGTGCTGGCGACCCATCCGATGTCTGCACATCAGGCCGCCGTCGTGGCCGATTGGGGCGACGTCACGCTTTTCACCAACGAAATGCCTGAACCGGATGAGGACACGCTTGACCTTTTGGCCCGCCGCAAGGTGGCGTTACAGGCTGGCAAGGTCATCGCCGTCGAAGAGGAACCGGGCGGCGAAAGACTTGCAGTCCAGCTTGCAAATGGCAGAAAAGTCGAGGTCAAGGCACTCTTCATCGCTCCGGCGCTGCATCTGCGCGGCACCCTGCCGCAGGATCTCGGATGCACTCTCGAGGACAGCCCGGCGGGTCAAATCATTGCCACCCATGGTTCAAAAGCCACCAGCGTGCCGGGCGTGTTTGCCGCCGGCGACAGCGCAAGGGCTTTTGGCAATATCACGCTCTCCTCGGCGGACGGCGTGACTGCAGCGCTTGGCCTGCACCAGTCGCTGATGTTTGCCAAACCGCATTCTTGACGATTTGGGTGACGGGTTTTAAAATCGGGGCATCCATTCTGGAGTTTTGATGTCTATCTTGTCCGAGATTGTCTGAAGGGCCCTGCCCGCAAATCCCTTGCGCGCACGGCCGGAAAACGAAGCCCTGACGTTCGAAAGAACGCCAGACCCGTTTTCATGCGTTCCCAGGAACGCCTTTCGGATCTCGACATCAAATGGATATTTCACGCGAAGAACAGCGTATCCTGCATCTCATGGCCCAGGGCGGCCGCATCGAAATCATCAGGAACTCCGGCAAAACGATCAGTGAAGCGCGTTGCTTCACGCGTGACGGCTGGGTTTCGCCGGGCTTCGATCTCGCTCTGTTTCGAAAACTGAAGCGCAAGAAGGCCATCGCCTCATCCGGCGGAAAGCCCTACCGAATCACGCAAAGGGGGCTCTTTCTCGTGCGGTCGCAACTCAACAATTGCTGATCTTTCGGCCTGGTCCCGGCATCAGAATGGCATGCCGGGGCCGTATCCAAGCGGCTCATCAACGACCAGACGCTTTGTCAGGCCGACCGATTCGACGTCGCGGTCGAGTTTTGCGGAATAGGCCGTCGATAGCCAGTTGACCGAATAACCGTGTTTCCGGAAGAAGCCGATCGCCTTGGCATTCTGGGCGTGGGTTTTTGTGGTGGCATCGTCAAAGCCGGCCCTCACGATATCGGCCTCGATCGTCAGAAGAAGCCGGGAGCCGATGCCTGCGCCCTGGACGTCGGGATCGACCCAGAGATCGGATATGGCGCCGTCCTGTTCTTCGCGCGCGGCCCAGCCGACCGGTATGCCGGAACTTTCGATCACGCTCGTGGTCGACCAATGGCTGCGCAGGAAGGAAAGAAAGGCCAGTTCCGCGACGCGGCGCATGCGCTCGACATCGACCAGTCCGACAACGGCCTGTTCCCATGCACGCAAGCCGATGGCGCTCAACTGAGGCACTTCGACTTCACGGGCAGTGCGGACAAATATCATGCAGCGGACCCCTTCCGCTGCAGTTAAACACCAGAATCACCGCTTGACCAGCGGTGCCCGCATTACCACCACCTGGAAGGCGTGAAGCGGCCGGCCGCCTGCTCGATGACATGGGCGGTCTTGAACAGCGTTTCCTCTTCAAACGGCTTGCCGATCAGTTGCAGGCCGAGCGGCAGGCCCTTGTGGTCGAGGCCGGCGGGAACCGAAAGGCCCGGAAGGCCGGCCATGTTGACCGTCACCGTGAAGATGTCGTTGAGGTACATCTTGACCGGATCGGACGCCAGTTCCTCGTCGGCAATACCGAAGGCAGACGATGGTGTGGCCGGTGTCAGGATGGCATCGACGCCGGCATGGAAGGCCAGTTCGAAGTCGCGCTTGATCAGCGTGCGGACCTTCTGGGCCTGCAGGTAATAGGCGTCGTAATAGCCGGCCGACAGCACATAGGTGCCGATCATGATGCGGCGCTTGACCTCGGTGCCGAAACCGGCGGCGCGGGTCTTTTCGTACATGTCGGCGATGTCCTTGCCGTCGACGCGCAGGCCGTAGCGAACACCGTCATAGCGGGCAAGGTTGGACGAGGCTTCGGCCGGTGCCACGATGTAATAGGCAGGAAGCGCATATTTCGTGTGCGGCAGGCTGATATCGACGATTTCGGCGCCGGCATCCTTCAGCCAGGCAATGCCCTGTTGCCAGAGGGTTTCGATCTCTTCGGGCATGCCCTCGACGCGATATTCCTTAGGGATGCCGATCTTCATGCCCTTCAGCGACTGGCCGAGCGATTTTTCATAATCCGGCACCGGCAGGTCGACGGAGGTCGTGTCCTTGGCGTCGACGCTTGCCATGGATTTCAGCATGATCGCGGCATCGCGCACATCGCGGGCGATCGGGCCGGCCTGATCGAGCGAGGAGGCAAAGGCGACAATGCCCCAGCGCGAGCAGCGGCCATAGGTCGGCTTGATGCCGACGGTGCCGGTGAAGGCTGCCGGCTGGCGGATCGAACCGCCGGTATCGGTGGCTGTGGCACCGGCGCAGAGAAAGGCCGCAACCGCTGCGGCCGAGCCGCCGGAAGAGCCGCCGGGCACCAGGTCGAGGTTAGAACCCTTGGCTTTCCAGGGGTTCTTGACCGGGCCGTAATAGGAGCTTTCGTTCGACGACCCCATGGCGAATTCGTCCATGTTGAGCTTGCCGAGCATGACGGCGCCGTCGTTCCAGAGGTTCTGGGTGACGGTCGATTCATATCTGCGGCTTGAAGCCGTCGAGAATGTGGCTGCAGGCCTGGGTGTGCACGCCTTCGGTGCCGAACAGATCCTTGATGCCGAGCGGAATGCCCTCGAGAGCCCCGGCCTTGCCGGCGGCGATGCGCTCGTCGGATGCCTTTGCCATCGACAGGGCCTTGTCCGGGGTCACCGTGACATAGGCATTCAGACTGCCGTTTGCGGTATCAATCGCCCCGAGATAGGCCTGCGTCAGTTCAACGGCAGTGATTTCCTTGGCGGCGAGCTTGGCGCGGGCTTCGGCGATGGTCAGGCGTGTCAGGTCGGTCATGACGGGAAGCGGCTTTCAATATTCGGTAACGGACAATACTCTGTGACGGACTGGCGCGGCAGATCTTTGCTGGTCGGCCTATTCGACGACCTTCGGGACCAGGAAGAAATTCCGGTCCGCATTCGGCGCATTGGCAACGACATCATCGGCCTTGCTGCCATCGGTGACGGCATCGACCCGCTTCTTCATGGCCATCGGCGTGACCGATGTCATCGGCTCGATGCCATCAACATCGACCTCCGACAATTGCTCGACAAAGCCGAGAATGCCGTTGAGTTCACCGGTCATGCGCTGCGCTTCTTCTTCGGTCACGGCGATGCGGGCAAGGCGCGCGACGCGCTTCACGGTGGCGAGGTCTACGGACATGATCTTCTCCGGTCATAAAACTTTCCCCCGCTATAATGGCCGGAGCGCGGCCACGCAACGGGGGAATGTCGTTTGCGGGCTGTCAGAGCGTCAGCAGAGCCGCAACCTCAGGCGTTTCCACCCTTGTCTTTGCGCCGTCCATGCCGGCGACGAACAGATCCGGCGTCTGGTCGATGATGCCGAACGTGCCGTAGTGGCAGGGAAGAACTGTCCCGAACTTGAAATAGCGCTGGCAGGCAAGCGCTGCCACGGCACCGCCCATGGTGAACCGGTCGCCGATCGGCACGAGGCCGATTTCCGGCTGGTGCAGTTCCTGGATCAGCGCCATATCCGAGAAGATATCGGTGTCGCCCATGTGATAGAGCGTCGGTTCATCCTCGAAATGCAGAACCAGACCATTGGCGCTGCCGAGCGAATGCGACACGCCGTCTTCGCTGATCTGCGCGGAGGAATGCAGGGCGTTGACGAAGGTCGTGGAAAAGCCGTCAAGATGGATCGTGCCGCCGGTATTGCCCATTTCGATGGCGCTGACGCCCTTGGAACCCAGCCAGGCGGCGAGGTCCGCATTGGCAACCACTGTGGCGCCGGTTTCGTTCGCAAGCGCGATCGTGTCACCGACATGGTCGCCATGGCCGTGGGTCAAGAGAATATGGGTGAGACCGGCGGCTGCATCCTTGCGGGTTTCCTCACGGAAGGACGGGTTGCCGGTGAAGAACGGATCGATCAGGATTTTCGCCTTGGCCGTCTCGATGTGAAAGGCGGAATGGCCGAGCCATTTGATTTTCATGGAATTGCTCCTGAAGTTGCTGCGCGCGGGGTGATTTCTGAGCGCGGGAAGAATATGGAATTGCGAATAAACAAGAAAAGATCGAATCGGCAAATCACATGGCTGTTGTCACCATCGAAGAACTCGCCGCAAGGCTGACGCGCGGACTGGCGATCGCCGGTCTCGACCTCGGCACCAAGACGATCGGCATTTCGGTGTCGGACCTTGGACGCCGTTTCGCAACGCCACGCGACGTCATCCGGCGGGTGAAATTCGGTCTGGATGCGCAAGCGCTCACAGCCATGGCGGAAAAGGAAAGAATTGCTGCCTTCGTCATCGGCCTGCCGATCAACATGGACGGCTCCGAAGGTCCCCGCGCCCAGGCGACGCGCGCCTTCGTGCGCAACATGGAGCAGAAGACCGACCTTCCCTTCGTCTACTGGGACGAACGGCTGTCGACGGTTGCGGCAGAACGTGTGCTGATCGAAATGGATGTCTCGCGCAAGAAGCGGGCGGACCGGATCGATTCGGCCGCCGCCTCGTTTATCCTTCAGGGCGCGCTGGACAGGCTGCTATCTCTCGAAAAGGCGGTCTCGGGCGATACAGACGCCTGAGCGGGCGGAAAACGCAGACGATACCAGGCTGCAATCGCCTTGCGCTTGCGATAGGCGATGATCGCAAACACGATCAGACTGTCGAAGGCGATGGCACGGGCGACCAAAGGCGGGATCGTTTCGGGCGGAATGCCCAGGATATTGCCGTAGACGGCAAAGACCAGATCATGCGCCTGGCGGGTCAGCATGAAGATGCCGAAGCTCATGTCGTAGTAGGAAAGACCATACCAGCCAGCCAGAAGAATGATCGGGCATGCCCACAGAATCAGAAACCACTTCATGCGGCTCTCCCCTCTTGCGACAGGCGGCCAATCAGATGAAACGCCGTCCAGTCGAGCGCCATCGCCGCAACCAGCACAACGGCCGGAATGGCAATGTCGAGCGGCAGCCCGGCAAAAAACATCATCATGATCATCATCAAGCCAGTTCTCACCGAACCGCTCCATTTCGCATATCGTTAAACTTTTCTTTACCCTGCCATCATGCGCGTTAACCCTCGGCGCGCAACGTAAACCATTTGTTAAGGTTAATATTCACAGGGGCAGCGAGGGTTGTCGCAGCCGGTATCAAGGGTTAACGGTGGTGCTCCCGCCTCCCCGAGTGCCCGCATGACCATCATCTTCGAAAGCATCCTGCCGATCTTCCTGCTCGTCCTGCTCGGCGTGTGGCTGAAGCGATCACCGCTGATCGACCTCACGCTTTGGGAAGGACTGGAACAGCTCGGCTATTTCATCCTGTTTCCCGCCCTGCTCTTCTCGACGCTGGCGACGGCGGATTTCTCGGGCATGAAAGCCGATGCGACGGCGCTCTCGACGATCGGCAGCATTACCCTGATGTCGGCCTGTCTTCTGGCGCTCTGGCCGGTGCTGCGCGCGCGAAACGTCTCGGCCGCCGCCTTCACATCCGTTTTCCAGACAGCCACACGCTGGAACGGCTTCATGGCGCTGGCGATTGCGCAGAAGCTCTATGGCTCGATCGGCCTCACCCTGACGGCGCTGGTGATGACGCTCGTCATCATCCCGATCAATCTCTACAATGTCGGCGTGCTGGTCTGGTTCGGGGGCGGATCAAGGGGGCTGAAGTTCTTTGCCTTCAAGATCGTCACCAATCCGCTGATCGTCGCCTCGGCATCGGGCATTCTTCTCAATCTGTTTTCGATTCCGGTCTATGGCCCGGTGCTCAGCGCCGTGGAAATGCTGGGCAACGCCTCGCTCAGCCTCGGCCTGGTGATGGTCGGTGCCGGCCTGAAGGTTGCCGATGCGCTGAAACCGAGCCTGCTTGCCCTCTTTGCGGTTTTCCTGAAGCTCATCATGATGCCGGTCTTCATGGTCGGGGCGAGCTATCTGCTCGGCATCCACGGCGATGCTTTGATGGTCATCGCGCTCGGCGCCAGCGTACCGACAGCGATGAACGGCTATCTGCTGGCCAAGCAGATGGGCGGTGACGCGCCGCTCTATGCTGCGGTCGCCACCGTGCAGACGCTGGTCTCGTTTTTCACGATCCCGCTGATCCTGACCGTTACGGCCTATATCGCGGTCGGATAGAGCAGATCGACGATATAGGTGGAATCGAAGCGCGAATCGAGCATGCCATAGGTCGAGCGCCAGCCGCCGGCAAGGCGCGATTCGAGGAAGGCATCCGCGACCCGTCCTGCACCCAGCCGGTAGAGTTCGGCAGCCGCCGCGGCCAGCGCCAGCTGCTCGACCAGCATGCGCGCGGCCCCCTCGTCGCGCTCGCACAGCGACATAGCCGCACGCAGAACATCGATGGTCTTCTTCGCCGCCGGCCCGAGATCGCGGCCAATGACCTGAAACAACAACTCGAACAGGTCCTTGCCGCGATGAAGCACGCGCAGGACGTCGAGCGCCATGACATTGCCCGACCCTTCCCAGATCGCATTGACCGGGGCCTCGCGATAGTGCCGTGCGATCGGCCGCTCCTCGACATAGCCGTTGCCGCCCATGCACTCCATCGCCTCATAGATCAGCGCCGGTGCGATCTTGCAGGTCCAGTATTTCGCAACCGGCGTCATGATCCGCGCATAGGCGGCGTCCTCGGCGCTATCGCGCGCCTTGTCGAAGGCCTCCGCCAGGCGGAACGACAAGCGCACTTGCGGCCGCGACATCGAGCGCCATGTCGGCCAGCACCCGCGTCATCATCGGCTGGGCGACAAGCGGCTTGCCCGAAGACCTTGCGGCCGCGCGTATGGTGCACGGCCTCGGCCAGCGACGCGCGCATCATGCCGGCACGAGGCCAGCGCGCAATCGAGCCGGGTCAGCGTCACCATGTCCAGGATCGTGCGCATGCCCACCATCCGGCGTCCCGAGCAGGAAACCGAAGGTGTCGGCGAATTCGACCTCGGCAGATGCGTTCGAGCGGTTGCCGAGCTTGTCCTTCAGCCGCTGGAATTTCAGGCCGTTGGCGGCTACCGTCCTCGAGCAGGCGCGGCACCAGGAAGCAGCCCAGCCCGTCTCGGGTCTGCGCCAGCATGACGAAGGCATCGCTCATCGGCGCCGACATGAACCACTTGTGGCCGGTCAGACGATAGATGCCCTCGCCCACCCGCTCGGCTGCCGAGGTGTTGGCGCGCACGTCCGTGCCGCCCTGCTTCTCGGTCATGCCCATGCCGATGGTCACGGCCGGACTTCTGCATCCAGGGCTTGTTTGCCGAATCATACTTGCGTGACAGGATCTTTGGCGCCCACTCCTTCTGCACGACGGGAGAGGCGGTAATCGCCGCGACCGAGGCGCTGGTCATGGTCAGCGGGCAGAGATGGCCGCATTCGAGCTGTGCTGTCAGAAAGAAGCGCACGGCGCGCGCCTTGTGCGACCGGCCCTGCTCATCCTTCAGGTTTTCCCAGACCGACGCATGCAGGCCCGACGTCATCGAGCGGCGCATCAGCGCATGCCAGGCCGGATGGAAATCGACGACATCGAGCCGTTCGCCGCGCGGACCGTGGGTGCGCAATTGCGGGACACCCTGGTTTGCCATGCGCGCCAGATCCTGCGCCTCGGGCGAGGTCACATAGCGGCCGATGGTCTCGAACTCGTCGCGCAGGGGGCGCGGCATCGAGGAGGTGACATCGACCACCAGCGGATCGGATCGATAGGCATTGACGCCCGACCAGGGTTTGGGCTGGTTCAGGTCGGCAAGTTTTTGTTCTGTGCGGGTCGATTGAATCATGCGGCGGTTCTAGCGCATGTTCAGAAGGGGCGAAACTGTTCCGGATTGCGATATCGAACGCTTCGAGCAACTATTTGCCGAACGCTGCAAAACCGGCACAAAAGCGTGGGTATGGGAGACGATTGCCGGCCTGCCGCCTTGCCCGTCGGGGATGCACGGATTATAGACCAGCCAAATTCCAAACAGAGGCGGGTCTTTCATGGATTTCTTTCCGCATCGTCACCTGCTCGGCATCAAGGGCCTGACGCAACAGGACATCACCCTTCTGCTCGACGGGCCGATGAAGCCGTCAAGATTTCCCGCCAGCGCGAGAAGAAGACGTCGACGCTGCGGGGCCTGACGCAGATCAACCTGTTTTTCGAAGCCTCGACCCGCACGCAGTCCTCCTTCGAGCTGGCAGGCAAACGGCTGGGCGCCGACGTGATGAACATGTCGGTCGGCAATTCCTCGGTGAAGAAGGGCGAAACGCTGATCGATACGGCGATGACGCTGAATGCCATGCACCCGGATGTGCTGGTCGTTCGCCATTCCTCTGCCGGTGCAGCCGCCCTTCTGGCGCAAAAGGTGTCCTGCTCGGTCGTCAATGCCGGCGACGGGCAGCACGAACATCCAACCCAGGCGCTGCTCGACGCGCTGACGATCCGCCGCGCCAAGGGCAAGCTGTCGCGCATCATCGTCGCCATCTGCGGCGACGTGCTGCATTCGCGCGTCGCCCGCTCCAACATCCTGCTGCTCAACGCCATGGGCGCCCGTGTGCGGGTCGTCGCACCGGCAACGCTGCTGCCGTCCGGCATCGCCGATATGGGCGCCGAGGTCTATCACTCGATGGAAGAAGGCCTGAAAGATGCCGACGTCGTGATGATGCTGCGGCTGCAGCGCGAGCGCATGGCCGGCTCCTTCGTGCCCTCGGTGCGCGAATATTTCCGCTATTTCGGCCTTGATGCCGAAAAGCTGAAGGCGGCCAAGGAAGACGCGCTCGTGATGCATCCGGGGCCGATGAACCGCGGCGTCGAAATCGCCTCGGAAATTGCCGACGGCCCGCAGAGCGTCATCGAGCAACAGGTGGAAATGGGGGTCGCCGTGCGCATGGCCGTCATGGAAACGCTTCTTCTCTCCCAGAACCAGGGACCGCGCGCATGACCGGCACTCTCGTCCTCAAGAATGTCCGCATCATCGATCCGTCGCGCAATCTGGACGAGACCGGCACGATCATCATCGAAAACGGCCTGATCCTCGCAGCCGGCACGGATGCCCGCAATCAGGGCGTGCCCGAAGGCGCAACCGTGAAGGACTGCAGCGGCCTCGTCGCGGTTCCCGGCCTTGTCGATGCCCGCGTCTTTGTCGGCGAGCCCGGCGGCGAGTACCGCGAGACGATCGAATCGGCCTCGCGGGCGGCTGCGGCCGGCGGCGTCACCTCTATCATCACCATGCCGGATACCGACCCCGTCATCGACGATATCGCGCTGGTGCAGTTCGTCCAGAAGACGGCGCGCGACAAGGCACTGGTCAATGTCTATCCGGCAGCGGCGCTGACCAAGCATCTCGATGGCGAGGAAATGACCGAATTCGGTCTGCTGCGCGATGCCGGGGCCGTCTGCTTCACCAATGGCCGGCGTCCACTGCACGATACGCTCGTCTTGCGCCGTGCGATGACCTATGCCCGCGAATTCGGTGCGGTCATATCGCTCGAAACCCGTGACAAATATCTCGGCGCCGACGGCGTCATGAACGAGGGCCTGCTCGCCAGCTGGCTCGGCCTGGCCGGTGTTCCGCGCGAAGCCGAAATCATTCCGCTGGAGCGCGACCTGCGGATCGCGGCTCTCACACGTGGCGCCTACCACGCGGCCAAGATCTCGCTCCCCGAATCGGTCGAGGCGATCGCCACGGCCCGCAAGCGCGGCGCCAACGTCACCTGCGGCATCTCGATCAACCACCTGACGCTGAACGAAAATCGCAAAAATTACAAGCCAATAAAATGATAGACAGCTATCGCGTGTTACATGGCCGTGGGCGTTGTTTTGACGGTTTAGAATTTGTAAATGTCGATTTTTTTCAGCCAGTGTTATTGGTGGTGCTGTATAAAGAGCCACCAGAAAACTGGCTGAATGAGTTTGTTGGGTTTGTGCAAGACAAACTCTCGGAGCAATTGTCAAGTGTTTTGGTTCAACGCCGCTATTTGCCTAGTGCACCTTCAGAAATTTTTTTGGGGACCTTGCCGGAACAGACTTTCGCGCGTCGCGGCCAGTTTTTATTTAACTTGCATTTAAATGCGCAACAAAATTCTGGGTTCTTTTTGGATATGGAAGCGGGGCGGCAGTGGATAGAAAATAATGTCGCTGGCAAATGCGTTTTAAATTTATTTTCCTATACCTGTGCTTTTTCCGTTGTCGCGGTTGCAGCCGGCGCGGAAAAAGTCGTGAATGTGGATATGAGCAGCCCAGCGCTGAATCTTGGGCGAGCCAATCATCAGCTCGAATAATATGCCCAAAGCCAAAGCGGAGTTCGTGGCGGAGAATATTCTGAAATCGTGGAGCCGCGTTAAAAAGACCGGGCCCTTATGATGTGGTTATTATTGATCCGCCTTCTTATCAAAAAGGCAGTTTTATCGCTGAAAAAGATTACGCCAAAGTGATTCGTCGTTTGCCGGAGTTAATGCCGCAAGGTGGGTTGGTGTCGGGCTTGTTTAAATGCACCGGAATTAAGTGATGGTTTCTTTGAAGAGATCAATTTGCGGAACAATCTGCCGCAAGCAGCAATTTATTGAGCGTTGGCTGCTCACCCCGATTTTCCGGATGTCGATTCAGAACAGCAATTGAAATTGTTGGTGTATAAAATACCAGCAAGTGTCCTTGGCTTAAAGCAAACCCTAAAAACAACAGAGCCCGCATTAGCGGGCTCTGTTGTTTTATATTGCTGAATATCTATTGTGAATAGCGCGACAAGAAATCACCGAAGCGGTTGATGGCTTTGGTTAAATCATCTTCGCGCGGTAAAAACACAATGCGGAAGTGGTCGCGGTTTGGCCAGTTAAATGCAGTAGCCTTGTACTAATCAAGACTTTTTCCTGAATCAAAAAGTCCAGCACCATTTGTTGATCGTCTTTGATTTTGTACATGTCCAAATCTAATTTTGGAAACAGATACAAGAGCGCCGTGAGGTTTAACACAGGAAACGCCGGGAATATTTAGCGATGGCTTTCAATGGCAGTATCGCGCTGATCGCGTAAGCGACCACCAGGGCATAATTAATTCATTAATACTTTGGTAGCCACCCAGTGCGGTTTGCACTGCATACATGGCCGGCACGTTTGCGCACAAGCGCATTGAGGCAAGCATTTCCAAACCTTCAATGTAACTGCGTGCGTGATGTTTGGCACCACTGATGACCATCCAGCCCGAACGAAAACCTGCGAGGCGATAAGATTTTGATAAACCGTTAAAGCTCACGCAGACTATATCTTGCGCTAAACGTGCCATAGGTACAAATTCGGCGTCGTCGTACAAAATTTTGCTGTAAATTTCGTCGGCAAAAATAATGAGTTTGTGGCGTCGTAGCTAATTCAACAAGTTTTTCGAGTAAGTCTTTACTGTAAACCGAACCTGTTGGATTGTTTGGGTTGATAATCACGATACCGCGAGTGTGGTCGGTAATTTTGCTTTCCATATCTGCAATATCAGGAAACCATCTGATTTTCTTCATCACACATATAATGCCGCCTGCCACCAGCAAGATTCACTGCCGCTGTCCAGAGTGGATAATCTGGCGTCGGAATCAGCATTTCATCGCCTTTATTGAGCAATGCTTGCATCGACATCACAATGAGTTCGCGACACCATTGCCGATATAAATATCGTCGACATTGACGCCGGTATTTGCATGCGTTGGCAATCCTGCATAATGCTTTGCGCGCCGCAAATATACCTTTGGAAGCGGTATAACCTTCTGCATTGGGCAGGTTGAAAATCACATCTGAATGATTTCCTCTGGCGCTTCAAATCCAAATGGGGCAGGGTTGCCGATATTCAACTTAAGAATGCTATGCCCTTCTTCTTCAAGGCGTAGGCGGCTTCCAGCACTGGGCCGCGAATGTCGTAGCAGACGCCATTGAGTTTGTCTGATTTCTTAATCGGGTTCATTTGCAGTAATATGCCTTGAATAGGTTGATATGTCATTAACAGTCGAAAAACCGTTCAATAATCGGCCCTAACTAGTTGATCTGTCAAGGAAATCCTTATGAACTGATATCGAAAAAGAGAATGCCGTCGAATGGCGTGAAAAACTGACGCCCGAAGAATATCGAATTTGCCGTGAAAAAGGCACTGAGCGGCCGTTTACCGGCGAGTACTGGCAGGAATTTAGTGCAGGAAACTATCAAGTGTCGCTGTTGCGGTGAGCAGCTGTTCGATTCTGATACTAAATTTGATGCAGGCTGTGGGTGGCCCAGTTTTTTTGCACCAACTACAAAAGAGGTTATTCGTGAACAGCAAGATACAAGTCACGGCATGACGCGAACTGAAGTCTTGTGCCGCAACTGCGATTGTCATTTGGGGCATTTATTTACCGATGGCCCGCAACCGACAGGTTTGCGCTATTGCATTAATTCGGCGTCGATTTCTTTGGATAAAAAATAAGCCACGTTGTGTGGCTTATATTGGCTTTAATCGTATATTTGCTTCTTCTTCCATTTATCGTCAGGCGGCGCAAAGCTCTCCCATTCTTTTGAACTAGGGTCGCTTGGATTGGCGCTTGGCGCTGCTTCAGGCGCTTCACCGCGTATTTGAGCCTTTTCAGATCCTGTTGCTGGCGCTGGCGCTGGAGCTCTTCCTGCTGCTGAGCCCGTTTTTCATGCAGTGGGTGGTGGACGGTGTGGTCGTCAGCGGCGACCGCGACCTGCTCTTCACGCTGGTCATCGGCTTCGGCCTGCTGGTGCTGGTGCAGGTGGCCACGGCCGCGGCACGTTCGTGGGCGGTGCTGGTGCTGTCGGCAACGCTGAACCTGCAGTGGCTGGTGAATGTGTTCGCCCACCTGATGCGGCTGCCGGTGGACTGGTTCGAGAAGCGGCACGCCGGCGACATCTGGTCGCGGTTCGGTTCGGTGCAGCGGATCCAGAAGACGCTGACCACCAGCTTCATCGAAGCCGTGCTCGACGGCGCGCTGGTGCTGCTGACGCTGGTGATGATGGCCATCTACAGCCTGCCGCTGACCGCACTGGCACTGGCGGCCGTGTCGGGCTATGGGCTGTTGCGCTGGAGCTTTTTCCGGCCGCTGCGCGATGCCACCGAAGAGACGCTGGTGTTCGAATCGAAGCAGGCCAGCCACTTTCTGGAGTCGTTGCGGGGCGTGCAGGCGATCAAGCTGTTCAACGCCCAGGGCGACCGGCGGTCACGCTTCTCCAGCCTGGTGGTCGATGCGATGAACGCCGACATCAGCACGCGCAAGCTGGAGTTGATGTTCGCGGTGCTGCACCGGCTGCTGTTCGGGCTGGAGCGTGTGGCGGTCATCGGCGTTGGCGCGTTGCTGGTGCTGGACGGCAAGCTCAGTGTGGGCATGCTGTTCGCCTTCTTCGCCTACAAGGAGCAGTTCGCGACGCGGGTCAGCGGTCTGGTCGACAAGGCGGTGGCGCTGAAGATGCTGAAGCTGCAGGGCGAGCGCCTGGCCGACATCGTGCTGACCGCACCCGAAAGCGACGACACATCGGGTGCCGCTGCCAGCCGTGTGCTGCCGGCCAGCCTGGAACTGCGCGACCTGCACTTCCGCTACGCCGACGGCGAGCCCGATGTGCTGCGCGGCGTCAGCCTGCGCATCGATCCGGGGGAGTCGGTGGCCATCGTCGGCCCCTCGGGCTGCGGCAAGACGACGCTGCTGAAGCTGATGCTCGGCATCCACGAACCTTCCAGCGGCGAGGTGCTGGTCGGCGGCGTGCCGCTGGGCCGCGTCGGCCTGCGCGCCTGGCGCGACATGGTCGGCGTGGTGATGCAGGACGAGCCGCTGTTCTCGGGCTCGATCGCCGACAACATCGCCTTCTTCGACGCCCGTGCCCGACCGCGACTGGGTCGAGCAGTGCGCGCGGGTGGCCGCGGTGCACGACGAGATCGAGGCCATGCCGATGGGCTACCACACGCTGATCGGCGACATGGGCGCCGCGCTGTCGGGCGGGCAGAAGCAGCGCATCCTGCTGGCGCGCGCGCTCTACAAGCGGCCGAAGATCCTGCTGCTCGACGAGGCGACCAGCTCGCTCGACGTCGACCGCGAGCGGCGTCGTCAACCAGGCGGTGCGCCAGCTGGCGCTGACGCGGGTGATCGTCGCGCACCGGCCGGAGACGATCGCGTCGGCCGGCCGGGTGATCGCGCTGCACGAAGGCCGTGTGGCGCAGGACCTGCGCAGCGTCACGGCCGCGGCGCCGATGCAGTGAGGCGGCGGGTCAGGCCTTCTTCACGGGGCAACTGCTGAAGCCCAGCACCGTGTACAGCGGGCAGAAGCCGAAGGCCGCGGTGGCCAGCGGCACGACGCCGATCCAGCCCCAGACGCCGATGGCGCCGCTGAGCGTCAGCCCGATCAGCACCAGGCCGAGGACGATGCGCAGGATGCGGTCGATGCCGCCGACGTTGGATTGCATGTGCAGGCTCCTGATGCTGCCGGCGGAGAGCCGACGCCGTCAGTGTGCACCCGCCGGCCGGGTGGTGTGCTGATCTTGATCAGTTGCTGATGCGGGTGGCGTGTTCCAGCCTCGTCAGCCAGCGCATGGCCTGGGCAGGCGAATCGCCGCACATCTCGGCACTCGGTTGCAACGAGCCGCAGACCGCCGGCCGCTCGGCCGCGGCGGACCAGAAGGGACCCGGACGTCGTACTTCTATACGAACTCGTTCGCGCCGTTCGGCCGCACGTGGGGCGCCCCATTCGCGCCGAAGGACTTCTGTCCACTGGCGCCACCGCCATGCGGCGTGCAGGGTGAAGACCCCGATCCGTCCGATGAGATCCCCGCTCCGACCCCGGTCCCCTGCCCGACGCCCACACCCGACCCCTCCGATCCCGGTGGCGGTGGTGGCGGTGGCGGCGGGGGTGGGGGCCTTCCGATCCCCTCCAAGCCGCCGAAACCCTGACCGACGCGGGTGACCCCCGCGACACGCTCAGAGGCGGACGATCGTCGCCCCGTCGCCGCCCTCGCCGCGCTCCCCTCGCGCGCAGGTCGCGCACGAGTGGATGGGCACCCGCAGCCGAGCGCACCGCATCGCGCAGCGCCCCGGTCCCGAGACCGTGGATGACGTGACCGACGGCATGCCTGCCAGCGACGCATCCTCGAGGTACCGCTCGAGGGCTTCGAGGGCCTCCTCCACGCGAGCCCCACGCAGATCGAGCGAGGACGCCACCGACCTCGCGCGGCCGGCGCGGATGACCGCCACGGACGACTGTGCGGTCATGGCTGGCCCGCCGGTCCCGCTGGTCGGCGGCGCGACAGACTCCGCGAGGTCGGCCACGTCGACGACGATCCGCATGCCGCCGGATTCGAGCGTCGCTCGGCGGCCGTCCCGGTCGAGCGCGGCGATACGGCCCTCCCAGCCGCCCTGGCCGCTCCGCGCGTGCTCGCCGACCCGCCACAGCCGATCGACCGCGGGGGTGGGACTGGCACCTGCGTCGTCCTCGGATGCGACCGTCGGCAACCGGTCCGCGAGGGCGTCGGCACGCGCCAGTGATGCATCGAGCGACGCTGCGGTGACGGTCTCCCGGTCCAGTGCCTGACGGGTGGCCGCCAGCTCCTCGCGCAGGGCGAGGAGGACGGCGTCCGCCTCGGCGCGGGCGGCTCGAACGGCTTCGTCGCGTTCGCGTCGGGCCCGGCGCCGCTCCTCCTCGGCCACCGCGAGCGATGCCCGCGCACGCTCCTCCGCCGCGCGAGCCTGTTCGAGCGCGTCGGCGGTCTCGCCCTCCGTCTCGCGGATGGACGCGAGTGTCGCCTCGAACGAGCGCTGGGCCTCGGTCAGGCGGGAGCGGGCGTCCTCGACGATGGCGAGGGGGAGGCCCAGTCGCTCGGCGATGGCGAACGCCTGGCTCCCCCCGGGCAGGCCGATCGTCAACCGGTACGTCGGTCGCAGCGAGTCGAGGTCGAATTCGACGGCGGCATTGCGGGCACCGGGCGTCGTGTGCGCGTAGGCCTTGAGCTCGGCGTAGTGCGTCGTGGCCGCGACGATGGCGCCGGCATGGATGAAGTGGTCGAGCAGGGACTGGGCCAGCGCCGAACCCTCCGTCGGGTCCGTGCCGGCGCCCAGTTCGTCGAGCAGCACGAGCGTCCCGGGCCCGGCGGCCTCGACGATGGCCGTGATCCGACGCAGGTGCCCCGAGAAGGTCGACAGCGACTGTGCCACCGACTGCTCGTCGCCGATGTCGGCGAACACGTCCTTCCAGATCGGGAGGCGACTGCCGGCTGCCGCCGGGACATGGAGGCCGGATTGGTGCATCAGGCTGAGCAGCCCGAGGGTCCGCAGGGTGACCGTCTTGCCGCCCGTGTTCGGGCCGGTCACGACGAGCGCGCTGTAGCGATTTGCCGATCCGGATGTCGATCGGTACCACTGTCCCGGCGAGGCCGGGGTGCCGGGCGGACAGCAGGATGACCTCGGCACGGTCGGCGGTTTCGGCGCGGACGCCGTCCATCTCGGCGGCGAGGGACGCGCGTGCCGCCCACAGGTCGAAACGCGCCAGCGCATCCAGGGTCTCGCGCAGGGCCGGGGCATTGGTCGCGACCAGGGCCGACAGCGCATCCAGGATGCGCGCGATCTCCTCGGACTCGGCGACCTGCGCCTCGCGCCAGGCATTGCCGAGTTCCACCACGACGAGCGGCTCGATGAACAGGGTCTGGCCGCTGCCCGAGGCGTCGTGCACGATGCCCTTGACCCGCGATCGCGCCTCGGACTTGACCGGCACGACGTAGCGCCCGTTGCGCAGGGTGACGATGGGCTCCTGCAAGGCGCTGCCGAGCTCGGTCCCGACGAGCGAGTCGAGGCGCCGCCGCAGCCGGTCGTAGGCCACGCGGACGCTGGCCCGAAGGCCGCCCAGCCGGGGGGAAGCCGTGTCGAGCAGCTCGCCCAGCGGATCGAAACTGCGAGCCAGCGTGCTGCGCAGAGCCGGCAGGCCGTGGAGATCGCGCGCCAGGGCGTGCAGCAGGGGCCGCCGGTCGTCCTCGAGGTTCGTGGCGAGGCGGCTCGTCGCGTCCAGCGTGTCGGCGATCTCGAGGAACTGGGCCGCGTCGAGCCGTCCGCCGCGCACCGCGCGCTCAACCGCAGGCCCGATGTCGTGCGCGCCGCCGACCCCGATCCCCGATCGCTCCGCGAGCAACGCCCTGGTCTGGTCCGTCTCGTCGAGTCGCCGGGCGACGATGACCGGATCCGAAGACGGCTCGAGCGCCTCGGCGGCGCGGCGTGATGGCGGGAACGACGTGGCCTCGGCCAGCCGGGCGCGGATGAGCGGGAATTCGAGGAGCGACTGCGATCGCTCGTCCATCGCCGGAGCGGGCCTCAGCGGGACGCGCTGGTGGCGGCCGTTCGGCGCGAGCCGTGGCCATCGCCGGACACCGCCGGTTCGTCGGCAAGCCACAGGCGCCAGGGGCGCAGCGCCCACACAGGGCCCGCATAGTCGATCCCGATCCGAGGCCCGGCCATGATGCTCGCACGCTGGAGATCCGTCCCGGCTGCGACCTCGAGACGGAGGGGTGCGCCTGGCTGGCACAGGTCGAGGCCGCGGTCCTCCGACCCCACGCTGAACGCCGCAGCCACACGCCCTGGGCCGCTGGCGAGACCGGCATCCGGTGTACGCGCGATGCCGGCCGCCGCGCGCGCCATCCCGTCGGGCGTCTGGGCCACGCGACGACGGCCCGTGGCGAGGAGCCTGCCGGCCCGCATCGCGTCGATCCCGGCGATGGGCGCGACAGCACGGATCAGGACGGCGCTCGGTGCGTCATCCGGTCCGGTCACTACGTTCAGGCAGTCGTGCATCCCGTAGACACGGTACACGTAGGCATGGCCAGCCGGGCCGAACATGGCCGCGTTGCGCTCCGTCCGCCCGAACCGGGCATGCGAGCCGAGATCCTCCGGGCCGCCATACGCCTCGACCTCGACGATGCGCCCGATCCGAAGCCCGTGTTCGTCCTCTCGGATCAGCCGGGCACCGAGCAGGGCCCTGGCTCCGGCCACCGCGTCAACGGCCAGCTCGGCACGCGGGAACGGTCGACCGATGGCCTCGCCCGCAGGGGACCGGCCGGTCAGCTCCCCGCTCGCGGGAAGAACGCCTGGATCGTGTCGGGGATGAGGAACCCCGTGATGCCGATGAAGGCCGGGATGATGGTCACGCGGAACGCCTGGACGATCTGCGACCCATCGAGGGCCGTCCAGAGGTCGCGCAGCAGCGGGAGCTCTTGCGGATCCTGCGGGATGCCCGGGATGCGGAAGAACGTGTCCAGGATGATCACGGTGGCGCCAAGGATCACGGCGGCCTGCAGCAGCCCGAGGAGGCCACCCAGGAGTTCGTCGACGAAGCGCGCCTTCTCGAACAGCGGCTGCGGTCGATAGAAGCCCTGGACGACCAGCGCGAACGCGAGCGCGCTGGCCACGAACACGGTGCCGAACCCGATCATGTAGCTGTACTGCTTCGCGAACTGGGTCCAGTTCGCTCCGAGGAATGCGCCGAGCGGATCCGCCAGGTTCGCCGCGAAGAAGAACGAGAACAGGACGGCCGCCAGGCCGATGAGCCGGCGGATCGTGCCCTGGGCGAAGCCCAGCACGAAGAAGCCCATGAACAGGACGATGAGGACGAGGTCGATCGCCACGAAACCGCTCAGGAACTCCCCGATGTCCACTGTCCCTCCTTGACCACCTGGCTACCTCGCGCGCCCGTTCGAGGCGGCGCAAGGGTAGCAGCGGGCTCTACCGCGTCGCAAGCAACGTGCGCACCTCGGACGTGGGACGGTCCGCTCAGGTCCGGAGCGCTCCGCCCACGTCTGCAGCGACACCCGCGGTGACGGCGGTCACCGCTGCCTCGACCTCCTCCTCGGTCAGCGTCCGATCCGGCGCGGCGAACACGAGGCGATAGGCAAGGCTGCGTCGGTCGTCCGCCAGTGGGCGCCCGCGGTAGATGTCGAACAGGGTCACGGTCCCGAGCAGCGGCCCGCCGTGTCGGCGGATGGCGGCTTCGACCTCGGAGGCTGCGCGGGCATCGGTCACGACGAACGCGAGGTCCCGGCTGGCGGCCGGATGGCGGGATGGGGTGCGCCCGACCGGGACCAGCGGCGAACCCGCGGAGAGGCCGGCGATGGCGACCTGCCCGACGATGACCCGCCAGCCGCCGAGGTCCAGCTCGTCGGCGAGGACCGGGTGGATCTCACCGACGCGGCCCGCCAGGGCCTGACCGGCCTCCGCCCGAGCGGCGCGGCCGGGGTGCAGCCGCGGATCGTCCGCGAGGGTCGTGAACGATGCAACGGGCAGGCCCAGGCGGCCGGCCAGCAGGTCGATCACGCCCTTGGCGTCGTCGAGGTCCCAGTCCGGCGGTGTCCGGTCCCACGACGGCGGGGCCTTGGGTCCAGCCAGTGCGAAACCGAGCCTCCACCACCCTTCGACCCCGTCGTCGTCCGTGGCGCCGTAGCCGCTCCCGATCTCGAAGATGGCGACCGCGTCACGGCCCCGACGTCGGTTCTCGGCCGTGACGTCGAGCAGGCCGCCGAGGAGCTCCTGGCGCATGACCGAGTGCTGCGATGACAGCGGATTCGTGACCACGATCGGTCGGCCGCGGGCGATCCCCTCGGACGCGATCGCGCTGTCGTCGAGGCCGGCGAACCGTTCGACCACCGCCGGCTCCACCAGCGCGTAGGTCACGACTTCGGACAGCCCGGCGCCCACGAGCAGTTCGCGGACACGATCCCGCAGGCGCAGTGGCGATGGGTGGTAGGCCGGCATCGCGGTATGCGGCAGCACGCCGGGGATGACGTCGTAGCCGCGGATGCGCGCGATCTCCTCGGCGATATCGGCCTCGACGGCCAGGTCGCGCCGCCAGGTGGGCACGTGGGCGAGAACGGTGGCCGCATCGCCCGCCGGGACGCGCAGGGGCTGCGGGTCCAGGGCCAGCGTGATCTCGGTGTCAGTCACGGCCGGTTCCGTCTCGATCCCCACGCGAGTCAGCAGCGCACGCTGCTCCTCGACCGGCAGGACGGCGCCGAGCAGGCGCTCGACCCGAGCCGGCCGGAATGCCACCGTGGCCATCGGCGGGTCACCCGGATCGGTGTCGACCACGCCGCGCGCCACGGCGC